>NZ_JBVJCB010000016.1:0-163417 GCF_055589025.1 Streptomyces sp. NPDC041968 | reverse complement strand
GAATACCACACCCCCCTCCACATCCACATCACCCCCCACCCCACCACCCCCACCACCACCCACCACCCCACCACCCACACCATCACCGGCACCCAGAACAACACCACCATCTTCACCACCACCCACACCACCACACCCACCCAACCCACCACCCAACCCACCACATAACCCCACCCCCCGCACCACCCACACCCCCAGCCCACGGACACCTTCGCCTACGACCGGGCGACGGCGGTGGAGCAGCGGTTCCTGGAGGGCTTCAAGGCGTCCATGGCCCGCAGCGGTGCGGCGTTCGCGGCCGAGCCCAGCAGCGCCGATCCTGGCGCGGAGCAGCGGGCGAGCGAGCGGGAGGCGCTCGGAGAGCTTCAGCAGCAGGACCGGGGCTGCGCCGCGCGAGCGAGCAGGAAGCGCTCCACCCGCTCGACGTCACGTTCCTGTTGCACGCCGCCGAGTTGCTCGACGGTGATCCGCAGGTCGACGACCTGGGGCCGCTCTATGCGGCCGTCGCCCCGGGTCAACGCCAGAGCCTTGGAGCGGGGCGTCTACGGATCGCTGCACCTCAGGGCCGCCGCCCTCCTGCAGACCCTGGCGAAGCTGCCGTGCCTGGAACACTCGAACGAGGCGTTCGCCTGGCACGCGACCGAGGCCTACCTGATCCTCAACGCGCACGCCCTGGACTATCCGCCCAAGGCGGCCGTCGCGCTGGTATGCGACGCATCCTCCGGCGTGCTCGGCGTCGCCCGGATCGCCCGGCAACTGCGCGACTGGGCTGCCACCTGACCCAGCCCATCTGACCCGGCAGCCGACTCCCGGTGAGTACGGAAACCGGCCACGGTCTGCAACGCACCTGTCCTCGGCTTCGCTGGGCGCAGCCCACACGCCGCGAGACTCCTCCCCGGCAGCCATGCCGGGCATCCTCGGCTCCCGGCCAGGCGGGGACTGCCCCAGGGCCGTGAAGGCGGCGACACGGAGCCGCGGCCGGTGTTGGCTCACATCCGCTGACACGCGGACCGGATCTCTTCCAAAAGGGTTCGGTAGTCCTCACCGTAGGTGGCCACGGCCGCGTACACCGCGTCCAAGGCCGCCTGGAGCGGGTCGGGTTCGGCGGCGCCGAGCAGCGCGGGCAGTGCCATGTGGGGCTGGGACATCCGCAGGGAGGGGTCCGGCTCACCGAACGTGACCATCACTGCGTAGGGCGCCGCTTCCCCGGGCTGTGGTGCCGGTGGTGCGGCACCATCCGGCGGCACCACCTGGGCGGCCGCGGGACCTGCGATCCTCGGGAGCGGCATCGGCTCTGGAGCCGGTGTGTGCGTGCCGTTGCGGGGGGGGCGGCTCGAAGGGGGGTCGCCCGGGCGGAACGGCCCGGCCGACGGTTCTGTCGGGGACGCGTGGGTCCGTTTCCAGTGCCCGCCACACCTGGTCCGAGTCGTCGAAGGGCGGCGGCAGCGGTCGGCCCTCGGCCAGGGCGGTGAGGCCTGCGGCGATCCAGTCGAGGTCGGTGAGTCCGGCCGCCTCACAGGCGTGGCGCGCGGCCAGCAGCGCTGTCGCCCGCTGGACCTGGGGCGTGGCGGCGTCGATGGCGTGGACGAGGTCGGGGTCGAAGGCGAGCAGACCGCGCACATTGCCGCCGACCTCGCGCAGGGCATGGCTCGGCTGTCGGCCGCCCCATTGCCACCGTTCGTGAGCGAGCCGGCGTTCTTGTTCGGCTTTCTCCTGCGCGAGGCGGGCCTGACGCTCGGCTTCGGCGCGTTCGGCCGCTGTGGGTGGGGCCGGCTGACGGCGGGCGTAGTCGTGCCAGTACCCGGCCGCCGCCGACGTCTGTTTCAGGATGCGGTCCGGTGCGGGCGGAGCGGGCCAGAACTGCAGCAGGTAGCGGTCCAGTTGCGGCTCGTCGTCGAGCCGCGTGTCCTGGCGGTGCGCCTCGTCCATGCCCTGGGCGCAGTAGCGCACCCGGTAGTCCGTCTCTTCCAGGTCCAGGGCCCAGGAGGCCTCCCCCGCCCACTGCACGAGAGCGCTGGCAGCCGAGACGGGTCGGAAGGACACCTCCACCACGTCCTCCCACGCCGGATCCAGCGGCGGGGCATGGTCGTGCACCTCGACGGTGAAGGCGACACTGCCCGTGTGCAGCCCGGTCGACAGCCACAGCGCGCCGGGTACCGCAGCCCCGCACAGCCCGGCGCTCTGCCCAGCGAAAGACTCCTGGAGGTCCAGGCCGAAGCTGCCTGGATCACTCTCGACATAGATTTGGCCGTAGTGAACGCGGACTACATCCTCAACAGGCCTGCGCACCCTCATCCCCCCTCACCGGGAACACGTGATTTCAGGCAACCTACGGCACGGCACTGACAGGGTGCCGCGCTGCTCCCGACCTCGCCAAGCACCCAGCCCGGTACCTCAGCACCCATGCCCGGCCCCACGACGCAGAGGCGCGTAATGCGCCTGCTCGAGTACGCCCTACTCAACCTCTCGTTGCCAGCCACGACCTGACGGTTCACGGCGTCGGCGGGCCTGCACGGTCCGACGGCGCCCGTCGCGGACGGACGGCGGGCATCGGGCCCAGCAGTTGCGCGGGCGGCGGTGAGGCAGTCGGCTTCACCGCGGATCGGGGGAACGTCGCCAGACTCGGCGACGAAGCGGTCGTAGGCAGGCGTCTCCTCACGGGGGAGATGAAGCACGGCTGCCTCACCTGCACGTCGTGTCGCCGCTGCCCGGACAGTCCGACCGGCACCCTGCGGGTGTCAGGCGTGCGCAACTTCCTGCTCTTCTCCAGGCCGCGTGGCGCTCTCCGATACTCGGCCTGTCAGGCGAAGCAGTCACGGTCACTGGTGGGCGGTGCCAGTATGACCCTTGCACTCACACCGGCGGCGCACTCGGCGAACCACTGATCGCGGCCCTCCTCCGGCCGCTACCAACGGCCTGGGGCCGGTAGACGTTCACACCGTCGAAGTCCATGCTGCGGTGAGGGTGCGTCGCCATGCGTCACCGGCCTGCCGGGAGGTTTCCGCGGGCCGGTTGCGGCCGGAGGGATGGCAGGGTCAGGTGCCACCAGTCGGTCAGGCGGTCGTCGAGGACGGTCGTACCCTCAAGGGCCTCAGTGAGGGTGCACAGGCCGAAGAACGCGCGCACCAGGGTCCGGGCCGTGCGGGCGGGGCGGACGCGCTCGTTGATATGCCCTGCTAGGCGAGCCTGCGCGAGCAGTCGCGTGGCGGCGGCGGTCCACAGCGCGAAGGGGTCGGGAACGGGAGCCGTGATGAATGTGCGCTCGGCCCACAGACGGGCACCGGCGCGCGTCACGGGATCACGGGCGAGGTCATGGGCGATTTCATAGCTGAGGGCAACGAGCCGTTCGAGCGGGGGGACCGTCTCGTCTCCGTAGCGTGCAGCGAGCTGAGACCAGGTGGCGAACCGGTCCTCGACGACGGCGACGGCGATGCCCTCCTTGCCGGTGTAGTGGAAGTAGACCGCGCCGCTGGTCCGGCCCGACCTTGCACTTATGTCGTTGACGCTGGTGGCCGCGTATCCCTGTTCAGCGAACAGTTGGGCAGCCGCTTCCAGCAGTGACCTGCGGGTTGCCTTCGCCCGTTCTTGCAACGTTCCATCCGCCCTCGCTCTGTTCTGATACCGGCCACGAATTTAGTGCGCCAGCGTACGCCCGGAGCCCAAACAGGCACTTTGATGGGGCAATTACGCAGTTCTTTCGAGCGCGAACACTTGCGAGTGGTAATGGACGCAAGGCGCTCCGGGCCCGGCGCGGCCAAGCACGCGTGTCAACTGATGGGCGAGCATGCGGTATTGACGGTCTCGGCAGCTGCGTCACGGCTGTCGCCGCGCCCCGGCCATACGCCCGTTTCCAACGCCCGTCGAGTCACCAAAAAGGGTTATTGCCCGATTTGCCTGGACGGAAATAACGTAGCGGAAACTATCTTTCCGCTTCTGTCGACACGGAAATACCGCATGCGTGCATGCGAAGGCATGGGAGGCCCCAGTGACCACCTCGGACCACGATCTGCTCGACTGGACGCCCGAAGCCGTCGTCTTCGACTGCGACGGCACCCTGATGGACAGCGAACGCCACTGGCAGGAGGCTCGCAGCCGGGCCTTCCGGGAGCACGGACTCCAGCCACCGCCCGGGTTCGCGGAGCAGGCCCTTGGCCTGCACTACGAGGACTGCGGCCGGCTCATGGCGCAGTCCGTGCACAAACCCGAACTGACCGAGGACCTGACAGCCGCGCTTCTCGACCACTTCCTGGCACTCGTCACCGACGAACCGGTGACGATGCCAGGTGCGGTCCGGCTCGTACGACTGCTCTCCGGCCGCCTGCCGCTGGCGGTGGCCAGCAACTGCCCGAGGGTCGTGGTCGAAGGCAGCCTGGAACGGGCCGGGCTGCTCGCGCACTTCCAGCACCTCGTCGTCCCCGACACCGGGGACCGCGTGCGCCCCAAGCCGCACCCCGACGTGTACGCCGTAGCGGCCCAGCTCTGCGGTGTCCCCCCGCACCGGGCGCTGGCGGTGGAGGACTCCCTGACCGGTATGGAAGCGGCCCGCCGGGCCGGCCTGCGGGTCTTGGGCGTCGGTCCCCGGCCACAGGGCGACGGCACCACCCGGGCCGACAGGTGGTTACCGGCGCTCGACGCTCCCGAACTACTGGCCTGGGCCCACGCGCTTGGCGGCCCGCGGGGGACGCGAGAGCCTTGACAGCCCGCCGAGATGCGGCAACGCCGAGCGCTCGCACTCCCCGGTGGCACGCTGGTGCGGCGGGAAGCACCTGATGCGGTGGGCCGGGCCAGGGCGCGTCACGGGTACCCGGGTTTCCGGCCCTCGCCCCGGGGCCGCGCGCCGGAGCTTGCCCAGGTCGCCTTGACCGTGGCCTTGATCGATGAGACGACGATCGCCAGCTCCGGGTCGCGGTCCTTGCAGTCGTCCATCGCGGCGAGGAAGTCGTCCGGGGTGAGGTCGACGCCCAAGGTCGGCCATCGCGCCGGATCATATACCCGTCTGGGGTATACATCAGGGTCTGGGGTGGTGCGGTGTCATCGAGTGTCCCGCTCCCGCCCGGAGCCGCCGATCGGCATCGGGTGGGAGCGGACACTCGCCTTGCCCGCTTCGAAGACGACGGAGCCTGGCGAGCCGCAGACCGGCCCCGAGATGCCTGCTGTGCGCGCCGGCCGCACGAGCGGTTGTTCCCCGACCTGCAGCGCGGCATGGCCTTGCGTTAGGCGGCGGCCGCGATCACGGCCACCGCCAGATGTATGAGCATCGCCGCGGCGACTCCGACGGTCCCGCCTTCGTCGAACAGCAGGAGATCGGGGATCCAGGAGACCGCCACGACGGCCGGAACGAGCTGTCTGAGCAGTGCTTCCTGCTCGTTCGATCATCTGCGCACCGCGGCCCAGCCGACAGCGCCCAGCGCGATGCCGACCGCGGCCGGAAAGAGGAAGGAGAGAGGGTTCAGCGGCCGGAAGCCGTCGGGTGCGTTCGCCGCGAGGGCACATGCTGCGAGGACCGCGTTGACCGCCCCGCCGGAGACACCGCCGCGAGCAGACTGCCCGCAACGGCCCGGGTGTGACCGCCGTACGGCGGTCACATAACGGTGGGCGGGCACGCTCACTTCCAGGTGCGGTCGAGGAAATCGGCGATCAGCGGAGCGATCTCCGGCAGGTGGGTTTCCAGGGCGAAGTGCCCGGTGTCGAGAAGGTGGAGCTCGGCGTCGGGCAGATCCCGGAGGTAGGCGTGGGCTCCGGGTGCGATGAAGAAGGGGTCGTGGGCTCCCCAGGTGATCAGGGCGGGCGGCATCTGCCGGCGCAGCCACGCCTGCCAGCGACCGTAGCTGCCGATGTTCGTTCGGTAGTCGAAGAAGAGCGCCAGTTGGGCTTCCTTGCGGCCCGGCTGGTCCAGGAAGTGCTGGTCGAGGGTCCAGCCGTCCGGGGGGATGAGCTCGGGGTCGGTGACGCCAGCCTCGTACTGATAGCGGGTGCCGGGCAGGGTGAGAAGGTCGCCGAGCGCGGCCTCGGTGCCGGGCTCCTGGGGGTCCGCGAGGAGCACGCCGCGGGCCGCGTCCGACAGCCCGTCCTCGTAGGCGTTGCCGTTCTGCACGACGAGGCCCGCGATCCACTCGGGGTGGCGTTCGGCGAGCCGGAAGCCGACCGGTGCGCCGAAGTCGAACACGTACATCACGAACCGGTCGAGGCCGAGCTGCCGGGCGAACCCCTCGGTGATGTCGGCGAGCCGGTCGAACGAGTAGGTGAAGCCGTCCGGGACCTGGGTGTGACCGAAGCCCGGGTAGTCCGGCGCGATCAGCCGGTAGCGGGAGCCCAGCACGTCGATGAGACGGCGGAACTGATGCGACCCGGACGGGAAACCGTGCAGAAGCAGCAGCACGGGAGCGTCGGCCCGGTCGGGCAGGGACTCGCGGTAGAAGACCCGGACCCCGTCGACCTCCACGTGGCGGTGGACGGTGCTGGCGACTGAAGCAGACACATCTAACCCCTTTATTGGCGGTGAATGCGTTAGGCACAGCCAGACTAACGGGTCATCGCATAGATGTAGAATTAGCTGCATGAGCGCGCCTGTACCTCCGACCGGAGAACCGCTGGCCCTGGACCTGGTCAACACCCGCCCGACCATCGGCGACCTGCTTGCCACCCCCGACGACCTGCGCGCATGGTGGGCCCTCCAGGCCGAGCGCCTCCCGGACGCAGCGCCCGAACAGGTCACGGCCGCGGATCTGGCCGCCGTCCGGGCCGTACGCGGACACACCGCCCGCGCCCTCGCCCACGTACGCCGGGGCGAGAAGCCCACGACTGTCGACCTGGCGGCCCTCAATGAGGTGCAACGCTCCGCACCCGCGATCAGCGAGCTGGCGTGGGACGGATCGGCGGTGACCGCCACGCGCAGACGCGACGGAACACCAGGCCAGCGCCTGGCCGCCTGGCTCGCGGAGGCTGCCGCCGACCTTCTGGCCGATCCGGCGGTCACCAAGATCCGGGAGTGCGAGGCACACGACTGCGTGCTGCTCTTCCTGCCCGCCCACCCCCGCCGCCGCTGGTGCTCGGCCGCCCGCTGCGGCAACCGCGTGCGCGTCGCCCGCCACTACCAGCGGCACAAGAACGGATAGCCCCCGCCCCTACCCTTGCGTGCGCACCAGAGCTGAAGCAGGACAGGTCCGTCATCCGGTGCCGCCCCTGACGGCGACCAATGAGGTCTTCTCACCGACCTTCTGTCGGGCTCTCTCAGCTGACGATGCGAGCCGTGGCGAGGTCAGCGTGGACCTGATCCACGGTTTGGTGGGGTGTCTGGTCCGACGTGTCCAGCCAGAGCCCGCGGGGCGGGGTGTCACGGCGTAGGACGTCGTCCAGGATGTCGACCGTCCAGGGGCCGCCGTAGCCGTTCTTGTGGCGGCCGGCCTCACGCGCTGCGACTGCCGGCGAGGGGGCAAGGACGACCAGATACAGGGGCCTCGCGGTCACGGCATCAAGGTAGGCATCCAAGTGCTCGCCGAGAACGACGTCTTGGACGACGACGGTCCATCCCGCCTGCGCGTACAGGTCTGCGACCGCAGCGGAGGCCTGGTAGCGCAGTCGCAGCTGAGCCGTTGCCTCGACGGTCGGCGGCAGCGTGAACTCCTCGCAACCGGACACGATCATCCGCCGGAAGCTGTCGCCACGCAGGTGCACGGAGCGTGGGAGCCGCTCGGCCAGCAGCGCCCGTCTGCCGGCCGTGCGACGACGCCGGATCGGCACTCCGCGCGACTCGCGGGCGCTCGGGCGCTCGGGCCGTTCCGGCAGGCCGTGCTGGTGCAGCGCTGGTTCCGGAAGCGTGACTGCGTGCACTGCCCTGCCCGGGACGCCAGGTTTCACATCGTCGAAGGCGCACCGAGCGAGCAAACGGCCGGATCTGCGGACTCAAGGCCACAGCACCAGGTATATGCCGTGCGGGCCACCGGCGCCCGTCGGACGCGCCCGATTCATGGCCCTGTGCCCCTGCCGACGAGATCACCAGTCGCATAACATGACAGAGCAGACGAATACCGGCACACGCCGAGGGCACTCCGTCCCCGACCCCCACAGGAATGGAGCCACCCAATGATCGTCAAGAAGATGCACGACATGGGCGTCAAGAGCGAGCACGCCTACCTGGCCGCATTCGCCTCCATCGGCCTCACCGTCGTGGCCTGGGCCGCCAGCCTCAAGGTCGAGCCCGGCGTCAACGTCGACCGCGCCGACCGCTGGGGCCTCTTCGTCGGCGAATGGGCGCCCACCTTCTTCGGCCTCGGCCTCGCTCTGTCCCACTACGAGCAGCACGACGGCACCCTCACCGACAGCGGCGTCCACGTGCGCGAAGTCTGACAAGCCGGCGAGACCGCAGCACCGCGGCAGCACCCGCGTACAGCGGGCGCTGCCGCGTTCGCATGCCGGCCTGTCAGTGCCACCAGCCAGTAGGAGCTACTCGCAGACCTGGACCGACGCCAAGGGCGTCCCCCGCGTGTCCGCCGCCGCCTGCGACAGGACGTCCGCCGGCCGACGGGAGGCCGAGCTGGAGAAGGTCGGCGCCACGGACACCGGGATTCCCGAGGTGAAGCCGGGGAGCTGCCGGCGCGACGATGAGGGCGGCGGCTCAGGACCGCCGCCCTACTGGCCTCATCCGTCACGGACGGACGACTTCTCCCCCGCGTCTTCACATTTCCTCCACACTGCCGCTACCGTCAACGCTTCAACAATCACCTCGGGGGGATCATGGCCAACCCATTCACACCGCCGACATCAGGACGACCCGCACCGAAGTGGGCGAAGAAGCGCTACGTCGTACCCGCGCTCGCCCTCGCCTTCTTCCTCGGCATCGGAGCCGGCGCCGGCGACACCCCACCGAAAGACGACGCCAAGACCGTCGCCGCCAAGCCTCGACCCACCGTGACCGTCACAGAAACCGCCAGCGCTGAACCCGAGCCGGCCCCCACCGTGACGGAAACCGTCGAGGTCGAAGTCGAAGTCACCCAGACCGTCACCGCCGCCCCCACCTACGACAACGGCGACAGCGACAGCGACAGCGACAGCAGCGTCTATTACGAAAACTGTGCAGCCGCCCGCGCCGCCGGAGCAGCACCCGTTCAAGCGGGAGAGCCCGGTTACGGCCGCCACCTCGACCGCGACGGCGACGGCACCGGCTGCGACTGGGGCTGACAGACAATGGCCCGCCGAGACGGGGGATGCTCGGCGGGCCTGCGGTCGGTTCGGCACGGTTCATGACAGGACGGGGGCCTCCGCATACCGTGATCGAGCGGTCGCCGAGTTCGCAACCACCTCCGGGGCAGGCTCTTCGGGATGCACCGCGACCGCACCTCTATGTACGGGGAGGGAGGGTACTGCGGTGCAGCGGCTCTTGGACCTGGTCGCATGCCATGGGCGGGACTTCGGGCAGGGTGAGGGCCGAATGGGCCGGTCGGGGCTCCGCCGAGGGCAGGGCGCTGAGCTTGCGCAGCCTGTCGTTGCGCTGTTTCAGGGCCTCTGGCGTGGTGGGGAAGAGCGTGGCATCGCCCTCGCCGACCAACTCCTGGTTCAGCGTCACGAACTCCCGGGTGTCGCGTTCGTAGGCGGCGAAGCCCGCGGCATGGTCTCCGGAGGCTGCGGCCAGGGAACTGGCGAGCATGTACGCGCCGACCAGCGCGAGGCTGGTGCCCTGCCCGGTCAGGAACGAGGGCGCGTATGCGGCGTCACCGACCAGCGCGACCCGACCGCTGGACCAGCGGGGCATGCGGATCTGGCTGACCGCGTCGAAGAACACGTCCTCGGTCTCGCGCAGGGCGGCAAGCAGGCCCGGGACCTCCCATCCGCCGTCGGCGAACACATCCGTGAGCAGCTGTCGTTGGGATCCCTCGTCGCGGAGCGCGTCGAACGGCGGTTGCGGATGGGCGAAGTTCAAGAACGCATGCACCTCGTCGGTCTCTCCCACGGCGTAGAGGGCCGCGGCCCTGCCCGGGGTGTTCCACATGACGGTCTCGTGGGAGAGCCCGAACGTGTTGCGCAGGGGGAAGATGGCGAAGCAGTAACCGAGATAGCGGTGGAACGGATCCTCGGCGCCGAACGCCAGCTCGCGTGTATGGGAGTGCGCCCCGTCCGCGCCGATCACCATGTCGAACGTGCGCGTGCCGCCGCCGCGGAAGGTGACGTCGACTCCGTGCCCGGGCTGGTCGAGGGTTGCGACGGAGTCGTGGAACATGAACTCCACATCGTCGCGGACCGCCGCGTACAGGGCGTCGGTCAGGTCTCCGCGCCGCACCTCCAGGTCTTGTCCTGCCACGCCGCCGGAGACGGCGTGCGGGTGGAGCGAGGCCACCGTGTCGCCGTCGCCCTCGAGGAACGTCAGCCGCCGCAGGTCGATGTGCGCCTCCCTCAGGTACGGCAGGAGGCCCATCCTCCTGACGACCTCGAGCGCGGTGCCGCGCACGTCGATGGGATAGCCGCCTCGGCGCAGCGTGGCCGCCTTCTCGACGACGGTGACCGCGAACCCGGCGCGGTTCAGCCAGAACGCGAGAGCGGGGCCCGCAATGCTGGCCCCGGAGATCAGAACCGTGCGCCTTTGCTTGCTGCGGATTTCTGTCGGGTCGATACGGGTCATTCCTTGACTCCTTTGCTCATGGTGCGGGTGATCAACAAGGCCAGGGCGGTGACTGCGCCGGCGATGACGAAACCGGTGAAGAAGGCCGACTCGGAGGGGACGTCCGCCCCGGAAGGGGTCGCAGCGGTGAGGAGGGCGCCACCGAGCTGTGCCCCCACGGCGTAACCGACCACGCGCGTCACCAGGACCAGGCTGGTGGCGATGCCGGTGTCGCTTTGATCGACGGAGGTGGCGGTGCTGGTCATCATCGCCGTGACACACAGGCCGTTGGCCAGCGCGATCAGCGCCTTGCCGAAGACGAGGTGCCAGGGCTCGGTGTGCACGGCCGCAAGGGCGGTCAGGGCGGCAACCATGGTCACGACGCCCACGGTGACCACGAGGCGCGAGCCGAACCGCCGCGTCCCGATCCCGCCGAGCGGCCCGGCCAGTGACGCGGCAACGGCGCCGGGAAGCAGGAAGAAGCCGATCTCGGTGGCACTGGCCCCGAAGCCGTATGCGTCAGTGGGCACCGCGAACAGCTGAGGGACGAGATAGACCGCCATGGACGTTCCGACGCAGATCACGAACGTCAGCACGCACGCCTTCCAGATCGCCGGCCGTGCGAGCATGCGCAGATCGACCATGGGCGAGGCCGCGCGGCGTTCCACGGCTGTCCATCCGGCCCCGAAGGCGGCCAACACCACGACGAGGGCGCCGAGCACGAGGGGCTGCGAGGTTGCGTCGGGAGCCAGCGCGAGCACGAGCATGAGCGTGGTCAGCGCCCCGCTCAGGAGGAACAGACCGGCCCAGTCCATGCGGACCCGGCCGGACCGGGCCGGCGGATCGTGCGGCAGCAACTTGCTCACTAGGAGGGTGGACCCGATGACGGCGCAGGTCGGCAGCGCGAACATCCAGTGGCGGGACAGCGTCTCCGCCACGGGCCCGGCCGACAGCGTCCCCGCCATCCCGCCCCCGACGAACAGGCCGCTGACCACCCCGATGGCCACCTTCGCCTCTCCCTGGGGGAGGTGTTTGCGGACGACGATGAACGACAGCGGCAGCGCGCCCACCATCGCCCCCTGCAGCACCTGGCCGAGCAGCAGAACGGGCAGATTCGGCGCCAGGGCGGACACCAGTCCACCGGCCGAGACCACCGCCATCAGCCGGGTCAGGACGCGTTTCCCGCCGTAGCGGTCGCCGAACTTTCCGGCGACCGGAGTGACGAGGGCGCCGGTGATGAGGAGCACGATGCTGAGCAGCGCCCCCTGCGCCGGAGTCATGTCGAGCTCGCGCTGCAGCAGCGGGAGCGTCGGCGTCACCACCGACTCCAGTGCGCCGGTGGCGAGCGCCAACAAGCCCACGGCTCCGACAGCGGCCTTCCCGATATGGACCGGGGGATCCAGGGTTGCGGTCATGAGTGTCCTCTCCGTCATGGCAGGTCGTCGGAGGCTTCGTGCGCGGCGCTGCCGCCTGGGGCAGGAGTGCGCGCCGCGGTCGGTAGGGATTGCGAGGGCGCGGTAGCGGCTCCCCCCGTTCAGGAGCCGTGCGTCCTGTGCCGCCATCGCGAGGGGCGGGATCCCGGCGTGGTGCTCGGTTCCCGCCCCGTAGCGGTGTGCGGTATCGAGGCGCGCTATGACCAGCGGCGCAGGGCTCGACGTGCCGGCAGCGTGACCGCGAGCAGCGTCAGCCCGCCGGCGGCTGCCGCAAAGGAGCCGTACACCAGCGGGGGCGCGTATGGCGCCTCCCCGGTCATGCCGCTCATCATCGGGAACAGCGTGGCCGCGGCGATCGCGGTGCCGAGGAGCACGCCGGAGGTCGACACCAGCAGGCTCTCCCAGCCGAGCATCCGCACGACCTGGCGGCGGGTGGAGCCGACCAGGCGCAGGGTGCCCAGCTCACGGCGGCGGTCGAGGACGGTCATCACCAGGGTGTTGGCGGCGGCGACGGCAGCGAAGCCGCCGAGAACCGCGGCCATGGTGTTGTTCATCCAGGCGCCCGTCCTGGCGTCGAGACTCTGCTCGGCGGCGTAGCCGGAGGCATCGGTGACCTCGCCCAGGGCGGCGAGCGACGCCTGCGTGCCGCCGCGTACGAGCAGCGTGCTGTCGAAGCCGGAGGTGGTGTGCCCGGCCAGGGAGGCGCGGTCCATGGTCACTGCCGGGAGGCCGAGGCCTCGGTCGTAGACCGCGACGACCTCCGGGCGAGTCCTGGTGCCGTCGGGAAGGTACAGCGGAAGCCGGTCCCCGATGCCGACGTCCGCCGTGTCCGCCAGGTTCTTTCCGATGGCGACGCGGCCGGTGCCGATACGCTCCAGGCTGCCCTGCGTCACGCCCAGGTCCTGCACCTCGGCGAGGTCGGCCGCCGACCCGGCGACGCCCTGGGCCGCCGCGCCCTGCAGTGCCTTGAACTCGCCGGAACCGGTCGGCACCAGCAGCTGTGTGTTCAACAGGCCGACGGCCGCGTCCACGCCGGGCACATGGGCCGCCCGCTGCACCGCGTCCACCGGGAGCCCGGCCGGGCCGGTGACCACGTGGTCCGCGGTGATGCCCGCGCGCAGCTGTTTGTCAGCGACGTGTCGCTCGCTCGTGTTCATGAACACGAGCGTCGAGGCGAAGGCCACGGCCAGCGCGATCGGGGTGATCGCGGAGGCGAGACGGCGGGAGTTGGTACGGGAGTTGGCGGCCGCGAGCCAGGCGGTGGGCCCGCTACCGCGCAGCGGCAGGCTGAACAGGGCCGTGCACAGCCGCGCGATCAGCGGGCCGAGCAGTCCGACGGCGAGCATGAAGGACATGACGACACCGAGGGCGGCGCCGGCGGCGCCGTCACCGGTGGAGCCGGCCGCGACGCCGGTGAGCGTCGCGCCACCGGCCAGGGCGACCACACCGAGGACGGTACGGACGACACCCGGCCGCAGCCGCTCCACCGATGCCTCGGCGAGCGCCTGCCCCGGCTTGGTCTTCGCCGGCCGGCGACCGGCGACCCAGCCGGCGCCGAGTGCGGTCAGGAGCCCGGCACCGACGGCGACAAGGAGGGGAATGCCGGAGACGTGCAGTTGTACGGCCCCGGGGACCGCGCCGCGGTCCTGCAGCTGCCCCAGCCACCAGCCGGCGAGCCCGATGCCGGGCAGTGCGCCGAGGATTCCGGCCAGTGGCGCGACGAGCAGGGCTTCGAACGCGACCGCGCGGCGGATCTGCCGCGGGGTGGCTCCGATGGCGCGCAGCAGGGCGAATTCGTGGGCGCGCTGTCCGACCGACAGCGCCACCGTCCCGGCCGCGGTGAAGATCGCGACGAGGGCGGCGATCCCGCCGAACGGGCCGCCGATACCGAAGAGGGTGTCCTTGGCGTAGGCGAGACCTGGATCCTCGATGGCGCCGCGGTCGTCGCCGGTGTGCACCTGTGCGCCGGATCCTGTCAGGGCCTGCTTGACGGAGCCGGCGAGGGCGTCGGCATCGGTTCCGGGCTTCGCGAGCACGGCGATGGCGTCCGCCTTGCCGGGATGGCCGGCGAGCGCGGAGGCCTGGCTGTCGGCGAACCAGGCGAGGGGCCCGGCCTCCTTGCTGCTGTCCGCCGGTCCGGCCGTGGCGATGCCCGCGACGCGAAAGTCCCGCTGCCCGGCGGCGGTCTGCAGCACGACGGTGTCTCCGACCCCGGCCTTCGCGGCGCGGGCCGTGTCGGTGTCGAGCACGACCTCGCCCTCGGCCGGCGCGCCTCCCTCGGTCAGCGCGGAGCCGGTGAAGGCGTGCGAGCCCCACCCGTGCGCGGTCAGCACGCCGCCCTCGACGGGCAGCTCACCTGTCGCCCGCACCGGGAAGGTGAAGTCGGGCACCGCCGCCTGCACCCCGTCCGCGCGAGCGGCCTTGTCCGCGAGAGCGGCGTCCACGCGTGCCGTGTCCGGCAGCGGCACCGCTTCCTTCTCGCGGTCCTCGCCGCTCCCTGTGACGACGTACTTGTACTGGTCGGCCGCCGCGACGACCGGCGCCTTCGCATAGCGTTCCGCCGGCACCGACGCGCGCAGGCCGGTCTCCAGCAGGATGCCGCAGGCCGAGACGATCAGTGCGGAGATCATCAGCACGACGAAGGTCCCCGCGAAGGAGGCGGGCTTGAAGCGGACGGCCGCGCGGGCGAGCCCGTTGGGCTTCAGTTTCACGCTGCCGCCCCCGCCATGGCACCCACGGGAGCGGTACGGGCGGTGAGCGCCGTCATCCGCGCCGCGATCTGCTGTGCGGAACCGCGTTCGAGACGGTCGGCAAAGCGGCCGTCGGCGAGGAAGAGCACTCGGTCGGCCCAGGCGGCCGCGGCCGGGTCGTGGGTGACCATCACGACGGTGGCACCGAGCTGGTCGACGGCGTTCCGGAGCAAGCCGAGGACCTCGGCGGCGGTGCCGGTGTCCAGGGCGCCCGTCGGCTCGTCCGCAAAGATCACGTCCGGAGACGTGACCAGCGCTCGGGCGACGGCCACGCGCTGCTGCTGGCCGCCGGAGAGCTCCCCGGGCCGGCGCCCCGCCTTGTCGGCCAGTCCGACCTGCGCGAGCACCGCGGCCGCCCGGCGGTGGTCCTGGTGCTGCCCGGCGAGACGCATCGGCAGCAGCACATTCTGCTCCACGGTCAGCGACGGCAGCAGGTTGAACGCCTGGAAGACGAACCCCAGGCGGCTGCGGCGCAGCTCGGTCAGCTCGTCCTCGCTCATGCCGGTGATCTCCGTGCCGCCCAGGAACACGGATCCCGCGGTCGGCCGGTCGAGCCCGGCGGCACACTGCAGGAAGGTGGACTTGCCGGACCCGGACGGTCCCATGACCGCAGTGAACGTGCTGCGCGGCAGGGCGAGGTCGACGCCTGAGAGGGCGTGCACCGTGCCCGCCCCGCGACCGTACTGCCGCCGGACGTCACGCAGCTCGACGGCGAGACCGGGCGTGGCTGCCGAAACCCCGGGCCGGTCGTCGACCTCCGGCCGGTTGTCCGCCTTCTGCGGTTTGCCCTTGCGTAGCCTCATGTCCCGTCTCCCTCTTACGCGCGCCTTCTGTGACGGGTGAAGAGTGCGGGGACGGCCGTGCGCCGGGCGTCATACCGAGGAGCCAAAGTGGAAGTGCTACCCCGGTAGGGGGTGAAGGAGGGCCGGGGGCGGGGCGGTCCTACTCGCCCGGGGTCACCAGCCCCGACTCGTAGGCGAAGACCACCGCCTGGGCGCGGTCGCGCAGGTCGAGCTTGGTGAGGATGCGACTGACGTGCGTCTTCACCGTCTGCTCTGCCAGCACGAGGGTCTGGGCGATCTCCGTGTTGGACTGACCGCGGGCGACCAGGGTGAGAACCTCGGTCTCGCGTTCCGTCAGCCCTTTGAGCCGCAGCGCCGGCCTGCCCCGTGTGCTGGGACGCTGCTTGGCGAAGTCTGCGATGAGGCGCCGCGTCACCGAGGGAGCGAGCAGCGCGTCGCCCGAGGCCACCACTCGGACCGCCGCGATCAGGTCGGCCGGCGGCGCGTCCTTGAGCAGGAACCCGCTCGCGCCCGCCCGGAGCGCCTCGTAGACGTAGTCGTCGACGTCGAAGGTGGTGAGCATCAGGACGCGCGGCCGGTGTGTGACGCCCGCCGGCGGGTCCAGGAGGCGGCGCGCGGCCTCCAGGCCGTCCATCTCCGGCATCCGGACGTCCATCAGCACGACGTCGGGATGGGTACGCCGGCTCAGTTCGACACCCTTGGCGCCGTCGGGGGCCTCCCCCACCACGTCGATGTCGCTCTGGGCGGCCAGCAGCGCGGCGAAGCCGGCCCGGACCATGGCCTGGTCGTCGACGACGATGACACGCGTTGTCACGTCAGGTCTCTTTCGGTCAGGGGAAACTGGGCGGCAACACGGAAGCCGCCGTCCGGGAGCGGACCCGTGTCGAGGGTGCCGCCGATGATCCGTACCCGCTCGCGCATGCCGACAAGGCCGTGCCCGGTGCCGCTTGCTTCGAGGGGCTCGGCGGGCGGCTCCGGCGGTGGCCCATTGACGACCAGGAGGGTGAGCCGCGCGCCCTGCTCCGGATCGGGCTCCGTCACCGACAGGGACACCTGTGTGCGGGCACCGGGCGCGTGCCGCACGACGTTCGCCAGGGCTTCCTGGGCGATCCGGTACGCGGACAGCCCGACCGCCTCGGGCACCTCGACGTCGCAGGGGGTGAACTCCACTGGCCCGCGGGCCCGCGCCGTCGCCTCCACCAGCTGCCCGATCTGCGCCAGGCCCGGCTGGGGCACCAGCTCGCCGTGTGCCTCCTCGTTGCGCAGCACGCCGAGGAGGCGCCGCATCTCGCCGAGCGACCCACGCGCGGTCGCCGCGATGGAGGTGAACTCCTCCCGCACATCCTGCGACAGCGTGCCGAGGCGGTACTCCGCGGTGTCCGCCTGCACCGTGATGACGGACATGTGGTGGGCCACCACATCATGCAGCTCGCGGGCGATCCGGGCGCGCTCCTCCAGCAGCGTCCGACGGCCCCGCTCAGCCTCGCTGATCGTCTCCTGCTCGACCAGCCTGCGCTGCACCTCGGACCGCTCGCGCAGCACCCCGCCGAGCAGCAGCGCCACGCCCCCGAGGATGGTGAGCAGCAGGCCCTTGGCGCTGAAACCGTGCGGCGCGGCGAAGCCCAGGGCCACGTTCGCTCCCGCTGTGGCCAGCCACACCAGCAGCAGCGCCCGGCGCGGCTCGCGCAGGCCGAGGGCGAGGCAGAGGCCGACGTACCCGACGATCTCCATGGGCGGGAACGGCCACAGCAGCCGCTCCTGGAAGTCGACGGTGAGCAGGACGAGCGAGCCCGCCACATCCGCGGTGAAGACCACGTACCAGGCCTGCAGCGGCCGTACGACGGCGAGCAGCAGCGGCGCGGCCTGCGCGACGGCCAGCCCTGCGGCGACTCCCCCGTTCAGGCCGTAGTCGGCGGTAAGGACCACGATGGTCGTGGGCAGCAGGGCGACGCACAGCACGAACGCCACCGCCCATGGCAGCAGCCGCACCCACCGACGCGAGGCCCCCGCGAGCGGCGCGCGCGGGCGTTCCTCCTCCACTGGGATCATGCGCACCAGCCTATGTGCGCGCGACGCGTTCGAAGAGGCGCAAGGCGATGGCTCCTCAGATGTCGGCACGCGGCGGTTCCGTCGATGCCCGGTCGCGATGGGCCGGGGTCCGATCGTCGACCCTGGCGGCGCGCCTCGAGAGCTTGCTGAGGGGCGTCATCGCGCGTCACCTGCCAGTGGTGTGATCAGTACGGCAGCGGTCCGGGTCATGCTGAAGCACCGCATTCGCTCGTCCCCCTCCGTCTTGGCCTCCTGAGGAAAGAGCGTAAAGAGCAGTGGACAGTTGGACGTCACTCCAGGGGGCCAAGTCGAGGGGGGTACCCCGGTAGGGGGTGGGTGAGGACCACGTCAGCGACAGGCAGGAGTTCGCCACGGTCAGGCGGCACTTCAGTCGCTGCGTCCCAGTAGCGGGTTCGGCAGATCTGGGGCAGAGATCCGCTGGGCTGGACGGCGGGCCGGGTGATGAGCTTCAACGCAGGTCTGTCGGCAAGCTCGGAGTGATCGCGGAGGCGAGACGGCGGGAGTCGGTACGGGAGTTGGCGGCCGCGAGCCAGGCGGTGGGCCCGCTACCGCGCAGCGGCAGGCTGAACAGGGCCGTGCACAGCCGCGCGATCAGCGGGCCGAGCAGGCCGGTTCTCAGGAATCGACCAAGGCGAAGCTGCCTCGGCAGGGGCGGACCCGGTTGACGACGTGGGCCTCTCTCAGCTCGCGGAAGCGGGGTACGCGCCCGGTCTCGGTGCTCAGCCCGGTCGTGGGCGGGCCCGTCGCAGTCCGGCGGCCGCTGCCGCGGAGCCGCCTTTCGAAGACCTCGCCCGTTGCTGGGCGGCCCTCGGCCTTACGGTCCCGGCCGCCCGGCCCCCGGTTGGGGCCACCTCACCATGTACCGGCTCTGGACACAACGGGCCCTCAAGGGCGGTCGGCGGAGGGTGGGCCGGGAGCCGGCCCAGGAGGGCCACGATGCTTCCCCCGGGGCGGGGCAGAGGTGTCCGCCATCGAGATGCGGTGGGCGTATCCGCGCGGGCATCCTCGGACGGGTCGGTCGTACACGGGGCAGGGCGTTGCGCCCCGTATGCACCCTGTGCCCCCGGTTCACTCCATCAGGGTTGACCTGTGCGTTTCCGGGCCCATGGGTTCTCTCCTCCCCGAGGATCGGTCTGCGGCAGGTACGGCGGGCGGCATCTTCCTTGCGCTTCGTGGTGCTTGCCGCATGGGTGTAGCGACGAACAGGAGAGGGGGATCGGCGTGCATCTGACTCCGCACGAGCAGGAGCGTCTGTTGGTCCACGTGGCGGCTGACGTCGCCCAGCGGCGGCGTGAGCGCGGTCTGCTGTTGAACTATCCCGAGGTCATGGCGCTGTTGACGGCACACGTCTACGAGGAGGCGCGGGCCGGGGCGACGGTCGATTCGGTGATGGAGTCCGGGCGCCACGTGCTGCAGCGCAGCGAGGTCATGGACGGTGTGCCGGAGATGGTCGACAACGTCCAGGTCGAGGCGACGTTCCCGGACGGGACGAAGCTGGTGACCATCAGCGATCCGTTCGATGAGGCGTCTGCCGAGGTGGGCGTGCATCCGGGCAAGCAAGAGTTGCTGCCGGACGAGGACGAGCACCGGGTGATTTTCAACGAGGGTGCGACGGCGGTGCCGCTGGTGGTGCGCAATCCCAAGGACCGTCCGGTCCAGGTGGGATCCCACTTCCACTTCGCCGAGGCCAACGAAGGGCTCAAGTTCCGCCGCGAGGCGGCCCACGGAATGCGGCTGAACATCCCGTCCGGTACCTCCGAGCGGTTCGAGCCGGGCGACAAGCGCACCGTGATGCTGGTGCCGATCGCCGGCGAGCGGATCGTCCACGGGCTTCAGGCCGACAAGAGCGAAGAGGAGAAGCACCTCGATGCCGGACAGGACTGAGAAGGACAAGCCCTGGGACCCGTTGCCGCGTTCCCGCTACGCCGACCTGTACGGGCCGACCGCCGGCGACCGGGTCCGGCTCGCCGACACCAATCTCGTGCTGCGCATCGACGCCGACTGGTGCGGTGGCCCGGGGCGCAGCGGCGACGAGATGGTCTTCGGCGGCGGCAAGGTGATCCGTGAGTCGATGGGCCAGTCGCACATCCCCCGCGACGACCCCCGTGAGCCGGTGGACACCGTGATCACCGGTGCGCTGATTCTGGACCACTGGGGAGTGGTCAAGGCCGACGTCGGACTGCGCGACGGCCGCATCCGTGCCATCGGCAAGGCGTACAACCCGGAAACCATGACGCCGCCCGACAACGACGACCCCCGCGCGTCGGCCTTCGTCGTGGGCCCGGAGACAGAAGTGATCTCTGGCAAGGGCCGCATCCTGACCGCGGGCGGCGTCGACACCCACGTGCATTTTCTGTGTCCGGAGCAGATCCACGAGGCGGTCGCGTCAGGTGTGACGACGCTGATCGGCGGAGGTACCGGCCCGGCCGAGGGCAGCACGGCCACCACCGTGACGCCCGGCAAGTGGCACATCCAGCGGACCTTCGAGGCGCTGGACGCCTTTCCGGTGAACATCGGTCTGCTCGCCAAGGGCAGCACCGTCTCGAAGAAGGCGCTGCACGACCAGATCGCGGCCGGTGCCCTCGGCTTCAAGATCCACGAGGACTGGGGTGCCACTCCGGCGGTGATCGACGCCGCGCTGAGCGTGTGCGAGGAGACCGGTGTCCAGGTCGCGCTGCACGCCGACTCGCTGAACGAGGCCGGCTTCGTCCAGAGCACCTACGCCGCGACCAAGAAGGACCGCCGGGCCAAGAAGGCAAAGTACCGCAGCCTGCACATCTTCCACATCGAGGGCGCTGGCGGCGGCCACGCCCCCGACATGATCAGCCTTGCCGGCAAGCCCAACGTGCTGCCCGCGTCGACGAACCCGACCCGGCCCTTCACGGTCAACACCGTCAAGGAGCACGTCGACATGATGATCGTGTGCCATCACCTCAATCCGGAGGTCGAAGCGGACATGGCGTTCGCCGACTCCCGGATCCGGCCCTCCACCATGGCTGCCGAGGACCTGCTGCACGACATGGGCGCCATCTCGATGATGTCCTCGGACGCCCAGGCCATGGGCCGCATCGGTGAGATGATCATGCGGACCTGGCAGACGGCGCACGTCATGAAGTCCCGCTACGGCCACCTGCGCGAGGACGACGCGCACGCGGACAACTTCCGTGCCCGTCGTTACGTCGCCAAGTACACGATCAACCCGGCCATCACCCACGGCATCGACCACGAGGTCGGTTCCGTCGAGACAGGCAAACTCGCCGACCTGGTGCTGTGGGAGCCGAAGTTCTTCGGCGTCAAGCCGCACATGGTCATCAAGGGTGGCCAGATCTCCTACGCCCAGATCGGCGACGCCAACGCCTCCATCCCCACCCCGCAGCCATACCTCCCACGGCCCGTCTGGGGCTTTGAGGGCCGGGCTCCGGCGGCGAACTCCCTCAACTTCGTGGCCGAGGCCGCCCTGGACGGTGAACTCGCCGAGATCGGGCTGCTCAAGCCCCTGCGCACGATCCGCTCTACCCGTGAGATCACCAAGGCCGACATGGTCCATAACAACAGTGTCCCGAAGATCGACATTGATCCCGATACTTTCGACGTCACCATTGGCGGGGCCACCACCTCCGATGTCCGCACCACGGTCGACGGGCAGGAAGTGGGACGAAATTACGCCACCGAGCTGCCTTTGGCGCAGCGGTACTTCCTGTTCTGACCCTCGCGGCCGGGTCGTGGCGCGCCCACGCGCGGTCGGCTCGGCTTCTCCTTGCGAAAGGTTGTCCCGTCACCCCATGAGCCGTACCGCTCTGCTCGTTCTGGCCGACGGCCGTTTCCCTGCCGGCGGGCACGCCCACTCCGGCGGGATGGAGGCCGCCGTCGCGTCCGGCCGGGTTCACGACACCGCGAGCCTGGAGTCGTTCTGCCGGGGGCGGCTGCACACCGCCGGACTGGTCGCGGCCGGTCTCGCCGCGGCCGCCGCCGACGGTTACGACGCCCTCGCCCTGGACGATGCCGCCGACATCCGCACCCCCGTACCGGCGCTGCGCCATATCGCACGCCGTCTGGGACGGCAGCTGATGCGCGCGGCCCGGGCCACTTGGCCCAGCGCCGACCTCGACCACCTCGCCCGGCACCGCCCCCAGGGCGCCCATCAGCCGGTCGTGCTCGGCGTCACCGCCCGCGCCGCCGGGCTCACCCCGCTCGACGCCGCCCAGGCCGCCGTCTACGAGAGCGTCGGCGGTCCGGCGACCGCGGCCGTGCGGCTGCTGAGCCTGGACCCGTTCGACGCGACCGGCGTCCTGGCGCGGCTCGCCGCCGAACTCGACACCGTCGCCGACGCCGCGGCCGACGCGGCGGTGCAGGCTGTGGCGCAGGGGGTCGCCGCCCTGCCCGCCGCGTCGGCTCCCCTGCTGGACATCACCAGTGAGCAGCACGCCGCCTGGACCGTTCGGCTCTTCGCTTCCTGACCAGCCCTGACCGTTTCCTGGAGCACCTGTGCATCTCGACCACCCCGTGACCATGCCGCACCGCCACACCCACAGCGCCGAACCGCTGCTCGCCGACGGCAGCCGCCGCGCGCTGCGCATCGGCCTCGGCGGTCCTGTCGGTTCGGGCAAGACCGCGACCGTGGCCGCCCTGTGCCGCGCCCTGCGCGACCGGCTCTCCATTGCCGTGGTCACCAACGACATCTACACCCAGGAAGACGCCGCCTTCTTGCGCCGCGAGGCCGTACTGCCACCGGAGCGGATCACCGCCGTGGAGACCGGAGCCTGCCCGCACACCGCGATCCGCGACGACATCTCCGCCAACCTCGAAGCCGTCGAGCACCTCGAACAGACCCTGCACCCGCTCGACCTGATCCTCATCGAGTCCGGCGGGGACAATCTGACCGCGACCTTCTCCCGTGGACTTGTCGACACCCAGGTCTTCGTCATCGACGTGGCCAGCGGTGACGACATCCCCCGCAAGGGCGGCCCCGGCATCACCACCGCCGACCTCCTCGTCGTCAACAAGACCGACCTGGCCCCCTACGTCGGCGTCGACCTGGACACCATGAGGGCCGACACTCGCAAGCAGCGCAAGGGTCTCCCCTATGCCTTCACCAGCCTCACCGCACCTGACGGCGTCCAACCGGTCGCCGACTGGGTCACCGGCTGCCTCACCTCCTGGCACGCCAACGGATCCACCCGGTGAGCCACACCACCGCGCAGACGCCGGCCGTGATCCCGACGCCGGCCGGCGGAACTCCCAAAGCCGACAGTGGGCCACGCGGCCGGCGCTCTGCCGAATCCGCCCCGATACACCCGTCCGGCGTCGTCGCCGCCGCCCGGATCCAGGCCACCCACAACGGCCGCACCACCATGGTCCCGCTGCTGCACAGTGACGGCCCCTTCCACCTGCGCCGGTTACGGGCCCGCGGAGAACAGGCGCATGTCTGCGTACTCGGCGCAATGAGCGCGCCGCTCGGCGGAGACAGGCTCGCCCTGGACATCACCGCCGAAACAGGCGCCCGGCTGGAGGTGACCAGTTCAGCTGCCACCATCGCCCTGCGCGGCCCCACCGTCGCACCGGCCACCTACGACGCGAGGGTCAGGGTGGGCGATCACGCAACCCTGCACTGGCTCCCCGAGCCCTTGATCAGTACCCGGGGCAGCACCCTGCACCAGACGTTCACCGTCGACCTCGCTGCCACCGCCCACCTGCTCATGCGAGAAGAACAGCTCCTGGGCCGCTCCGGCGAGGCGTCGGGCCACCTCACCACCCGTCTGACCGTCCGCCGCGGGGGGCGGCCACTTTTCGACCAGTACACCGCCTACGGCGACCCGGCACCGGCGTGGGACGGCCCCGCCGTCCTCGGAACCCACCGCGCCACCGGACAGCTCCTCCTGGTCGACCCCACCCTGCGCACTCCCCGGGGACCACACGTCATCGGCAACGACCCGGCCGAGGGACACGCGGTACTGACTCCCCTGGCCGATCCCCAGGTCCTCATCGCCACCGCCGTCGCCCCGACCCCGGCCCGACTGCGCCATCTCCTGGACACCGCGCTGGCCTACGCCTACGAGCCGCCAAGACCGGAATCCGAAGGCGAGTTGGGTGACATGGAGCCAACATCGCCGTAAAAGTACGCCACCCAGTCGAAAACGGGGTGAAATGTCACCGCACCCCGCCCGCGGCAGCGAGGAGTGCCAGCATCACGGGGAGCTGGACGAGACAGAACGGGGTCGGCGTGCAGCCGCTGAGGAGGGGCTGTCGCGGCCGACGGGGGATCCACGAGAGGCCGGACACGGACCGCCCCGTAGGCCCGAAGCGGTCGCCGCCCGCGTCCGGCCATCGCGTCGGTGTCATACTGCGGTTGCCCCGCCTGCACCAGGCTCGGGAGCAGCACTCGTTTCGATTCTCCTCGAATGCAGCAGGGCGGCTCAGGTCTCCCTTCTAGTCTCCAAAGTGCGAAGGCCAACCTGATACGGGCTGGTCGACCGACGACATCGGAGACTGCTGTGAGGGCGAAGAAACTACTGGTGACCAGCGCCGTGCTGGTCGGAACCGCCGTGGCGGGGGCCGTTGCTGTCTCGGTGCCGGCGCACGCCGCTGTCGCCTCGGCGTCTGGGCATGGCGCGCGGGCCGAAGTCCTGGACGGTGGCCCTCCCGGATGGGGTTACGTGCAGACCTTCACCAGCCCGCGGATCTGCCAGGGCACCGGGGACGAGGGTATCGCCGAGGGCAGGTGGACGGACTTCGTGTGCGTGTGGCGAAGCGGCGGCCCGGGCCACCAGGTGTGGGACCTGTATGTCCCGTAGGCCGGTTGGGGCGGTGTGCTGATCTGTGCCGCCGTACAGGGCGGGTTCCTCCGTGGCAGCGGCACTGCCACGGAGGAACCCGCAGGACTGGTGGTCGCGCATGGCCGCGCTGTTCGAGCCGGACGGCGTGTTCGCCTCATGCGACGGACCGTTTCGGCCGGCCGGTCCGGCTGGGGGGAGCCGGCCGCGCGGTGCGCACCGTTCCTCCAGAGTGACGAGAGGCCGTCCCCTCACGGGACGGGATGCAGTGGTCGGGCACGGAGCTGCAGGGGACGGAGTGGTTCATCTGCGGTGCGCAGTTCCCGATCGTAAGGCGCGTGACGATGGGCGTCCGCCGCTACGTCGGTCGTCCATCGACCGTCTCGTCCTGCCGTCCGCGGAGCGGGAGCAGGCGTTCCACCAGGTCGGGCAGGTACTGCCGGACAGGGGCATGATGGCCGCCGGCCGCCGACCTCATCTGCCGTCTCCTGCGTCGGCGCCATGGAGGCTGATGGCGACACCTCGCGCACCGAGACCGCGCTGGCAGGAGGCGGTAGCCGGGCAGCCTCTCCGGGACTGCAACTCTCCGTTCACGGGGTTCGTTGACAGGGAAGGTCACCGGGCGTTGACTGGCGGGGGACGGTGGAGGCCGGCCAGACGGGCCACGGGTGTCAAGGGCCCGCTCGTTTCGGGTCAGGCCCCGCGGGTCGGCTTGTTCCGGGTGAGGGTCCCGGTGGCACCCGGCCGACGCGACGCGACAGGGAAGTGGCCCACGAATGATGTATGACCAGGCACGTGCCCAGCAGCCTCCGGGCAAGGGTGTCGGATCGACCGCACGCCCGGCCCGGGGGCCGGAGCCGCTGCTGCCCGCCGATGACCGGGAAAGGGTTTCCCAGCGCCTGCGGCAGGCCCTCCTCGACTTCGCCGACACTCCGCGTGAGGCGCTGGAGGCGGCCGAGAGTGCCTTCGACGAGGCCACAGCGGAACTCGCGAAGGCGCTCGCCGAACGGCGACGCGTCCTGCGTGCGCAGTGGCAGGATCAGGACTCCGAGGAGCAGGCGGAGGATTTCCGACACGCGCTCCGGCAGTACCGGGAGATCACGGAGCGCATGCTGCGGCTGTAGCCGGGGAGCGGCGGCATCGGCTGCCGTAGGAGGCGGCCGCCGAGCGTAGTGCGCCTGCGGCACGGCACACCTCGTGTTCGCCGGCGCGGACGTCTTCTTGGGGCCGCGGTTCTGTATCGGCCTGACCGGAGCGAGTGTGGTGGTCGGCCCTTGACGGGGTCGGCCGACAGCGCCGGCTCCGGGCCGAGGTGTCGGTGCAGCGGTTGGCTTCCGCTCCCGGTCGGTGTGTTCGTGACGGGACATGCGTGGGCGAACGCCGGGGATTCGGGGGCGCCGGATGCGGCACTCACCACGCACGGGCAGGCGGACCGGTGGCCTGGACGCTCGGCGGCGAACCGGCCATGGCGCTGGGCTCCGCTCGTGCGCGATGCCCGGCACGGAGGTGTGCTCGTCACCGGGGCCGGGTGTGACCATCCCCCTTACCGGCCGAGGGCCGGCAACGGGAGCAGTCCGACGCCCGCGGCACACGTTCCGGACCACAGTCCCCTGGTGGACACCGGCCCCCCAGGGAACTGCCGGTCACCGCCTGCCACCCCGGTGCCCGGGCGATGGCTTCCATAACGCCGGGCGGAGTGGGTAGACGGTGCTCAGCCCGCGAGAGACGGGTCCTCAAAGGCACAGACATTTACGACTGAGAGTGACGATCTCCGTGTCTCAACCGCTTATGCAGCAGGCGGACGGGCAGGGACCGGACCACACTCTGCGTCGGCACCTGGCCTGGAGCGGTTTCCCGCCTCCGGCCGCCCGGGCACGGGCCCAAGCCGACGCACTGCTGTCCGCCCTGCACCGCACCCGCCGGATCACCGTGTCCCCCCGCGCCGCCGATGACGTCCGCCTCGTGGTCAGCGAGCTGATCGCCAACGCCGCACGGCACGCGCCCGGCCCCGGCCGCCTGGAGGTCCGGGCGGCCGAAGGCGGCCGGATCGTGCGGATCACCGTGTCGGACACCTCCCCGGCCATGCCCCGGCCCCGGCCGGCCGACCCCCATCGCGTCGGCGGACACGGTCTGGAGATCGTCACAGCCCTCAGCAGCCGTTTGATCGTCGAGCACGCCGGTGAAGGCAAGCAAATCAGCGCCGACGTTCCCCTTCACCAGGCTCGTTCCCCCGACACTCCTCCCGGCCAGTACTACGTCCACGGAGCGCCCGACGGGACTCTGGAGTAGAGGCCGTACGGCCGCGGATTCGGCCACACCGGACGTACCCGCGGGCACGACATCCGCAGGGCACGGCTGTTGCCCCGGTCAGCGTCGATGCTGGTCAGGGGAGGTCGTGCTCGGAGCGGAGCCTCTGCGCCACCTCGGGGAGTTGAGGTTGTGGTGCTGGAGAGGCGGCGCAGCACGTTGAAGGCGACGTCTTCGCTCATGCGGTGGCGTTCCATGAGGATGCCCATGGCTTCGCCGATGGCGTGGCGGGTTTCCATGGCGTGTTCGAGCTGGTCGATGGTGCGGGCGCCGGCCAGGGCGACGGCGGCGTGGGACGCGAGCATCCAGCCGGCGGTCTCGATGTCTTGGGTGAAGGTGCCGGGACGGCGGGCGTACAGGTTGAGGGCGCCGAAGTCTTCCTCGTCGGTGTAGAGGAGGATGCCGGTCATGCTGCCGATGCCGAGCTCGCGGGCCGCGTCCGCGGAGGCGGGGCAGCCCGTCTGGGGCTGGGTCATATCGGTGATCCGGTAGGTGCGCTCACCGTTCTCGCGGCGGGCGAGGTCGTAGCACGGCCCTTCACCGAGATCGCCCTGGATGCGGTCGGAGGCTTCGACCATCTCTCCGCACGAGGGCAGCGTGATCGCCCGGCCCTTGCGCACCGCCAGGATCCCGGCCGCATCACAGCCCTCCACCAGATCCACCGCTGCCACCGAGATCGCGTCCAGCGTCTCCCGGACCGACTTCTTCTCCAGCAGATCCCGCGCCGGCACAGCCATCTGCTCAGCGAACCTCTGCCACTGCGTTGCGCCACCACCCGCCTCGGCGTGCCCGTTGAGCCGTTCGCTCACCCCAACGTTCCAGGGCACGTCCACCGTCGAATGCGCAACCTGAACCGGGGCGGGAGGCAGTGCGCGCCCTCCACGCCGCCACTCGCCGGGACAGCGGGACGGAGCGCCATTGGGACGGGCAGGCAGTACGACGGGGAGGCAGTGGCACGGGAGGCGGTGAGGCAGCCGGCAGGACCTCCGCGCGTGGGCAACCGGCCCATCTCAGCAACGAGTCGCCTCTGGTGGGAGCCGGGAGCAGGGGTTTCCCGCCGCTCTGCGTTCAGGCGGCGAGAGTTTCGTCCTCGCGCGAGTCGCTGGTGCGGTGGGTGTACTGCTCCAGCAAGGTGTCCGCCGTGAGCAGGGCCTGTTCGGCGATGCGGGACCCGGTCATCACACACAGCATGTATGTGGCGTCTTCGAGCGCCCTGCTGGTGAAGCCGGTGGGACACACATCGTGGTCGATGCGCGCCTGGGCGAACCGGGCCAGAGTCGCCCGCAGCTCCTTCTCCGCCGGAAGGATCATGGTGACTCTCTTCCTCGAGCAAACGTCGAATGCTTCGCCTCGGCAAGGGCCCGGGGCGCTTCCCTGCCTGTGCGTAGGGCGTCTTTGTGCCCGGCTGATGGCAGTCGGGCAGGAGAGCCGCACCGTGGTGGGTGCGGGACGTTCTAGCAGGCAGCAGCCTCTTCCACCGTCTCCCCTATCTTCAGGACGGTGTCGACCGCGGTGAGCTGCAGCAGCCTTTTCAGTTGCTGCTCGGGGGCGGCCACGCGGAAGTCGGCCGCCTGGTGGGTGAGGATCAGCAGGTTCAGCAGCGCGGAGTCCGCGAAGGTGATGCCGGAGGCGTCCAGGACCACCTTCGGATGCTCCTTGACCGCGGTGTCCAGCGCGTCCGCCAGCGGCGTGACCGTAGACATGTCATAGGGGCCACGCGCGCTGACCACCCAGGCGCCGCAGCGTTCGTACTGCACCACCGTGGCCTCGTCCGTCCCCTGCAGCCGGCTCCCGTCGGCGCCCCTCGACCGCCTTGCTACCGCTTCGTCCACAGACACCTTGGGCCCCTCCTCTGGCTGTCCCGAACGGATCACGTCATCTGTTGCGCGAAAAGTATGTCATGTATCGAGTGTCACGCAAAGACGGTCCTTAGAATGCTGTTCATGGTTGAAGTGCCTGGCTCTCACAGGGGATGGACGTTCGTCACCAATCACGCGCGTGTGCTAGCGGCCATCGCCGACAATCCGAACATCCGGATCCGCGACATCGCCGCTCACTGCCGCCTCACCGAGCGCGCCGTCCAGCGGATCATCTCCGACCTCGAGCAGGACGGTTACCTCTCCCACACCCGCGACGGCCGCACCAACACCTACCGGATCCAGCCCGACAAGGTCCTGCGCCACCCCGCGGAAGCGGGCCTGCCCGTGGCCGCACTGCTCTCGCTGCTCGTGCAGGACGAAACCGACCACACGCGCGAGCCCGGCAGCCACACCTCCCACCTGACCAGTACCGGCGGCATGCGATGGCGAGAGGCCCCGGGCGCCGGCCGCGGCACCCGCCCGGCGACGCCCAAAGGGTGCGGCAGAGTGATCCAATCCCTCCGGGGTCCCGCGGCCGACGAGCGCGAGTTGCCCAGGCCGATGTGAACACCGAGATGCCGAAGCCGAGCAACCGCGCATCCCACGAAGGGCCCCACCCCGGCCACGGCTTCCGCCGCCCCCGACCATGGACTCGACCACCGCAGGTCACAGCATCGCGTGGCCTCAACAGCCCGGTGCAGCGCGGGGTGTCTGCGGGGTCACGGCGTCCGAGCAGCAGCATGCGGGGACGGTGACGGCGCCGGCGGTGGCGCGGCCCTTGTACTCGCCCCACCGCCGCACTCCCGGCTGTTGCGAACAAGGTCGCCGGGGCGGCCCGGCGGTGGGAGCAGAGCCAGGCCGTGAGGTGTGCGCCGTCCAGGTGCAGGACGTCGAACACGACCGGGTGCGCCGACCAGGTACCCGTGGCCGCGAGCGCTCCGGTGCCGAGACGGCGGGCCAGGCGCCGCTGGAGCCGGTCGAACGCGAGGGGGCCCGCCTCTTAATACTCCAGTGCGACTTCGTGATCTATCCGGTCACGGGGGCGGCGAGTCGTTGCTGGTAGTGGCTGCGCCGGGCTGTGGCCTGGTGGTTTCTGCGCCAGTTGACCAGTGCAGCGGCCCGCGCGGGGAAGTGTTCGGTGGGCTCAGCAGGGTGCCGAGCAGGTGGCGGATCTCGGGGACGGTCAGGGCGATGGGGTCGAGGCTGCGGGCGGGCCGGTTCGGCTGTGCGGTCCTGACTGGTGTCGCGTCGGTGGCGAGGTCGGCCAGGAATGCCAGGGCGAGCATGGCCAGGGTGATGTGCCGGTGCCAGGCGGTCCAGTGGCGGACCTGGTAGTGATCCAGTCCGACCTGGCTTATCGCGGCCTGGAAGCACTCCTCGATGCACCACCGGGTCCCGGCCACTCTGACCAGCTCGGACAGCGGCATCCGTTGTGGGGACCAGCACAGGTAGAAGGCGAGTTCGCCGCTGCTCGGGTTGCGGCGGATCAGCAGGTGCCGGTGGCCGTGGGCGCCGATCTCGATCCAGACCCAGTCGTAGCAGCGTGCCCCCTTCGCTCCGGCTCCTGCGCTCTGCCGGTACCAGGCCGAGGCGGGCAGGCGGTCGGCAACGGCATCCACCCGGGCAGCGGTTCGCCCCTGGTTGATCCGCACCCCGGTGCTGCAGGCGACGGCCAGGACGTAACCAGTCCGGCGAGACTCCAACAGCGCACGCAGGCCGGGGTCTTGGCCGTATGCCTCATCGCCGGTCACCCAGGATGCGCCGATGCCGGCGTCCAGCGCGGCCGCGATCACCTGCCCGGCCAGCGTGGGCTTGGTCGCGAACTCCACCTGGTCGGGCACCCCGGCACGGGTGCGGCGCTCGGCGTCCCGGGACCAGGACGTATCGGGCAGGTAGAGCCGGCGGTCGATCAATGCCCGTCCTCTGTTGGAGGCGTAGGCGAGGAAGACACCGACCTGGCTGTTCTCGATCCGCCCCGCGGTGCCGGTGTACTGCCGCTGCACGCCCGCCGAGGTGGCGCCCTTCTCAAGGAAGCCTGTCTCGTCGACGGTCAGCACGCCATCGTCGGCGCCGAGGTGCTCGTGGACGTAGGCGCGCACGTCGTCACGGAGGGCGTCGGCGTCCCAGTCGACGCCCTGGGCGGGGGGGTGGATGCCTTGCGCCAACGGGTTCAGGATGACCGCGCGTCCGTCCATCCGGCCCTCACCTCCACAACACGCCTGGCTGCCTACCCCGCAAGGTCATCGAACCAGATCACGAAGTCGCACTGGAGGGTTGGGCGCCTCCCCCGCAAAGGCGCCCCCCGGTCGGCCGCGGTACCCGATATCGACCAACGACCGACCGCCCCTCTTCGGTCTCGGAGTCCTAGAGCCCGGCCCGCTCGGCCTCTGGCGACCCCGGACGTGTATGCCCGCGTTCAGGCTTGTCAGGGCTGGCCACCCAGCACGACAAAGGGGTCTACACCCGAACGTGCAGAGCCCTTTCGCTCATCAGGGGGCTTTTATGCCTACTTCGGCAATACCGGTCCTTCGTAATGGTGGTGGTGCTGCCAGCGCCAACCTTGTCGGGGTCGTATCCGACACCGGCGTTGGAATCGATGACGACGTATTCCCGTCAAAGCGGGCCGTGACAGAGCTGGAGTAGCTCGGACCCTCGTGGATCATGAACATCTCGGTACGCATGCGGCCCATGCCGTGGTCCCTTTCGTTGATCTTGCGCTGTGCGGGCAGTACCTCGCGCACAGCCCAGGACCATCAGCCCGAACGCCGCCGCCACCGGCCGTTTCCAGATGATCTCGGCAGACGGGCCAGCAAGATCAACGGTCAGACAGTACACGCACCACACAAGTTGGACCAGAACCACAACCCGCTCGATAAAGCCAGCCGGCGTCAGTTCTCCGACAGGATCCGGACAACGATCGCTTTCGCCAGACGGTCCGCCTCCCGCGACATCGGCCCGCCCTCCTGCGAAAGGGGTTTTACTTGCCCCCACGCCCTGGCTCCGGCGCGGGCCGCCGACGCACGGTGCGCCCCCCGTACGCCAGGGCAGGCGCACCTGCGTCGAAATCCCCTGCTGGCCGGCAACACCACGCCCTGACACCATCGGGTGACGCGGCTCAACCATGGGAGTGACGGCGGCCGTCACCGCCCGCTCCCAGGTGATCAGGCGATCCAGGATCGGAGTCGCCGTCGTCTCCGGCGGACTGTGCATCGACCACGTCTGTGCCGTGCGATCGGTTCGACCACGGCTGATCGAGGAGCCCCCGCCATGCGTTCTCGCTTCCTGTCCGTCCTGGCCGCCGCCGTCGCAGCCACCTCGGCACTCGCGCAACCCGCCCACGCCGCCCCGCTCGTCGACGGGGTCTACCGCTTCGCGGCTCTCCAGGACGGCAAGTGCCTGGTCTGGCCCAAGACGCACGCGAACATCGGTGTGGTGTCCCTGGGCGCCTGCACTGAAAGCGCGTCGACCTCGGCAAACTGGCAGGTACGGCAACGCCCCAACGGAACCATGGAAGTCTCCACACCGGGCTCGGATCCTCGCACCTGTCTGATGGTGACATCGCAGCACACCGTGTCGGTGAACAACTGCAACGACAAGTACGCCGAGTGGACCGTCTCCTACGGCTCCGCCGGACCTGGCAGCGTGGTGTGGGCCGACATCGAGCACACGCCCGCCGACCGGTCCGGCTCGTACGGGAAGCTGGTGGACGATCCCGGTGTGAACACCCGGATCGTGGTGCGGCAGGCCCCCATCGAGCCCCACTACTGGGAACTGCAACCGGTCGGCTGACGAACTTATGCACGGGAAGAGGGGAGAAGTCGAGCCTGGATGGTCGATCATGGGAACTCGACGCGTGCGGTGATCATCAGCAATCGGCGGGCCACTGGTCTGACGGCCTCAGTGATTGCTGAACTCATCGAGAACGTCGACCTGTTGTGGCAGGAGCGTCACCAAACGAGATCGCCGCTCGACCGAGGAAGCGGGCCGTGGGAGCCTGCGCGAAGCACCGGCTGTTGTTCGTCGTCCGGCTCCTGGCCACGCTCTTCCATCTTCGTCACGGGGTCACCCATTACCGCGGCTTCCTCACTGAACTGCTGATGGCCGAGTGCGACGACCAGGCCCGCCGCCGCTCGGAGCGGCGGATCAAGGCGGCCGGCTTCCCGAGGGAGAAGTCTGCACCACCAGCCCGGTACCCTCCTTCCGCGCGGTGATGACAAATTCGCGGCCGGCACGGTGCCGGACCGGCCGGGGCCCAACCATGGCCGACCGATCCGGCGCCCGGCCTACGACCCCGCCGCGACCGTAGAAGGCTCGATCCACCCCCGCCTCAGCGCAACGCTGGCCTGCGTGCGATTGGCGTTGGTACGGAGCTTCCGTAGCCGCAGCCCGGACGCTCGACGGCGGACCACAAGGTCGGGCTTGGAAGAGGAGGCGGGAGACGCGTTCGGCGTGGTCGCACCATCTTGGACGAGAGGGCCCGTTAAGGCCGGGGTGTGAGGTGGAAGACGCGGATGTCGCGGGTGGTGCGGGCGGCGTAGGCGTCGTAGACGGGCAGGGCGGCGAGGATGCGGTGGCGGTGGGATGCCTTTTCCTCTGGGCTCAGCAGCCGGGCGGTCACGTCGTGGGAATGCCTGCCGGTGGTGATCCTGGCGGTGGGGGTGTGGAGGAGGTTGGTGCTCCAGGCGGGGTGGTGTGCTCTGCCGAAGTTGCTGGCGATGACGAGCCAGCTGCCGTCGGGGCTGTGGTGGGCGCACAGGGGGGTGCTGCGGGCTGTGCCGGTGCGGTGGCCGGTGGTGTGGAGGATGACGGTGGTGATGAACAGGCGGCTGGGGAGCAGGCGGCCGCGGGTGAGGCGGTGGACGGCGAGGTCGCAGGCCGGCAGGAGGTGGGGGGCGATGCGGGTGAAGAGGCGGGTGCGGCCGAGACGGACGATGAACGGGTGGTTTGGCACGGGACGGTCGGTGCTTTCAGTGGGGGCAGGGGTTGGTAGGGCTCGCCCTGGTGCGGTCGGGGGTCGCGGGCGCCGGCCGGGGGCCAAGCGGCGAGGGCCCGTTCGGCCATGGCGGTGATGGTCAGCGACGGGTTGTGCCCCAGGTTTCCCGGGATCGCGGAGGCGTCGGTGACGTGCAGGGTCGGGTAGCCGTGCACGCGGTGGTAGGGGTCGATGACGCTGCGAGCGGGATCGGCGCCGAGGGGGCATCCGCCCATCAGGTGCGCGGTGATCGGCACCCGGAGCAGTGTCGTCCACAGGCGGCGGGCACGGCCTCGGATGGCCGCCGCGTACGTGCGCGTGACGGTTTCCGCAGTGGGGCTGCGGACGGGTTCCGGCCGGGTGGTGCTGGGGCGGAAGACGAGCCGTCTACCGAAGGGCCTGGGCCGGTAATGGCTGGTGAGGGCGGAGTTGCGCAGTTCCATGGTGAACAGCAGTGCGGTGCGTCGGCCGAAACTACGGAACGGCAGGGGGAAGGGCCGGATCGCTGCGGCGAGGGGGTGTGTGCCGGGGCCGACGCGGCACAGCTGCAGGAGGGTGGTGGGGGTGGGGCGGATGGCGGAGGTGATGGCGGGGCCGGGGCCGGTGTCGAGGCCGGGTGCGGTGGCGGCGGTGATCACTTCGCGGTTGGTGCAGGTCCTGGTGCCCAGGGCTGGCGAGAGTAGGGGCAGGTGAGGCCGGGAGCGGTGGAGGAGTTCGGTGGTGCCCCAGGCGCCGGCGGCCAGTACCACCTGACCGGCTGTCAGGACCTCGCGTCTGCGGCGCGGGATTCCGTGGTCGAGCACGGTACGCAGGGTCTCGACCTGCCAGGTTCCGTCCGGCTGCGGGTGCAGGGCGACGGCGGTGGTCAGCGGGCGGATTTTGACGCCCGCGCGTTCGGCCAGGTGGAGATAGTTCTTGGTCAGGGTGTTCTTCGCACCGGTGGGGCAGCCGCTGGTGCACTGCCCGCACTGGGTGCAGCCCTTCCTGGCGGGCCCCTGTCCGGCGAAGTAGGGGTCACCGGTCGACTGACCGGGCGGTCCGAAGTGGATGCCGACCCGGGTGGGGTGGAAGGTCGCTCCCACGCCGAGCTCGACGGCGGTCTGTCGCAGCAGCAGGTCTCCCTCCGACGTCCCGGGGACGGTCGTTGTTCCGAGCATGCGCTCGGCCTCGTCGTAGTGCGGGGCCAGTTCGGCGGCCCAGTCGACCGCCGGATCCCAGCCCTCCGCACCGAATGCCTGAGGGGTGGGGCGGTAGTGGACTGCGGCGTAAGCCAGTGATCCTCCGCCGACTCCCACCCCGGTCAGCGCCAGGAGCCGGCGCCGCAGATGAATCCGCATGATGCCGCGCAGCCCCAACCGGGGAGCCCACAGCAGACGCCGGATTTGCCAGGGTGAGGTGGCCAAGTCCTCATCGGCGAAGCGGCATCCGGCCTCGATGACAGTGACGCCGTAACCCCTCTCGGCCAGGCGCAGAGCTGCAACGCTGCCGCCGAAACCCGAGCCGACCACCAGAACGTCCAGTGCGGCAACTGCGGTGGTCGAGGCCTTGGGCATGTTGAAGCCCTATCCGGTAGGGGAATCGTGACGGCTGCACCGCTCTGCCGGCCGCTCGTCGCAAGGGACGCTGCGTGGGCCGGTGCCGGGCCGGGATCCGGTGGCGAGGACAGCTAGGCCGGGGCCGCCCACGCTGCCGTCTTGCAGGCGATACATGCGGTCCAGGCGGGAGGCATCGTAGGCGAGGTGGTACACGACCAGCGCTGAGGAGCCGCGGTCCCGCAGGTTCTGGGCCAGGCAGAAGCGCAGGTAGGTTCCCCAGTCGAAGTCGGTGCTTCTACCCGCGCCGTTCTCGCCGCCGATGCCCGCCAGTTGCCCCGGGCGCAGATCGGATTTCACCCCTTCGAGTACCCGGCGGTGCCGGCAACTCCTGAGCACGTCCCGTAGGCATGGCACCGGTTCGCTCCCGCTCATCCCTGTTCTTGCAGGCCCGCGAGGGCGTAACGCCGCAGCGCAGCGGGCGGCAAGGTTGACGGGGCAGGACAAGGAAGGTTCATCACGCAGGGCACACTAAGCGTAACCTTCTGTGATAGTCCATTTGGCGTCAACGACGAGGACCCATGACCAGCCCAGTCACCACCCACCCCGTTCCCACAGCTCCGGGCGCGCTGCCGTTGATCGGCCACGGACACCACATGCTGTTCAGACCGCTGGCCTTCACCGCCTCGCTCTACGAACACGGCCCCGTCGTACGCATGCTGAGCCCCGGGCCCGATACCTACATGGTCACCTCGCCCGAACTGATCCACCGCGTCCTGGTGACCGAAACGCGCGACTACGCCAAGGGCCGCATGACGCAAGGGATCGGGTCACAGTTCGGTCTCAGCGTGGGGATGGACATGCAGTTCGAGGGACTGACGCTCTTCGAGTCCCACCGCCGCCACCGCCGCACCGTCCAGTCCGGATTCCACCGGCACCGCATCGCAGCTCAGATCCCCGCCGTCCGCGAAACAACCGAAGAGCAGACCGCATGCTGGCAGCCCGGGCAGAGCGTGCGAGTGGACCAGGAACTGGGACGGCTGGCCTGCACGGTCAACGCCCGCACCCTCTGCGGCGAGGGACCGACCGCCCAGGCGGTGGCCGACGCTCTGGCCGACCTCCTCCCGCAGGTCACCCGCGGGCTGTACTGGCGCCTGGCCCTGCCCCGCGTGGCCACCCTCCCCCATGTGCCGGGCACCGGGTCCTTCAACAGGGCCAGAGCCCGCCTGCAGAAGGCGATCACCGCTGCGATCGAGGCCCGCCGCCCCTCCGGTGACCAGGAGACCCCCGACGTCCTGTCCCAGCTCCTGACCGCCCGCTACGCCGACACCGACGAGCCCTTGGAGGACGTCCAGGTCGTCCGGGAGGTCATCTTCTATCTCTTCGCCGCAGTCCACGGCATCAGTGACGCCCTGCCCCACGCCTTCCACGAACTGGCCCTCAACCCTCATGTCGAGCAGCGCCTCCATGGCGAGCTCGACACTGTCCTTGACGGGCGCCCCGTCCAGCCCCAGGATCTGCCCCGCCTGGACTACGCGCGGCGTGTCCTGCAGGAAGTGCTGCGCCTGTACCCGCCGGTGTGGATCTTCGCGCGCCGCACCCTCGTCCCCGTCCAGCTCGGCGACGCCCACCTGCCGGCCGGCGCGGAAATCGCCATCAGCGCCTACCAACTGCAGCGCAACCCGCAGGTGTTCGCCGACCCGGAGGTCTTCGACCCCGACCGCTGGCTGCCCGAGCGAGCCAGAACCCTTCCCCCCTCCTCCTACCTCGCTCTGGGAGCCGGGCCGCGCAAATGCATCGGCGACAACCTCGCCATGACGCACTTGCTGGCCGCCCTGGCCACCATCAGCGCCCAATGGCGGCTGCGCCCCCGGCCCGGTCGACGAATTCGCCGGCCGACGCCCCGCATCTTCCTCTCCCCCGGCCCCCTGCCGATGACCCTGGAGCAGCGCAGCCGACCATGACTCGACGCAACGACCAGGTCACTTCCTCTTCCCGCACGATCGTGGCCGCGCCGGACCTCACGGCAGAGCTCCTGGCCCTCACCGACCGGCAGCCACCGGAAGGCGAGGGCCGGTGTGCGGTGCCGCCGACGGTCCGCACCCGCTCATCCCGGCCGGACTCCCGGCCGGGATGAGCGGGTGCGAGCGCCGACCTGCTGCGGCTGATGCGCCTGTTCGGCATCAACGAGCAGGCCGCCGTGCGTGGCACAGGTGTTTCCACGCCGGCGGCCAGCCCTTCGCCAGGTCTCGCTTCCCTGGGCGTTTACCAGCCTGCCTTGGCGGTGTTGTAGGACGTGCGGCAGGCGGGGTCGGCGGCCGTGGTGGAGAGCTTGGTCATGACGTCCTTCCAGACCTTCTTGGCCAGGGTCTGCTGTGCCGCGTACGCGGCGGGGAACTCCGGGGCGTGCTTCTTGATTGTCGCGAGGGTGGATACGGCCCACTTGTTGCAGGCCGGAGCGGCGGCGTTGCGGTAGCGGTTGTCGAGTTCGGTGGTCACAGCGGGGCCGTTGGCGACGGCCCACTTGTTCCAGGCCGCGCACGCGGGCTCGGTGAGCAGGGCCTGCTCTTCCTCGCTCAGGTTGCCCAGGGCGGCCAGAGTGGCGTTCCACGGCTCGTCGGGCATGGCGTAGTGGGTGGTGGGGAACTTGTCTCCAGTCTTGAAGATCGCCTCCTGGCAGGCGGGCGGCAGCGGGGCCGCCTGCAGGCGCGCGTCCTTGGCCAGGAACTGAGAGGTGTCCAGAACATGCGCGGACTGGGCGCTCGCCTGCATGGGGGTCATGGCGAGAGAGCATGCGCCCAGGAGGGCCGCGGAGAGGACCGTTGCGGCAACGGCGGGACGCTTGAGGATACGGGTGGGGTTCATAGCGGTCAGTAGGCTCCTTTTTGGGAAGGACTGGGCGAGCGCCGGCCCGGTACAGGCCACTGCTCGATAGAAGAACGGCCACGGTCCTTCACAGGACACGAAAGACCGCCCGGAAGAGGAAGGCTCGGTCACTGCGGGTGCGCGCTGGACAGCCCCGTCGCGCGGTCGCGGCGGGCACGGGCACTTGTACGTGCAGCCATATGCGGGATACGGCTAGGGGTGGCTTGCGATGCGGGCGTCCTGGTCGTGTTCCGCGGGCTGCGGCGCAGGGACCGCGCCGTAGCGGCGGGCGCGGTGGGTGTACTGGGTCATGGCCTGCCACAGGTCGCGGCGGTCGACGTCCGGCCAGAGTGTGTCCGAGAAGAGGATCTCGGCGTAGGCGGTGTGCCAGGGCAGGAAGTTTGAGATGCGGTGCTCACCGCCGGTACGCCACAGCAGGTCGACGTCGGGCAGGTCACTCAGGGACAGGTGGGAGCGCAGCAGATGTTCCGAGACCCTGGTTGCGTCGAGGTGGCCGGCGCGTGCGTCGCTGACCAGGGAGTCGGCGCCTTGGGTGAGTTCGCTGCGGCCGCCGTAGTTGAGGCAGACCGTCAGGCTGAGACCGGTGCGGTCCTTGGTGGCCTGCTCGTTGCTGCGCATCAGGTCGACGAACTCGCCCGGCAGGCCGTCAGGGGCTCCGGCCCAACGAATCCGCACGTCGTGGCGGAGGAGTTCCCCGGACAGTAGCTGTTCCCGTGCGCATGTCAGCACGTGGTCGACTTCCTCCCGCGGGCGCTTCTCCAGGTTCTCGGTGGACAGCACATACACGGTCAGGTGAGGCAGTCCGATCTCCAGCGCGCCGTGCACGACATCGACCAGCATGTCTCCGCCGGTCTTGTGACCGTCGCTGCGCGTGAGGCCGCGCGCGGTGGCCCAGCGGCCGTTGCCGTCCATGATGATCGCGACATGGTGAGGCATCCGCTCGGCACGGAGCTGTGGAGGGCGGGCTCCACTGTGATGGGGTCGAGGTGGCAGGAGTTCGGAGGATGCCGCTCGGTGTGCCGGGAGGATCGCGGGGGCGGGCGGGGCCGTGGTAGGGAATGCGGGGAGAGGGAAGAGGCGCCAGGCCGCGGCCGCCAGAATTCGGGCCTGGCCGGCGGTGCGCCAACGTGCGAGCTGGGACGGGCGCATCACGGTGTGGTGCAGGAGCGCGGGTCCGGCCTTTTCAGCGGCGCGCAGGCGGGCCTGGTAGAGGCTGCAGCCCGTACGCAGCATGACGGCGGGGCCGGGGGGCAGGCTGCCCCAGATCTGGGGTTGGTTCAGCCAGCTTCGGGCTTGGCGGAGGTGGCTGTTGATCAGCGCCTGGACTTGCGGGGTCCAGCGGCGCTGCAGGAGGTCTTCCTCGGTTACGCCGAAGCGCTGCAGTTCTTCTGCGGGGAACCTGATGTCGTTCTGGTCGAGGTCCTCGGCGAGGTCGGTCAGTGAGTCGGTGAGGAACAGGCCGTCGGACAGGCGCTGGTAGGCGTCCATGCGGGTGAGGTGGAGAGGGACGTCGAGGCCGGCGTGCCGCATCATCGTCAGGCACTGCTCGAGGAAGGGCAGGTAGTTGTTCCTGCTCCTGGTCCGCCACTCCTGCCACGGCGCCGCGATCGGGGCGGATCGCAAGGCGTCCAGGTGGTAGGCCGCGAAGGTGGCGTCCAGCTTGCGCATGTCGAGGTTCCAGTGGCGGGCGGCGTGGACCAGCGCCTGGCGGGCCGGGTCCTTGCTGGTGCCGCGCAGCAGATCGATCGCCAGGGCGTCCTGCCACGCTTGCAGGCGCTCGGAACCGTTGCCCTCGCTGATATCCACCAAGTCATCGGTGATGCTGATAGCGGCCAGCACGGCCCAGCACGCCGGGCGCAGCATCGAGGGCATCAACAGCGAGGCCAGGAAGTCATCGGCCCTGGTCGACCGCACATAGTCTCGGCAGACCGCGTAGGCGGACTTCAGTTCCGGATCGTCGATTCCGGCCCGCGCGCAGTCGGCAGCGAACACGGTGCTCCTTGGGTAGGGGACGGAGGCTGGCCGGTCACCGCGGACCGGGTTCGCCGGCGAAAGGCGAGGAGACTGAAGGCAGCGGCGCCGGTGAACCACGTCAACTGCACGCCCAGGCAGCTGAGGGGCATGGAGTGGGAGAAGCCGGCGGCCGAGGCGGACTGCATGGCGCCGTAGGAGGGCAACAGGCGCACCATGGCGCTGCCGGCCCCCTTGCTGGCGATGGGGTTCTGCAGGGTGAGGTCGATGACGCTGATCATCACGATGAGGAAGGCGCCCTCCAGCTCCCGGCGCACCACCGTGCCCAGGACCACGCCGACGGCTCCGTAGGTCATCGCGGCGCTGAACAGAGAAAGGGCCAGCACGCCGGGCTGACGGGGCGACCAGTACACGCACATGACGGCCGTGGCGTAGCCGCTGACAACGGCCGAGGCCAGAATCAGGGAGGCGACCTTCGCCAGCAGGAGCTGGGGGCGGGGGTAGCCGGCCATGGCCAGTCGCCGGTCGAAGGTGCCCGAGCTGAAGGTGGCCGAGAACATCGCGAAGCCGACGATCAGCGTCACGGCGTTCAACGCGCCGCTGATCTGCGTGAGCTCGTTGCCGGCCGCGATGACACTCTGGCCGGTGGCCCAGAGCCTGAACGACACCCGCACATCCACGATCATGAACTGCCCCAGCGAGATCCACAGGGGCACGAACAGGATCACCAGCGCCATCGCGAGCTGGTTGCGCACCTGCTCGATCACCGCGAACCGTGTGGCAAGGACGAACTGCGCCAGAGAGGGGGAGGGGCTCACGGCGCCACCACCGCCCCGGCGCGCAGCACGCCTTCCTCCAGACGCCACAGGACGTCCAACCGATCGACGTCGTAGGCGAGATGTGATACCACCAGCACGGACTGACCAGCACCACGCAACTGGGCGGCCAACTCCCAAAAGCGCAGATAAGTCTCCCAGTCGAAGCCCTGGTAGGGCTCGTCCAGCAGCAACACGTCCGGATCGTGCATCAGCGCCAGGGCCAGGTTGAGCTTCTGCCGAGTCCCTCCGCTGAGCACCCCGACCCGCTCCCCAGCGAACTCGCGAAAGCGCAGCGCCTCCATGATTTCCTCGGCCCGGCGCAGGTCGGGCAGCGAGTAGGCGGCCTTGAACAGCTCAAGATGCTGGTAAACGGTGAACGCATCGTTGAGCACCACCTGCTGCGGGCAGTACCCGAACCGTCCCTCGTGCCGCACCACCCCACGGTCGGGCCGCAGCTCACCGGCGAGGATCTTCAACAGCGTGGACTTCCCCGCACCGTTCTCCCCCACGATGCCGACCAGCGCGCCCCGCGGCAGCTCGACGTCTACCCCACACAACACCGCCCGGCTGCCGTAGGCGTGATGGATACCTGCCACCTTCATCAACGCCCCCTGTGATCAAACCCGTCTCCCACCAAGAACGCCGCAGACAGCCAATGGTCACGCCGGACGGCAGATACACGGTCGGAACAGGCGGCGCGAACCCACACGTCACCGCACTCAAGCAGCAGAACGTCCCCTGGCGGCGTTTGGCACCCGAAACGTCCGCCACCGCGTTGGTCCCATGGGAAGCCAAAGGAGGTGCGGGCGGACCCAGTGATGGTCTGGGATGTGGGTGCCCTTGGGCAGGTGCTGCACCAACTCTCCTGAGTGATCGCAGGCGTACGCATCCGGCCGTGTCAGGCCGGTGCGATGTCCAGGTCGCGCTCTGACGTCACGTCGGCGCGTCCGCATCATTGGGGGGTGATGGCGTCCTGGTCCCCCAACTGATCATTTCAGGATGACGTTCGCAGTCGTCGCAAGCAGATGATGCTGCAGGCGAGTTGCAACAGGCCGAGATGGAAGTCGGCGCGTATCTCGTAGCGGATCCGCAGTCGTTTGAACTGGTGGAGCCAGGCGAAGGTGCGCTCGACGACCCAGCGGGTCTTTCCCGGGCCGGAGCCGTGGGCGGTGCCTTTGCGGGCGATCTTCGGTGTGATGCCCCGGGCCCGGAGGAGGCTTCGGTACTTGTCGTAGTCGTAGCCGCGGTCTGCGAACAGCCGGCGCGGACGATGACGCGGGCGACCGCGCCGCCCGCGGATGCGGGGGATCGCGTTCAGCAGAGGCATCAGCAGCGTGACGTCGTGACGGTGTCCGCCGGTCAGGGACACCGCAAGGGGTGTTCCGTTCCGGTCGGTGATCAGGTGGTGCTTGCTGCCCGGGCAGGCGCGGTCGACCGGCGAAGGTCCGGTGTGAGCCCCCCTTTGAGGGCCCGGACGTGTGAGCCATCGATCGCCGCGTCGTCCATCTCCAGCAGCCCCGCCTTGCGCAGCTCGGCCAGGAGGAGCTCGTGCAGACGGGGCCAGACTCCGGCCTCGGTCCAGTCAGTCCCGCAGCTGCCGCCAGGCCGTCACGCCGCCGCAACCGATCCGCTCCGTGGGTACATCGGCCCAGCTCACGCCCTTGCGTAGCACGTAGACGATCCCGCGCAGGGCGGCCCGGTCGTCCACCGGCAGCCGCCCCGGATACCGGCGACGACGCGGCGGGCGAGGAGGGAGCAACGGGGATACGCGGTCCCACAGGTCATCAGGCACAAGATCATCCGACACCCGCAGAAGTCTGCCGCTGGCTCAGTCCACAACCAAGCCCTGGGCCAGCCTCATGGCTCTGTACACAGCTACAGCGCCCACAACGGCTGTTCCGTTCGGCATAGCGCGGTGCCGGAAAGGCTGAGGAGATTGCCGGTGTGGACCAATCCCTGTACTCAGATGCGACGACGGTTCGGGCGCGAACGCCACCTGCCTGGGCCGCCGTTGGCTGCCGATCTCGGATCTGTTGCCCTCGTTGTTGTGACGTACTGTTCGTAGCGACGACGCGCGTCGGTCAGGCTCTCCGCTCCGTTGGGGCCGCCCCAGACCTCGTCGGCGTTCGGGTCGTCCTGGCCATCGTCCTCCCAGCTGCACTTGGCACAGATCTGGAATTGTCCGCGGGCTTCCAGCGTCAAGAGCTTGCAGCAGCGACAGGCATACGGACCGGGCGCACTGGCTCTGGGCCGTTCTCCGGGCGGCGTCACGCGTCGAGTGTTGCATGATCGGCGAGGAAGCACTGGGCTGGTCACTCGTTCTGAAACGATCAGTTACTGACCGCTTCAGAACGAGCTGGACGTGGGATGCGACATCACTCCTGCTCGTAAGAGCCGTCAGCGGAACTTGGCGGTGCGGCCGGGCTCGTAGGGCGGCACGTTCTCGACGACGCGGGTGTCACTACCGATGGAATCGAAGCGGTAGATCCGGGTCTTGATCCAGCCGACGGCGAGATACACCTCGCCCTGGGCCATGAAGGGGACGTCCTTCCACGAGAGACCGAGGGACCATCCATGACTTGCGCACTCCCACCCGCACTACAAGTACTCTCTATGCTCGTTTCACCACAACGAGTCACCCCCAGCGAGTCGGCTCGGACGGCGCTTCTGTGCGGCCGTTGGAAGGCTCGTGCACCTACAGGGTTGGGCACCGGTCCGCAGGGGGAGTCTGTGTCCTGCGGACCGTCGACTGAAATGGAGCCCTTGTGACGTAAGTGGCCGCTGTCGGGGAGCCGGGGAGCTTCGGAGACGGAGTTGGTGCATGGTGGAACGACGTATGTCGGTTGCGACGCACTGGGGCAGTTTTGTCGCGGTGGTTGATGCCGGTCGGTTGGTGCGCATCGAGCCGAGGGGCGATGACCCCGCGCCGTCGCCTATCGGACCCGGAATGGTGACAGCCGCCGACGACAGCGCCCGCGTGTTGCGCCCCGCGGTGCGCAAGGGCTGGCTGAACGGCCTGCCACGCGCCCACGACACGGCCAGGGGCACGGACGCCTTCGTGGAGGTGAGCTGGGACGACGCGATCACCCTGGTGAGCGACGAACTGCGCCGAGTGCGTTCACAGCACGGGAACAGCGCCGTGTTCGGCGGCTCCTACGGCTGGGCGAGCGCGGGCGCGTTCCACAACGCGCAGGGTCAGCTCCACCGGTTCCTGGCGTTGGGCGGGGGATACACCGACTCCCGCAACACATACAGCACCGCAGCCTTGGAGGTCATTCTCCCCCATGTGATCGGCGGAGCTCCGTGGAGCTACCAGTCCCGGATGCCGATGTGGGACGAGATCGCCGAGAACTGTGAGCTTGTGGTGGCGTTCGGCGGGCTGGCCCTCAAGAACAGCCAGATCAACCCCGGCGGACTGGCCAGACACCAGACGCAGGATCTGCAGCGCAGGTGCCGTGCGGCCGGGGTGCGGTTCGTGAACGTCAGCCCCATCCGCAGCGACACCGCCGGCTTCCTCGACGCCGAGTGGCTGCCCGTCACCCCCAACACCGACACCGCCGCGATGCTCGGCATCGCCCACACCATGCTGGTCAACGGCTGGCACGACGAGGACTTCCTGCGCCGGTGCTGCGTCGGGTTCGAACGCTTCACCTCCTACCTGACCGGCGAGTTCGACGGCATTGCCAAGGATGCTGCCTGGGCGGCGAGGATCACGGGCATCAGCCGGGACACGATCACCGAACTGGCTCGCCGTCTGTCCACGCAACGTTCCCTCATCATGGTCAACTACGCGATACAACGGGAGGACCACGGCGAACAGCCGATCTGGATGTCGGTCGTGCTGGCTGCCATGACGGGCTCCATGGGGCGGCCCGGCTGCGGCTGGGGTGCGGGCTACGCGACGATGGACGCGACCGGCGTCGCCCCGGGCCGGCCCTCCGTGGCGTCGGTTCCTCGGGTTCCCAACCCTGTTGCGGATTTCATCCCCGTCGCACGGATCGCCGACACCCTGCTGCATCCGGGCAGGACCATCGACTACGACGGCCAGCGCCTGACCTTGCCCGAACTCCGCCTGATCTACTGGTGCGGAGGGAACCCGTTCCACCACCACCAAGATCTCCACCGGTTGACCCGCGCCTGGCAGACCCCTGACACGGTGGTGGTTCACGAAGCCTGGTGGAACACCACGGCCAAGTTCGCCGACATCGTCCTTCCCGTCGCCACCAGCCTGGAGCGCGACGACTTCGCCGCCGGATTCTCCGACCCCCACCTCGTCGCGATGCCGAAAGTCCGTGAGTCGGCGGGCGAGTCACGCACCGACCACCACATCTTCACCGCCCTGGCTTCCCGGCTCGGATACGAGTGCGAGTTCACGCAGTCGCGCTCCGAGATCGAATGGGTCCGGCACCTCTACGAGCAGACGAGAGCCAACCTCGGTGACGAGGGGGCCCTGCCGAGCTTCGACGACTTCTGGCGAAGCTCCTCGGCTGAGCTGCCGGCGCTGAGCGGACCGTTTCCCGGCAGCTTCGAGGCGCTCCGCGCAGATCCGCAGCGTTTCCCCCTGACGACCCCGTCGGGCCGGATCGAGATCTTCTCCGAGGAGATCGACTCCTTCGGCTACGACGACTGCACCGGGCATCCGGCGTGGTTCGAACCAGTGGAGTGGCTCCGTGCCGGCCTGTCGGAGCGGTTCCCGCTGCACTTGATCTCGAATCAGCCCGCCTCACGCTTGCACAGCCAGTATGACAACGGCGGCCACAGCCTCAAGTCGAAGATCCATGGCCGTGAGCCCGTGACGATCAATCCGCTGGACGCCGCGTCCCGTGGCATCGAGAGCGGCATGATCGTACGCGTCCACAACGACCGCGGCAGTTGCCTGGCGGGCGCAGTCCTGTCGGACGACGTCATGCCAGGCGTCATCCAACTGTCCACCGGGGCATGGTGGGACCCGGCCCAGCCAGGCCAGAGCGGCAGCTTGGACCGCCACGGCAATCCGAACACGCTCACGGCCGACCGGGGGTGCTCGCGCCTGTCCCAGGGACCGAGCGCCCACAGTGTGCTCGTCGACGTCGAGCTCTACGACGGACCCCTTCCGGATGTGCTCGCCTTCGCACCACCGCACCTCGAACACTGACACGCAAGCTGCCTGCTTCTTCGGACAGGTCCTTCATGATCACCGTCGTCAAGCGCGCAGCGGGCCGTCCCGGCCGCCAGAGGCTCCGCTCCTCGTTTTGCGATTGCGTAATCAACTGAATACTGTGCGCAGTCATGACTGCACTTCAAGACCTCAAGTACGGCCAGTGGTTCAGGGGCGCCGACGTCGACGGCGACGGGTTCATCACCCAACGGGACGTCCGCGCGATGAGCGAGCGCTACATCGCCGCCCGAGACACCGCGCCGGACTCCGCGACCGCCCGCCGACTCATCGAGGGAATGGACGGGTTCTGGACGAATGTGATCGCCCCGATGGACCAGGACGGTGACGGGAAGGTCGACCTGCGGGAGATGACCGAGGGCTTCCGGAGCGTTCTGACCGACCCCACCCTCTATCCCCAGCAGATCGCGCCGGTCACCAACTGCTTCTTCGACCTCGTCGACCTCAACGCGGACGGCAAGATCGACCAGGCCGAGTTCCAGCAGATGTTCGACTCGGTCGCCGGTGTACCCGGCGAGGACTGCGCCACGGTCTTCGCCGCTCTGGACAGGGACGGCTCCGGTGGGCTGAACCGCGCCGAATTCCACCAGGCCCTCACCGAGTTCTTCTACGGCAACGACCCGGATGCTCCTGCCAACCATCTCTTCGGCAGGGTCACCGCCTGACAGCCCGGGATGCGACCGCCCACACCACTGCTGTGTGGGCGGTCGGCTTCGAGGCACCCGGCCAGGTAGTCCCTGACGCGCCCCGTCGGTCGGCAGCCGACTCGTCGTACTCGTCCGGCTCCGTCGCGTCCGGGTCACGTAGGGGCGCAGGGCACCGGCGGCCGGGGGCGAGGCGGTGAAGCTGTAGCGGTCGAGCAGGTTCAGGTCAGATGCTTGAGCGGGGACAGCCGGGCGAAGGTCTGTACGGTGAGCGGTGCAAATCCCGCGCTGGAAGCGACAGCTGATGACGGGCTGGTCGCCGAGCTGGTGGCCCGGGCCCCCAGGCCGGCGGGGGTGAAGCTCACCGGGGAGGGTGGCCTGCTGCAGCAGCTGACCAAGCGGGTACTGGAGTCCGCCCTGGAGGGCGAGCTCACTGATCATCTGGGGCACGAGAGGGGCGAGCGGGTCGAGGGCGGTGGGGAGGACCACCGCAACGGGCACCGGTCCAAGACGGTGATCACCGAGTCGGGGCCGACTCCAGCAGTGGGTGAGCGGCGAAGCAGTTGCGTGCGGCCGCGTCGACCGAGAGGGTCAGAAACCGGTTCTCCCCATCGAGCGGGATGGGCTTCACCGTATCCAGCTCGACCTTGCTGGCCCCCGGATTGCCTTCGGTATAGGCAGCGACGGCATGGTTGGTGACCGGGTCGCCACCGGACCACTGTCCGAGTGCGCTTGCCATGGATTCCAGCGGTCCCCAGAGCGGGCCGCAACCGCTTCCGGGCGGGCCGCTGTCGAGATTGAGGGGAGAGACGATCCACCCGTTGCACCCGGTCAGCCACGCCGGGTCGACGGTGTACGTCTGGGAAAGCGGGGATGTTCCGGTGTAATGGGTGATCAGCCGAGGGACAGCGTCCTGCTCGTGCTCGAAGTCTTCTTCGAAGACCACAGCGGGCGCCTGCGGAACCCCGGGACTGCCCGGCGCCGTCTCCCGCGCCTGGGCAACGGTGGCCGGGCCAGAGAGAACCGCTCCCACGGCCAACGCCAGGACGGCTATGAAACCGGCGCCGTGCAGTGCGCGTCCGCGCGACCCGCTTCCTGTCGCAGCTCTTCTTGACGGTAATCGCCGGTACATCTGTGTGTCCCTTCGTCGCGTGGCCGGCTGTCTTCACGACGGGCGGATGCCGTGCCCTGTCGATGCCGGACAGGTGCGTACCCGAACACCCGGCACGATGCCGTCTCCGGGAAGATCTCAGATCCATGATCTGATCGGGATCGGGCACACTTGGCCATCGGTGTACCGGAGCCTGCCTGTGGTCGGGACAGTCTGGAGCTGTTCGAACACTGCCCGCAGGGACGCGCGCACAAGCGCAGGGTGCACATCCGGCGCGCGAACGTTCACACTCCGGCGCGCCCCTCAGCATCACGGGTTTGGCCGGTTTCGCCGGTTCACCCGGTTCCGGCGGGTGTATAGCGTCATGGCTCTGGCCGATCGAATTCATATCATCGGGCTGATCATGTGCTGCGACGTACGATGGCGGGCCGAAAGGCCGAGCCGAGTCGGGCAGCGGAGATCACCAACCGGGAGGAAGCCATCATGTTCTGGATCACCACCGGCCTTCGGGCGTTCAGCGGTGAAATGCGCGCACGCTGGCACGGATACTTCCTCGGATACGGGCAGCAGGACTGACGCGGACCGGACTGGACACCGCAGAGACTGCGTTGCAGGAGGACATCTATGGCGTGGCTCATGAAATGCGTGCAGACACTCAATGGTGAAATGCGCGCTCTTCACAACCAGTACGGGGGCAGATACGGGCGCAAGGCCTGAAAATGCCGCCGCGTCGGAAGGGGTCAGCCGGAGTCGCGGATCCCTTCCCCTCTCAGATCGCAGAGGACTTCGTGTTCCTGGACAGACAGAGCCTTTGGCATCACCTCCGCAAGTGGGAGAGCCTGGCGGCGAAAGCCGACGGACCGTTCAGGCTCCGCTTCGGGACCCTGTTCGTCGCCGATGCGGACGCGGCCCGGAACGTGCTGGTCCATTCAGCTGAAAATTACGTGCCGCAGTCCGGATTCTTCCGCCTGGGGCCGGCGCCTCTGTCCCAGGCGTTGCGAGCCGAGGCGTCACACGAGCTGCTCAAGATCCTGGCCGGTCACGATCTCAGCGCGTCGTTCGACATCGACTCCGCCATCCGCGAGGCAGGTGACAGGTGCGGCCGCCTGCGGCACCAGCGCTGGGGAGTCCAAGTAGTCCGGCGGTATTTCGCACCCGTGATAGCACACCGGCGGCACAGCGAAATCAACTCGCTCGTCGATGCTTACGTGACGTCGAGCATCGTCGCCGACGACATCGTCGGTCACGCGGTGAGGAGTGCTCACCGTTCGGTACCCGTCATCCGTGCCGGAATCACCGAGCAACTGGCACTGCTACCCGCAAAGAACGCCGAAGCCCAGGACCTCGTCGACATGGTGATGCGCCTGCCCGGGCAGCTTTCCCTCACGGATCGCGCGCAGCTGCTGCAGCGGCTCGTCCTTGCCACCGTCGGCTTCACCGGCGTGACCCTCGAATGGGTGGTAATGCTCGGTGTTCAGCACGGGTACAACGACCCAGCGTTACGACCGGAACAGGTCCGCCCCCTGGTCAAGGAGGCGTTACGTATCTACCCGACGGCGTGGCGTCTGGCCAGGGTGGCTGCCACTGATCATGAGGTAGCCGGCGTTCCGGTGCGGGCAGGCGAACACATCCTGATCGGCACCCACGCGATCCATCGGTCGGCGACCGTGTGGGACCAGCCGCTGGACTTCCGTCCAACGCGTTGGGAGAGACCAACCCGCGATCAGAAGCGGTCCTACCTTCCCTTCGGGAAGGGAGAGGAGATGTGCCCGGCGAACGGATTCGCGGTCCAGGCTCTCGAGCACCTCAGCTACCTCGCCCTTCGCAACTACCAAGGGACCGTAAGGCTGCGGAGGCAAAAGCCTCACGCCCGCACGCTCCTGGCTCCACCGGCGGGCTGGACCCGCCTCACCAGAAGAGCACAGGCGGATCGGCAGAACTGAACCGCTCCGGGTTCGGTAGGGACTCCGGAGTGTCCTGAGTTTGGTGGAAACGTGGCACGCCCCTGTGACTCACCTCGTTACCAGGGAGCACACCGAGACAGCCGATACACACGACGTCCAAGCTGATGCGGCTCTTCGGAATCACCGCGCAGACCGCCATGCGTTACGTCGCTGCAGCGTATCCAGAGCGGACAGCCCGGCTGCCCCGCTGACCGTCCGATTAATCCCAGTCGGACGGCGGCTGCTCGACCCTGCCGCCTGTATGCGGCAGCTGCACGTAGCCCTCGGCGCCGGAGGGCAGGGCGGAAACGCAAGCTGCTGAGCAGGCATTGACCAGGAGAGGCAGGACATCGGTGGCCACCCGCAGCGAGATCCACACTTGGTGGAGCCCACCCTGATTGATCGGCCGATCACAGACACTGCACCCTCGGATGGCCGTGGTACCCCAGCGCCGGGCATCAAGCGCTGACAGGTCGAGATCAGCAACTGGATCTCGCGGTGGCTGTAGTCGAGGGAAGGGAAGACGGAGCTTGCAGTTCCCGAACAGTGCGCGGGTGCTCACCGTGCTGCGGACCAGCTTTGAGCACGTGGTGATCTCGTAGGGGAACCAGTGCAGCCGGTACGAGGTGTAGGGGGTGAGCTCCTCCAGGCTGGTCATTGCACCGATCCCGGGCGGTATTCGGACCAGGTTGCTGCCGTGAAGCACGAAGTGCTTGACCGCCGTCAGCTTGGCGATGCTCGTCGGCAGAGTGACGACCTGCCGGCGCTCCTCGGCACTAAGTTCGACCAGAGGCCGGAACTCCTCCCGCCCATCTTCCGCCGCCTCGTCGATCAACTCCAGCAGATGTCGCCACCCAGCGGTCGAGATGTCCTGGCGTTCGGCGTGGAAACCGACACGGGCTCGCGGATGCGGCTTGGCCTGGTCAAAGCACACGCGCTCATCACGGTAGGAAGCGCGTCCTACAGATGCCGGGTCCGATGTGTCGCCCCACCGGTTCACAAAGAGTCTCGGCTCTCCCTCATCCACCATGCGGCCAAGATCCGGATCTTCAACTGACCGGCCCAGTGCCTAATGGCCAGTGGAACCCGCTCCCAGAGCCGCCTCCAACGGTGGGCAGGCGGCCGGGTTCGTCGTCACACCAGTCCCAGAATCCGCGAACCCGCGCGTTCCGACCAGGACCGCTTCAAGGGCGTGAACGACACGATGGGCCACGCCGCCGGTGACGCTGTCCTGGCCGCGACCGCCGCCCGGCTCACCGCGTGGGCGGGCCCGCGTGCGGCCGTGGGCAGGCTCGGTGGCGAGGAGTTGGCCGTCGCTCTGGAGCTGCCCGTAGCCCGCCGCGAACAGCACCTCGCGCAGCTGATCCGGATGTTGCACACGCTGGTTGTCCTGGACGACGGCCGCACCGTCGACGTCGCCGCCTCGGTCGGCGCCGCAACGCCGGACGCGATCGAGACCTGCAACCTGTCGGCGTTGCAGAGGGCGGCCGACGCCACTCTGTACGACGGCAAGCACTCCGGCCGCGCGGTCCCATCCACCGCCGCGCACACCACGGTCCGGTCCGTCAACGGGCGCCGGGCGGGCAGGCCGGGAACGGCCGTCTGAGGGCAGGCCGCATGAGCGCCGCGACCCTGCCGCAGGGCGACTGGATCCGCGGCATCAGCATCCAGCAGCCGCACACCACCTGCATCCTGACCGGCGCCAAGGGCATCGAGCACCGCCCCGCCCCTGAAGCCGGCGCGGCTGGATGCTCCTGCACACAGGCCAGCGGATCGACCGGGCCGCCCTGCGCGTCCCGCTGATCGCCCGCACGATCCGCGGCCCGCGAGCTGACCCCCGGAGCCGTGATCGGCATCGCGCGCCTGGTCGACTGCCACCAGGACCCCGCGGGATCTGCTGGTAGTTCCGGCTATCGGAAGTTGCGCAATAGACGCCCCGAGGTCGGCCCGGCAGAGCAGGGCCGACCTCGGGGCTGGTCATCAGCAGCAACTGCGGCCCGTCGCACAGCCGCAGGTGTCCGCGGCGGCAGTGGGGGCGTGGGCGGTGGGCGCGCAGCAGCCCTTGCCCTGCCAGGCGTCGCGGCCTTCCTTGACGGCGATCGCCGCGATGACGAGGGCGGCGATCGGGTCGGCCCAGGACCAGCCGAGCAGCAGGTTGGCCAGCAGGCCGACCAGGAGCACGGCGGAGAGGTAGGTGCACAGGAGGGTCTGCTTGGAGTCGGCGACTGCGGTGGCGGAGCCGAGCTCGCGGCCGGCCCTGCGTTGGGCTGCCGACAGGAAGGGCATGATCGCCAGCGAGAGAGCGGCGAGGACAATGCCGGGGATCGAGTGGTCGGCCTCGCCGGTGCCGGTCAGCGCGCGGACGGCATCGACGGTGACGTAAGCCGCGAGCGTGAAGAACGACACAGCGATGATCCGCAGGGTGCGCTGCTCACGGGCTTCGCGGACGGCGGGGTCGCGGGCGGAGAACTGCCAGGCGACGGCTGTGGCGGAGGAGACTTCGATGACTGAGTCGAGCCCGAAGCCGATCAGGGCGGTCGACGAGGCCATGGTGCCGGCGCTGATCGCAACTATGGCTTCGATGACGTTGTAGGCGATGGTCGCGCCGACGAGCAGGCGTATGCGCCGTGTGAGGGTCTCGCTGCGGGCTGGGCTGGGGCCGAGGGATATCGCGGTCATTCAGCAGCAGCCCTTCTCGTCCGCGTCCGGGCAGGTCTTGTCCGCCTCGACGGCGGCGACGGCTGTCCGCAGGTCGTCGAGCGCGTGGCCGAGGCGTTCGTCAGCGAGCTCGTAGCGGGTGCGTCGGCCGTCGGGGACAGTGACGACCAGGCCGCAGTCGCGCAGGCACGCCAGGTGGTTCGACAGCCGGGTGCGGGAGATCTCCAGGGCGTCGGCGAGGTCGGCCGGGTAGGCGGGGGCCTGGCGGAGGGCGAGCAGGATGCGGCAGCGGATGGGATCGGCGAGGGCACGGCCGAACCGCGCCAGCACCTCGATGTCAGCAGCGAGTGTCAGCACCCCTCGACAGTACATGTAATCCTGAATTCAGGTAACTGTGGATTGTTGGCGGCTGGCGACCTCGGCGGCGTAGGCCTTGTCCTGCCCGCCGATGCGCTTCCAGGAGTCGGCGGTGTTCCGGTGGACACCGAACAGTCGGCTGACCATGACGGCCGGCAGTTCGGAAGCCAGCTCGACGAGGGCAGTGTTGCGGGCCATGTGCGGCCGGATGCCGAGCGGGTGGAGGCGGCGGACGACCTGGCTGCGGCTGAGGTGCTGGGCCGGGGCTGTGCTCGGCATACAGCGTCAGGGAGATCTCGAACGGCCGAGGGCGGCGGGCTCCCGAGAGAACGGCTCCCGGGCACTCTCGACACCGTCCCCGTCCATCTCTCCGGGGCCTGGCCCCGGGCCCCTGCCGGGGGTTCCCGCCCCGTGACACGGTCATCGCGGGCCTGGTGGGAGATCCCCTCACACATCCTCAACGCCGCCACGAACTGGGCAGGAGCCCGCAGATCCGGGGGGGGACCTCACACACGGCCCCACCAGGTCAGCTGCCTGCGGAAGGGTCCCCGCCAAGGAGCTGTGCCGTCAGTTCCATGCATCGCGTCCGGGCGGCGGAGAAACCGTAGGGCATCTTGCCCACCGCTTCGAGGGCACTCATACGGGCGTCCTCTTCACCGCTCGTCCCGGTCTCGTGGATCTCGAAGAGTTTGTCCTCGGCCACGTCCAGTCCGGCCGCTTCAATGGCTTGGAGCAGGGCCGTGTGGTGAGCGAAGTGCTGCGCGGCGAGTTCCTCGACCTGCGGGTCGTAGGGGTCGACGGTGTCATCGAGGGCGGCGTCGGCAGCGTCGAGGCGGTCCGCCTCGGCCCGTAGGCCGGGATGGGTCGCCAGGATGATGAACACGCTGGCCTGGACCGCGGCTCCCAGCGGCCCGAAGATCCGTTCCGTGATCAACAGGGTGTCCAGGTCGCCGGGGCGTAGGGCTCCGGAGGGCAGGCGGCTGAGCCGGTCCGTGACCAGCGGGGACAGCAAGCCCAGTGGGCTGCCCACCCTCCGCAGGCGCTGGACCGCCGCGCGTTGACGCTTGATGTCGGCCTCCTGGACGGCCAGGGTCTCCTCCAGTCGGCCCAGGACGTCCTCCACGTCTCGGGCTTCGTCGAAGGCGGCCCGCATGTCGTCGAGGCTGATGCCGGCCTCGGACATCTTGCGGATCCACAGCAGGCGAATCATGTCGTCGTAGCCGTAGCGGCGACGCCCGTCCCCGCCCCGCTCGGGCTCCGGCAGCAGACCGATCTGGTGGTAGTGACGAATGGCGCGCGGGGTGGTCCCGGCGAAGGCGGCGGCATCGCCGATCTTGACCTCGTGGGGAGGCGTGGCGGAGGGGTACATCGCAGACAGTGCCTTTCGTGCTGTGGTGCCCTCGACGACACCACATACCGCTACGGCATGTGCAACTACACGCCACCCGGCCCCTGAAGAGCCATTGGACGATTCCTCACGCACGGTTTCCCCCGCACAAGGACCGGCGCATCGACTTCCTGGTCGCTACCTGTTCATCTTCGAAGCCGCGGTACCGGCCCGGGCACTCCGCATCTGCCGGACGAGACGGCACGACCTCCGCCCGAGGCACCGGAAGCACCGCCTCCCCCTCGGAGTACTGGCACTTCCAGCCCCTCTCCGCGACCAGATCGAGGACCGCCTGCCAGTCCTCCACCGAGGCTTTCGGGACACGCACGTCCGGCAATGACCCCATCAAGTCCGGATCGAAGAAGGAACTCATGTCCTCCCACCGCAGATCAGCCACGCCGCCATGCTCCCCGGCTCGCCGACCCTACGCACCCCCGTTTGCCTTGACCCGGGCGTGCCGCGCTCACCGATCCTGCCGCCCCGCCGCTCATCGGGATCGCCACCGCCCTCGTGCAGGGCAGCGAGGACGTGGACGTCCCGTACACCATGGCCGAGGCGTACGCGGACGCCGCGGCCAAGTCCGGTGATGCCGTGGGCCTCACCCTCCTTGAGGGCACCGGCCACTTTCCGCTCATTGCCCCCTCCGCAGACGCCTGCGCGGTCGTCGCGGAGGTGATCACCCAACTGGCTTCCTGACACGGCCGCCAGGCGCGTGCGCAAGCCCGCGCACAAACCCGCGCAAGCACCTGCGCCCAGGCCCGCTCACAGGTCCGTGTCCAGCCCCGTCGTTAGGATCGGTGCCATGCCGCTGACGATGACCGACGTGGACCGCTTCGAGGCCGCGCGCCCGCGCCTCGAAGCCATCGCCTACCGCATGCTCGGCTCCGCAGGCGAGGCCGAGGACCTGGTGCAGGAGACGTATCTGCGCTGGCAGGCGGCCGATGTCGAGCGGATCGAGGTTCCCGAGGCCTGGCTGACCAAGGTGCTCACCAACCTCTGCCTCAACCAGCTGACCTCGGCCCGCGCTCGGCGCGAGACCTACGTCGGGCAGTGGCTGCCCGAGCCGCTGCTCGAAGGCGATCGGATGCTCGGCCCGGCGGACACGGCCGAGCAGCGCGAGTCGGTCTCGTACGCCGTCCTGACGCTCATGGAGCGGCTTTCCCCCAACGAGCGCGCGGTGTACGTGCTCAAGGAAGCCTTCGCGTACGCGCACCGGGAGATCGCCGAGATCCTCGAGATCAGCGAGGCCGCCAGCCAGCAGACGTTCAGCCGGGCGAAGAAGCGCCTCGCGGAGGATAAGGCCGGCAAGGTGCGCACCGAGATCGACAAGGCGGCGGCGAAGCGGATCGTCGAGGAATTCCTCGCGGCCGCGACCAGCGGGCGGACCGAGCCGCTCGTGAAGCTTCTGACCTCCGACGCCATCGCGATCGGTGACGGCGGCGGGAAGGTCCCGGCGAAGGCCACGCCGTTCGAGGGTGCCCTGGCCGTGGCCACCTTCCTGCGCGGGATGTTCAAGCCCGCCGACAGCAAGCGCCGCCTGCTCGGCGGCGCACCACGGGCCTACGCCACCACGGCCAACGGCTCCCCGGCCCTCGTCATCGTGGTCGAGGGGCGGGTCTTCGGGGTCATGTGCCTGGAGCGCACCGAGGAAGGCATCGTCGCCGTCCGCAGCCAGGTCAACCCGGACAAGCTGGAGCGGGTCACGGAGGCCTGGGCCGCGTCGGAGCACGGGGAACCGCTGGTCCTGGAGGCCTGGTGACCGCACCCGAGGAGGTGTGACGCAGGTCACTGTCTCCGTCTGTCAGGAATCCGGGGGCTGCCCGGTTCAACGGGCGTAACCGCGAAGAGGGGCCCCGATCCGAGAGCTCGGGGACTGACAGACAGGGGCAGGAATATGACCGGTATCCGCAAGCACCGCATCGTCGTCCTCGGCGCCGGCTACGCCGGAGCGGCCGCAGCAGGCCGCCTCGTCAAGCGGCTGCACCGCGAGGATGTCGCTCTCACCCTCGTCAACGACCAGCCGGACTTCGTCGAGCGAGTCCGCAACCACCAGCTGGCCGTCGGCCAGGACCTCAAGCACCGCCCCTTCGACGCGATCTTCGCCGGCTCCGGCGTGGAACTGAAGATCGCGAAGGTGACCCGAGTGGACGTGGACCGCAAGGCCGTGACCGTGACCGGTACGGCGGGCGAGGAGGAGCTCGGGTACGACACGCTCGTCTACGCGCTCGGCAGCCGCTGGAACGACCACGGCGTGCAGGGCGCCGTCGAGCACGCCCACGAGGTGGCGAGCCGGACCGGTGCGCTGCGGCTGCGGGCGCGGCTCGCGTCGCTCGCGCCCGGCCGGAAGGTCCTGGTCGTCGGCGGCGGGCTCACCGGCGTCGAGGCCGTGACCGAGATCGCCGAGACCCGCCCCGACCTCGACGTCGCCCTCGCCGCCCGCGGTGAGCTGGGTGACTGGCTGAGCCGCAAGGGCGCCGCGCACCTGCGCAAGGTCTTCGGCCGGCTCGGCGTCACCGCGTACGAGCACACCGTCGTCGCCGGCGTCGAGGCGGACCAGGTGAAGACCGCGGACGGTGAGGCGATCGCGGCCGACGTGACCGTGTGGACCACCGGCTTCGCCACCCACCCGATCGCTGAGGCCAGCGGTCTTCAGGTCACCGAGGGCGGCCAGATCGTGGTCGACGCGATGATGCGCTCGGTCTCGCACCCTGACGTGTACGCGGTCGGCGACGCGGGCTACGCGATGGGCGCTAACGACAAGCCGCTGCGGATGTCCTGCGCCACCGGCACCCCGATGGCCTGGCAGGCCGCGGACGCGATCGTGTCGGAGCTGACCGGTCGCAAGCAGCCCAAGGTGCCGCTGCGCTACTTCAACCAGTGCATCTCGCTGGGGCGTGGTGACGGCCTGATCCAGTTCGTGACCGCCGACGACACCTCGGTGGAGCGGGTCCTGACAGGCCGGATGGCGGCGCGCTACAAGGAGCTCATCTGCAAGGGCGCGGCCTGGAACGTGGGCAACCCGGGAGCCACCGTGCTGGCGCGCGGACGGCGCGTGGTGCGTGGGCGGGCCGCGGCGGAACAGGCCACCGCCTGAAGCCGCCCGGCGGACGTCACGCAGCGGCGGACGTCCGCAGCCGACTCCCGGTGAGTTCGGAAAACCGGCCACGGTCTGCACCGCACCTGTCCTCGGCTTCGGTGGGCGCAGCCCGCACGCCGCGAGACTTCTCCCCCGCGGCCATGCCGGGCATCCTCGGCTCCTGGCCAGGCGGGGACTGCCCCAGGGTCGTGAAGGCGGTGACGCGGAGCCGCGGCCGGTGTTGGCTCACATCCGCCGCTGACACGCGGACCGGATCTTCCAAGAAGGTTCGGTAGTCCTCACCGTAGGTGGCCACGGCCGCGTATACCGCATCCAGGGCCGCCTGGAGCGGGTCGGCTTCAGCGGCGCCGAGCAGGGCGAGCAGGGCCATGTGGGGCTGGGACAATTGCATAGGAGGCGGTCTTCCCGCCGTCGTTCACCAGTCCCGGCCGGAGGTCAGCTTCTCCGCATCCGCGTCCATGAACCCGTATGTCGACGCGACAAAGCAAAACTCGTCACAGATCCACTCCCGCGCCACCGTCTCGATCCCGCTCCCGGCCGCCACGAACTCCCTGTCCAGCAGGTTGATCTCCTCCGTCGCAGCCTGGGTGAGCGCGTAGAGGTCCGCCAGATCCGACGGCTGATCGGCCTCAACGCGCTCGCACAGCCGCAGCAGGATCGCCTTCCCCTGATCAACCACACGATCAGGGAAATACGAGTCGTCGTACATCGGCCGCAGGAACGCGTGTCCCGCTACCTGCTGGTTTGTGATCGGCATGATGCTTCCCCACGGCTCCTGATCGTCGATCACGGTCGTGTGGTGGGGAACGGGTCTCGTGCAGTGATCGTCAGCGACCGGAGGATCACGGGCGGTCGGCTGACGTGATCGCTGAACTGGTTGCTGAGGTGGGGCCGTTGTGGCACGCACGGCACCAGGCCAAGCTCGCTTCCAGGTCGCGGAAGCGGGCAGTGGGCGCAGGTGCGAAGCACCGGCTGGTGTTCGTCCACCGTCTCCTGGCCACGCTCGTGCATCTGCGCCATGCCGTCACTCATGACGTGCTGGCCTGCTGGTTCGGTGTGGACCGGTCCACCATCACCCGTGCCATCGGCGAGGTGCGGCCCCTGCTCGCCGAGCGAGGGTGCGTCATCAGCCCGGGTGCGCGGCTGCGGACACTGGCCGAGGTCGTCGACCACCTCGGAACCAGCGGGAAGACCGGCATCATCGCCGGAACCGAGATCCGCGTCAGGCGCCCGGCCGCCGGCGCAAGGACCGGGACAAGTTCATATCCGTGTGGGTGCTGGTTCCGCCCCCACATCGCTTGTCGGGTCACTGGGGTGGCTGGGGTCACCTCGGTGCCGTGGTGCAGCCCGCTGACGGCGGCGGTGGACCGGTTCGCCACCCTCGACCGCGTGTCACAACCGGAGGAGCTGGCCGCAGCGATCCTGTTCCTTGACTTCGGCGTCGCCCCGTGCCGCTCACCGGCAGCCCGGTGAGCGGCGCACCTAGACGGACGGTGCGTCGGAGACCTTCCCTACAGCCGAGCAGTTCTCCTGGTCTGCAGCACTTCGCCCATGGACTGTGCACGCCACTGCTTCAGGAGCGCGTGGAAGGCGAAGGCTCCATGGGGGTAGGCGGTGGGGCCGTTCGGCCGGCCGCGTCCCTCGCCATTGTAGTAGCCGGGGGTGCACTCTGCGTGGAACCACTCGTGGTCGGGGGCGTCCTCGGCCAGGGTGGTGATCCAGGCGTCCTCGGCCTCGCGGGAGGGTTCGATGAGGGCTCCCTCCGCCTCGGCGGCCGCGACGAGTGCCGCGACGTGGACGGCGTGCTCGTCCAGCACGTGCGTGAAGTTGACGCTTGCCGCACTCTGCACACCGCCCAGCTGGAGCAGGTTCGGGAAGCCGTTGCTGGTGAAGCCGTGCAGCGTGCGCGGTCCTCGCGCGGCCCACGCGTCCTGCAACAGGGTGCCGTCCCGGCCGTGCACGGGCAGCCGGCCCGACTGGATGCCGGAGACGCCGACGGAGAAGCCGGTGGCGAAGATCAGGCAGTCCAGTTCGTACTCGATGTCGCCGACCACGACGCCGTGCTCGGTCATCCGCTCGATGCCGTGGGTGTCGGCGGTGTCGACGAGGGTGACGTTGTCCCGGTTGAACGCCTGGAGGTACAGGTCGGAGAAGGTGGGACGCTTGCACGCGTACCGGTACCAGGGCTTGAGCCTGTCCGCGGTCTCCGGATCGGTGACGATCTCCTCGACACGGGCACGGACCTCGTTCATCTTGGCGGCGTCCGCGACCTCGTAGGCCGCTTCGAAGGCTGCCCGGTCGCCAGGCCGACGGAAGCTCGGCAGGAGCTTCTCCAGGAGACCGGCCGACCGGGTCCACCGGTCCGCGACGAGGTCCTCCTCGGTGCTCTCGCCCGAGACGATGCGCAGGAAGTTGTCGCGGCGTTCGGTCGCCCAGCCGTGGTGGTCGGCGCCGACGTCCTGGGCGGTGGTGCGTCGGTTGGCGCGCACGTCCACCGTGGAGGGGGTGCGCTGGAAGACGTAGAGGTGCTGAGCGTCCTCGGCGAGCTTCGGGACTACCTGGATGCCGGTAGCGCCGGTGCCGACGACGCCCACGCGCTTGTCCGCGAGGCCGGTCAAACCGCCGTCCGGAGTGCCGCCGGTGTAGGCGTAGTCCCAGCGTGACGTGTGGAAGGTGTGGCCCTCGAACTTCTCGATGCCGGGGATGCCGGGCAGCTTCAGCTCGGTGAGGGTGCCGGTGGCCGTGACGACATACGTCGCCCGGAACCTGTCACCCCGGTCCGTCGTGACGATCCACGCCTCGGACGTGTCGTCCCAGGTCAGTGACGTGACCGCCGTGGAGAACAGGGCGTCCGCGTAGAGGTCGAACTTCTCCGCGATCCGCACCGCGTGCCGACGGATCTCCTCACCGGGCGCGTACTTCCACTCCGGCACGTAACCGGTCTCGTCGAGCAGCGGCAGGTACACGTGTGACTCGATGTCGCAGTGGATGCCCGGGTAGCGGTTCCAGTACCAGGTGCCGCCGAAGTCCCCGCCCTTCTCGATGACGCGGACGCTGCCGATGCCCCGCTGCCGCAACCGTGCCCCCGCGAGGATGCCGCCGAAGCCGCCGCCGACGACCGCGACGTCCACCCGATCCCGTACCGGTTCGCGCTCGGCCGGCTCGTCCGCGTAGGGGTCGGCGGCGTAGTAGCCGAACTCGGCGTCGGCACCGAGGTACTGCCGGGTGCCGTCGGGGCGCACACGCCGCTCCCGCTCGGCCCGGTACCGCTCCCTGAGTTCGGCGAGTACCTCGGGAGTCAGCTCCTGTGAGTCTGCCATGTGGGGGGACCTCGTTCCTTCCGGTTCGCTGCCATGAAGCCACCTCGTCCATGAACTGGAATCCAGGGCACGGGACTTGAGCAGCCATGCACTACGGTAACAAGAACCGGACAGTGTTGTCCGGATGGCCTCCAGGTTGCTTCCGCATACTTTCGGACAGGAAGAGTGATTCGCATGCGACGACTCCCGACCCGCCCGCTCGCCGGGCTCGCTGTGCTGGCCCTCACCGGATGCGGTACGCAGACGGCCGGCGCCCCGGCGGGCCCGGGCACCTACGGAGGGGACCGGACCCTCCGCGCGCAGCAGGTCATGCGGCTGACGCAGCCGCACGAGCAGACCGGGATGACGCTGCTGGAGGGGCCGGTCTTCGACAAGGACGGCAAACTGCTCGTCGTCGACGTCACCGCCCCGACCGGCGAGCCGAAGGTGCTGCGCGTGAATGTCCGGAAGAAGACGTCCGAGCAGTTCCACACCGACGACCGGGGAAACTACACGTCGGCCCAGTTCAGCCCGTACGACGGACGGATCTACCTGACCGACTTCTCCAGCGGCGACATCGTCAGCCTCGCCCCGGACGGCGGCGATCCGCGGACCTTCTTCTCCGGCGAGATCGACGGCGCGCCGATGAACCCCGACGACCTCGCCTTCGACCGGGAGGGCAACCTGTACGTCAGTGACTCGCGCGGCATGTCCGAGGGCGAGGCGAAGGGACGCGTGGTGCGCATCGACCGCTCGGGGAAGGACGCCACCGTCCTGGCGGACGGCCTCGCCGCACCGAACGGCATCTCCTTCGACGCGGACTACCGAGGACTGTGGTTCAGCGAGCTGACGCAGAACCGCATCTCCTACCTTCTCCTGGACGAGGAGGGGACCGTGGCCTCCCAGCACACCGCGATCCGGGTCGACGGCGGCATCGCGCAGACCGACTCCATCGCCGTGGACGCCGACGGCAACCTCTACCAGGGACTGCATGGCCGGCCCGCAATGGCGGTCTACAGCAAGAACGGCGAACGCCTGGCGACCGTGGAGCTCCCGGCCCGTGCCACCGACGGGCTGGAATCGGCGACCAACGTGGCGATCACGCCCGGCGCGACCCGGGCCTACATGACCGTCAGCGGGCCGGACGGAGGCTACCTGTACACCTTCGACGCGCTCGCGGAGGGAGTACGGCAGTCCAACGGCGGCTGACCCCGGTCACTCTTCGTAAGGCCGCACCGGCCCCACCTCGACACCGAGCAACCGCCAGGCCGCCCGTGCCCGGCGTTCCCGGTGCTCGCGGGTGGGGCCGGTGGCAGCCCCGGACACCATGGCGACAGCGATCATCAGGTCATCAGGACGGGCAGCGAGCCGGTGACCGCCCGGCAGGCGTGCCCGCACAGCCTGTTCGACACGCATCGACAGCGCGGCGGCATACGCGAGGGCACCAGAGCGGCTGGCCGCACCATGCACGTGGAGAATGCCCAGGAAGGCCGCCGACCCGGTTATATGCCAGGTGAGCACACCCAGAATTCTCGCGATGTCCGAGGCGTCCGCCGCCGCGACCTGCTCGATCTGCCTGACGTTCTCTTCCAACACCGCGGTACCTATGGCGGCCCGGTCGGGGAAGTGCCGGTACAGCACACCCTGACCAACGCCGGCACGGCGCGCGATCGCGGACAACGGTGCGTCCAGACCGTGCTCCGCGTAGATTTCCCGGGCGGCAGCGATGAGAGCGGCCCGGTTGCGAGCGGCGACCTTACGTCCCTGATTGCCGGAGAGCTGTTCGTCAGACAGAGGTCGTGTCACGCGAAGAGGGTACTCCCGCAAGGCGCCGCATCGCGCCCGCACCAGAAGCGCCACACTCCAGGAGGCACGCCGCCTCAAGCTGCCGCCATGGTCAGCGACCCCTCCCCTGCCACCGCACCAGCACCGAGTGCCGCGCCACCATCGCGGTCCGTGCAGGACAGCCCCGGCGCCGATCGAGACCAGGCATGAGCACCGGCTCCGGCTTCAACTCCGGAGCCTACGAACAGCAGCGGCGAAGAAATGGGCTTGTTCGCGGGCAACCCGTCGGCCTCGAACGATCCACTCCCGGCGCCTGCGCAGTGGGCGGCCCTCGCGGCCCTGGTCTCCGCCCTCATCATCGCCAGCCGGCTCCAGAACTCGAACCACCAGCCCGAGACCGCGACCCCGCGGGCAAGTCCAGCAGAGCGCGGCACCTGCGGGACCGATGTCCCTGCACACCGGCCCGATGGCTCCAGTGGAAGTCCGGCACACGCCGCGGTCATCACCTGCCCCGGCATCGTCCACACCCGCATCGACCAAGCCCGAGGTAGCACAGCCCCGAGGCGGTGGAGCCAGCATCGTGGTCTCAACCTCCAGCCACCTCTATCGCATCACCGCCGATAGGCAAGCGCAGGAGTACACCGGCAAAGCCAGCGTCCGGACCGTGCTGCGCAAATACACCGAGCGGGTCTTCACCAGCCCCACGACGCCGTACGCCACCGACACCATCAGCGGGAACTCCAGGAAGAGAACGGTCCAAGAAGAAGACCTGGACCGTCATCGGTGACCCCATCGATACCTCCGTCTCCGCCAAGGAGCGCCTCTACGCCGTCAACGCCGACCGCTCCAACGTCCACGAAACTCCGACACACCACAGACCTGGTCTCGGCAGACGAACACGTGCGGCCCCACACCTCAAGGAGCCTCGTCACCCGGTGCCCGGGTGCAGGTAATGACTCGCGGCTCTTCCTCACCGTTCTGGGCGAATGCGAGCACGGCCTCGTCCTTGGTGCCGGTGACCTGCAACCGCGGATGGCCCGATCCCTGCCCACCGTTGTCGATCAGTCCACCCACACCACGGTGTAGGAGCCGTCGAGGGCATCCTCGGCCTCTCCGGCATGTCACGGACGATGTACGGAACTCGCTCTTCCGCCGTGTAGGAGAGGCCACCGCCCTTGACGAACTCCCACGTGCCCTGTTCTGACTACTCGGAGCCATCCCCTCCGAACACCAGATACGTTCCATCGTCGAATACGTCGACCCAGCCCCTACCACTCCCGTCCTTGAACTCCCACCTACCCTCTAGGAACGCGACCAGCGTCCGGGAACCGGTGGATCCTTTGCCCGAGCAGGCCGCCGCAGCCGCCAGACCTGCCAGTCCGCAACAGAGCGGCTCTGCGCCCCGCCAGACGCACGAAGCCTTTGCTTTCCACCAGGCTCTCCCCCTCACACCGACGCCAGTGCACCTCCACACGACGCACACACTGACGCGGAGATGTGAAAGGAGCCGGTTGCCCGAATCCGCCGGGCCAGGCCACACCCCCCAACGCCTTGGGACCGCCCTATCGGGCCATTGCGCCGCCCCCTCCACGGCCTGCGCACCCGACCATGACTGTGCAGCTCCGACAAGTCACTGCCGACGTCCTGCACAGTGCGGCCGACCGCAGCGCTGCGCTGTCGGTTGCACAGGTGGGACGAGACGGATATGCGGCATCTGCACAAAGGAATCTGGGTCACGGACCGAACAACGGCGCCTCGTCCAGGGCCGGGTCGAGGGGAGGGCATGGCAGACGCACCGGGTGGCGCCAGCGGTCGACCCCGTCGCGGGCGACGTCCACGTCGACTATCACTACGGGGCGAAGGGGCGAACGAGGGTGACGGCCAGAACGTTGCGCGCACCCCACCCGGCAGTACACGTGCGCCCCGTCCACGGATACCCGCCCACTGCTGGCACCAGCACCCCCGCGAACGCGGCGGCCGACGCCCTGGCGAGCGGGACAGTCCGGCCCACGTAGCGCGGCACGGCCGTGTCATCGGGGCGAGTGGGCAACAACGTGCGAGGGGCGGTCAACCGCCGAGGCTCGGTCGGACAAGGCCGCTCTGGTAGGCGATCACGACCAGTTGAGCCCGGTCGCGTGCGTTGAGCTTGGTCATCGCGCGGGAGATATGGGTGCGTACCGTCAGATGGCTGAGGACCAGCTGGTCGGCGATCTCGTGGTTCGACTTGCCCAGCGCGGCCAGCGCCATGACCTCACGTTCACGCTCGGTGAGCAGGGTGAGACGTTCTGGCGCGGTGAGGGGCACCCGGTCGGCCGGGGAGGCCAGGAAGCGGGTGATCAATGCCCGGGTGGCCGTGGGGGAAAGCAGGGAGTCTCCCGCCGCCACCGTGCGGATGCCCGCCAGCAGGACGTCGGGGCCGACATCCTTGCCGAGGAAGCCGCTCGCCCCGGACCGCAGGGCGACGGCGACATTCTCGTCGTTCTCGAACGTGGTGAGGATCAGGACCCGGGTGCTCGACAGTTCGGTCCGGGCACAGATGTCGGCCGTGGCGGCCAGTCCGTCGGTGCCGGGCATGCGGATGTCCATGAGGACGACGTCGGGGTGGTGTTCGAGGGTCAGTTGTACGGCCTGCTGCCCGTCAGTTGCCTCTGCTACGACCGTCATGTCCGGGTCGGAGTCGATAAGGATGCGGAAGGTGGCGCGGAGCAGCGCCTGGTCGTCGGCGAGCAGAACGCGGATGGTCATGAGGTGCTCTCCTCGGAGCTGGGAAGGGGAAGCGCGCAGGCGACTTCGAAACCGCCTCCGGGCCGCGGGCCGGCGTGGAACGTTCCGCCTGCCGACAAGGCACGTTCGCGCATGCCGAGCAGTCCGAAGCCACGGGAGGTGGCAGCAGCCGAGGGAGGTGAGCCGGCTTCATTGGTGATGGTGAGTGTCAAATAGTGAGCGGTGTAGTCCAGCCGCACCCGCGCGGAGGGTGTGGCGGCGTGCTTGGTGACATTGGTCAGTGCTTCCTGGACGATCCGGTAGGCCGTGAGGTCCAGGCCAGGCGTAAGTGCTTGTGGCTGGCCCTCGGTGCTGACGGAGACGTCCAGACCCGCTGACGCGCAGGTCTCGACGAGCCGCGGCAGCTGATCCAGGCCCGGTGCGGGAGCCAGCTCCTGCGAGTCGGTTTCCTGGCGCAACAGGCCGACGGTGGCCTTGAGTTCACGGAGAGCCGAGGCGGTCACTTCCGGCAGCTTCTCGATCATGGCGATGGCCTGGTCGGGACGAGACCGGGCCAGATGGGCGGCGGTGCCGGCCTGGGCGTTGGCCAGAGCGAGGTGGTGGGCGACCACGTCGTGCAGTTCGCGTGCGATGCGCATGCGCTCCTGGATTACCCGCCGGCGCGCCTCCTCGTCGCGCTCCTGCGCAGCATGGTCGGCGCGGGCGACGGCGTACTCGCGGCGCACGCGTACGTAGCTGCCGAAGGACGCGACCATCAGGACCCAGGCCGCCGGATTGACCAAGCCGATGATCCACTCGTGCGGAGAGTCTGTGGTGATGAAGCCGGTGAGCGCGATTCCGGCGGCGGCTGCCAGGGCGGTGTACCAGGTGGTCCTACGATCAGGACGCAGACTCACGGTGTACTGCGCGAGCAGCATCGGCCCCATGAGTAGCGGCGTCATGAGATACCCCAGGAACCCCTCGGTCATGATGCATACCGTGGTCACCAGAAGTACGAGAAGCGGGTGGCTGCGGCGGCGCAGCAAAGTCGCGCAGGCCAGGACGGACAGCACAAGGCCGGGCCAGAGGACGAGCGGCCCCTCGGCCGCGACCGCCCGGGTGAGGAAGACACCACTCACGGTGAAGGCGAGCAGCAAGCCCGTAGTCACCACTTGAACCGTGTAGGGACGGTCAGCGGCGCGGCTTTCCCATCGTGCACTCATCGTCATACTCCGAGGTGAGACCAGCCGGTTCAGGGTGACAGACGCGCCGCGGCACCGATGCACGGCACCGCGGCGCGTCTGCGCCTGATTCGTCTCAGAACGTGCGGGCCGACTCCCGCGGGTGAGCCTCAGGGCCCGTCGGGGCCGACGCCTGAGCCTGTGAGGTGAGTCCGGTGCCCTCGACGTCGACTCGGGGGAGCGCCTTGTCGAGCCACCCGGGCAGCCACCATGCCTTGTCGCCCAGCAGGGCGAGTACGGCGGGCACCAGGGCCATGCGGACGACGAAGGCGTCGAAGAGGACCGCGACGGCGAGCCCGAACCCGATCGTCTTGATCATGGACTCTCCGGATCCGATGAAGCCGGAGAAGACCCCCATCATGATCGCGGCCGCGGCGACGACGACCCGGGCGCTGTGCCGGAAACCGCTCACCACCGCCTGGCCGGGGCGCTCACCGTGGACGTACGCCTCGCGCATGCGGGCGACAAGGAAGACCTCGTAGTCCATGGCCAGGCCGAACACGATGCCCACCAGGAAGATCGGCATGAGGCTCATGATCGGGCCGGTCTGCTCCACGCCCAGCAGTTCGGCACCCCAGCCCCACTGGAAGACCGCGACGACCGAGCCGAGCGAGGCGAGTACCGACAACAGGAACCCGAGAGCCGCCTTGACGGGCACGAGTATGGACCGGAAGATCACCAGGAGCAGCAGCAGGGACAGCAGCACGATGACGGCCAGGTAGGGCACGAGAGCGTCCTGCAGGGCCTGGGCGACGTCGATGTCCATCGCGGTGCTGCCGGTGACCTCGAAGGTCGCACCGGTGTCCCCCTCCAGACCGGGACGCTCCGCCCGGATGGTCTGGACGATGTCCTTCGTGGCCTCCTCGTTCGGTCCGGTGGCGGGCACAGCGGAGAAGAGGGCGGTGTCCCCGGCCTCGTTGAACCGCGGGGGCGAGACGGACACGACGCCGTCGGTGCCCTTGATCTGCTCGGCCATCGCGGTTGCGGCCTTCTGTGGGTCGGTGGCTCCCCTGACGTCGGCGACGATGGTCAGCGGTCCGTTGAAGCCCGCACCGAAGCCGTCGGCCAGCGCGTCGTAGGCACGTCGCTCCGTCGTCGACGTGGGCTTCGCCTCGGCGCCGGGCATGCCCATCTCCAGCTGAGCGGCGGGCAGTGCCAGGACTCCCAGCCCGGCCACACCCAGCACAAGGACCGCCACGGGCCGCCTCATCACAAAGCGAGCCCAACGGGTGCCGCCGTTGACAGCGGACCCGGAAGGGGATCCGGTGCCGCCGCCCCGCTTCCCTGTCTTGCGGACCTTCCGGGAAAGGACGGCGTTCGGCCACATCCCGAGGAGGGCGGGTACAAGGGTCAGGGCGACCAGGACGCCGATGGCGACCGCTCCGGCGGCGCACAGGCCCATCTTGGTCAGCATTGGCACGCCGACCACGGACAGGCCGGCGAGCGCGATGATCACGGTCAGGCCGGCGAAGACCACGGCAGAACCGGCCGTGCCGACCGCGAGGCCCGCCGCTTCCCTCGGATCGTGCCCGTTCGCGCGCTCCTCGCGGTAACGGGAGACGACGAAGAGGGCGTAGTCGATACCGACCGCGAGCCCGAGCATAGAGGCGAGCGTGCCGGTGGTCATGGACAGGCCAAGGGTGCTACCGAGAGCAAGGATCGCGCACATGCTGACACCGACGCCGATGACGGCGGTGAGCAGCGGCAGCCCGGCCGCGGCCAGGGAGCCGAAGGTGATCAACAGGACGACGGCGGCCAGAGCGATACCGATCGCCTCGGCAGAGCCTCCCGCGGCCGGCTGCGAGGCAAGAGCCGTGCCGCCCACCTCCACAGTGAGCCCCGAGCCGCGAGCCTGCTCGATGGCCTTCTCGAGGCTGTCCTTGCTGGTGTCGGTCAGGTCGCCGGACTTGACCTTGTAATTGACCGTGGCGTACGCGGTCGAGGCGTCCTTGCTGACCGCGCCGGCCTTGAAGGGATCGACGGCGCTGTCCACCTGAGAGCCCTCGGCCGCCGTGGACACCAGCTCATCGATGGCGGCGCGCTTGTCCTCAGCTGTCACCTTCTCCCCATCGGGGGCGATGAACACGATACGAGCGTCGGCACCCTTGGCATCCGAGCCGGGGAATCGCTCCCCGATCAGGTCGAACGCCTTCTGGGCCTCGATGCCGGGCATGAACGAGGCGCCGTCATCGCCCGCGGCCGGGGCCTTGACGGCGCCGAGACCGACACCGCCGAGGATCACCGCCCAGAGCAAGGTCACCAGCCAGCGCCGCCGGAAGGCGGTGCGGCCCAGTCTGTACAGGAAGGTAGCCACGAGAAGGGTCTCTCCAAAGTCTGTTCTCAGGTAGGTACCAAGGCTCTCCTTCCATGTGCTGCCGGGGCATCGTGTCAGTGCAGTGACCTGGTCCTCGTGGCTACGCAGCAGGCGCGGGCCATCCTCGTGCAGAACGACGACGTCGTTCTCCTACCTGAGGATGACCACTGGGGTGAAGAAGCCTGAGGGGGCCGAATTCCACCGGCCGCGGCACCGGGGTTGGTTCAGGCCAGGACGACCTGGCGCGGCAAGGGCGGAGCGCAGAAGTCCACCGCGCGCCTGATGGAGCTTTCAGGCACGAGGCCGTAGGCGGTGGGGACCGCTTCGCGCTGGCCGTACTGCCGCAGTGACGGAAGGCGACGACGCAAGAGACGCATCTGCTGATCACCCCAGATGCAGACCGAGCCGACACGGGGGGCGCCTGGCCAGACTCGGCGAGGAGGGGGTGGTGGACCGGGTGACGCTGCCCAGGCCAGTCGCATGCGCTGCTGGTTCCTCACCAGTACGGGACGCAGATCGCCTCCGCATGGCCCGGACTGCGTAGCTGGCGACCATCGCGGGCAGTGTCCGACCGCACCGTCGCCCGGCTGCGCGTCACACATGCCCTGGCGGTGTCCCAGGCCGGGCTCGCGTTCGTCCCGGGCGCCCGCGAACGGGGAGACGAGCCAGCCCCTGGACTGGGTCCCCGAGGCTTACCCCCTCGGAGGGTGTGGGGCCGTCGTCCCCGGGGCCCTCCTCTACCACCGGCTCAACGCCGACGACGGTGGTGGGGGCAGTTCTATGCTGAGAGCCTTCGCCGAAGCCGACCGGGCCACCATGGGCACCCCGAATGCCTCGCCGCCAAACTCGGCGCATAGGCCCGCCTCCACCACGCTGAGCGGCCCGCCCCGCCCGCCGCTTTGTCTACACGCGCTCCAAGACGATCAGATAGATCGCGTTGGGTGGCAAGTCGACGATCTCAGTGTGGGTCCTGCCGGGCCTGATGATCCTCTTGTCGACCATCTGAAGCTCTCCCTTGGCCGGATCGGCGAAGTAGTTGCTCGTCGTCTGGTCGATCCGGTACATGAGCCGGCGGACCGGACCGTGCCTGAGGTCCGACGGCATCCGGGACATGTCGATGGTGGCCCGGTAACTCCGGTCGTTCACGTGCTGCCAGTTCCAGACCATGAGGGACGCGCCGGTCCGGTCCTCCGACGCCAGCGCGTAGACGCCGTTGTCCCCTTCGAGGCTGTCCTTCGAGACGGCGGGCACCCGGGTGTCCTTCATCCTCGACTGCATCAGCAGCATGTTCCCATACGGCGTGAAGGTGTTGGCGGCCGGTCCGTACGGCGTGCGAGTCACCAACTGGTCCTTGCGTTCCTCGACGCGGTGCCGAACACACCAGTTGAACATGTAGGTGTCTGGCTGGTTCGCGAACAGGTAGCCGTAAGTGGCCATGCCGGCCGCCTGCCGAATGTAGTCCTTGCTGGGATCGGTGTCGTCGTAGGCCGGACCGGGATAGATACCCGTCTCGGTGACATAGCTCGGGATGTCCCGGCGGATGCGGCGCTCCTCCAGCCATCCGCGTAGGGTCTCCCGCTGCGACGCCACCACTCTCAGGTCACCGTTGTACATCGTCGGAACCTGGTAGTTGTCGTCCCACGCGAGGTAGGCGTGATACGAGAGGAAGTCCAGACGCTTGCGCGGGTCCTTGTCGGCTGCGAAGTCGTCGAGGAAGGGCTTCATCCATTTCGGGTCCATGTACATCAGCGCCGGTCCGCCGAGCTGGAGCCGGTCCGCACGCCGGAGGTGCCTGTTGACCTGATGGACGGCCTCGTAGTACGGCTCGTAGAAGCGGTACAGATCGCCGGGTTGCAACGTCGTTTGGTCCGCCGGGCGTCCCTGCTGGCGCTGCTTTCCGTGGAACTGCCAGTCCGGCTCGTTGAACGCCTCGACGTACTTGACGCGGGGGTACTTCTCCTTGATCCTCTGCAGGATCAGTCTGAGCATCGGCTCCAGGTCCTGCATCGGCCGCTTGCCCTCGACGAAGTCCGTCGGGTTCAGGTTGATCAGCAGCGAGTCGGACACCGTACTCGCCTCGGTGAGATAGGCGTCTAGCCTGGAGAAGTCGCAGGTCCGGGTCTTGAGGTCGCACTGGTTGAAGACGTTGTCCGCGGCGGAGGCATTGGGACTGCTGACCCACACGCGGTAGACGTCGCCGTGCAGCCCCTGCTTGTTCAGGAACTTCACGTCGTCGGCACGTTGCTTAGGCCATGCCGTGACGTTGCCGAAGTTGTTCAGCCGCTCCGGACGCGGCAGTTCGCCCTGCCGCGAGCCGAAATCGACAGATACCTTCGCCGAGGAGGAAGACGCGTGCGGCTCATCGGCCTGCGCCGCGACGGGCTGAATCGACGCAGTGACGAGGAGTGCGGCGATCGCTGCCGCTCCCAGCCCCCGCCTGATGGGGCACCTTCTGGTTGTCCGCATCTGGACACAACCTCACTTCCGGGAAGCCATGAGGACCATCGGGACACGGTGGGTAGGGCTGATTGGTGCTGGCCGAACGCGGCGTGAGTGACACGCCGGCGATGTCACGTTCATGTCATTGACGTACGCCACCGGGCCCATCCCCGGCCCCGGCACATGGCTGATTGTTCCCCTGGAGCGCACCAGAGGCCGCTCGGCCGTGAGCATACGGATCCACAAACACCGCGAGAAGACTGATGGCAGGTGCCAAGAATAGAATTCTGCACTGGGGCAAGTGACACGCTCAGGTACGAGCTCCAGACCTGCGCCGCTCCAAGGGGACGGGAACCGCCACTTCCCCGGCGCGATGGCCGCATAGGTCCTCGCCGAAGGCCGCGGCCTCCGCGCACCCCGGGGAAGCGCCCAGCAGCGCCTGGCGTACAGGTATGTGTAGAGGGCAAGGACGCCAGCGGCCCGCTAAGTGAGCCTACGGGCGGGTCTCGGCGCCGCCGTGCAGAGCCCGGTCAAACCGTCGGCTCGAGGATCGCGTCGATGCTGGAGGCGCCCGAGTCGGGCACCCGGGGCTGGCGCCACGCTTCGACGGAGAAGGCGACGGTCACCAGCGAGCAGAACAGCCACAGCAGGCGCTTGTCGGGCTCGGAGATGCCCTCCATCGGAGTCTTCTCCAGGTAGGCGGTGCCGGACTTCAGGAGAGGGAAGGCGACGTCGTAGAACGCGTCGAGCTCGTCCATCGTGCTGGAGATCCGCTTGGCGTAGCGGGCCTTCTCCGTCGGGATCGCCCAGTCGACGAACGGGTCCAGGGCTTCGAAGCCCTCGGGGAATGCACTGGCCATGGTGGGGCCCTCCTCGGGGTCAGGACACTGCCGGGGCGCCGGACGTACGGCGCTGGTACTCGCGGACATGCTCCTCGGCGGAGCGGTGGAGGTGCCGCAGGAGTACTTCCTGGTCGTTCAGCGGGAAACGGTCGACCGTGCCCGACTCGAGCATGGTCTGGGTCGCTTCCAGCGTGTTGCCGTCCTGGAGGCCGTACTCCTTGAACGACACGGCGGCCAGCTCCTGCTGCAGTCGCTCGAAGGCATTCTTGGGCGGGACGAAGTAGCACGTCCCCTCGAAGATGTGCGTGTTGTACGACGTCGGCCAGTAGTGGTACGTGAGCACCCAGTTCGGCCGCCAGACCAGGAGCATGAAGTTGGGGAAGAAGACGAAGGAGTCCATGCCCCAGCGCGGGTCACGTGTGGGGTTGATGGCCGGCGGCAGTTCCTCGGTGGTCATTCCGATGTCCGGCGCGTCCCACGGGCCGAACAGACCACTGCGCAGCGCCGCCTCGATGGGCTTGACCATCTCGCGGTCGTGCGGCGGGGCGATGCCGCCCCAGGACGACACCATGCTGTGCGGGCCGTCGATGTCGTAGTGGAGCCCTTCGTATCCGTACTTGGCGATCCGGCGGGCCTGGTCGGGCGTGTACTGGCCGGAGTGAAGGATCGGCGCGTGGTAGAACTCGGCGAACGCGTCGATGAAGAGCTTCCAGTTGCTGCCGATCTCGGCGCGGTACTTGTGCACCTGGGTCAGCTTGTGGAACGGGTACCCCTCGATGCCCTTGGCCAGCTCGCCCAGGTACTCCCGAAGTGGCGTGGTGTTCTCGGTGTCGAGGTTGACGAAGATGAACCCTTCCCACACCTCGGCCCGGACCCGCTTGAGACCGTAGTCCGACTTATCCAGATCGAAGAACTCGCCCTCCTGCTGGACGAAGGCGAGCTTGCCGTCCAGGTCGTAGCGCCAGGCGTGGTACTTGCACGTGAACTGGCGGCAGACGCCGCTGGTCTCCTCGCGGGGGAAGTCGTTCCAGACGAGCTTGTTGCCGCGGTGCCGGCACACGTTGTGGAAGGCGCGTACCTCGCCGTCGGTGCCGCGCACCACGATGACGGAGGTCCGAGCGGCGTCCAGCTCCTTGGTGAAGTAGCTGCCCTTGCGCGGGAGCTGCTCGACGCGCCCGACGTTGAGCCAGGTGCGCTTGAAGATCGCCTCCCGCTCCAGTTCGTAGTGCTCGGGCGAGGTCGAGTCGGCGTAGGAGACCGGCTCGGTGTCGACCTTGAGATGCTTGGTCCAACTACCCTCTTCGGGCTTCTTGAAATGCGCCATGGGGTCGGGTCCTCCAGTTGACGACGCCGCTCGTACAACTCGCTCGGTAACTGCAGTCTCTTGCTGCGAGAACGGTATTCTCTTTTCTTCGCAACAGTCAAGAACGCTGTATCGACTCTGAGGATGGTTCCGGCGGTAACTCTCTTCTCCGTCACAGAGATGCGGGCTATCGTTCCGGTTGACCGGGGCCAGACGAAGGAGGCGTTCTCACTCCATGACGGACCATGACGCGATCGACTTCTTCCGGGACGACGCGCTCGTCGCGGACCCCTACCCCTACTTCGAGCACCTGCGGGCGCGGTGTCCACTACAACGCGAACCACACCACGACGTGATCATGGTGACCGGCTATGAAGAGGCGGTGCAGATCTACAACGACCACGAGACGTTCTCGTCGTGCACGTCGGTCACCGGCCCGTTCCCCGGGTTCCCGGTCCCCCTGGAAGGGGACGACGTCAGTGAGCTGATCGCACGGCATCGCGACGAGCTGCCCATGAGCGACCAGTTGCCCACCCTCGACCCGCCCGTGCACACCGCGCATCGCGCCCTGCTGATGCGCCTGATCACGCCCAAGCGCCTCAAGGAGAACGAGGCCGCCATGTGGCGCATCGCCGACGGAGTCCTGGACGACTACCTGGCCCAGGGTGAGGGGGACCTCGTCCGCGGCTTCGCGGGCCCCTTCACCATGCTGGTCATCGCCGACCTGCTCGGTGTGCCCGAGGAGGATCGCGCGGAGTTCCGGGCCAGGCTCCAGGGCCCGGAGGCGCACGGGGCCGGTATCGGCAGCACCGGCGAAGAGGCCCTGGAGCAGTCGCCCTTGGATTTCCTCTACGGGCGGTTCACCACGTACATCGAGCAGCGCCGCCGCGAGCCACGCGAGGACGTCCTGACGGGGCTGGCCACCGCAACCTTCCCCGACGGCTCGATCCCCGAGGTCGCCGACGTCGTCCGTGTCGCCGCCAACCTGTTCGCGGCCGGCCAGGAGACGACCGTCCGCCTGCTCGGCTCGGCGCTGCGGACCCTCGCCGAGCGTCCCGAGTTGCAACGGCTGCTGCGGACCGAACGCCGTCGCGTCCCCGCGTTCATCGAGGAGTCACTGCGCACGGAAAGCCCGGTCAAGGGCGACTTCCGACTGGCGCGGACAGCCACGACGGTGGGCGGAGTCGATCTCCCGGCCGGCACCACGGTGATGCTCGTCAACAGCGCCGCGAACCGCGATCCGCGCCAGTTCACCGATCCCGGGGTCTTCGACCTCGAACGGGCCAACGCCCGGCGGCACATCGCCTTCGGTCGCGGCATCCACAGCTGTCCGGGCGCCCCGCTGGCCCGGGCCGAGGCGCGAGTGGCGATCAAATGCCTGCTGGACCGCACGACGGACATCAGGATCTCCGAGCGGGCGCACGGGCCGGCAGGCAACCGCCGCTACAGCTACGTCCCGACGTTCATCCTGCGCGGGCTGACCGAACTGCACCTCGAGTTCGACACCGTCAGGGCCGCCGACAGCACCGGGAGCGAGGCGCGATGAAAGTCACGGTCGACGACGACCGCTGCCGCGGGCACGGGGTGTGCTGTGGCATCTGTCCCGAGGTCTTCGACCTGAGCGACGACGGGTACTCCATGGTGCTGCTGACCGAGGTCCCCACCGAGCACGAGCAGTCCGTGCGCAGGGCCGCCGCCCTGTGCCCCGAGCGCGCCATCACGACGACGGGTTGACGACCCGCGCGGCGAAGGAGATCCGATGCCCAAGGCGTACGTCATCATGACCGAGGCCATCAGGGACGAGGAGGGCATGGCCGCCTACGGCAAGGCCTCCGCAGCGTCGATGACCGGGGCCGGCGCCCGTGTCCGGGCCGTAGACCCCCGCCCCCAGGTCCTGGAGGGCGAGTGGCACGGCGACAGGACGGTCATCGTCGAGTTCGACTCGGTGGAGGCGGCACGAGCCTGGTACGAGTCGGCCGGTTACCAGGAGGCGATACCGCTCCGCCAGGCCGCGGCCGTCACCAACGCCGTCCTCGTCGCCGGCCTGTCACCGCGTCTCGAGTGACCCCCGTACACGTCAGGGTCCGGTGGGCGCAGCCGGACGCTGCGCACCGGGCCCTGTAACGGTTCAGACGCGGGCCGGAGCCTGCTCCGCGGAGGCCGGCTCCTCACCGGCACGGTTCCCCTCGCCGCGGATGGCGGGGATCATGACCGCGACGGCGGCCGACACGAGCGCCACGCCGCAGCCGATCATCAGACCCGTGCGGAAGCCGTCCTCGGAGGCGAGCGTGTGGCCGCCCATGGTGATGGTCATCTGCGCCAGGACGACACCGATCACCGCCGAGCCGATCGTCGTGCCGAGCGAGCGCATGAGGGTGTTGAAGCCGTTGGCCGCCGCCGTCTCGGAGACCGGGACGGCACTCATGATCAGGGCGGGCATCGCGCCGTAGGCGAGGCCGACGCCGCTGTTGATGACGATGCCGACGATCATCAGGCCCCAGGCGGATCCCATGAGCACGAGCGCGAGCCCGTAGCCGGCGGCCATCACCAACGCTCCGAGGATCAGGGCGACCTTCGGACCGCGCGCGTTGATCAGCTTCCCGCCGAGCGGGGAGACGATCATCATCATCACGCCGCCGGGCGCCATCCACAGGCCGGTCGCCAGCATCGACTCGCCCAGACCGTAGCCGGTGGCCTCGGGGAACTGGAGCAGCTGCGGCGCGATCAGCATGAAGGCGTACATCCCGACACCGATGAGGATGGAGGCGCCGTTGGTGAGCAGCACGCGCGGGCGGGCGGTGGTGCGCAGGTCGACGAGCGGGTCGCGGGTGCGCAGCTCGTAGAAGCCCCAGACGAGCAGGGCCACGACCGCCAGGACGAACAGGCCCAGCGTGGTGCCCGAGGTCCAGCCCCAGTCGCCGCCCTTGGAGATGGCCAGGAGCAGGGAGACCAGGCCGATGGCGAGACCGATGGCTCCGGGGGCGTCGAAGCGCTGGCCCTTGGCGGCGGCGGGCACGTCCGGGATGACGACGTAGATCAGCGCGCCGATCAGCAGGGCGAGCCCGGCCGAGCCCCAGAACAGGACGCGCCAGTTGGCGTACTGGGCGACGGCGGCGGCGATGGGCAGGCCGAGGGCACCGCCGATGCCCATGGAGGCGCTGACCAGGGCGATGGATCCGCTCAGCTTCTCCTGCGGGACGACGTCACGCAGGAGGGCGATTCCCAGCGGCACCATGCCCATGCCCATGCCCTGCAGACCACGTCCGATGATCATCGGCAGGACGGACGAGGAGAGCGCGCAGACCACCGAGCCGATGACCAGGGGCACGGCGCAGACCAGCAGCATGCGCCGCTTGCCCACCAGGTCACCGAGGCGCCCGGAGACCGGGACGCACACGCCCGCGACGAGGAGCGTGACCGTGATCACCCACGCCGCGTTGGAGGGCGTCGTGTCCAGCATCCGGGGCAGATCCGCGATCAGCGGGGTCACCAGGGTCTGCATGATCGCGGCGACGGTGCCCGCCAGGGCGAGTGTGGCGACGACGCCGTTCGAGCGGGTGGTCGGCTGAGGGCCGTCCATGGTGGAGCTCCTCTGGGAAACGTCAACGGAGGCACCTCGCGTCGGGCGCCGATATGCATCATACACATGCTGTGTATCCACCACATTTCATGTGCGATGCATATGATGGACGGGAAGCGAACTCTCGGGAGTCGCGGCACGGAGGGAGACGGCAGTGGACACGGCAGGCGGGGCCACGGACCGGGTCGAGTTCGAGCAGATGCTGCTGGGCCGGTACATGCATCTGCACAAGGGCAAGGGCCGCCGTACCGGCGGTGTCCTGGACCGCAGCGCGTACATTCTGCTCAGCCGCATCCGTGTGGAGGGCCCGATGTCGATCGGGCAGCTCGGTGACGCCTTCGGACTGGACGTCTCCACGCTCAACCGGCAGACCGCCGCAGCGATGCGCGCGGGCCTTGTCGAGCGTATCCCCGACCCCGACGGGGGCATGGCCCGCAAGTTCCGCATCACCGAGGAGGGCGAACGGCGCCTCGACGAGGAACGCACGGGCGTCGTCGCCAGCCTGGACCGCATCATGGCCGACTGGCCGGAGGAGGACATCGCGGCGTTCGCCGACTACCTCCAGCGGTTCAACTCCGACATCGAGCGGCTGCACGGGATGCCGTGGCCCCGTCCGCAGAAGGTGGTCTGACTTCCCCATGTGCCGCCGGGCCGGCACGGCCCGCCGCCATGAGCCCACGCGAAACCGGCCCGGCGCCCTCGCGGGTCCGGACCGGTCCGTTCGGCTCGGAACTCAGTCCCGCGCCGCCGCCAGGGCCGCCTCCGCCTTCCTGCGGTAGTTGGCCAGCTTCTCCAGCGGAGCGACGGCCGCCTGCTTGCTGCGGGGCTGGACGGACACGTCGTGTCCCTCGGCGGCCTTGCGCAGCGCACCCACCGTGGCCTGCTCGCGCGGCACGTGCGCGAACGGGTCGAAGGAGTACCAGCGCATCGCGTTCTCGTGGGTCATCTTGTTGATCTCGTCGTCCGGCACGTTGTTCGCCGTGAGCACCTCGTGCAGCTCTTCCGGGGCGTTGGGCCACATGGAGTCGCTGTGCGGGTAGTCCGCCTCCCAGCAGATGTTGTCGACGCCGATGTCGTGCCGGAGCTTCACGCCGACGGGGTCGGAGATGAAGCAGGTCAGGAAGTGCTCGCGGAACACCTCCGACGGCAGCTTGCCGCCGAAGTCCTGGAGGGTCCAGGTGGCATGCATCTCGAAGGTGCGGTCGATCCGATCCAGGAAGTACGGGATCCAGCCGGTGCCACCCTCGGACAGCGCGATCCTGACGCCCGGGTACTCCTTCAGGACGCGGGACCAGATCAGGTCGGCCGCCGCCTGGACCAGGTTGATCGGCTGGAGGGTGATCATGACGTCCGGCGGGGCGTCGGGGGCGGTGATGGCGAGGCGCCCGGAGGAGCCGATGTGAAGGTTCATCACCGTGCCGCAGTCGGTCAGCGCACGCCACACCGGGTCCCAGTACTCCGTGTGGAAACTCGGGTAGCCGAGCGGGACCGGGTTCTCCGGGAAGGTCAGCGCGTGGCAGCCCTTCTCCGCGACCCTCCGGATCTCCTGGGCGCACAGCTCGGCGTCCCAGATCGCCGGCAGCGCCATGGGGATGAACCGTCCGGGGTGGGCGCCGCACCACTCGTCGATGTGCCAGTCGTTGTAGGCGCGCACCAGGGCGAGGGAGAAGTCGGAGTCCTCGGTGGCGAACATCCGGGCGGAGAAGCCGGGGAAGGAGGGGAAGTTCATCTGGGCCAGGACGCCGCCGGCGTTCATGTCGGCGACCCGCTCGTCGACGTCGTAGCAGCCTGGCCTGATCTCGGCCAGGCCCTGCGGCTCCATGCCGTACTCCTCCTTGGGACGCCCGGCGACCGCGTTGAGCGCGACATTGCCGACGGAGTTGTCCCGGAACTGCCAGACGTCGGTGCCGTCGTCTCGGTGGACCAGGCGCGGGGCGTCCTTCTTGTAGCGGGCCGGCAGGTGATTGGCGAAGATGTCGGGCGGCTCGATGATGTGGTCGTCGACGCTGATCAGGATCATGTCGTCGCGGTCCATGAGGACCCTCCTCGGGGCTCGGTCTCGGTTCAGTCGGAGGCGGGCAGCGCCTTCGGCGCTTTGATGGTCAGCGGTTCCCCTGCATAGGCGAGGTGGCCGGGGCCCGACGCGGTACAGAGGAGTTCGAGGGTGTCGGCCGGGTCCACGTACCGTTTGCCGATCAAGGTGCCCGTGGCCTCCCCGGCCGGGGCGGGGACGGGTGCCTGATCGGCGGGGACCATCGGGCTGCCGCCGCACTCGATCGGGCCGGCGGCCTGCTGCGGGGCCCGGATGACGATCACCCGTGTGGTGCCGGTGGCCGAGGCGAGCTGGTCACCGGGGCGCGGGGTCGGTGCGGGGGACGCCATGGCGTGGATCTCCTTCCGGGAGAGGGTGGGTCGGGAGTGTCGTGGTGAGCCGCTCCCCCAGCAGTTCCAGGTCGTAGGACTGGCGGGCCAGCCAGAAGCGCAGGAAGCCGGTGAGCGAGTAGCGCAGGAAGAGGGCCGCGCCCACCACCGCGGCGGCGATCCCGCCGAGGCCGACGGCAAGCGCATCGCCCTGGGCGAGCGAGTTGTCCGTGCCGTGGGCGAGAGGGAAGGCGACCGCGCCGAGCACGAGCCCCACGGCCATCAGCAGACCGCCGAGACGGAGCCACAGGGCGGCGCGCGCGGCGGCGGGGTCCGGGATCTTCAGCTCGGCGAGTTCGCGGGCGAACCGTTCCGCGCGTGGTCGCGGTGCGGGGCTGGACGTCATGGGGCGCTCCCCAGGTAGTAGGAGGAGAGTTCGGCGTGCAGGGACCTGTCGGGAGGTCCCTGCCACGGGATCCGGCCGCGGGCCAGGACGGCGACGTGGTCGGCGATCTTCAGCACGGCAGCGGCGAACTGTTCGACGATCAGGACCGCGACGCCCTCCCGGGCGATGCACGCGACCCGTTCGTACAGGTCCGCCACGACCAATGGGGCCAGACCCATGGAGAGTTCGTCGAGCAGGAGGACGGCGGGATCGGTGGTGAGTCCGCGGGCGAGGGCGAGCATCTGCTGTTCGCCGCCGGACAGGGTGCCGGCCGCTTGGGTGCGACGGTCGCCGAGGACGGGGAAGCGGGCGTAGGCGGCGTCCTCGATCTCTTCCCGGGTGCGGCCCGTGAAGGTCATCATCCAGAGGTTGTCCCGCACGGAGAGGTTGGGGAAGACCCCGCGCCCCTCGGGGATGAGGCAGACGCCGGAACGGGCGAGGTCCCCGGCGCGGGCGCCGGAGACGTCTCGGCCGCCGAGGTTCAGCCGGCCGGCGCTGGGCGGGTGAACTCCGGCGGCCACGTTCAGCGTGGTGGTCTTGCCCGCCCCGTTGGGGCCGAGCAGTGCCACGACCTGGCCGGCGTCGACCGTGAGGTCCACGCCGTGCAGGACGGTGATGCCGTCGTACGCGGCGCGCACACCGCTCAGTTCGAGGAGCGGTCCCCCGATGGCGCCCGTGGTCATTCCTTCCCCAGGTAGGCCGCGAGTACCGTTTTGTCGTGCCGGATCCGCGCGGGCGGGCCGCTGGCGACGACGATGCCGAGGTCGAGGACGTGGACCTCGTCGCACACGGTCATCACCAGGCTCATGTCGTGTTCGACGAGGAGTACGGCGGTGCCCTCCGCGGCGAGGGAGCGCAGCAGGTCGGCGAAGCGGCCGGTCTCCTCGGTGTCCTGGCCTGCGGCGGGTTCGTCGAGGAGCAGGACCTTCGGTTCCAGGACGAGCACGCGGGCGACCTCGACGAGCCGGGCCACGCCGGTGGGCAGGGCGTCGGCGGGCGCGTCGGCCTGGTCCGTCAGTCCCAGGTGGTCCAGGACCCGGTCCGCCGTACGGGCCGCCTGGCGTCGGCCGGGGCCGAGTTCGGCGGCGACGAGGAGGTTGTCGCGGACGGTGAGGCGTCCGAACAGCTCCAGGTGCTGGAAGGTGCGGGAGAGTCCGCGTCGGGCTCTGCGGGCCGGGCCCTCCCGGGTGATGTCGTGTCCGTCGAGCAGGACCCGGCCGGTGAGCGGCCGGCGCAGTCCGGAGATGACGTCGAACAGGGTGCTCTTCCCCGCTCCGTTGGGTCCGATGAGCCCGGTGACGCGGCCCGCTTCCGCGGCCACGGTCACCGTGTCCAGGGCGCGGCGCCCTCCGAAGGAGACGCTCACCTCCTCAGCTCGCAGCAGTGGCACGGCTCAGCACCTCCCCGTCCTCGGGCTTCCACGGTCGGCGCAGGCCCCACCACTCCAGGGGGATGTCCGGGGCCGGTTGTCGCCGCGCGGAGGCGCGGGCGTTGAGCGACAGGGCTGCCACGAGGGCCGCCACGAGTGTCAGGCCGCCGCTCACCGCGTTGGTGGCGGCGAGCAGCCAGCACAGGGCGAGCACACCGAGCAGTGCGGGGAACAGGGTCCGGTCACGGGCGAGTTTCGCCCACTCGGCGTGCATGCGGGGGGCCACTCCGGCCGGACTGTGCGCGAGGCCCATCCCGGCGAGTGCGATGAGCAGCGTCGAGAGGTCGTGGGCCCAGCTGCCGAGTTCCGCGAACAGCTGCGTCGGGACAACGAAGGCGAGCCCGGCAAACAGGCCCGTTCCCACGGCTCCGAGCCCTCCGATGACAGCGATGAGGAAGATCGGCAGGCCGGCGACGAGGCTGAACTGCTCGGCGGTGACGGTCTGCAACTGCATGCCGTAGAGGGCCCCGCCGAGGCCGGCGAGCCCGGCCGACAGGGCGAAGACGGCCACTTTGGCGCCGAGTAGGCGCCCGCCGAGGGTGGCGAAGGCGGCCTCGCTGTCGCGCAGGGCGATCAGCCGGCGGCCGATGCGGCCTCGGCGCAGCGCGGCCACGGCGAGCGAGGCGAGCGCGAGGAGGGCGGCGGCCAGCAGCAGCAGTTGGGTGGGGGAGGTGAGGTGCCAGCCGAACAGGTCGGGGCCGGTGACCGGCACGGATCCCTGGTCGAACAGGGTGATGCGCACGCCGAACACGTCGAAGGCGGGGAGGGTGAAGACCCAGCGGTCGAGGATGACGGCGAAGGCGGCGGTGCCGAGCGCCAGATAGACGCCGGAGAGGCGCAGCGCGGGAAGGGCGACGAGTGCTCCCACGCCTGCCGCGATCAGCACGGCGACGGGCAGCGCCCACAGCTCGCCGTGCGCGCCGAGGTGGCCCCACACCACCGCGCCGATGCCCGCGATGGACAGCTGGCACAACGAGATCTGTCCCGTGAAGCCGGCCAGCGGCACGAAGGACAGGGCGATGACGCCGAGGGAGAAGACCGTGCCGTAGGAGATGATCGCGTCCTCGGTCAGGACGGTGACCAGCACGACCGCGAGGAGCACGACGCTGCCCGCGAAGACGAGGCTGCCGCGTGCGGTGGGCAGCGGTACGCGGACCAGTCGGCGGTCGCGGCCGCGCAGTCGGCGGTGCGGGAAGGCGAGCAGCGCCAGGAGGAGGAGCAGGGCGGGGGCGGCCAGGCGAAGGCCGGGCAGGAAGTCGTTCCGCGGCAGGTAGCCGGCGAGGTAGGCCTCCAGCAGGCCGACCACGACCGCGCCGAGGAAGGTGAGCGGCAGGCTGCGCAGTCTGCCGAAGACGGCGGCGGTGTAGGCGCTGACGATCAGTAGGGAGAGCTGCTGGGCGTCGAGGGCGACGGTGGGCGCGATGAGGATGCCGCCGACGGCGGCGAGCTGGATGCCGAGTATCCAGGCGAGGCGGCCGGCCCGCAACGGGTCGGCGCCGGTCAGGCCGGCCAGGGCGCGGTCGTCGACCGAGGCGCGCATCTCCGTGCCGGCCCGGGTGCGGTGCAGCAGGAACCACAGTGCCGCGGCCACGGCGACCGCGACCGCCATGGTGACTGCCTGGTGCCAGGTCATGGAGGCGGGGCCGAGCCGGATGGCGGAGCGGTCGGCGAAGAACGGGGCGAGAGGCCGGGCGGTGTTGGGGTCCCAGACCCAGCGGGCCAGCGCGATGCATCCGGTGAGCAGGGCCACCGTCATGACGAGGCGTTCGGCCTCGCCGAGGGCCTGGACCGGGCGCATCAGCACCCGCTCGACGAAGAGGCCGAAGGCCGGCGCGAGGATGAGCAGCACGGTGGCGAGGGCGAGCGGCACCGGCCATTCCCAGCCGACGGCGAGCTGCCAGTAGGAGAAGGCCGCGAGCATGCCGGCAGCGCCGTGGGCGAAGTTGAAGACGCCCGCCGTGGTGTGGGTGAGTACCAGGCCGCTGCCGATCACGGCGTAGATCGCGGCGGTGCTCAGGCCCACCACCGTGAAGGCCAGGAATTGATCCATGACTTGGAAACTAGCTTCTCCCTATTGGAGAATCAACCATCCGTACACGATACTCATCAGTGAGAATCCCATTCTCATTCCGAACGGACGACGAGAGAGGCGGCCCCGTGAGCCCTACCGACGACCTGGTGGAGATCGAACAACTCCTCGCCCGCTACGCGGTCGCCATGACCCGCGGTGACGTGGACAGGGTGCTCGGCGTGTTCACCTCGGGCGGCAGTTACAGCGCGTTCGGCGACACGTATCCGCTCGACGAGTTCCCCGCGTTGATCGCCGCGGCCCCCAAGGGGCTGTTCCTCGTGGGGACCCCGGTGATCGAGCTGGACGGCGACACGGCCACCGGCACCCAGCCGCTGTGCTTCGTCGAGCACTCGGAGCACGCCCTGCGCATCGGCTACTACAACGACACGTATGTGCGGACGGCCGAGGGGTGGCGGTTGCGCACCCGTGCCATGACCTTCATCCGGCGCAGCGGCGACCACGACTCGGGCCGCCCGCACGCCTTCGTGCGCGCGCGCTCATGAACATTGCCGACTTCAGGCGGGAGTTGCGGGTCTGGCTCGACGCCCACGACCTGGCCCCCGGCGACGATCACGGCCTCGACGCCCAGGTGGCCCAGCTCGCCCGGGTCCGCCGGGCGCTGTGGGACGCGGGGTGGATGCGCCACGGCTGGCCCCGCGAGGTCGGCGGGCTGAGCGGGCCCGGTGTCCTGCGGGCGGTGCTCGGCGAGGAGATCGCCTCGCGCGACCTGGCCGAACCCGGCATCTGGTCGATGGTCGAGGTTCTGGTGCCCACGTTGATCGATTACGCGCCGTCGGCGCTGGCCGCCGACATGGTGCCCCGGCTGCTGAGCGGCCGGGAGCAGTGGTGCCAGGGCTTCTCCGAGCCGGGCTCGGGCAGTGACCTGGCCTCGCTGAGCACACGGGCCACGCGCGACGCGGACGACTGGGTGGTGTCCGGGCAGAAGGTGTGGACGAGCCTCGCCCAGTACGCCGCCCGCTGTGTCCTGCTGGCCCGCACCGGCGGACCGGGCCACGACGGCATCAGCGCCTTCCTGGTCGACATGGACTCCCCCGGCATCACCGTCCGCCCGCTGCGCACCATGCACGGTGTCGACGAGTTCGCCGAGGTCTTCCTCGACGACGTCCGCGTCCCGGGCGACCGCCTGCTCGGCGCGCCGGGTGACGGCTGGAAGCTGGCCATGGACCTCCTGCCGCACGAGCGCTCCACCTGCTTCTGGCACCGGATCGCTCATCTGCACAGCCGCCTGGACCGGCTGCTGGCGGACGGCTGCGAACCGGACGCCGAAGCCCTCGGCGCCGCCTGGCTCGACCTGCACACGGCACGCTGCCGCTCGGCGCACACTCAGCGGGCACTGGCAGAGGAGGGAAGGCTGGGGCCGGAGACGTCCGTGGACAAGATCCTCCTGGCCACCGCCGAGCAGCGGCTCTTCGACACCGCGCGCGACCTGCTGCCCGGCGCCGTCGAGCTGACGGACGCGGGAACGTGGCGCACCGAGTACCTCTACTCGCGTGCGGCCACCATCTACGGCGGCACCGCGGAGATCCAGCGCAACATCGTCGCCCGCCGCCTGCTGGGCCTCGGAAGGGAGTGACCACTCGTGGACGCCGACGAACGCGAACTGCTGGAGCAGACCTTGCGCAAGACGATGACGGGCACCTCGGGCACCGGCCTCGACACCGCCCTCGCCGACCTCGGCTGGACCCAGATGCTCGCCGAGGAACCGGACACGGCGGTCCCCGTGGTCTTCCGCCTGCTCGGCGAGACCGGCGCGCACGCCTCCGTTCTCAATGACGTGGTCCTGCGTGAGACGGGAGGTCCGCCGGGCCGGACACCGGCGCTGCCGTACACGGGCGGGCTGTGGGTGGAGTGGGTACGGGACGGCGACGCGGGCGACCGCCCGCTGGACCCCGGGCTGCCGCTGCGGCGCGTCGCCGAGGGCGGTCCCCTTCCCCTGGCCGGCGGGCGCCGGGCGCTGGGCTGGTGGCTGCTCGGGACCGGGCGGACGATGCTCGCGCTGGCCCGCCGCCACGTCCTGGACCGGCAACAGTTCGGACGCCCGCTCGCCTCGTTCCAGGCGCTGCGTCACCGCCTGGCCGAGACACACGTCGCCCTGGAGGGCGCCGAGGCGGTCCTGACGGCCGCCGGGGACGACGACACGTCCTCCCTCCTCGCCAAGGCGGCGGCAGGCCGGGCCGCGCTCACCGCCGCCCGCCACTGCCAGCAGGCGCTCGGCGGAATCGGCTTCACCGCCGAACACGAGCTGCACCTCCACGTCAAACGCGCTCTGGTCCTGGACGGACTGCTGGGCTCAGCCCGCGACCTCACCCGCGAGGCGGGGACGCTGCTGCTGCGCGAGGGCCGCACCCCGCGCCTCGTCGAACTGTGAGGAGGATCAGGTGCCCACCGATCTCTGGCACGACCTGCTCGGCTGCCTCGATCTGACGGCCGTGGACGAGCACACCTACGAGGGCGCCTCACAGCGGCTGGAGTACCGTCGGCTGTTCGGCGGACAACTGCTGGCCCAGTTCGCCCGCGCTGCGGCCCGGTCCGTGACCGGCAAGGACCTCAAGTCCCTGCACACCCAGTTCCTGCGCGAGGGCCGTACTGGCGAGCCGGTGCGCTACGAGACCGACGTACCGCAGCAGGGTCGTACGTTCGCGACCGTGCGGCTCGTCGCACGGCAGCGGCACGGGGTGATCGCGGTGGCGAACGCCGGCCTCCACGCGTGGGAGGAGGGCCCGGAACGCCAGACGACCGACCCGCCCCCCGCACTCCCCGGCCCGGAACGCCGGGTGGACCTCGCCCTGCTGCCCTGGGAGTCACGAGCGGCGACCGACCTCGCCACCGAGAAGGCCGAGCCGCCCGTCCACGAGCTGTGGACCCATGTCCCGAGAGCACCGAGGGCCGCCGCGCCCGCGCTCGTCGCGTACGCGACCGACCTCACGCCGATCGGCACTGCGCTGCGGCCGGTGCCCGGAGTGACGCAGACGGACTCGGGCACGGAGTTCGTCTCGGCCGTCACGGCGCACACCGTGTGGTTCCACCGGCCGTTCGACACAGGGCAGTGGCTGCTGCTGCGCCAGCGGAGTCCGCTGGCCGCACACGGCCGGTGCTTCGGACGCGGGGACGTGTTCACCGAGCACGGCCGACTGCTCGCGTCCTTCGCCCAGGAGGCGTTGCTGCGGTTCGGCTGAGGTGGAGGGTGCCGGATTTCGGGGCACTTCAGCACAGGTGCGGTAGGGCAGATCCGGGATGTCCGTACGGCATTCCCTGCGGGTGATGTCGCGGCCTGCCTTGCGAGATGAACGCGGCCTACGCGCGCTCCCCCAGGGGGCGGCGCTCTCGGTCGAGCCGTGGACCCCCTCCGACCAGGCCGGTGAGCAGGTCCGGTGCGTCAGGCCGTAGTTCGGGGTCCTTCGCGAGGGCTGCGGTGACAAGGGGGCGAATCCGGGCGGGGATCGCTCCGGGGTCGGGGTCCACGGACGCGGTCCGGTGAACGAACTCCCTACGTGGGCGCCGCGGAAAGGTTCGTCGCCGCTCGCCGCGAACACCACGACCGCGCCCCACGCGAAGATGTCGGACGCCGTGGTTGCGCGTCGACCGGACAACACCTCGGGCGCCATGTAGCCGAGGGTCCCCATGAGCGCACCAGTGGCTGTGAGAGACATGTCGGGAGCACGAGCGATACCGAAGTCGATGATGCGCGGTCCGCAGGGCCCAGGAAAATGTTGCCGGGTTTCAGGTCGCGGTGAAGAACCCCGGCGCTGTGGATCGCAGCAAGAGGGTGGGCCCGGGTATGTACTCGCTGACGATGCGCGGCACCGCACTCCAGGGACCGCCATTCTCCGCCTCCTCGGTGGCGGACACGTCGAAGATACGAGCGGTGCAGAAGGGAGCCACCTTCCTTGGCGCCTCGACCTCCTTCACGAAGCGCTCCCGCACGAACGGCTCGGCGTCGCGACGCAACACCTTGAGGGCGAACTGAGCGCCGTGCCCGTCGTATGCCTCGTACACCACGCCCTAGGCGCCGGAGCCAAGCCGTGCGGTGATCCAGTAATCGCCGAGCCGCTCCGGATTCTCCGGCATGAGCGGAGCTGTCGACTCAGCCACCCCGCTCGGACGTTGATGCTTCGGTGGTCAGATCAGCATGGCCTGGACTCTGGGACGTCTGAGCCTGAAGATTCGGTTCCGACAGCAGAGAAGGCGATCGGCCGCCCCGGGGAAGCGGCCCCGTCCGCGCCCGCATGGAGCACGGCTTCGTCCCGACGATCAAGCAGGAGAAGCTTGAGGGAGGTTGTGTGCGGTCAGGGTGCCGGGACCTCCAGGACCAGCGCACTCCCCATTCCGCCCCCGGCGCACATCGCCGCGACGCCCACTCCCCCGCCCCTGCGGCGTAGTTCGTGGACGAGGGTGACGACCATACGGGCGCCGGTGGCCGCGACCGGGTGCCCGAGGGAGCAGCCGCTGCCGTTGACGTTCACGGTGTCCGGATCGAGGCCGAGGCGGTGGACGGCGGCGACAGCGACGGAAGCGAAGGCCTCGTTGATCTCGAAGAGGTCGACGTCGGACACGGTGAGGCCCGCCCGTCCCAGTGCCTTCGGGATGGCCTGCACGGGGGTGAGGCCGGTCTCGGCGGGGTCGAGGGCGACGGAGGCCCAGGCGCGCACGGTGGCCAGGGCCGGCAGCCCGAGACCCGCGTCCGCCACCGCCACGGCGGCCGCCGCGTCGTTGGCGCCGCAGGCGTTTCCGGCGGTGATGGAAAAGCCCTCGATCTCGGGGTGGAGCGGTTTGAGAGCGGCGAGGCGTTCCGCGCTGGTGTCGCGGCGCGGGTGTTCGTCCGCCTCGAAGGGGCCGTGTGCGGTGTCGACGGGCACGGTCTCGTCCTTGAAGCGCCCTTCGTCGAGGGCGCGCACGGCGTTGCGGTGCGAGCGCAGCGCCCACGCGTCCATATCCTCGCGGCTGATCCCGGCTCGCACCGCAGTGTTCCAGCCCACCGTGATCGACATGTCGAGGTTGGGCGCGTCGGCCCGGTCCGGGTGGGACGGGGGCACCCACGGGCCTTCGACACCACGGAAGGACAGCTTGGGCGCGGTGGACGCGGAGTTGACGCCGCCGGCGAGGACCAGCCGGTCCATGCCAGCCCGTACCGAGGCGGCGGCGGTCTGCACCGCCGCCAGCCCTGCCGCGCAGTGCCGGTTGAGGGCGAGTCCCGGTACATGCGGCAGTCCCGCGGTCAGCGCGGCGTGACGGGCGACGACTCCGCCACCGTAGTGCGACTCGGCGAGGATCACGTCGTCCACCAGAGCGGGATCGAGGCCCTCCGCCACCGTCGCGACGATGCGGTCGGCGAGTTCGTGGGCTGTCGTGTCGCGCAGGCTGCCCTTGAAGGCGGTGCCGATGGGGGTGCGCAGGGCGGCGACGAGCACGGCGTCAGGCATCGGTGGTCTCCTCCGGTTCGGCGAGCTCGGCAACGAGGGTGCGGCGCAGCAGCTTGCCCGTGGCGGTGCGGGGCAGTTCGGAGCGGAAGACGACGGTGTCCGGGGTCTTCGAGGAACGCAGGCGGCGCTTTGCGAAGGACCGGATCTCCTCCGGGTCGCCGGCACCGACGAGCACCGCGACCAGCCGCTGGCCCCACTCGGGGTCCGGCAGGCCGAGCACGGCGGCCTCCTCTATGCCCGGGTGCTGAAGCAGGACGTCCTCGATCTCGGCGGGGGCGATGTTCTCGCCGCCCCGGATGATCGTGTCGTCCGCGCGGCCTTCGAGGAACAGGTAACCGTCCTCGTCCAGTCGCCCGCGGTCCCGGGTGGCGAACCAGCCGTCCCCTCGGCCGGAGCCGTCCGTGCCCGCGTACTCGCCGGAGATCTGGGCGCCGCGCACGAAGACGAGGCCGGTGTCCCCCGGCTCCAGCGTCTTGCCGTCCTCGTCACGGATCTCGACCTCGACACCGGGCAGCGGCCGCCCCACCGAGCCCAGTCGTGCGTGGACCGCCGGGTTCTCGGACGCTACCGCCCTCCAGTGGTCGTCGGGGCCCAGCACACAGACCGAGGATGCGGTCTCCGTCAGCCCATAGGCGTTGACGAAGCCGGTGTCCGGGAACTGATGCAGGGCCCGCTCAACCACCGGACGCGGGCAACGCGCGCCGCCGTAGGCGAGATTACGCAGGGTCGGGGTCTCGGCCCGTGCTGCACCCAGTTCGACGGTCAGACGGGCCAGCATGGTCGGGACCACCATGGCGTGGGTGACACCCTCACGGCGTACCGTGGCCAGCCAGTCGGCCGGCTGGAAAACCCCCTGGTAGATGACGCGGCGGCCTGCGTACAAATTCGTGAGCAGGTTCATCAGGCCGGCGACGTGGTACGGCGGCAGCGCCACCAGGCTGGCGTCGCTCGGTTCCGCCGATCCGAAGTCCTGGGTGTTGAAGACGTAGGCGAGCAGGTGACGGTGGCGCAGCAGGGCGGCCTTGGGGGCTGCGGTGGTGCCGCTGGTGTAGAGGACGACGGCGACGGATTCCGCGTCCTGCGGGGCGGGCAGCCACTCGGCCTCGCCAGAGGGAGCCAGCAGTACGTCGAGGTCGGCCGGGTTCAGCACCTCAGCCCCGGGATGCCGCGCGACCAGCGCGCCCAGTTGCTCCTCGCCGAGGCGGTAGTTGAGGGGGACGAAGGAAATTCCCGCCAGTGCGGCGCCGAACAGGGCGACCGGGTAGGCGAGGTGGTTGGGCGCCAGGTAGAGGACCGCGGTGCGGCCACGGAAGCGGTCGGCCGCGTGGCGCGCCAGGCGCTGGAGTTCGGCGGCGGAGAGCGTACGGCCATCTTCTGTGACGGCCGGCCGATCCTCCGCCGTGGCGGCCATTTCCAGGATCACGGCTATGTTCATGAGAATGGCATTCTCCTACACTCAGATCCACACTTTCAAGTGGAGGGAATGTTATGAACATCGACGGTTGTGCGGCGTTGGTGGTGGGCGGGGCGGGCGGGCTGGGCGAGGCCACCGTCCGGCGACTGTGTGCGACGGGCGCCCGGGTGGTGGTCGCCGACCTCGCCGACGACAAGGGCAAGGCCCTGGAGGCGGAACTCGGAGTGCGCTACGTCCGCACCGACGCCACCGACGAGGACTCCGTCCGGGCGGCGGTCGAAGAGGCGGTACGGGCCGGGGATCTCCGGATCGCGGTGGACTGCCACGGGGGGCCCGCGAGCGGCGGCCGGGTGGTCGGCAAGGACGGCTCCCCTCTGGGTCTGGAGGGCTTCCGCACCACCGTCGACGTCTATCTGACCGGGGTGTTCAACGTACTGCGGCTCGCCGCCGCGGCCATCGCGCGCACGACGCCCTTCGGCGAGGACGGCGGACGCGGCGTCGTCGTCACCACGTCGTCCATCGCCGCGTACGAGGGGCAGATCGGCCAACTGTCCTACGCCGCGGCGAAGGGCGGCGTGACCGCGATGACACTGGTCGCCGCCCGTGACCTGTCGCCCCTCGGCATCCGCGTCGTCTCCGTCGCTCCGGGTACCGTCCTCACGCCGGCGTACGGGAAGGCCGGCGGCCAACTGGAGGCGCACTGGGGCCCCCAGGTACCGCATCCGCGGCGAATGGGGCGGCCCGAGGAGTACGCCGCGCTGGTACAGCACCTGTGCGAGAACGACTACCTCAACGGAGAAGTCGTGCGTCTGGACGGGGCGTTGAGATTCCCGCCGAAGTAGCTCGTTCCAGCGCGGCGCGGTCTTCCCGGTCGTCCTTGGTGCAGCGTACGCACGGAGATGCGGTGGTGGGCGGTGACGGCCGCCGGCCACCAGCGCCGAACGGGGCCCGGCTCCGCGGGACCGGAGGAGCGGACAGCTCCGGGGAGTGATCCCAGGATCAGGTCGAACGGGGCGCCGGAGCCGGTCTCGGTGGGTAGTGGTTCACCCAGCAGGGCGACCCCGTGCCGACGGGACACAACGCGGCGCAGGGATCAGATGTGGTCGCCGTGCTCTCCGAGCCGCGGCGGCGGGCCGTACTCCGGCTCGCACCCGGCGATGCGGAACGGGCTGCCCACCAGCCGGTGATCGCCTGACTGGGCCACTGCCTCCGGTGCCTCGGCGAGGGCCTCGGGCAGGGTGCGCACGGCGCCCGCCGGGACCCCCAGCGGGCGCAACCGGGCCTCCCAGTTCGTCGCCGTGTCCGCGGCCAGGGCCTTCGTCACGGCGGCGACGACCTCGCCGCGGTGGGCGGCCCGCTCGGCCATCGTGGGGTAGCCCTCGATGCCCGCCTCCGTGGCGAACGCGCGCCAGAAGCCGTCGTGGGTGATGAACAGGGCGAGGTGGCCCTCGGCGGTCGGGAAGAGCTGTGCGGGGACGTAGTAGGCGTGGGCACCGCCGAGGCGGCGCGGGGATACGCCGTCGTTGAGCCAGGCGGCCGCGTGGTAGTTGAGCTGGGAGAGCATCACGTCGCGCAGGGAGACGTCGACCTGTCCGCCGCGCCCCGAGACGACCTGTGCCAGCAGACCGAGCGCGGCGGCCAGGCCGGCCGAGTTGTCCGCGGAGGAGTAGCCGGGCAGCTGGGGCGGGCCCTCGGGCTCGCCGGTGAGCGCCGCGATGCCGGTGGCGGCCTGGATGACGTAGTCGAACGCGGGCTGGTCACCGGCGTCCATGCCCCAGCCGGTGAGGGCGACGCACACAAGCCGTTCGTTCCAGTGCTTCAACGCCTCGTAGGTGAGGCCGTAGCGGTGGACGGCCGACGGCTTGAGGTTGACCAAGAGGGCGTCGGCGCCCCGCACCAGCTCGTGCAGCCGCTCCTGCCCCTCCGGGGCGGCCAGGTCCAGGCGGACGGAGAGTTTGCCCCGGTTGAGGCTGGCGAAGTAGGCGTCGGAGACCTGACGGGACAGGTCTCCGCCGGGCGGTTCGACCTTGGTGACCTGTGCGCCCAGGTCGGCCAGCAGCATGGTGGCGTACGGCCCGGCCAGGATGTGTCCGACCTCCAGGACACGCAGCCCGGACAGGGGCCTTGGACCGCTCACCGGAAGTCCGTGGCGATTGCCGCCACCGCGTCCCGGGTGCGGAGCTTGGAGGCGACCAGCTCCTCGCGTCCGCTGCCGATGGGCAGCAGGCGTACGGACAGGTCGGTCACGCCCGCGTCCGCGAACCGCTGGAATCGCGCCCTGATGGCGGCTTCATCGCCGGCCGCGCACAGATCGCCGACGTCACGGGCGTCGCCGTGTTCCATGAGGCGCTGGTAGTTGGGTGACACCTCGGCCTCACCGAGGATGCGGTTCGCGCGCTCTCGGGCCGCGTCGGCCTCGTGCGGCGCGCACAGGCAGACCGGGATGCCGGCGACGACGCGGGGTGCCGCGCGTCCCGCTTCCTGTGCCGCCTTGGTGATCGCCGGGACGACGTGGTCGGCCACCGTCCGCTCGTCCGCCAGCCAGAGCACGGTCCCGTCGGTGAGCGCCCCCGCGATCCGCAGCATCACCGGGCCCAGCGCGGCCACCAGGACCGGCAGCGGGGACACCGGGCCCACGGTGAGGGGGTTGTGCACGCGGAAGACGTCGTTCTCGACGTCCACGGACGCCGCCCCGCCGACCGTCGCGCTCAGGACTTCCAGGTAGGCGCGGGTGTACGCGGCCGGTTTCTCGTAGGGGAGGCCGAGCATGTCGCGGACGATCCAGTGGTGGGAGGCGCCTACGCCGAGGGCAAGGCGTCCACCGGCCGCCGCGTGCGCGGACAGGGCCTGTCGGGCCAGGGCGACGGGGTGCTGGGCGTGCACCGGTACGACCGCCGTGCCCAGTTCGATGCGGGAGGTGGCCCGCCCCATCAGGGTCACGGCCGTCAGCGCGTCGAAGTCGGTGGGCACCTGCGGTACCCACACCGTGTCGAATCCGGCCTCCTCGGCCCAGCGGGCGTCGTCGACCATGCGGTCCGCCTTGTGGGCGGCGTCGCCCCGCTCGGGGCCACTCATCACTCCGACTCGCATGTCATTCCTCAGAGGTCGAAACGGCTTCGGGTGCGGCGGTCAGGGCGCGGATATCGGCGACGAGGGCGTCCAGGGCCGTCCCCGTGGGAAACACGGCGGCGGCCCCGGCCTCGTACAGCCGGTCCACGTCTCCGCTGGGGATGGTGCCGCCTACCACGACGGGGATGTCCTCCGCGCCGGCCGCGCGCAGGGCCTCCAGCGTGCGGCGGGTCAGCGCGAGGTGGGCGCCGGACAGGATGGACAGTCCGACCAGCGCCACGTCCTCCTGTACCGCGGTGGTCGCGATGTCGTCGACGCGGCGGCGGATGCCGGTGAACACCACCTCGAACCCGGCGTCACGCAGCGCGCGGGCGACGAGTTTCGCTCCGCGATCGTGCCCGTCGAGTCCGGGCTTGGCGACGAGGACGCGTACCGGCGGCGCCATCAGAACACCACCGGCTGCCGGAACTCGCCCCACACCTCGCGCAGGGCGCCCGCCATCTCGCCCACGGTGCAGTAGGCGTTGGCGCAATCGATCAAAGGGCCCATCAGGTTGGTGTCTCCTTCGGCGGCGTGTTTCAGGGCATCGAGTCGGGCGCGGACGTCGGCGTTTCCGCGTTCCGCCTTGACCCGCGCGAGCCGCTTGAGCTGCCGCTCCCGGCCCTCGGCGTCCAGTTCGTAGGTGGCGAGGTCGGGCGGGGGCTCCTCGGCGGTGTAGCGGTTGACGCCGACCACCGGCCGTGCGCCGGAGTCGACCTCCTGGTGCAGCCGCCACGCCTCGTCGGCGATCAGGGTCTGCAGATAGCCGTCCTCGATACAGCGCACCATGCCGCCGTGCGCCTCCAGGTCGGCCATGATCCGTTCGATGCGCTCCTCGGTGGCGTCGGTCAGTGTTTCGACGAAGTACGAGCCGCCCAGCGGGTCGGCGACGCTTGTCACGCCCGTCTCGTGCGCCAGGATCTGCTGGGTGCGCAGGGCGAGGGTGGCCGACTCCTCGCTGGGCAGGGCGAACGGTTCGTCCCAGGCGGCGGTGAACATCGACTGGACGCCGCCGAGGACGGAGGCGAGCGCCTCGTAGGCGACGCGGACGGTGTTGTTGCGGGCCTGCGGCGCGTACAGCGAGGCGCCGCCGGCCACGCAGCCGAAGCGGAACATGCACGCCTTGTCGGTCTTCGCCCCGAACCGCTCCCGGACCAGGGTGGCCCAACGCCGCCGCCCGGCCCGGTACTTGGCGACCTCCTCGAAGAAGTCGCCGTGGGTGTAGAAGAAGAAGGAGATCTGCGGGGCGAACTGGTCGATGGTCATGCGGCCGCGTGCGAGCACGGTCTCGCAGTACGTCACTCCGTCGGCGAGGGTGAACGCCATCTCCTGCACGGCGTTGGCGCCCGCGTCCCGGAAGTGCGCACCGGCGACCGAGATGGCGTTGAAGCGGGGCACCTCGGCGGCGCAGAACTCGATGGTGTCCGCGATGAGCCGCAGCGACGGTTCGGGGGGCCAGATCCAGGTGCCGCGGGAGGCGTACTCCTTGAGCACGTCGTTCTGGATGGTGCCGGTCAGCTTCTCGCGCGGGATGCCGCGCTTCTCGGCGGCGGCGACGTAGAAGGCGAGCAGGATGGCGGCGGTGCCGTTGATGGTGAAGCTGGTGCTGATGCGGTCCAGGGGGATGGAGTCGAAGAGGATCTCGGCGTCGGCGAGGGTGTCGAGGGCCACGCCGACGCGTCCGACCTCGTCCGTGTACTCGGGGTCGTCGGAGTCGTACCCGCACTGCGTGGGCAGGTCGAGCGCGACCGACAGTCCGGTGCCTCCCTGGTCCAGGAGGTAGCGGTAGCGGCGGTTGGACTCCTCGGCGGTGCCGAAGCCGGAGTACTGGCGCAGGGTCCAGGTGCGACCCCGGTAGCCCGTGGGGTAGTTGCCTCGGGTGAAGGGGAAGGCACCGGGGGGCGGAGGATCGGCGAGCCGGTCCTCCGGGCCGTACAGGGGTTTCAGCGGAATGCCGGAGGCGGTGCGGGCGTCGTCGGTCATGACGGGGCGTCGTCCTTGTGTGAGGTGGGGCGTGGCCGGGCTTCCCCGTGGTCAGCGCAGTTGGTCCTTGAGCACCTTGCCGGTCGCTGTGAGCGGCAGCGAGGTACGGAACTCGACGTGGCGTGGCACCTTGAACCCGGCCATCCGTTCCTTGGCCCACGCGATCAGCTCGGGCTCGGTCACCTCGCCGCGCCTCACCACGAACGCCTGGCCGACCTGTCCCATGCGCGCGTCGGGCACGCCGACGACGGCGACCTGGGCGACGGCGGGGTGCTCCAGCAGGAAGCCCTCGATCTCGGCCGGGTAGGCGTTGAATCCTCCGACGATGAACATGTCCTTCTTGCGGCCGACGATTCTGAGCCGGCCCTCCTCGTCCAGTTCCCCCAGGTCCCCGGTGTGCAGCCAGCCGTCCGCGTCGATCGCCTCGGCGGTGGCCTCCGGGTCGTCGAGATAGCCACGCATCACTGAGTAGCCGCGGACCAGGACTTCCTTGTCCTCGGCGACGCGCACCTTGAAGCCCCGGCAGGGTTTGCCGACGGTCGTCGCGACGGCCTCGTACGGGTCGCCCGGGCGGGAGGCGGTGACGGTACCGGCCTCGGTGAGCCCGTAGCCGGTCATGAGGTGACTGAAGGGCAGCTCCGTGGTGATCCGGCGCACCAGTTCGACGGGGATGTCGGCGGAGCCGGTGACCGCCACCCGCAGTGAGGACAGGTCCCGTCCGCCGTCCGCCTCCAGGAGGGAGTGGTAGAGGGTGGGCGGGCCTGGCAGGACGGTCACCCGTTCCCTCTCCACCAGCTCCAGCACGCGGCCGACGTCGAAGACCGCGAGGGGCAGCGCGGTCGCGCCCCGGATCAGGGAGGCGACCAGTCCCGCCTTGTAGCCGAAAATGTGGAAGAACGGGTTGACCATCAGGTACCGGTCGCCCTGGCGGAGCTGTGCCAGGTCGCACCACTCCGAGTAGAGCCGCAGGGTCTGCCCGTGGGTGGTCATCACCCCTTTGGGGCGGCCCGTCGTGCCGGAGGTGTAGACGATGTCGGCCAGGTCGTTCTCGCCGACCTCGCGTTCCAGCGGCCGGCCGGAGGCGAGGAAGCCGTCGTTCCGCAGGTCGATGACGGGCACGCCGGGCGGGCCGGTGAACGTCCGGTCCAGAAAGCCGTTCTGGACCAGCAGCGCCTTGGCACCGCTGCGTACGACGATGTCGTGCGCCTCGTCCTCGAGGAACCGTGTGTTCACCGGCACGAGTACCCCGCCGGCGGTCAGCAGTCCGAAGGCGGCGACGATCCACTCGGCCGAGTTGGGTGCCCACAGGGCGACCCGGTCCCCCGGGCCGACGCCCGCCGAGGCGAACGCCCCCGCGGTGCGCCGGGCCCGGTCGGCCAGCTCCGTGAAGGTCAGGCGCTGCTCACCGTCGACCACGGCCTCGGCGTCACCGAAGCGATCGGCCGCGCTCCGTACCAGCTCGGGGATGCTGCGCCACCGCGTCGTCGTCGGTGTCATGCGTCGATCAGCCGGGCCAGGTTGCCGCCCATCACCTTGGCCTTGTCCTCCTCGCTGAGCTTGGTGAGGTGGTCGACATAGGTGACGGGGTCGGCGAGGCCCTCCGGGTGGGGGTAGTCGGAGCCGAACAGGACGCGCTCGATGCCGATGAGTCCGCCGAGCTGGGCCATGTCCTCCTCCCAGAAGGGGCTGATGTGTATGTTGCGCCGGAAGACCTGGACCGGGTCCTCCTGGAACTCGTGCGGCATCTTCTTGTGCACGTCGGCGAGCCGGTTGAGTACCGGCTCCACCCACGAGGCACCGTTCTCGATCACCGCGATCTTCAGCTCGGGGAATCGGGAGAGCGCCCCGTGGCAGATCAGGGAGGTGACCGCGTCCTCGATGGGCCGCCATTCGTTGACCTGGCGGAAGGCGTTGGGCTTGAACGGCAGGAACTCCCGCCGCTGGCCCTCCCAGTCGTTGGCGTAGTTCGCATAACCGGAGTCGGAGGAGTGCAGAGCGACCAGGACGCCGGTCTCGACGACCCGCTGCCAGAAGGGGTCGAACTCCGGCAGGGCGAAGGACCGTGAGCCGCCGTAGCCGGGAACGGGGGCGGGCCGGACCAGAATGGCCCGGGCGCCCCGCTCCACCACCCAGTTCAGCTCCTCGATGGCCTTCTCGACGACCGGGAGCGTGATGACGGGGACGGTGAAGATGCGGTCCTTGTAGGTGAAGCCCCACGTCTCGTGCAGCCACTGGTTCAGGGAGTGGATGACCGCGTGGATGAGTTCCGGGTCGTCCTTCATGCGTTCCTCGATGAGGCTCGCCAGCGTCGGGAACATCAGGCTGCGGTCCACACCGAGCTGGTCCATCAGCTCCAGGCGCGGGCCCGGTTCGCGGAACGCGGGGACGGAGCGCATCGGCTCACCGAAGATCTCCCGGCGGGTCTTGCCGTCGGGGTTGCCGACCTTGAAGTACTCCTCCATGGCACCGGGGCGGGCCACGACGTCGAAGGTCGGGTTGGGGATGTACTCGCTGATCTGCCCGCGTATCGCGATCTTGGTGCGGCCGCGGACGTTCACGTACTGAATGGCCCCGTCGTACTCCTTCGGAAGGTACTTGGTCAGTGCCTCCTGGGTCTCGTAGAGGTGGTTGTCCGCGTCGAAGAGCGGATACGTGAGCTCGCGAGACGGCATGAGATCCTCCTTCACTGATTGCGAGAATCGTATTCTCATCCAGCGGGAGTGGCAATGCGGTTGCGAAGGACGAACTTCTTCACCTTGCCGCTGGGCGTACGCGGGAAGTCCTCCACGTCATGGATCTGCTCGGGCCACTTCTGCCGTGCCAGGCCGGCCCGTTCGAGGTGCAGCCGCAGTTCGGCCAGGCCGGGGGCCTGCCACCCCGACCGCATGCGCAGTACGGCGGCGGCGCGTTCCCCGAGGCGCGGATCGGGCACGCCGACCACGGCGGCTTCCGACACCCCGGGCAGGCCGAGCAGTATCTCCTCGACCTCTAGGGCGCTGATGTTCTCCCCGCCCCGGATAATGATGTCCGCCTTGCGGTCGGTGACGGAGAGCCAGCCGTCCTCATCGAGGGAACCGATGTCACCGGTGCGGTACCAGCCCTCCGCGTCGAACGCCGCACGGGTCAGGCCGGGGTCGGTGTAGCCGAGACACAGGTCGGGACCGCGGGTGAGGATCTCACCGTCCGTGGCCAGCCGCAGTTCGACACCGGGCAACGCCACGCCGTCGGTGTGCAGACGTTTGCCGACCGGGCCGTCGTACGGGGTGCAGGTGACGGACGGGTGCTCGGTGGAGCCGTACGCGCGGAACACCGTGATCCCGAGGCTCTCCAGCCGGGTCGTCACCGCCGAGGGTACGGCCGCGCCGCCGAGGCCCGCGTACTTGAGTCCTGCGATGTGCGCCGGCGTACAGTCGGGGTGGTCGACGAGGCTCGTCATGTAGTAAGCCGCCCCTCCCCCGACGGCCAGCCCCCCGCCGCGGATCAGAGCGAGCGCCTGGCCGGGATTCCAGGTGTCGCCCAGGTTGACGGGGGTTCCGTCGAGCACGGGGATGAGGAAGGCGTTCACCATGCCGATGAAGTGACCGACCGGAGCGACGGTGAACTGCCGACCCCGATCGGGCGGATAGGAGGCGGCCAGCTGCCGCGTCTCGTAACCGAGGGTCTGATGACTGTGGATGACGCCCTTGGGATCGCGGGTGGTGCCGGAGGTGAAAGCGATCAGCGCGGGCGCGCCCGCGTCCACCGGGATCACGCCGGGCATCGGCTCCTCGGCCAGCAGCTCGTCGAAGTCACGGCCCACCACGCCGACGATCGGGACCGACGCGCACAGGTCCGGGCGGAACCGCTGCCTTCCGAAGCACTCGGCCGCGAAGAACGCCTTCGGGTGGGTGACCTCGAGTATGTACGCGACTTCCTTCGGCCCGTAGAAGTGCACGACGGGGACCACCACGGCACCAAGGAGGGCCGAAGCCCAGAAGACGGCGGCGGCCTCCATCCAGTTGGGCAGCTGCATGACCACCACGTCGCCCGGCCCGACTCCGCGTTCCCGCAGCCCCGCGGCCAGACGGCGGGCGACCAGCTCCACGTCGGCGAACGTCCCGGCCCACGGCCGGACGTCCGAGTGCACGCGGAACTCCACCCCCCGCGACCTGCTCAAGCCGCTCGCCAGCAGGTCCCCGAGGGTCTCACGAGTCCACCAACTCGACTCCTCATAGCGGGCGGCCAGTTCGGCCGGAACGGTCCGCAGCGCGGCGGGAGAAAACGTCGACATGTCCCGGGCACCTCTCTCACGCGTGACAGGTGTATGAGAATTGCACTCTCCCACGGAGAGAAGGTAAGTTCCATACATGGCACGCGACCACGGCTTCCATCCGGCGAGGATCACCCGGGTCATCGAAGAGGCGCCGGACGTCCGCACCTTCGCCCTCGACGTTTCCTTCCCTTACCGCGCCGGGCAGTTCCTCACGTTCCGGGCCTGCGGGGCTCTGCGCAGCTACTCGATGTCGAGCTCTCCCGACACCGACGGCGAGGTGTGCGTGACCGTCAAGCGCGTGCCCGGCGGCCTCGTCTCGCAGTGGATGCACCAGGAACTCCGGGCGGGTGACACGCTGCACGTGACCCGGCCCGCCGGTTCCTTCTGTCTGCGCGAGGGAAGGGGCGGACGTCCGCTCGTCGCCTTCGCCGGCGGCAGCGGGATCACACCCGTGTTCTCGCTCGTCAAGAGCGCCCTGGCCACCACGACCCGGCCGATCCGCCTGCTGACAGCGCATCAGAACCACCGGGCCGCGATCTTCTCCACCGCCCTGGACACACTCGTCGTCCAGCACCCCGCGCGCTTCGACGTACGGCATCACCTAGACGACCGGGACGGCCTGGTCACCGAGGACGAGATCCGCGCCGTGGTGGGGGACGAGCCGCAGGACACCGACTTCTACGTGTGCGGGCCGGCACCCTTCATGGATCTGGTGGAGCGGACGCTGTCCGGCGCGGGGGTGCCGTCCGAACGCATCGTCATCGAGCGTTTCACGCCGGTGGCGGAGCCCGCCGTGACGGTGCCGACGGCGGCCGACGAGCCGGTCACCGACGTCGGCACCGTCACGGTCGGTGTGCGCGGGCAGCGTCGTACGGTCCCACAGCGGCCGGGCGAGACCCTGCTGCAGACCGCCCGCCGGGCGGGCTTCTCCCCGCCGTTCTCCTGTGAGTCCGGGGACTGCGCCACCTGCATGGCGCAGCTGACGACGGGAGAGGTCAAGATGCGCGTGAACAACGCCCTCGACGCCGACGAGGTGGCCCAGGGCTGGGTGCTCACCTGCCAGGCCGAGCCGACCTCCCCCGAGGTGACCGTGGTGTATGAGGACTGATCCGTTCCGCCCGACGACCGGAAGGCCGCACATGGTTGAGCTGGAGCTTCAGGACGGCCTGGCCGTCGTCACGATCGACCGACCGCACGCCCGCAACGCGCTCGACCTCGACACCATGGGCGAACTGGAGCAGGCGCTGGACGCGGCCGAGGGGGCGTCGGCACTCGCGGTGACGGGGGCGGGCGACCGGGCCTTCGTGTCCGGCGGAGACCTCAAGGAGCTGTCCCGGCTGCGTACGGAGTCGGAGGCGTCGGGGATGGCGCTGCGGATGCGGGCGTTGTGCGACCGGATCGCCGCCTTCCCCGGCCCGGTCGTGGCCGCGCTCAACGGGCACGCTCTGGGCGGTGGGGCGGAGGTCGCGGTCGCCGCGGACATCCGGGTGGCGGCGGACGACACCCGTATCGGCTTCAACCAGACCCGGCTGGCGATCGTTCCCGCATGGGGCGGGGCCGAGCGTCTGGCCCGGCTGGTGGGCCCGGGGCGCGCCCTGCTGCTGGCGGGTACCGGCCGGGTGCTGGACGCCACGGAGGCGGAGCGCCTGGGCCTGGTCGATCTGGTGCTGCCGCGCGCGGAGTTCGACCGGCATTGGCGCGACGTGGCGCGCTCTCTCGCGACGCGTCAGGCCCGCGAGGTCAAGAGTCTGACCACACGCACCCGCTCGCCGCAGGAGGCCGCAGCGGTCTTCGCCCGGCTGTGGGTATCGCAGGAACACTGGCAAGCGGCGGAGAAGGTGATGTCCCGTGGCAAGTGAAGTCCGCGTGGAGGAGGGTCAGTTCGGCCCCGAGACCCGGCCGGAGGGCACTGCCGCCGGTCAAACCGTGCTGTACGTCCACGGTGATCCCCGATTGGCGGGCACCCCGCAGGACGCCTTGCCCACCGCCCGGGAGCTGACGCGACTCACCGGCCAGGCGGTCGTGTGCGCACGCTATCGCCCGCACTTCCCGCAGGCTCTGGAGGACGTCTACGCCACCTGGGAGTACTGCCATGACCGGGGACCGGTGGCGGTGGCCGGCAAGCGGCTCGGCGGGGCTCTGGCCGCGGGTCTGCTGCTACGGCTGCGGGACGCGGGCGCACCGCTGCCCACCTGCGCGGTGCTGACGTCGCCGGTGCTGGACTTCACCCTCGACGCGCCGAGCCTGTTCCTCAACGCGGTCGCCGATCGCACGGTGGACGCCGAGGCGCTGCCCGTGCGGGCGGCGGCCTACGCGGGGCCCACCCCGCGCGATCACCCCCTGCTCAGCCCGCTCCACGGCAACCTGCACGGTCTGCCGCCCGTACAGCTCCACGCGGCGGGCACCGAGGTGCTGCTGGACGACACCCTGTCGTTCGCCACCCGGGCCGCGCACTCCGGTGTCGCCGTGGACCTGCGTGTCTACGAGGACCTGTCGGCACAAGGGCTGCGACAACTCGGTGCCATGGCGGGGTTCCTCAACGCGTGGCACCGGTCGGCGTCGCTCAGTTCCTCGGACGTCTGAGCCGACGGCGAGAACGGCCGGCGGGGGCCCGCTCGCCCCCGCCGGTCCTCACCTGTCCGCGAGGAAGGACTCCGCCGCCCGCCAGGCCATCGCCATCACCGGCCCGTTGAGGTTGCCCGCCACCATCACGGGCAGGACGGAGGCGTCGACCACCCGGAGGTTGTCCACACCGCGTACACGGAGTTCGGGATCGGTGACATCCTCCGGTCCGGAGCCCATGGCGCAGGTGCCGATGGCGTGGAAGCCGCAATAGCCCCCGTCGAGGGCCGACCGGACGACGTCCTCCTCCGCATCGGACGCGACGGCCGGACCGGGGAAGGTCTCGCGCTGGATGCGGGAGGCGATGGGATCGGTGGCGAAGTAGTCACGCAGCCGCCGGAACAGGTCGGTGGCGACCTCCCGGTCGTGAGCCGTGGAGAAGTAACCGGGATCGATGTCGAGGCCGGCGTCGGAGTCGGCCGAGGTGATGGACAGCGAGCCCTCCGAGGTCGGCCGCAGCACCATCGCGCAGGCCGACACCCCCGGCTCCCGCTCCACCTCCGCCGGCTTGCCCGGCGTCAGCGCGCCCAGCGACCAGGGCGCCAGCAACACCTCGGTGTCGGGTCGGGCCGCATCCGGACGGGACTTGAGGAACGCCATCACGTCGTAGGCGGGCCGGGCCAGCGGTCCCTTGCGGGTGAGCAGGTAGGCGGCACCGGTGCGTGCCTGGGCGAGGGAACCGGCCAGTTGCCGGTTGGCGCCGAGGGGTGCGTTGAGGCGGAACCGCAGCGCCAGGCAGCGGTGCTCGCGCAGCCGTGCCCCCACCAGTGAGCGGTCGACGCGTACGTCGACGCCTGCGGCCCGCAGTGTCTCGGCGGGGCCGATGCCGGACAGCTGGAGCAGTCTGGGTGTGGCCAGGCTGCCGAGGCTGAGGACGACCTCCCGCCGGGCCCGGATGTCCTCACTCGTACCGTCGGCCTTGCGCACGCGTATCCCCGTCGCCTTGTCCCCGTCGAAGAGCACCCGGGTGGCGGTGGTGTTCGGGGCGACGACGAGGTTGGGCCGGGAGCGTGCGGGACGGAGGAAGGCGCGGGCGGCGCTGAAGCGCTGGCCGGCCTTGATGGTGGCCATGGCGTAGCCGATCCGCTCACCGTCGTACTCGTTGACGTCGGGGACCGCCCGCGCTCCGAGCGCCTCGCCGGTGGCGATGAATTCGTCGCACAGCGGGTCCGGGTCACGGACGGTGGAGATGTGCAGGGGGCCGCCGGTGCCCCGGGTGGGTGAGGCGCCCAGGGCGTTGTTCTCGATGGCGCGGAAGGCGGCCAGGACCGAGTCCCAGCCCCATCCGGGGTTGCCGAGTTCCTCCAGGCCGTCCCAGTCGGCGCGGGTGCCCCGGTTGTAGACCATGCCGTTGACGGAGCTCGAACCGCCGAGCACCTTGCCACGCACCCACATGTCCGGGTTCCCGCCGGGCCGCATGGGCCGGGTGCGGTAGTGCCAGGAGTAGGTCGGGTCGCCGAAGAGTTTTCCGACGCCCTTGGGGATGCGCAGGTAGGGATGGCGGTCGACACCGCCGGCCTCCACGAGCAGCACCCGGACGCCGGGGTCGCGTGAGAGCCGGTCGGCCAGCACACATCCCGCCGATCCGGCGCCCGCGATCACGTAGTCGTACATCTCGTAGGACTCCTTCTCGGCGGCTCGGGCGTACCCCGGCAGGAACCGGACCGGTGTCGCGCGAGCACTCGCGTCCGCGGGTCGCGACGCGCGCTGCCCGGCCGGCCACCGGCGCGTTTCCCGCGGTCGCCCTCACCGCCGTGGGACGGGGTCGCGGCCGGCGCGCGTCCCCCTGCTCCCCGCGGCTCGGCCGGCCGGGTGGTCGTGGGGGTCAGGGCTCCGGCGTGTCGTCGCGGTACACCTGACCGCCCTTCATGACGAACGCCACCCGCCCGGTGACGGAGACGTCCGTGAGCGGGTCGCCGGGGACGGCGATGACGTCCGCGAGCAGGCCTGGTTCCAGCCGTCCCCGGTCGTCCGCGTCGATCAGGTCGGCGGCGACCGTGGTCGCGGCGCGCAGGGCCTGGAGGGGCCGCATGCCCCGGTCGACCAGAGCACGCATCTCCAGTGCCCCCTTGCCGTGCGGAATGGCGGGGGCGTCGGTGCCGAGGGCGACCTTGACGCCGCGGCCGATCGCGCGGGACGTGGACTCGCGGGCGCGTGGGAAGACGTCCGCCGCCTTCGCCTTGAGGGCGGGGTCGGCGTGCTCGGTGTTCATCCCCTCGGTCAGGTAGGTGGTGGCGACCAGGAAGGTACCGCGCTCCGCCATCAGGTCCAGGGTGGCGTCGCTCGCCAGGAAGCCGTGCTCGATGCAGTCGATGCCGGCCTCGACCGCGGCCCTGATGGCGGAGTCCCCCATGCAGTGCGCGGCGACCTTCACGCCCGCCCGGTGCGCCTCGTCGACGATGGCACGCAGTTCCTCGTCCGAGTACTGCTGGGCACCGGTGGGGCCGGTGTGCGACATGACCCCGTTGGACGCGCAGACCTTGACGACCCGTGCGCCGTACTTGATCTGGTACCGGACCGCTTTGCGCACCTCCGCCGCCCCATTGGCGATGCCCTCCTCCACGGTGAGCGGCAGCACGCCAGGGGCGAACGCCTGGAACATGGTCGGGTCGAGGTGCCCGCCGGTCGGGGCGATCGCGTGGCCGGCCGGCACCACGCGCGGTCCCTCGACCCATCCGAGGTCGATGGCCTTCTTCAGCGCGACGTCGAGCAGGACGCCGCCCGTCTGCACGAACAGGCCGAGGTTGCGCACGGTGGTGTAGCCGCGCCTCAGTGTCCGGCGCGCGTTGGCCGCCGCGCGCAGGGTGCGCACGGCCGGGTCCTCCTGCACCGGGATCAACGGGCTGCGGTGGTCGGGACCTCCGAGGAAGAGGTTGACCTCCATGTCCATCAGGCCGGGCATCAGGGTGACGTCACCGAGGTCGCGCACCACCGTGCCCTCGGGAAGCCGGCCGGGCCGCCCCACCTCGGTGATGTGCTCCCCGACGACCAACAGCTCTCCCCGCTCAACGAGTTCACCCTTCGTGATGTCGAGCAGTCGAGCCGCCCGCAGCAGCACCGGAGGCCGCGGAGCCCTCTCCTGGGCCGGCATCACGCGGCCGCTTCGGCGCGAGGACCGAACACGGGGAACGTGGCGGTCAGGACGTGGATCATGTCGGAATCTCCGTGTCTGCTCGCTGGACGGCTCAGGACGTCAGGACGCTGCGGCCGACGCGCTCGAGCGGGCGCCGCCGCCGCACGTGGTGGTGCGCGGTGCCGCGTGCTGTGCCACGGCACCGCGCGCTCGCCGACCGGGCCCTGTCCACTCCGCATGGCCGGACGCTTCGACGATAACAGCGATCTCTTTCCTGGAGAATAGCGTTGCCATAGCCGCTCGGGATCACCGCGGCCCTCACGGCAGGCCGCACCCTCAGTCGACCTCGGGCAGCAGCCCCCGCAGACTGTGCACCGCGGGTTCCAGCGGCCCGAGTGACAATCCAAGTGCCCCGGTGAGGTCGGCGGCCACCGCGAGGTCCTTGCGGAGGAAGGGGCCGGCGCCGGCCACCAACCCGGCGACTCCGCCCCGGGCGGCGGACGCCGCAGAGGCGTTGCCCGCCGCGCTGCCCTGCGCCAGTGCCGCCAGGAGCACACTCTCCTCGACTCCGAGGTCCCGCCCGAGCCGCACCGCCTGGGCGAGCAGGCCCAACTGGGCGGCGAACAGCGTGTTGTTCACCAGTTTCACACTCTGCCCGGCACCGAGCGCACCGACGTGCAGCACCGGATCGGCGTAGGCGCACAGCGCGGGACGTACCCGCTCCACCGCCTGCTCCTCTCCCCCGGCGAAAACGGTCAGGCGGCCGGCCGTGACATCGTGCGGGCCGCCGCTGACGGGCACGTCCACGACGTCGGCGCCGCGGTGGGCCAGCGTCCGTACCGTGCGCGGGTCGCCGGTGGTGTGCACGGCGAGCACCGACCCGTCGGGCAGTGCCGGAACGAGAGCCCCGTCGAGGCACACCTCCCGGACCTGCGCGTCCGTGAGCACGCAGAGGAGGACGGCGTCCGCACCGCGCGCCGCGGCGGTGAGCGAGGTGACGGGCTCGGCGCCGTCGCGGGCGAGGGACGTACGCACCTCGGCATCGCGGACGTACACACGAACCCGGTGCCCGGCCTCGACGAGACGCCGCACCATGGGGCGGCCCATCCGGCCCGCACCGACGAAACCCAGCTCCACGACGACCTCCGCCTCTCGCGCCCGGCGAGCGCACCGACATCTTCCGGAAATGCCATTCTCGGATATCGTTAGCACAACTCTCACCCGAAGAAGCCGACTTTGAGAGCCACGACCTCGTAGGAGCGGTGGATGTACGACCAGAAGCAGCAGGAAGCGGCACGGGCGATACGCCGGGAGGTGATCGGCGACGACGACACGCAGGCCGACCCCACTGCCCCGGAGGGCTTCCGGGACTACCTGACCGCGACGGCGTGGGGGGTGTGGGCGCGCGGCGGTCCACTGAGCACCCGCGACCGCAGCCTCCTGGTCCTGGCGATGACCGCCGCCACGGGCCGCATGGGACAGTTCCGGGTGCATCTGGACGCCGCCGGCCGCGCGGGCGTCAGTGACGCCGAGGTGGACGAGCTCCTCTTCCAGATCACCGCCTACTGCGGTGCCCCCGCGGGGAGCGCCGCCCTGGCCGTCCTGCGTGAAGCGCGCGCCGAGCGGGAGGCGGCGTGAGCGGGCGAGGGGCGGCCGGTCACGAGGCGGTCGGGTTCGTCGGCCTGGGCAACATGGGCGGAGTGCTGGCGTCGAACCTCGTGTCGGCCGGGTTCCAGGTGGTGGCCCACGACGCCGCGGGACCGGCCCGCACCCCGACCGGCGCCCGATGGGCACCGGGTCCCGCGGAGGTGGCACGCGCCGCGGACGTCGTGGTGCTCAGTCTGCCCGACGGCATCGTCTGCACGTCGGTCGTGCGGGAGCTCGCTCGCGCCCGCGACAGCCGCGTCACGCACGTCGTGGACACCTCCACCGTCGGAGTCGCGGCAGCCCGCGAACTGTCCGGGCTGGGGCCCGCGTACGTGGACGCGCCCGTGTCCGGAGGGGCGGCGGGAGCCCGCAGGCGCAGTCTGATGGTCATGTACGCGGGGGCCGACGAGGACTGTGCGCGGGTCGAGCCCGTGCTCGCCGGGCTCAGTGACCGCCGGCGGCGGGTCGGTGACCGGCCCGGCCAGGCCCAGGCGCTCAAGCTGGCCAACAACTTCCTGTCCGCCACCGCGCTCGCGGCGACCAGCGAGGCCGTCGCCTTCGGGCAGGCTGCGGGGCTGGACATGGCCGTGATGCTGGAGGTCCTCAACGCCTCCAGCGGACGCAGTGGGGCCACCGCCGACAAGTTCCCCCAAGAGGTGCTCACCGGCCGTTACGCCTCCGGGTTCAGCAACACGCTGATGGCCAAGGACGTCGGCCTGTACCTGCGGGAGACCGAGGCTCTGGGTGGCGCGGCCGCGGTGGCCCCGGTCGTCCAGGCGGTGTGGGAGGCGTTCACTGCCGCCGAACCGGACGCCGACTTCACCCGGGTCTACCCGTTCACAGCGGGCGCCTGAGGCGACCCGTCGCCCTCCTCGTCGCGGTCCTCGTCTCCGGGCCCGTCTCCCGTCGGACCCAGCACGACCGAAAGCGTTTCCCGCACGATCTCCGGGTAGTGGTCCGCGTCCGGGTCGGGATCCATCAGCCACCACTGGTGAATGCCCTCGACCAGGGCGAGCACGGCGGTGGCGGCCGTCGACGCGCTCAGGCCGCTGGGCATGCGCTCGCCGTAGCGCTCGGTCAGTCGGGCGGTGAGGTGGATCTGCAGGGAACGCAGACGGTCTCCCACGTAACCGCTCGCGGGCTCCTGACCGGTGACCGCCTCGGCCATCACCACGCTGTGCACGGTGGCGAACGACGGGTGTCCCTGCTCGAAGGCCACGGCCGCGGCGAAGTGGGCGGGCAGATCCTCCCCGACGGGATGCTCCGCCAGATGCGCGCGGTTGAGCTGCTCACGGAAACTCAGCATCTCCAGGAGCAGCTTCTTCTTGCTCGGGAAGTAGTGGAGCACGCCCTGTCGGGTCAGCCCCGCCCGCTCGGCCACCGCGTCGATCGAGGCGTGCTTGAAGCCGCGTTCGGCGAAGACCTGCAAGGCCGCCTCCAGGATCTCCTGTCGCCGTGCAGAATCCACGTCGTCGTGCCCTTCCGCCGTTGGACAGTGACCGCACACACTACGCAGCCCCGGCGGGCCGGGGCGAGGAGCCGGGAGGCGACCACCGCGGCGGTCCGGGCGTCACTGCCCCATGGCGTCCAGGGCGGACCGGGCGGCCTCCCGCACCGGTCCCGGCCGTGACCCGCTGTCGGCGACGGTGGTCTCGGCGATGCTCGTGAGGAGCCGGACGTCCTTGGCCAGCAGTCCGCCCGCGTGCGCGGCGATGCGCCGCAGCGTTCCGCCCGCGTCGACGACTCGTTCGAGGGCGAAACTCGCCGCGCTGCCGCGCGGCAGGATCCGACCGAGCCCCTCGGTGTCCAACCCCAGCCGGTCGCCCAGTTCGAGAGCGTCCGCCGCGAGCCCCAGGTGGGCCGTGAAGAGGACGTTGTTGAGGAGTTTCGCCACCTGCCCGGCGCCGATCGGACCGAGGTGGACGACAGGGTCCCCGTACAGGGCGAACAGCGGACGGCAGAAGGCGAAGACCTGGGGGTCTCCTCCCGCCATGACGAGCAGGGAACCCTGTTCCGCGGCCCGCCCCCCGCCGCTCACCGGCGCGTCCAGGACCGAGACCCGCTGCACGCGGGCACGATCCTCCAGCCGACGGCAGGTCTCGGGATGGACGGTGGAGTGCACCACGAGCACGCCTCCCCGACGCATCCCGGCGAGGACACCGTCTCCCCCGGTGGTCAGCTGCTCGACGTCCGCGTCGTCGACGACGCACAGACACACCACGTCACTGACCGCGGCCAGCTCGGCCGGTGAGCCCGCCGTCCTGGCGGCGGTGCCGGCGAACGGGGCGAGAGAGGCGGAGCGGCGCGCCCACAACGTCGTCTCGTATCCCGCTTCGACGATGCGCCGTGCCATCGGCGCGCCCTGGCTGCCCAGTCCGATGAAACCGACCCGCATGTCGCGTCGTCCTCTCACGTCTTCTCCCGTGGCCGCCAGAAGGTGGCGAGCAGTCCGCCCGTCGCCAGCACACCCATTCCGAGCACCAGGCCGGCGCCTGCCCATCCGGTCACGGCGATGTCCGCGGCGCTGTCGACCGCGTACTCCCCCGCCCCCCACACGCCCAGCGCCACCGCGATTACGCCGAGCACGAGGACGTACTCGTAGCCTTCCTTGAAGACGAAGAAGCCGTGCGGCCGGTGGGCGAGCAGTCCCGCGACCAGCATCACCGACAGGACGGCCGCGCAGGCCAGGGGCGTGAACAACCCGACGGCCAGCAGCGCTCCCGCACCGATCTCCGTCCATACGCTCAGCCACGCCTGCAGGCGCGGGCGGCGCAGGCCGAGGCCGGCGAACCAGCCGGCCGTGCCGGTGATGCCGCCTCCACCACGCCAGTGGTTCCAGCCGTGCACCACCATCACCGCGCCCAAGACGAGCCGGACGAGGAGCAGGGCCGCGTCCGCGGGTTCACCCATCGCGGTGTCCCCTCTCCGACGGCAGGGCAGGCACGCCGAGCACGCACTCCTCGACGAAGGCCAGGACGTGCAGGTGGTACGCGAGGGCGGTGCGGCTGACGCTGGTGTTGTGGCCGGCGCCTGCCTGCTCGTGCAGCACCAGTCGGGGCGCGGCGGTGAAGAGCGAGGCGAGGTCGGCCAGTCCCTCAGGGCCGTTCGTCCAGACCTGTTCGTACTCGGCGAGCGTGATGTGGACGGGCACCAGGACCCGCCCGGCGAGCCGTGCGAACTCCTCCTGCCAGCCCTCGCGGCGGCCCTCGTACTCGGGCGAGCCGGCACCGATGCCGCGCCCGCCGTAGACGTCGTCCGGGTAGGCGTGCGGCGGGTCCCACAGTGCGTCGCGCAGATTGGGCCGGGTGCGGGACGGGTCTCGCCGCCACTCCTCCATCGCGGTGATCACCTTGGGGTGGTGGGTACGGCCCATTCCGGCGAGTTCCACCCCGAGCAGAGCGGTGCCGCGTGAGTCGCTCGCCATCCGGACGGTCAGCTCGCAGCCCGCCGAGTGCGCCCAGAGGAAGACCCCGAGGCCGGTGTCCCGTCCCCTCACGAGGGCGTCGACGGCGGCGAACGCGAAGTCGGTGCGTTGTTCGGGTGTCCGCAGACGTTCCTCGTGGCCGGCCGAACTGCCGTAACCGGGGCGATCGAGGGCGACGACGGTGAACCCGGCCGCGGCGGCGGTGCGCAACAACGAGAGCCTGGGGTGGCCCGGATGGTCGAAGTAGGTGGAGGTGGTCGCACCGCCGTGCACGGCTACGATCACGGCACGCGGGCGAGCGGCCTCGGCGACCAGGGCGGACGCGGGGACGCCGTGCACGTCCACCACCTCCCGGTGGACGCGGGTGGTGAGTTCGGGTTCGGTTGAGGTCATCCGTCCGTCCTGAGCAGGAGTACGCTGCTGGGGGTGAGTCCGCCGCTGGAGACCACGGCCGTCCGCGCACCCGCCACCTGGCGGGCGCCGGCCTCGCCGCGCAGTTGGACGACGGCCTCGTGGAGCAGGCCCATGCCGTGTGTGCGACCGTGGGAGAGCTGCCCGCCGTGCGGGTTGAGCGGGAGGATCCCGTCCCGGGCGATGTTCTTTCCGCCGTCCAGGAAGTCGCGGGCCTCGCCGATGCCGCAGAAGCCGAGCGCCTCGATCCAGGACAGGCAGTTGAAGGTGAAGCCGTCGTACAGCAGCGCCACGTCGACATCGGTGGGGCGCAGGTCGGTGCGCGTCCACAGGTGCGCCGCCTGGCCCAGCACCTGGGGTTCGTGGGTGAGCGTGGCCTGGTCCCATTCGGGGCGTTCGACGATCTGCGTTCCGACGGCCTCGACACGGACCGGGGCCTTGCGGAGGTCTGGCGCCGTCTCGGCGGCGGAGACGACGACGGCGGTCGCGGCGTCGCAGGGGACGTCGCAGTCGTAGAGGCCGAAGGGCGTGGTGATGGTGCGCGCCGACAGGTAGTCGTCCATGGTCAGCGGGTCGCGATAGACGGCGTGCGGGTGGCGGGCCGCGCCGGCGCGCTGGTTGAGGGCGATCCAGCCGAGTGTCTCGCGGGTGGAACCGTAGCGGTGCATGTGCCGCTGGGCATTCATCGCCAGCATGACGGCGGGTGAGACGGCGCCGAACGGCTTGAACCAGCCGTCGGCGGTGCCTGCGCGGGGAGGCCTGATCTTTCCTTGGCGGACGAGTTCCGCGTATGTCGCCTCCCACACCGTGCGGAAGCACAGCACGTGCCGGGCCAGGCCGCCGGCCACCGCGAGCATGGCGGCGATCACGGACCCGCCGGGACCGAAGGTCTCCCCGCCGCCGTTGTGCCAGACGGGGCGGATGCCGAGCGCCGACTCCAGCGCGGTGACCCCTCCTTCGGCGAAGCCGCCGTAGGCGCCGCCGCCGGGATAGGTGGACAGGCCGTCGACGTCGTCGAAGGTGAGACCGGCGTCGGCGACGGCCTTCTCGCACGCCTCCACGGTGAGGTGGAGGGGCGGGACCATGAGGCGGCGGCCGATGCGCGAGGCCCCGGCGCCGCTGATGACGGCGCCGTCCTCGAACCGGCGGGCCGTGGAAGCCCTGTGGACGTGGTCCCGCATGCGTTCAGGGGACGGGTCGTCGGGCGGCAGCGGGGCCGGCTCCGGCTGAGCCGCGGCCGGGCGGAACAGCGGCAGCCAGGTGTCGCCCACCTGCTCGAAGGCGACCTCCATGAGCATGCCGAGGCGCAGGTCCTCCGGCGCGCAGTCGACGACGTTGGTGGTGAGACGGACCCGTGGATCCTCCTCGATGGCGACCTGGGCGACGACGAACGGAGCGGGCATGCCGGGGAGGGGGAAGCGGTGGTTGACGGTGAAGCCGATCAGGGTGGCCCGGCCGGAGACCTCGCGGACCGTGGTGTCGTGGCCGTGGCAGTGGCGGCAGACCGGCTGCGGTGGGTGGATCAGGGCCGAGCAGGCGGTGCAGGAGCGGAAGCGGAGCCGCCCGTCGCGGCCGGAGGTCCAGAAGAACTCGGTCTCCTGGTCCGGTCGCGGCCGGGGACGAGCGGACCCCGCATGGGGCGCGCTCAACGGATCTTCGCCTCCGCCTTGCGCACCGTCACCGGCTCGGCCAGCCCCTGTTCGTCGCACGCCTGCTGGAGGGTCGCCAGCGTCTCCTTCAGGCCGGGGCCGAGACGCGGACCGGGCGTGAAGGTGGCGGGCAGGTGGCGCATGCCCTGGATGACGCCGATGGTCTCGTAGTGGACGGTGTTCTCGGCGTCGCAGACGAAGTCGGGAATGCGGTCCAGGACCTGGATCAGCATCCGCTTGAAGACCGTACGGGCCACGTTGGAACCGATGCAGCGGTGGTTGCCGAGGCCGAAGGCGGTGTGGCGGTTACCTCCGCGTTCGAGGTCGACGCGGTCCGGGTCCGGGAAGACGGCCGGGTCGCGGTTGGCCATCGCCCAGGACAGCCACACGCGTTCACCCTCCTCGAACTCCTTGCCCGCGATCTCGCAGTTCTCCGCGACCGTCCGGCCGTCGCCCGGCGCGGGGGTGAAGTAGCGGAGGAACTCCTCGGTGGCCGTGTCGAGCAGGGTGTCGCGCTCCCGGTCCAGCCGCGCTCGCTCGTCGGGGTGCTGGGAGAGCCACTCGAGGGAGTGGGCGGTGAGCGCGGTGGTCGTGTCGAAGCCGCCGCCGATGAGCAGGGCCATGGCGCCGACCAGGTCGATGTCGGACGGGGGCTTGCCGTCGATCTCCAGGCAGGCGAGGGCGTCGGCGAGGCCGGGACGCGGGTGGGCGCGGACCTCGTGGAGGGTGGCGGCGATGTCCTTGAGCATGGCCATGTGGGCCTCGACCACTCGGGCCATCTCCGGAGAGCCGGGCGGGGTGTAGACACCGGCGTGGGCCGGCTCGTTGTAGAGCTCCCACTTCTTCAGGGGCACGCCCATCATGGCGAGCGTGAAGACGGCCGGGACGATGTTGGCGAGGTCGTCGACGAAGTCGATCCGTCCGGACTCGATCTTCTCGTCGAGGCAGGCGCGGGCCACCTCGTCGATGAACGGGATCCAGCGAGCGATGGCCGCCGGGGAGAGGTAGGGGTTGAGGGCGTTGCGGTACGCGCGCTGTTCGGGCGGGTCCATCTCCAGGAACCCGCCGCGGAAGCCCTTGCCGCGGGCCGGAGCCGGGATGTTGATGCCCTGGTAGCCACGGCGCTCGCCGTTGACGTCGTGGTCGTTGGAAAGTTTCTGTCCGGCGCGGGCGAAGGCGAGCAGCTCGCGGTTGCCGGCGGCGACCCAGTGCCCGCCGTAGGTGTCGGACCAGGCTAGCGGGCAGCCGGCGTGGAAGGCGCGGGTCTGCTCCTCGAACTGGTCGCGGTACTCGGGGGCGTGCCGGTCGAAGTGGACGCGGGGCTGCTTGCGGATGTCGTCACCGTACGGCTCGGATACGGTCATGGCGGTTTCTCCTCGTGTCGGCCGCGCCCCCTCAGAAGACGCTGATCGCTCGCTCGGGGCAGGACCGGACGGCCTCCACCACCTGGTCCTGCTGATCGTCGGGGACCTCCTCGTTGATCGGGGAGGAATGGCCGTCGATCTCGCTCAGTTCGAATACCTTCGGGGCGCGCATGGCGCACAGGGTGTGCCCCTGGCAGCGCTCGGGGTCGACGCGTACCTTCACGTCACTCAGCTCCCGTTCACGTTCAGGTCGGGTCAGGTCAGGTCAGGTCGGACAGGGACTTGCCGACGGAGGCGAGGGTGGCGGGTTTGCCGTAGTCGCCCTTGTACTTGTAGACGGGGCCGTCGCAGCGGAAGACACCCTGGTCGGGCTTGAAAGCCGCGGGCTGCCAGCCGTCTGCGGTGGCCTCCACGACCGCGAAGCAGCTGGTCGGCTCCTTCGAGGTCAGGTCGAACGGGGCCTGCAGACCGCCTGCCGTCCAGTCGGTGTTCTTCCGCGCGTTCTCGTAGACGCAGGCGCGGGTGAGGGTGGTGCAGTCGCGGGCGGCGGTGGCGAACAGCAGCCAGGCGGAGAAGGCGCGCAGCGCGGGATAGCTGACTTCCTTCCCCGGCGCGTACTTCTCGAACAGGTCGATGGCCTGCTGGGTGGCGGGGTTGTCGGCCGCGCTCTCCAACGGTGCGGTGGCGAACAGCTCGGCGTAGTTGTGCTGCTTGGCCAGGGCCTTGCCCGCCAGCTTCGGGAACGCCGGGCCGTAGGCGTTGGAGTTGGCGTCGATCCAGTCGGGCGCGTAGTCGATGCTGGTGAGGGCCTGCTCCAGTTTGGCGAGGCTGGCGAAGTCACCGAGGAAGACGAGGCCCTTGACGTCCTCCTTCTTGATCGTCTGGGCGTACGGGGTCCAGTCGGAGACGCCGGACGCCGGGTACAGGTCGGTGTAGGAGACCTTGCCGCCGAGGCCGGCCACCGCTTCCTCGAACTGGGCCGACATCACCTTGGTGACGGGCGAGTCTCCGGCGATGATGCCGACCTTCTGTGCGGAGTCGGGGTACTTCTCCTTCATCAGCCAGTTGTAGTAGCCGGGGTACTGGAAGTACCCGGCGGTGGGCTGCGACGCGATCACCTGGAGGTCGGAGCCGATGGCGCCGATCTGGCTGGACTGCGCGGGAAAGTTGGGAAGCAGGCAGGTCAGCCGGTCCTTGACGCCCAGACTGTCCAGGGCCGCTCCGCCGCCGACCAGCGCGAAGTCCTCCTTGCACGCCTCAAGCGTCCGCTGGCGGACCTCTGTGAGCCGGGTGTCCCGGGTGACCGGTTCGAGGTCACGGCCGTTGATACCTCCCGCGTCGTTGCACCATGAGGTGAAGACCTTCGCCACGTCGACGAACTCGGACTTCTTGGAGAAGCCGACGTCGGACAGGACGCCGACCTGGAGCTTGTCGTCCGTGACGCCCTGCGTGGACGACTTCCCGGCGGTGCCGGGACCGCACACGTTCTTCAGGGTGCCGAAGTCACCTGACGCGGCACGGGTCTCCTGCACGGCGGGAGTGTCCTGCCGGGTGGAATCGGTGTCGTCGTCCGAGCGGGTGGAGCAGCCGGCGGCCAGCAGCACCGCGAGTACGGTGACACCGCCTGTGAGCAGCCTGCGCATGGTGCCTCCTCGTGTCGCCCGGACGTCGTCGTCCGGGGGAGGGGACGGGATGAGCGGGTCAGGTGACCGCGCCGCTCGCCTTGAGGGCGAGGATGCGGTCCCAGTCGTAGCCGAGCTCGGTGAGGATCTCCTCCGTCTGCGCGGCGAACTCCGGTGCGGGGCCGAGGACGGTGTCCTCGACGTCGAACTGGACGGGGCTGGCGACGAGCTCCAGGTCGCCGGCCTGCCCGATGTAGCCGTTGGCGCGCACCTGGGTGTCGGTGGTGGCCTGGAGGGTGTCCTGGACAGGCGCCCAGGGCCCGTCGAGTGCGGCGAACCGCTTGGTCCACTCGGCGAGCGGGCGGGTGGCGATCACCTCGCGCAGGATCTTCACCGCGTCGCCCGTGTGCCGGGTGATGGACTCGGTGGTGGCGAACCGGGGGTCGTCGGCGAGCTCGGGCCGGTCCAGGCATCGGCACACGTTGGCCCAGAACTTGGCCGGCTGGAGCATCACGAAGGTGATGTACCGGTCGTCAGCGGTGCGATAGAGCCCGGAGAGCGGGTTGGTGGGTGAGCCGTGGGTGCTGGGCGCGACGCCCTCCCAGGCACGGCCCAGGTGCAGGGACAGGCCGATGGAGTGGCCGAGTGCCCACAGGCCGCTGCCGAGCAGGGAGACGTCGACCACGGAGGTCTCCCCGGTGCGTTCGCGGCGCAGCAGCGCGGCGGCGATGCCGCCCGCCAGGTTGGTGCCGGAGATGGTGTCGCCGTAGGCCGGACCGGGCGGGCTGATCATGCCCTCCGTGCCGGGTGGGGTGATGCTGGCCGCCGTGCCGGCCCTGGCCCAGAAAGCGGTCATGTCATAGCCGCCCCGGCCCGACTCGGCGCCTCGGGGGCCGAGGGCGCTGCCTCGGGCGTAGACGATCCGCGGGTTGACGGCGCGGATGTCGTCGATGTCGATGCCGAGCCGGGCTCGGGAGGCGGGCAGGAAGCTGGTGAGGAACACGTCCGCGTCCCGGGCCAGTTCGTACAGCACCTCGCGGCCCTCCGGGGTGGTCATGTCCAGGCCCAGGGAGCGCTTGCCGCGGTTGGCGTGGGCGACGTTCGGGTTGGGGTCGCCCTCCACCCGGAAGCTGCCGGTCTGGCGCAGTCCGCGTTGTGGGTCGCCGGTGACCGCGTGTTCGACCTTGACCACGTCGGCGCCCCAGTCCGCGAGGACGGCTCCCGCCGAGGGCACGAAACCGTACATGGCGACTTCCAGGACGCGGATCCCCTCCAGCGGCCTCATGACTGCTCCTCGGGGGCGACGATGCGGGCGAAGGCCTTCTCCTCCAGGAACTCCTCGAACCCGGACCGGCCGCTCTCCCGGCCGATGCCGGACTGCTTGTAGCCGCCGAAGGGCACGTCGGGGGCGAAGTAGTTGCCGCCGTTGATGGAGAAGGTGCCGGTTCGGATGCGCCGGGCGATGCGGATGGCCCGCTGTTCGTCGGCGCTGTGCACGGCGCCGGAGAGCCCGTACCTGGAGTTGTTGGCGATGCGGACGGCGTCGTCCTCGTCGTCGTAGGGGATCACGGCGAGGACGGGGCCGAAGACCTCCTCCTGCGCGATCTCGCTGTCGGGATCGACCTCCGCGAGCAGGGTGGGCGCGTAGAAGTGTCCGGGGTCGACGCGTTTGCCGCCGCGGACCAGGACGGCGCCGTTGTCGACGGCCCGGCGCACCATGCTGTCGACCTTGTCACGCTGGTCCTCGCTGATCAGCGGTCCCATGTTCGTCCGTGGATCGGTGGGGTCGCCGACCCGGACCCGGTCCAGCCCGGCCGCGACCACCTGCACGATCTCGTCGTGCCGGGCACGTGGGACGAGCAGACGGGAGGTGAGGGCGCAGCCCTGGCCCGAGTGGGAGCAGATGGTGAAGGCGGCGAACATGGCGGCCTTGGTGACGTCGGCGTCGTCGAGGACGATCATGGCCGACTTTCCGCCGAGTTCGAGGAAGACCCGCTTCACCGATCCGGAGGCGGCGGCCATGATGCGCCGGCCCGTGCTGGTGGCTCCGGTGAAGGTCACCGCGTCCACGCTGCGGTGGGTGGTGAGCGCCTGGCCGACCTCGGAGGTCGAGGAGCTGAGTACGTTGACGACTCCGGGCGGGATGTCGGTGTGCTCGGCGATCAGTTCGCCGAGGGCGAGGGTGGTGAGCGGGGTCTGCGGGGCGCCCTTGAGGACGACGGTGCAGCCCGCGGCGAGCGCGGGGGCGAGCTTGGCCAGGGCGAGCTGGTTGGGGAAGTTGTACGGCAGGATCGCGGCGACGACGCCGGCCGCTTCCTTCTCCACCCAGCGGTGGTGACGCTGGCCGCGGGACTCGATCACGCCCAGGTCCTCGGCGAACTCGTAGCCCTCCAGCAGGTCGGCGTAGTACTTCACGATGCCGATCGGCTCGTCGAGCTGCGGACCGTGGGTGAGCTGACGGGGCGCGCCGACCTCGGCGATGGTCAGCTCGCGCAGCTCCTCGCGGTGCTCGTCGAGGGCTTGGTGGAGCCGGCGCAGGGAGCGCAGCCGCAGGTCCCTGTCGGTGGGCCAGTCGGTGGTGTCGAAGGCACGGCGGGCGGCGGCCACGGCCGCCTCGGCGTCCGCCGTGGTGGCCTCGGGCGCGTGCCCCACCAGTTCACCGGTGGCGGGGTTGTGGGACGGGAACGTCGCGCCGGTGGTGAGGAGCTTGCCGTCGATCAGCAGGGAGCTGGTGGGTGCCCTGTTCACAGCCGCACCACCGATCCGCCGTCCACCGCGACGACCTGGCCGGTGACCCAGCTCGCGGCGTCCGACAGCAGGAAGAGGAGCAGACCGGCTTGATCCGCCGGTTTCCCCATGCGTTTGAGGGCGAGTGACCTCACCAGCGCCTCGCGGACCTGCTCCGGGATGATGTCGCGGGAGCCCTCGGTGTCCGTCGGGCCGGGCGCGATCGCGTTGACGCGGATGCCCCGGTCGCCGAGTTCCGCGGCGAGGGACGCGGTGAGGTGGTTGATCCCCGCCTTGGCGAGGCCGTAGAAGCCGGTGGGCTGCCAGGCCGCGGTGGATGACTGGTTGACGATGGCGGAGCCTTCCTTCAGATGCGGCAGGACCGCCCGGGTCACGTGCAGTGCGCCGAGCAGGTTCACCTTGAGGAACCGGTCGAGGTAGTCGTAGTCGACACTGGTGATGCCCTCGCGACGCATGCCCTGGAAGACGGCGGCATTGTTGACGAGGTGGTCGATCGCTCCGAACTCGGTGATCACCGTGTCGGCGAGCGCCTCGGCGGACGCCGGGTCGCCGACGTCGGTCCGTACGAAGAGCGCGTCCCCTATCTCCTTGGCGACACGTTGCCCCTGTTCCTCGTTCAGCTCGGCGACCACGACCCGCGCGCCTTCGGCGGCCAGCGCCTTCGCGTAGCCCTCGCCGATGCCTTGACCGGCTCCGGTGACGATCGCCACCTTGTCCCTGAACCGCATCCCAGCCTCCCTGCTCGGTTGGTCGGAAACTACATTCTCCATTTCAGCGAATCAAGGATTCAGACAAGAGAGCCTGTTGCGCACCCATCATCCGAGCGAACACGCCGGCAACCCCATGACTCCTGGGCGCGCCACGGGACTTCCCCCACACTCAAAGTGAGAATATGCTTCTCACATACGGAAGGAGAGTTTTCATGATCGCATCGAAGGCCTTGAGCTCGTCGCTCGGGGTGGAGTTCACCGGCGTGACGGACCCGCTCGACGACGCCTTCGTCCACCGGGCGGCCGAGGCCCTCACATGGCGCGGGGTTATCCTCGTGCGTGGGCTGCACCTCGACGACGAGCAGCAGTTGGCGTTCAGCCGTACGCTCGGTGAGGTGGTCGCGCTGCGCGACCAGGAAGTCTTTCCGATCTCCATCAACCCGGCCAAGAGCAAGAGCGCCAAGTACCTGAAGGGCGCGTTCTACTGGCACCTGGACGGCACCAGCGACGATGTGCCCGTCAAGGCGACCACGCTCACCGCCCGCCATGTCGCCACGGTCGGTGGCGGCACCGAGTTCGCCAGCACCTACGCGGCGTACGAGAACCTGCCGGAGAAGGAACGCGAGCGGTACGAGTCGCTGCGCGTGGTGCACAGCTTCGAGGCGTCCCAGCGGCTGGTGAACCCGGACCCCACCGAGAAGGAACTGGCCGCCTGGCGGACCCAGCCCAACCACGAGATGTCCCTGGTGTGGCACCGCAGGGACGGCCGCCGTTCCCTGGTGACCGGCACCACCGCCGATCACGTCGTCGGGATGGACCCCGACGAGAGCCGCGCCCTGCTCGACGAACTGCTCGACTGGACCACCCAGGAGCGCTTCCGCTACACCCACGACTGGGAGGTCGGCGACCTCGTGGTCTGGGACAACACCGGGATACTGCACCGCGCGCTGCCATACGACGAGAACTCGGAGCGGCTGCTGCACCGCACGACCGTCGTCGGCGACGAGGCGTTCGCGTGAGCAGCGCGAGGACGGCCGTCGTCACCGGTGGCGCCTCCGGCATCGGTCGGGCGATCGCGCGGCGGCTCACCGCCGACGGTCTCCACGTCACCGTCTTCGACATCGCGCCGGCCGGGGAGGGCCACGCGCTGACCGTGGACATCACCGACCGCGCACAGGTCGACAAGGCGATGGAAGCGGTGCGCGACCGCTACGGTCCGGTCTCCGTCCTGGTCAACGCGGCGGGCAAGGACGGCTTCACCCGGTTCTCGGAGCTGTCGTTCGAGGAGTGGCAGCGCGTCATGGACATCAACCTCAACGGGGTGTACCACTGCGTGCAGTCGGCGCTGCCGGACATGTGGGAGGGGCGCTGGGGACGGATCGTGAACATCTCCTCGTCCAGCGCCCATTCCGGCCAGCCCTTCATGGCCCACTACGTAGCCGCCAAGTCCGCGGTGAACGGGCTGACCAAGTCCCTCGCCCTGGAGCTGGGCCCGCGGGGCATCACCGTCAACGCCGTGCCGCCCGGTTTCATCGACACTCCGATGCTGCGCACCGCCGAACAGCGGCAGCGGCTCGGCGGCACCATCGAGGAGCACATCGCCCGGACCCCGGTCCGCCGGGTCGGTCTCCCGGAGGACATAGCGGCGACCTGCTCCTTCCTGGTGAGCGAGGAGGCGGGTTACATCACGGGGCAGATCATCGGTGTGAACGGGGGGCGCAACACATGACGAGGTTGTCCCCCGTCCCGTACGAGGAGTGGGACGCCGAGACGCTGCGACCGCTGACGGGCGGACGGAAGGTGCCCCCCTCGAACGTCCTCGGCCTGCTGCTCCGCCACCCGGCGCTCGCCAGGTCGTTCCTCACCTTCTCCGCCCATCTCCTGGCCCGCAACACCTTGCCGGTGCGGATGCGCGAGCTCGCGATCCTGCGGGTGGCCTGGCGTCGCCGGTGCGCGTACGAGTGGGGGCAGCACGTGCTCATCGGCCGTGAGGCCGGCGTGACGGAAGAGGATCTGGAGCAGGTACGGACGGGCGCCGCCACGCTGGTGAACCGGGTCGTCGACGAACTGGAGACCGCATTCACCCTCTCCGACGCCACCTACGAGGAGCTGGCCAAGGAGCTGGACGAACGGCAGCTGCTGGACTTCGTGTTCACGGTGGGCGCCTACGGGACGCTGGCGGCGGCGTTGAACACGTTCCAGGTGGAACCGGATTCCGGTCTCGGTGACGAAGGGGGTCTTCGCTGAGGCCGGTGGTCACCGGCCCCGCACTCACGGGGCTCGACAAACGTGAGGGTCGGCCCTCACAGGACAGCCCGGGCGGTGGGCGCCTGACCGCCGAGCGCTTGCTGGACCCGATCGACGAGAGTGCGTGTCAGAATCTCGAGGTGGTCGCCGCCGTACGCTTCTGTCCAGGCGAGCGCCTCGACGTCATAGGTGACGCCGGCCACAACACTGCCGACCCTGACCATGGACACCACGGTCTTGGAGTCACTGCCGTGTCTGCTGACGGCGTGGCTTTCGTCTCCGAGGGTCGGCAGCGCCATGGAGGGCGGCGATTCCTGCCTCAGTGACCTGTAGGCCGCTTGAGCGGCTTCCACCCCTGCGAAGGGGTAGACCCTGAAGTGGGCCACGTTGTTCGTCGCCGGATCCTGGTATGCGGCTTCGCCACAGAACAGCAGATCGGGCTGTTCGCTGCCGCACTGCTCCGTGGAGGCTTCGAGCACGCTCGCGTCGTTCTCCTGCGTCCAGCCGCCGGGGACGGCATCCAACCCGGGAAGGACCGACTCGACGACCTCTTGGTCCTCAAGAACCGGACGTGGCTGCCCCTTGGCAAGCGGGTCTCCCACGCCGTCCGTCGGAGCGCCGGACCCTCCCACCGCTCCGGTGGACTCCTGCCAGGGCGCGGCGCCGACTCTCTGTCCTGGCGACTCGTCCCCGCCGATCGCACGAACGCCGCCGTACACGGCGAGTGCCACGATCCCCAGCATGACGGCGACAAGCGCGGCCAAGGCGCCCGGACCGCCCCGGGAGGTCGAGATCGTCAGTGGCCCAAGGGAGATGTTGCTACCGCGCAGCCGGTTACCGTCTCCGATGACCACGCTGCCGGTCGGTGCCGGCGGCACCGGAGGCGGCGGCGGTGCTTCGAGCAGCGCGATCAGTCGTTGGGCGAAGGCCGGATCCGCGTCGAGGGCATCCCGCAACACGGCATGGAGCCGATCGGCCGCCGCCGAGTCCTCGGGGTCCTGGTCCAGCCCTGTGAGGGCTGCCTGACCTTGCTCCGTGTCCCTCAACCGGTCCCTCACCAAACCGGAGACCACTTGTACTGTGCCCGTGCCGATCGCGGTCCCCGCACCCGTGACCGCGGCCACGACGAGTGGCACGGCCGCCGACGCCAACCCTGCCGCGTCCATGACATTCCCCCTCATGTAGAAGCAAGTATGAACTGCGGCGACCAGGAATGGGAGGGGCCAGACCCCGTGGGCACGCCGGGGCCCCAGGTGGCGGCGGACGCGCGTGAGACGCCCTCGCCGTGGCCCCGTGCTCAGGGCTCGTGCACGGGTCGGCCCGGCTTCGACACGGGCCGTCCCAGTAACGCTCTCCTCACCCCTGCTTCACGCGCTGCTTCATGTCCTCCAGGCGCGTCAGGATCGGAAACCCGCCCACGCTGAGCGCGTTGCCGTGCCCGGTCTGGTGGACGTCGAAGACGGACTGGAGCGCGGCGTAGAAGCCCTGGACGTCCAGGGTCTGGTTGACGGCCCGCTTGGCCTGACGCAGGCCGAAGGGTGGCATCCTCGCAATCCTTTCGGCCAGCTCGCGGGCGGATTCGTCGAGCCGGTCGAGCGGGACGACCCGGTTCACCATCCCGACCTGCTCGGCCTCGCGGGCGGTGAGGGGTCTCCCGGTGAACAGGATCTCTTTGGCCTTGCGCGGTCCCAGCTCCCACGTGTGCCCGTGGTACTCGACCCCGCCGATGCCCATGTGCACCACGGGGTCGGAGAACTCGGCGTTCTCCGCCGCGACGATCAGGTCGCACGGCCAGCACAGCATCAGCCCGGCTGCGATGCACTTGCCCTGTACCGCGGCGATGGTGGGCTTGGGGATGTTGCGCCACTTCAGCGAGTACTCGAGGTAGCGCCGCGCCTCCGTGTTGTAGATCCACTCCAGGGTGATCTCGTCGGGGTCGGGCCAGCGGTCCTTCAGATCGTGTCCGGCGGAGAAGTGCCGGCCGTTGGCGCGCAACACGATCACACGGACCTCCTCGTCCCCGGCCGCGCGGGTCCAGGCGGCGTCCAGGTCGTCGAGGAGAGCCATCGTCTGGGCGTTGGCGGCCTCGGGCCGGTTGAGCGTGATGACGGCGACGCCGCCTTCCGCTTCGTACAGGATTTGGTCCATGACCGGCGTCCTAACGCGGTAGGCCGAGGATGCGCTCGGCGATGATGTTGCGCTGGATCTCACTGGTGCCGCCGGCGATGGTGCCGGCGAAGCTGCGCGCGTAGCGTTCGAACCAGCTGGAGACGAAGTCCTCGTGGTGCATGTGGTGGTACGGGCCGGTGCGCGCGGGGTGCGCCAGCGCGTCGGCGCCGTGCGCCTCCAGGGCGTGCAGGGAGGCCGACTGGACGGCCTCGGAGCCCAGCAGCTTGAGTACGGAGATCTCGGCGGCGTTGCGGTTCGGGCCCAGTTGCCGATGGCCGAGCAGCCTCAGGGCCGTCAGATCCATGAGAAGGGTGGCGTACCACTCCTGGCCGGCGCCGGCGTCCCCGGCGTCGCGGACCAGGTCCTGGAGCCGTTCGGCGTACGACAGCCACAGCAGGGTGCGTTCGTGGCCGAGGGAGCCGTTGGCCACCCGCCAGCCCTCGTTGAGAGGGCCCACCAGATTCTCGCGCGGTACGCGTACGTCGGTGAGGAAGACCTCGTTGAAGTCGTGGTCGTCCTCGGCGGCGATCGATCCGAAGGGTCGGCGGGCGACACCCTCGGCGGCGGTCGATATCAGCAACGCGCTGATCCCCTCGTGCTTGGGGGCGCGGGGGTCGGTGCGTACGAAGGTGAGGAGCACGTCGGCGTCGTGGGCACCGGAAGTCCAGATCTTCTGCCCGTTCACCGTGAAGGTGTCCCCGTTGAGGACGGCCCGGGTGCGCAGCGAGGCCAGGTCGGAGCCCGCCTCGGGCTCGCTCATGCCGAGCGCGGCGGTGATCTCGGCGCGCAGGATCGGCACGGCCCAGCGTGTCTTCTGTTCCTCGGTGCCGAAGGTGAGCAGGGACGCGGCGATGATGCCCAGGCCCTGGGGGTTGAAGCTGTGGTAGATCCGGCGGCGGGCCAGCTCCTCCAGGTGGGCGAGCTGCTGCGGCAGGGTGGCCCCCCGGCCGCCGTACTCGGGTGGTTGCCCGGGCAGCAGCCAGCCGTGCTCGAAGAGGGTGCGCTGCCAGCGGCGGGCCCAGTCGGGTACGTGCGCACTGGAGTGAGAGCGTTCGCGCGCCTCGGCCTCGGTCGGGAGACGGGCGTCGAGGAAGGCGGAGAACTGGGCGCGGAACTCCTCCACCTCGGGGTCGTCGGCGAGCTTCATGCGGTCAGCAGGGCCTTCCTGTGAGCGGACGCGGTGCCGAGCAGCAGGTCGCAGGCCTGGGCCCGCTTGAGGTGCAGTTGCAGTTCGTTCTCCCAGGTGAAGCCCATGGCACCGAAGAGCTGCAGTCCGTGCCGGAAGACCAGCCGCTGGCACTCCCCCGCCGCCGCCTTCGCCATGTGGGCGGCCTTGGTGCGGCGCGGATCGTCCTCGGCGATCGTGAGCGCGGAGAAGTGGGTGAGGGCGCGGGCCCGCTCCACGGCCACGTGCATGTCGGCCGCCTTGTGCTTGACCGCCTGGAAGGAGCCGAGTACCTGACCGAACTGCGTGCGCTGCTTCACGTGTGCGAGGACCAGGTCGAGGACGCGGCGGCAGGCGCCGACGGCGGTGGCCGCGAGCCCGGTCAGGGCGAGGTCGGGGACGCCGGCGGAAAGGGCCTGCGCGTCGACGTGGGCCACATGCACGTGCGGGTCGAGGATGCCGACCCGCTGGGCGCCGAGGTCCGCTCCCGGGACGACGGTGACCCCACCCGTCGTGAGCAGCGCGACCTCGTCGGCGCGGTCGGCTTCCAGGACGTAGCGGCCGACGCCGTCGAAGACGGCCGTGCCACTGCCTTCGGGCAATCGGCCGGTCAGCGGTGCGAACCAGGTGGCAGTGGCCAGGAACGGGGTCGGGTCCGCCGCGTACCCCAGCTCTTCCAGGATGAGGGCCAGTTCCAGCGGGGGTGCCTCCAGCCATCCCAGACTCCGATAGGTCTCCCACTGCCGGTCCTCGGGCTGCGGCCGCACCTTCGCGACCGTCTCGCGCACCGTGCGGCGCAGCATCCGCTGCTCCTCGTCGAGTTCGAACTCCACGCCCGGCCTCCGCTCTCCTGCGGTCTTGGTGGCGTCCTCTGTGGCAGGAATCGAAGCGAGAATAGCATTCTCGGCAGACGGAAGTAAGAGTCTTGCTTCACGCGGAGGGCGATTCGGTAGGGGGGATGCCTCCTCTTTTCACATACGTGGAGTACCGTTCTACCCATGAGTGTCGTCCCCGCCGAACCGGTCGAGTCCCCTGAACCCGCGTGGCGGCAGCGTGCCGTCGAGCGATCCACCCGGGCCGCGAAGCTGCGCGCCGAGCAGCGCGTGCAGCGTTTCCTGGACGCGGCCCAGGAACTGATCACGGACAAGGGCACCACGGATTTCACGGTGCAGGAAGTCGTGGAGCGCTCCCGCCAGTCGCTGCGGAGTTTCTACCAGCACTTCGACGGCAAGCACGAGCTGCTGCTCGCCCTCTTCGAGGACGCGCTGTCGAGGTCGGCCACCGAGATGCGGGAGAGGCTCTCCACCGTGACCGGCCCACTGGACCGGCTCAAGGTCGCGGTGGATCTGCTGTACGACTCCTCCACGCCGCGCGAGGGACAGCAGTCCCCGCTCTTCACCGACTTCGCCATTCAGTTGCTGGTCAGCCACCCGGACCAGGTGGCCACCGCACACCTTCCCCTGCTCGCCCTCTTCACGGAGTTGGTGGAAGACGCGGTGAAGGCCGGCCAGGCCGTCACGCCCAGGCCACGCCGTACCGCCTCCTTGATCATGCAGACGGCGATGTTCACGGCCCAGGCTCCCGCCGCTCCGGTCGGGGCGCAGCCTTCCCGGATCGGCGCGGAGGACGTCTGGGAATTCTGCCTGGGCGGCATCACCGGGGCAGGACAGGCGACCGGCGGGGAGTCCGACACCCAGAGGGCCGTCGCTCCCAAGAAGGCGGCGACGAAGAAGACCACCACCAAGAAGTCCGCCGCCCCCAAGGGCGCCACGCGCACCAAGGCCTGACCCCACCCGTCGTTCCAACTGAAGGGCCCGTACCCGTGCGGGCCCTTCTCTCGTGCCGCACTGACCACTTCCCGCACTGCAACCGCCCGATACGTCAGGGCAGTTGACGCCTCTTTCGGTCTGACCTTTGATATGTTTCACACATCAGCAACCGGCAGAGGGGCTCCCCGCCGTGGATTTCGAGCTGACCGATGACCAGGAGACGATCCGCAAGGCTGTGGCCGGTCTTCTGCGCGACTTCGACGACCGGTACTGGATGGAGAAGGACCGCGACCACGCCTTCCCCGAGGAGTTCTACGCCACCGTCGCCGACGGCGGCTGGCTCGGCATCGCGATCCCCGAGGAGTACGGCGGCCACGGCCTCGGCATCACCGAGGCCACGCTTCTGCTGGAGGAGGTGGCCCGCTCGGGGGGCGGGATGAATGCCGCCAGCGCCATCCACCTGTCGATCTTCGGCATGCACCCGGTCGTGGTGCACGGTTCCGACGAACTGAAGCGACGCACGCTCCCCCGCGTCGCGGACGGTGACCTGCACGTCTGTTTCGGGGTGACCGAGCCCGGTGCGGGCCTGGACACGACGCGTATCACGACGTACGCCCGGCGGGACGGCGACCACTACGTCGTCAGCGGCCGCAAGGTGTGGATCTCCAAGGCCGTGGAGTCGGAGAAGATCCTTCTGTTGACCCGCACCTCCCGGCGGGACGAGGTCGCGAAGCCGACTGACGGCATGACCCTGTTCCTCACCGACCTCGACCGCGACCACGTGGACATCCGGCCGATCCCGAAGATGGGGCGCAACGCCGTCACCTCGAACGAGCTGTTCATCGACGAGCTGCGGGTCCCGGCCCGGGACCGGGTCGGCGAGGAGGGCCAGGGATTCCGCTATCTGCTCGACGGCCTCAACCCCGAGCGCATGCTGATCGCCGCCGAGGCCCTGGGCATCGGGCGGGTGGCGCTGGACCGGGCGGTGGCCTACGGCTGTGACCGTGAGGTGTTCGGGCGGCCCATCGGTATGAACCAGGGCATCCAGTTCCCGCTCGCGGACTCGCTCGCCCGGCTCGACGCGGCGGAGCTGGTGCTGCGCAAGGCGACCTGGCTGTACGACCGGGGGCGGCCCTGCGGGCGGGAGGCGAACACCGCCAAGTACCTGTGCGCGGACGCCGGATTCATGGCCGCCGACCGCGCGCTCCAGACGCACGGCGGGATGGGCTACTCCGAGGAGTACCCCGTGGCCCGCTTCTTCCGTGAGGCCCGGCTGATGCGCATCGCGCCGGTCAGCCAGGAGATGGTCCTGAACTATCTGGGGTCCCACACCCTGGGACTGCCGCGCAGCTACTGACCTGCACCATCGACGACCAGGAGCCAGGGATGACCGACCGTACGGGACTGTTCGATCTCACGGGGCGCTCCGCGCTCGTCACGGGTGCCGCCGGCGGGATCGGTTCCGCGGTGGCGGGAGCGCTCGCCCGCGCCGGAGCCGCAGTGCTCGTCACCGACGTGGACGGCGAGGCGGCGGCCGCCGTGGCCGGGAAGCTGTCCTCCGCCGGCCTGAGCACCGACAGCGCGCCTCTCGACGTGACCGACCGGACCGCCGCCGACCACGCGGTGTCCCGGGCCGCGGCACTGGCCGAGGGGACCCTGCACATCCTCGTCAACAACGCCGGTGTCACCGCGCCCGCTATGTTCGACAAGCTGGAGGAGGAGTCCGTCCGGCGACTGATCGACATCCATCTGATGGGCGCTTTCCACTGCACGCAGGCGGCCCTGCCGTTCCTCGCGACGGACGGCACCGGACGCGTCATCAACGTCACCTCGTCTGCCGGCCTGACCGGCACCCTCGGCCAGGTGAACTACTCTGCGGCGAAGGCGGGCATCATCGGGCTCACCAAGTCCCTCGCCAGGGAGCTCGCCCGCAGGCGCATCCTGGTCAACGCCCTCGCGCCGCTGGCCGCGACCCCGATGACCCAGACCATCCGCACCGATCCCAAGTTCGCGGAGCGCATGCTCACGCGCATCCCGCTCGGCAGGTGGGCCGAACCGGAGGAGGTGGCCGGGGCATTCGTGTTCCTCGCCTCGGACGCCGCCTCGTTCGTCACCGGTCAGGTCCTGCCCGTGGACGGGGGCATGGTCATGTGACAGGTCTCCCCCGGGCTGTGTTGAATGGTTCAGCCGAAAGGGACGCCCGACGAGAGGCCCGCACCGTGTCCAGCGCCGATTTCATCCCACCCGCCCCGCCCTTCGAGCCGCTCAGCGTGCCGAAGGCGTCGGACGTGCTGGCGGCCGAGGTGCGCGAGCGCATCCTCTCGGGAGAGTTCGGCGAGGGCACGGCGCTGCCGCCGGAACGTCAGCTCGTGGAGCAGACGGGGCTGAGCCGGGCGACGGTGCGCGAGGCGCTGCGCATTCTGGAGGTCGAGCGGCTGGTCGACATCCGGCCGGGCCGCGGAGGCGGCGCCTTCGTGCACCGGCCGGGCCGCGAATCCCTCGCCAGCACGGTGCAGTTGGTGATCCGGGGACAGCGGATCAGGCTGGAGGCGCTGCACGAGACACGTGAGGCGATCGAGCCGGCCTGCGCGGCGCTCGCGGCCCGGCGACGCACCGAGCGGGACCTGGCGGATCTGGACACCGCCCACGCCGAGTTGGTCGGAGCGGGCGACGACGTCCCGCGATTCCTGCGGGCCAACATTCAGTGGCACAACGCCGTGGCCAGAGCGGGCGACAACGAACTGCTCATCGGCTTCCTGGATGCCCTCTCGGAGTCCATCCACGCCTCCACCGACCTGGCACAGTTCATGGACGTCCGCATCCGCCGGCTCACCGCGCGCGCCCACGCGCGGATCACGGAAGCCATCCGGTCCGGTGACGAGGAAGCGGCCTACCGGCGGATGAGCCGCCATGTGTGCGGCTTCGCCCGCGCCGCCGCCGAAGTGGACGGCCGGGAGCTGGTGGACCTGCCGGAAGCCGACGACTGACGGCCGACGGAGGCCCGCCCGTCCGTAGGCGGGCGGTCGGTAGGAACCGCCGCGCTCAAACGAGAATGACATTCTCGTTTTTCAGCAACACCATTGACAATATCGGTCTGACCTTTACTACCATCGCCGCATGAGCGACGTGAGCCCCGTCCTGACCGTGGCCGCCGACGGCAACGTCCGCATCGTCACACTGAACCGGCCGGAGCACCTCAACGGAGTGTCGGAAGTACTGCACCGCCGGTTGTCCGAGGTGTGGCGGGAGCTGGCAGAGGACCCCGGGGCGCGCTCGGTCGTGCTGACCGGAGCGGGACGGGCGTTCAGCGCGGGCGGCGACTTCGACCACCTGCTCCGCCACCACGACGACCCTGCGCTGCGGGAACGCTCGATCCGGCTCGATCGGATCATCCAGACCGAGATGATCCGCTTCCCCCTCCCGCTGATCGCGGCGGTCAACGGCCCGGCGGTCGGACTGGGTTGCAGCCTGGCCCTCGGGTGCGACCTGGTCCTCATGGCCGAGGACGCCTACCTCGCCGACCCTCATGTGTCGGTCGGGCTGGTGGCGGGCGACGGCGGGGTGACCCTCTGGCCGCTGCTGACGAGCCTGCTGCGGGTCAAGGAGTACCTGTTCACCGGCGACCGGATCCCGGCGGCCACGGCGGTCGAGCTGGGCCTGGCGAACCGCCGCTGTCCGGCCGGTGACCTGATGAGCGAGGCTATGAAGCTGGCTCACCGGCTCGCCGCCCAGCCGGCGGAGGCGCTGCGTGCCACCAAGGCGGCCCTGGCTGCCGTGGTCGAGCAGATGTCCCGAGGCGGCATGGAGGCGGCCCTCCTGGCCGAGCGGTCCACGATGACCAGCCCCGACCACATCCGGATCGTCAACGAGCTGGCCTCCCGCACCCGCCGTCGCACAGTCGCTTCCGAGGAGGACTGAGCGTGCAGACCGAGGAATTCACCCTGGTCCGGGACATGCTGCGGTCGTTCGCGACCCGGCACCGCGTCGGGTCCGCCGACGAGGTGACGCCGCGGACCCGTGCCGCCGCGCGGCAGGCGCTGGACGAGCTGGGCCTCGCCGAGCTGCGCCACTCCTCCCCGCCCGCCGCCACGGTCCAGGAGTGCGCGCTGCTCGCCGAGGAGCACGGCAGGCAGCCGCTGACGACCTCTCTGCTCGGTACCGCCCTCCTCGCCCCCGAGTTGTCGCGCCTGCTCGGGATCACGGCCCCGGCGTCCCTCCCCACGATCGCACTCGCCCGCGACCTGCGCTTCCCAGGGCAGCACCCGTCACCGCTGGTCGCCTGGGACTGCGACGCGGCGGACAGTGCGTTGCACGTCGCCCCCGACGGGACCGTACGGCGGGTCGCGCTGGGCCCGCCCACCCGGACCGCCGACCTGCTGCGCAGTGTGCGCGCGGTCCCCGACGACGGCGAGGGCGAGATCGTCGGACGCCTCGGTGCCGAGGCCGGGCAGCGCTGGCAGTCGTACGCACTGGTCGTCGTCACCGCCGAACTGGTCGGTGCGGTGGACGCCTTCGTCGAGCTGAGCACGGACTACGCCCGTGACCGCAGGCAGTACGGGAAACGAATCGGTTCCTTCCAGGCGGTGCAGCACCTGCTCGCCGACGCGAGGGTCCTGGTCGAGGCGTGCGCCAGTGCCACCCGGTACGCCGCCTGGTGCCTGGATCACGAGCCGGCCGGCCGGGCGCTGGCGGCGGCCCGCGTGGCCAAGGCGGAGGTGAACACCTCGGCGGTCGAGGCGGTGTACACGGGCATGCAGGTGTTCGGCGGCATCGCCCAGACCTGGGAGCACGTCGCCCATCTGTATCTGCGCCGCGTCCTCGTGGGGGCGGACCTGCTGGCGACCACGGCCGACCTCCTGACCACGCTGGCCGAGCCCGCCTCTGCCGAGTCCCCGCCCGCCGATACCGGGGCGCCCACTTCCACCGCGGCCGAACCGGAGACGACCCGATGACCGACCTCCCCCTGGACTTCGGCGACCCCGCCGACCTGGAAGGCCTGCGCGGCGACTTCCGCGCCTGGCTCGCGGACCACCCCCTTCCCGCACGCGGCGCGGACGAGCCGGTGCCCGTCTTCCTGCACCGCTGGCATCGCATGCTGCACGCGGGCGGCTGGGTAGGTCTCGACGTGCCGCGGGAGTACGGCGGACGTGGACTGACCCCACTGCACCAGGTCGCGGTCAGCGACGAGCTGGGGGCCCGGGGCGCACCGGGAGTCCCTCGCATCGGCTATCTCGCGCACGCCCTGCTGGAGTTCGGCTCCGAGGAGCAGCGCCGCCGCCTGCTGCCGCGCATGCTCGCGGGCGACGACGTCTGGTGCCAGGGCTTCAGCGAACCGGGCGCCGGCTCGGACCTGGCCGGCATGAGCACCCGTGCCGACCGCGGAGCGGACGGCCACTACACCGTCAACGGTCAGAAGCTCTGGACCAGTTACGCCCAGTACTCCGACCTCTGCCTGCTCCTGGCCCGCACCGGTCCGAGCGCGTCCGCGCACGCCTCCCTCTCGGCGTTCGTGCTCCCGCTGGACCGCCCCGGCGTGACGGTACGCCCCCTGCGCGCGGCCAACGGCGACGACGAGTTCTGCGAGCTGTTCCTCGACGACGTCCGCCTGACCGAAGCGGACCTCATCGGTGCCGAGGGCGCCGGATGGAAACTGGCGATGACGACCGTCTCGTACGAGCGCAACGCTCTCGACACCGGCCACCTGTCCACGTACGGGCTGCTGGTCGAGCGGCTGCGCCGCCGCGCCCACGAGCGTCGCGGCAGTCTTCCCGACGGGTTGCTGTCGGACATCGGCCGGTGCGTCGTCGACTACGGGGTGCTGGTCGCCCACTCCCGCCGTCGCACCGCCGAACGCCTGGCCGGCCGGTCCGCGGGCCCGGAGTCGTCGGTCGACAAACTGCTGATGACCCGGACCGAGCAGCGGCTGTACGAGACGGCACTGAAGGTCTTCCCCGAGGAACTGCACGGCGCGGGCGGGGAGATCTTCGGCGACTACCTCTACTCCCGGGCCGCGTCCGTCTACGGCGGGACCTCTCAGATCCAGCGGAACATCATCGCCAAGCGACTGCTGCGCCTGCCGGCCGACGGCCGTGGCTGAACGGAGCCCCGTCATGCGACACGACCAGGAATTCCGGAGCATCCCCAACGTGGTCAGAGCCGCCGCGCGGCGGTTCGGTGACGCGACCGCCCTCGTCGACGGGAAGCGACGCATCGGGTTTCGCGAACTGGAGGGCCTCATGCTCCGCGCCGTCGCCTCGGCGCGGGCCCTGGGCATCGGTCCGGGCGACCGGGTGGGCCTGTGCGCCCCCAACTCAGTGGAGTGGATCGTGGCGGCCCTCGGCATCCAAGGGGCCGGAGGGATCGTCGTCCCCCTCAACACCCGCTTCAAGCAGCGGGAGCTCTCCTACATCCTGCGCAAGTCCGGGGCCAAGGCCCTGTTCGCCGCGGCGTCCTTCCTCGGCACGGACTACACGGCGGACCTGAAACGGTCCGACCCCGGGCTGCCCGCGCTGCGCACCACCGTGTCACTGCTGGGGGACCGCGGCCGCGCCGACATGACCTGGGACCGGTTCCTCGACCTGGGCACCGGGCCGTCGGCCGCGCACGAGGCGATCGACCGGCTCACCCCCGACCAGGTCAGCGACGTGATGTTCACCTCTGGCACCACCGGCCATCCCAAGGGCGTCACGCTCACCCACGGCCAGTCCCTGCGAGCCTACGGCTGGATGTCCTCGGAGTACGGCTTCGGCGCCTCGGACAGCTTCCTGGTCATCCCGCCGTTCTTCCACTGCTTCGGGTACAAGGCGGGCTGGCTCGCCTCGTTCCTGCACGGTGTGACGGTGATCCCGATGGCGGTCTTCGACGCGGGACGCGCGCTGGAGCTGATCGAGCGGGAGCGGGTCAGCATCCTGCTCGGCCCGCCCACCATCTTCCACGACCTGCTGCACCACCCCGGCCGCCCGCACCGCGACCTGTCGTCACTGCGGGTGTCCATGACCGGCGGCACCACCATCCCCGAGGCCCTGATCCGCGCCATGAAGAAGGACCTGACCTTCGACATCGTGCTGAGCGCCTACGGGCTCACCGAGTCGACGGCGCTGGTGACCAGCACCCGCGTCGGCGACACGGAGGAGACGGTGGCCCGCACCACCGGCCGTCCCATCCCCGACGTCGAGGTCCGTCTCACCGACGCCTCGGGGCAGGAGCTGCCACCGGGGGAGGACGGGGAGGTCCTGGTACGCGGCTACAACGTCACCCGCGGCTACTGGGACGACCCGGAGGCCACCGCCGCGGCGATCGACGGCGCCGGCTGGTTGCACACCGGTGACATCGGCCACCTCGACGGGGCGGGCAACCTCGTGATCGTCGACCGCAAGAAGGAGATGTTCATCGTCGGCGGCTTCAACGCCTACCCGGCCGAGATAGAGAAGCTGCTGCTCGGCTGCGAGCACGTCGCACAGGTGGCGGTGATCGGCGTACCCGACGCGCGCATGGGCGAGGTGGGCTGCGCCTTCGTGGTCCCCGCACCGGGCGCCGACCTCACCGAGGAGGACGTCGTGGCGTGGGCGCGCGAGCACATGGCCAACTTCAAGGTGCCCCGGCACGTGCGGTTCTTGGAGGCGCTGCCCCGCAACGCAGGCCTGAAGGTCCTCAAGGACGACCTGCGTGCCCGGTACGAGGACGGTGAGCGCCGATGAGTGACGGACCGCTGGCCGGCATCACCGTGGTCGCACTGGAGCAGGCCGTGTCGGCACCGATGTGCACCCGCACCCTCGGTGACTTCGGCGCGCGCGTGATCAAGGTCGAGAATCCCCGCGGCGGGGACTTCGCCCGGCACTACGACGACGTGGTGAGCGGCCTCGCGGCGCACTTCGTGTGGGTCAACCGGGGCAAGGAGTCCGTCGCGCTGGACCTGAAGACCGACGCGGGCCTCGCCGTGCTGCACCGGCTGCTGGAACGCGCCGACGTGCTGGTCTCCAACCTCACCCCCGGCACGACCGCCAAGCTGGGCCTGTCCCCCGCCGATCTGGAGGTCCGCCATCCGGACGTGATCGCCGTGGAGATCGACGGGTACGGCGCCGGCGGCCCCCTGTCCCACAAACGCGCCTACGACCTGCTGGTCCAGGCCGAGTCGGGGGCGTGCGCGGTGACCGGGCACCCGGGCGCACCCGCGAAACCGGGTCCGCCGGTGGCCGACGTGTGCAGTGGCCTGTACGCGGCACTGTCCGTCCTGGCCTTGCTGCACGGCAGGAGACGGGGGCGGCCCACCGCCTCCGTCGCGGTGAGCCTGTTCGACACGATGACGGAGCTGATGGGCTACCCGCTGACGTACACCAGGCACTCGGGCGTCGAACAGCAGCCGCTCGGAATGAGCTCGCCCGCCGTGTCCCCGTACGGCGCCTATCCCACCGCCGACGGGCACACGGTGGTCCTCGGCACCACCAACGACCGCGAATGGCAGCGCCTGGCACGGGAGTTGATCGACCGGCCGGACCTGGCGGACGACGAGCGGTTCCACACCAACGCCGGGCGGGTCGAGCACCGGGCCGTCCTGGACGCCGAGATCGGCACCTGGTGCGCGCGGCACGATCTGGCGGACATCCAGGACCGCGCGGACGCCGCCGGGATCGGCAACTCCCGCTTCAACACCCAGACCGACGTCCTGGCGCACCCGCATCTGGCCGCCCGCGACCGCTGGCGGGAGATCGGCACTCCGGGCGGGCCGGTACCCGCCCTGCTCCCGCCTCCCGTCATCGCTGGATACGAACCGCCGATGGGGGCGGTGCCGGCGCTGGGCGAACACACGGACGCCGTGCTCGGCGAACTCGGTTTCGCGGCCGAGGAGATCGCGGCGCTCCGAGAGCGGAGGGCCGTGCGGTGACCGGTCTCCTCATCGACGACGCCGACGGCGTACGGACCCTGACGCTGGACCGCCCGCACCGCAGGAACGCGATCGACGCCGAGCTGTGGGAGACGTTGCGCGCCGCCCTCGACGACGCCGGTCGGGACCGGAGCGTGCGCGCCCTGGTCCTCACCGGCGCGGGCGGTGCCTTCTGCTCGGGAGCGGATATCTCCAAAGGGCTCAGCAGCGCCCACCCCCTCTACCGGATGCGTCCATTGACCGACGTGACGCTGCTGCTGCACGATCTGCCGGTGCCGACGGTCGCCAAGGTGACGGGGGTGGCGGTGGGCGCGGGCTGGAACCTCGCCCTGGGCTGCGATCTGGTCGTGGCGACCCCGGAGGCGAGGTTCTCGCAGATCTTCACGCGGCGTGGGCTGTCCCCCGACTGCGGCGGCTCCTGGCTGCTGCCCCGGCTGGTCGGTCTCCAGCAGGCCAAACGGCTCGCGCTGCTGGCGGACACGATCGGCGCCGAGGAGGCCCGCGCCCTGAACCTGGTGACCTGGGTGGTGGACGGCACGGAGGTGGACGCCTTCGTCGACGGCCTCACCGCGCGCCTGGCGGCCGGCGCGCCCGTGGCGCTCGCCCAGACCAAAGCACTGCTGAACGAGAACGCCGACCGCACCCTGCGCGAGTCGCTCGCCGGCGAGGCGCGGGCGCAGGCGGCGAACTTCGCGACCGCCGACGTGCGCGAGGCCTACGCGGCCTTCGCCGACCGACGCGATGCCCATTTCACCGGCCGCTGGGCGGTGCCCGGTACGAGTGCCGGACGATCGGAGGACGAGACGTGACTCGGGAAGCGGTGATCGTCGGGGCGGTCCGCACCGCCGTCGGCAAGCGGGGCGGTGGACTGGCCGACGTCCACCCCGCGGACCTGTCCGCGGCCGTGCTGCGAGCCCTCGCGGAGCGGTCCGGGGTCGACCCGGAGGTGGTCGACGACGTCGTCTGGGGCTGTGTGTCCCAGATCGGTGACCAGTCGAGCAACATCGCCCGGTACTCGGTGCTGGCGGCGGGCTGGCCGGAGAGTGTTCCGGGGACGACGGTCAACCGGGCGTGCGGGTCCAGCCAGCAGGCGCTGGACTTCGCCGTGCAAGCGGTCCTGTCGGGCCAGCAGGAGGTGGTCGTGGCGGGCGGCGTCGAGGCGATGAGCCGGGTGCCGCTGGGGTCCGCGAAGGCCGACGGGACGCCGTACGGCCCGCGGGCCCTCGACCGCTACCGGGGCTTCTCCTTCAACCAGGGGATCTCGGCGGAGCTGATCGCGCGGAAGTGGGGCTTCTCGCGCGAGGAGCTCGACGCGTACGCGGCGCTCTCGCACGAGCGCGCCGCAGCGGCGCAGGACGCCCGAGCGTTCGCGCCGGAGATCGTCCCCGTGGCGGGGACCGACGCCGACGAGGGGATACGGCGCGGCACGAGCGTGGACACGCTCGCGAAGCTCAAGCCCTCTTTCCAGGAGGACGGTGTGATCCACGCGGGCAACGCCTCACAGATCTCCGACGGAGCGGCCGCCCTGCTCGTCACCACCGCCGACAGGGCGCGGGAACTGGGGCTCGCTCCCCTGGTCCGCTACCGGGCCGGCGCGGTCGTCGGCTCCGACCCGGTGCTGATGCTCACCGGGCCGATCCCGGCGACCGAGAAGGTGCTGCGCAGGGCAAACCTCGCCGTCCGGGACATCGGCGTCTTCGAGGTGAACGAGGCGTTCGCACCGATCCCGCTGGCCTGGCTCACCGAAACCGGCGCCGACGCGGAGCGGCTGAACCCCCTCGGCGGCGCCATCGCGCTCGGCCACCCGCTGGGGGCGTCGGGAGCGGTGCTGATGACCCGCATGATCCATCACATGCGCGCGCACGGCATCCGTTACGGCCTCCAGACCATGTGCGAGGGCGGCGGCACCGCGAACGCCACCGTCGTCGAACTCGCCGACTGACGAAGGGTGTCACCGTGCGCAGAGACGTCTTCACCGCCGACCACGAGGACTTCCGGGAGCTGGTCCGGGACGTCGTGGCCAAGGAGGTGGCCCCGCACTACGCCGAGTGGGAACGGGCCGGGCGGCTGCCCCGCTCCTTCTTCGAGCGGCTCGGCTCGATCGGTCTGCTCGGTATGGCGATACCCGAGGAGTACGGGGGCGGCGGACAGCCCGACTACCGCTACAACGTCGTTCTCCAGGAGGAGGCGGCCCGCGCCCTGGTCACCCTGGGCACGGTCCGCACCCAACTCGACGTGGTGCTGCCGTACTTCCTCGCCTACGCGGACCGGGGGCAGCGGGCGCGCTGGTTTCCCGGCCTGGCCTCCGGCCGGCTGCTGACCGCCATAGCGATGACCGAGCCCGGCACCGGTTCCGACCTCGCGGGGATGCGCACCACCGCTGTACGGGACGGGGACGCCTACGTCCTCAACGGCGCGAAGACCTTCATCACGGGCGGGCTGCTGGCCGATCTCGTGATCGTGGTGGCGCGTACCGCTCAGGATCCCGGCGACCGGCGGGCGGGGCTGACGCTGCTGGTGGTGGAGGACGGGATGCCCGGGTTCACTCGGGGGCGGGTGCTGGAGAAGATGGGCATCAAGGCGCAGGACACCGTGGAACTGGCCTTCGACGACGTCCGTGTGCCCGTCGTCAACCGGCTCGGCGAGGAGGGTGCGGCCTTCTCCTACCTCGGGCACAACCTGCCGCAGGAGCGCATGACCGTGGCGGTCGGCTCGGTGGCTCAGGCGCGGGCGGCGCTCGATGCGACCCTCGCGTACGTGAAGGAGCGGAAGGTGTTCGGCACCACCGTCGCCTCGTTCCAGAACACCAAGTTCGAGCTCGCCGCCGTGGCCGCCGAGGTGGAGGCCGCACAGGCCGTCGTCGACCGGGCCGTGCTGGAACTCGTCGACGGCCGGCTCTCCGGCGCCGACGCCGCCAAGGTCAAGCTGTTCTGCACCGAGGTACAGGCCCGCGCCGTCGACCGGTGCCTCCAGCTGTTCGGCGGGTACGGCTACATGCTGGAGTATCCGATCGCCCGGCTGTACGCGGACGCGCGCATCACCCGCATATACGCCGGGACCAGTGAGGTCATGAAGGTCATCATCGCCAAGTCCCTGGGGTTGTGAGGAAATGGAAGACTTCTCCTCCCGTCCCGGTACCGCCCTCGTCGCGGGCGGTACCGGTGGCATCGGGGCGGCCGTCGTACGGATGCTCGCGGCCCGCGGCAGCGACGTCGTGCTCACCTACCGGGCCAGTCAGGAGGCCGCGTACGCGCTCATCGACGAGGTGAAGGCGGCCGGGCGCAGGGCCGTGGCCGTCCAGCTCGACCTGACCGACGAGGAGGCGACCGCGCGGGCGGTGCGCGACGCGGCGGCGGACTTCGGCGGCCTCCACACGGTGGTGTACGCGGCCGGACCGCATGTGCCCATGACGCATCTCAGCAAGGTGACGCCCGGCCGGTACCGGGCGCAGCTGGAGGCCGACGCGGTGGCGTTCTTCAGCCTCGTCCACCCGGCGCTGCCGTTGCTGCGGATGAGCCGGGGCAGTGTCGTCGCCGTGACGACGGTCGCCACCCGGCGCTTCCCGGTACGTGACGGGCTGTCCTCGGGCGCCAAGGGGGCGGTCGAGGCGGTGGCCCGGGCACTGGCCGCCGAGGAGGGACGCTACGGCGTCCGCGTCAACTGTGTCGCCCCGGGCATGCTCACGGACGGCATCGCGGGGCGGCTGATCAGCACCGGGGAACTGGACGAGGACGCTCTCGCCGTCACGCGGCGCAACATTCCGATGCGCCGGTTCGGGCAGGCACGGGACATCGCGGAGGCGGTCGCGTTCCTCGCGTCCGACCGGGCCGGGTTCATCACTGGGCAGGCACTGGGGGTGGACGGCGGGTACAGCGTCTGAGCACGGGCTGGTTCAGGGAGCGATCTGACGTCCGCCGACGTACACGGCCCGAACGGTGTCGGCGGACAGGACGTGGAGCGCCTCCCGCACAGGCACGTGGAGCAGGCACAGGTCGGCCGGCGCACCGACCGACAGCCGGCGTGCGCGGGCGGGCTGCTCGGGCGCGCCGAGGAAGAGCCCCAGGGCGGCCTCCGGTGTCACCCCCTCGCCGTCCTCCCGGCCGACCGCGGCCCGCATGACCGCCCACGGGTCGTCGGTCCCGTACGGCGCGTCGGTGCCGGCGGCGAGCGGGATGCCCGCTTCGGCCAGACTTCGGCACCGGTAGAGGGGGTGGTCGTCCGGGCGGACCTCGGTGGCGTACTGGCGGCCCCGTTCCACCGGGAAGTGCGGCTGGGTGACGACCGTCAGCCCGAGTCGCCGGATCCAGGGCACGGTCTCGGCCGGAATCACCGCGCCGTGCTCGATCCGGTCCCCGGTGACCGGGCCGGTCTCCTGCACGGCGAGCAGGGTGACGAGCAGCTGCACGCGCGTGACGCAGTGCACGGCCACGGGTCGGGGCCGTGCCTCGCGCACCAAGGCGGCGAGTTCGCCCGGGGTGGGCAGGGTGGCGTCGTTGAGCATGATCTTGGTCGGGGAGTCGACGCCCATGACGGTGAGCCGCTGCGGCAGCACCGACAGGGTCCGCCGCAGGCCGGGCGCGGGTCGGGGGTCGGCGTTGGTGAAGCCCGTGACGCCGAGACGCGCGGCGCGTCGGCCCAAAGCCGCCAGATCGAGCCGCACCGGCGGGATCAGGTGCCGCAGCCGCTCGTCCTCCCGCCACAGCCTGCCATCGCCGTCCAACCCCGCCGCCCGCAGCGCAGGGGTGTTGAGGAACCACATCGCCCCGCTGCGGTGCTGCACCCGCACGGGCCGGTCGGCGACGATCGCGTCCAGTACGGAGCGGTCCAGGTTCCCCGCGACACTCTCGTGGTAGCCGACCGCCCGCACCCATTCCCCAGGTGGCCCGCTCCGCAGTGCCTGAGCGAATCCTGCGGGGGTACGGACCTCGGCCGGGCCCACGTGGACCGAGGAGGCGTCGGCGGCCAGTGCCATGAGGTGGACGTGGTGGTCGTGCAGTCCGGGCAGCAACGCCCCTCCGCCTCCGTCCACCTGGCTCTCCCCGGCGAGATGGCGCCCGATCTCGCTGATCCGCCCGTGGGCACCGATCCGTACGTCTGCAGGGGCGTACCCCTCGACCTCCACGTTCCGGATCAGCACGGTGCCGTCCGGCAGTCGGCGAGCGCGGCGGCACAGGCCGCCATGGACACGCACAGCAGCTCCGCGCCGCCGGTGGCGAGGGAGCGGACGGCCGCCTGCGCGGCGTACAGGCCGGTGACGGGGTCGGCGAGGGCGTCCCCCAGGAACACGGGGTCGCCGTGCGGGTCGCGGCCGACCAGGCCGCCGGCCACCGCCGCGTCGTCCCCGAAGGCGATCCGGTCGTCGTCGCGACCGTACCCGGTGATACTGACCCAGACCCGTCCGGGACGCGCGGTGAGGAACTCCTCTGCGAACAGCCCCAGTTGGCGTAGCGCTCGCGGCCGGGAGGCTTCGATGACGACGTCCGCCCGGTCCACGGCGTCCGCCAGAGCGCCGGACGCGAAGTCCAGGACCAGGCTGCCGTGTCCCTCGTGCAGCCAGCGGTAGAACTCCGGATTCCCCGACCGTGCGCCGTCCCGTCTGGTAGTGCTCTCCACCTTGGTCACCTGTGCCCCTGCCAGGCCGAGCAGTCGCGCGCACAGAGGTCCGGCCCAGAGGGCGGACAGGTCGAGTACGCGCAGGCCGGTGAGCGGGCGGCGCCGCCTCTCGCCGTAGGGCCGGGCGCGTACCGGGGCGCGGCCTGAACAGGCCGTTGCGAGTGCGGCGGCGGGAATTCCCACCGTCTGCGCGGCGTCGGCGAGTCGGAAGGCGGTGGTTGTGCGGGCACCACCGTCCAGGTCCGTGTCCCGCGCGCCGAGAAGGGCCAGCAGCGCGGGCAGTGACGCGTGGTCGTCGGGTCGGGCCAGGTTGACGGCGGCCCATCCGTCGGTGGTCCGCAGGAGTCGGCAGGAACCGCCTGCCGACGTCCGGCCCGGTGAGGGCAGCCCGGCGAGCCGTGCCCGCAGGAAGAGGGCCGTGGGCAGGTCCACGACGACGCCGGTACGGGCTTCCAGGTCGTCCGCGACGGCCCGGAGCGGGACGAGGTACGGCGCGACGCCGGACATCCACGGGCCGAGAGCGAGAGCGTCATTCTTGAGCACGTGAATTCCCTTCTCTCTGGCAGATAGGAAGATTACACTCAGGCGGCCATGGAGTCGCCGTGCCGCGTGATCGCCCTCGCCCCTTCGACACCACCGCCGCCCCGTGCGCACGACCAGGTTCTGGTGGGGGTGGCCAACAGGCCGGGTGAGGCCCCGGCCGCCTTCGACGTCCTCCTGACCGAGGGCACCGGCGCACCCCGCCCATGGGTCGCGTGCGCCGATCCCTGGGCCACCGCGCGCCGCATCGCCGACGAGGTGGAACGGCACCCCGCCGCCTCCGTCGCCCTCGTCCAAGTGCTGCGGATGGGTCCGGCGCTCGCCCCACCGGACAGGCTGCTGGTCGAATCCCTCGCCTACTCGGCCCTTCAGGGCGGTGCGGACTTCCGCACCTGGCTGGCCGCCTCCCCGCCCCGCAGGCCGCGGCCCTCGGCGGAACCGGTGCGCCTCAGCCGCGACGGCGACCACCTGGACGTCGTACTCGACCGCCCGTGGGCACGCAACGCCTTCGACGCGGCCACCCGGGACGCCCTCTGCGAAGCGCTCGACGTCGCCGCGGCCGATCCGACGATCACCCGCGTCGACGTGCGCGGCACCGGACCCGCGTTCTGCGCCGGGGGCGACCTCACCGAGTTCGGCACCTCACGGGACACCACCGAGGCGCACCGGGTGCGGGTGTCCCGCAGTCCCGCCGCGCTGCTTCTGCGCTGCGCCGCCAAGGTGACCGCGCACCTGCACGGTGCCTGTGTGGGTGCGGGCATCGAACTGGCGGCGTTCGCCGGGCGGGTGACGGCCGCGCCCGACACGGTGATCCGCCTGCCCGAGATCGGGATGGGTCTGATCCCCGGCGCCGGGGGCACGGCGAGCCTGCCCGTACGTGTCGGCCGGGAACGGACCGCCTACCTGGCACTGTCCGGTGCCGCGCTGACCGCGGCGGAGGCACTGCGCTGGGGACTGGTGAACGAGATCACGGAAAGCCGCTGGCGCTGAGTGGTTCGGCGAATCCACTCTGGGACGGCCTGGTCCTGGCCCACTTCAGCGCCCCCGGCTTCGGCTGCGGGCAGGCACTGGTGGACGGCGTCCACCGACTCACCGGCCAGAACTGGGTCGAAGGACTGGCCACCCTCAACCGGCCGGACAACGGCCTCTGACGGAACGGAAGCACGGACACATGACCGCACCGCCCTTCGACTGTCCCTACACCTCGCCGTCGTCGACATGCCGGACACCGAACACTCACTGACCGGTGTGCGCCCCGGTGACACCGTTCACGTGGACAACCGCAACTTCCTCGCAGCCCAGACTTATCACCGGCACCAAGTGCCGGGCCCCGAGTACCCGGTGTGGGACCAGTACCGCGACACCACCGGCGCACCGCTCCTACCCCAACGACCCTGCCTGCTCGCTCCGTTGTTCGCTGCCGCCGCGGCCGGACAGGTACCCGGCGGGAAGTTCACCGGCAAGATGATCGTCGTGTCCTGCCTGCTCGACCGGGAAGCCTTCCCCTGGCAGGCCGACTGGTACCGCGGCCGGGCCGCCGAACATCTCTGCGCCGCCCTCGACGACCATTTCCGGCTCTGGTACGTCGACAACGCGCTGCACGCCGATGCGGAGCGGCAGGAGCACCCGACTCACACCGTCAGCTACCTCGGCGTTCCGCACGAAGCGCTGCGCAGCCTTGCCGACTGGGTGGAGAAGGACATCCCACCGGCCCACGGCACCCGCTACGAGATCCGTGACGGACAAGTCGTCGTCCCCGAATCGGCCACCGAGCGCGGCGGCGTGCAGCCGGTGGCGCGGATCACCGCCGACGGTGCGCAGCGGGCCGATGTCCCCGCCGGCGCACGCGTGACGCTGACGGCGAACGTCGAGTGTCCGCCGGGGGCGGGGAGGATCGTGCGGGTCCAGTGGGACCTGGACGGGGACCCGGCTGACTCTCGAACGCCACCACACCTACGCCGTGCCGGGCACCCGCTTCGCCACCGTTCGGGTCTCGACGCAACGCGACGCGGATCCGGAGACACCGTTCGCCCGCATCGACAACCTGGCCCGGGCCCGGATCGTCGTGCGTGACTGACCACACCAGCTGTGCACGGTCGTGAGCCTGCGACTTGGACGTCGAGCGTCGGATGTGGCTGCGAACGGTCAAGGGGCTGAGGAGGAGTGCGTCGGCGATCTCACCGTCGGACTTGTCGAGCGCGGTGAGCCCGACGACCTCCCCCTCGGACGGGGCACGGACGTGACAACGCAGTGGCGGTTCACGGTCGCACCGCTCCGACAGCGATCACGTGACGACGTCGGCGGTCACTGCTCCCCTGGGGCGCTGATCAGCCCGAGAAAGGCGTTCAGTGATTCAGCCAGGTCGATCCGCGGATCCAGCAACCACTGCATCTGCAGGCCGTTGAGCACGGCCTGGAAGAGGACGGCCGCCTGCTCCGGCGACAGCCCTTCACGGAGCTTCCCCTGAGCCGACTGCTCATGGGCGGCGTGCGCCAGGTGCACGCGACTCCGCTCGTAGCGTTCGACGAAGTAGTCGTGCGCCGGATGGTCCGGACGGGACGACGTGGCCGCCAGCTCGAGCCACAGCCGCATCAGCTCGGGAGACTTCTGGTGACGGAGCAGCACGTCGACGAGATACCGGCCCAGTGATTCGGTGCGCCCGTCGACCTCCGCTTCACCCTCCTGCCATTCCTCGGTGTCCCTTTGCGCGAGCACCGCGGCGAGCAGGTCCTCCTTGGTGCGGAAGTGGTGCAGCAGACCGGCATGTGTGATGCCCGCCCGTTCCGCGATATCACGCAGCGAAGCTCCCGCGTAACCGCGGTCGGCGAAGCTGTCGCGCGCCGCCCGCAGAATGTCCGCCTGCCGTGCCGCCGTCTTCGCATACGGTCCACGCGACTTCGACTGCCCCACGGTGAACGTCTCCCTTCTCGGGCACCGCGATGGCACCCCTTCCGACGCGGCCGCACCGACGCCTCGCCCGAGGTCCCGACGCCTACCCGCTCAGCCCGGTGGCCCCAATGTTTACCACGTGGTCGCATTCCGCGCCGCTAGGTCCGCACCACTCCGGATTCCGCACAGAGCCACCGCCGCCCCCACCCACCGAATGTAACGCCTTTATCACGAAGGTTGACCACCATCTTCCGCACTCTCCCGACCTGGGTCAGAGTTCCGACCGAAAACCAACCTAGTGGTAAGCGTTCACGAAGCGCCTCGCACCGTGCCGTCCCACCCGTCCAGTGCACCGGCGAAGCCGTGGGCGTTGCGGCCCCACACCGGCACGACCACGACGTCCTCACGGACCTCCCGCAGTCGAAGGAGATTGCCCATGCGCATCCGCTTCCCGCTCGTACGGCCGTTGTCCCGGGTCGCACCCGTGGCCGTCGCCGGCGCGGTCCTGCTCTCGACGACGGCGTGCGACAGTCAGTCGGGCGATACCTCGTCGGGCTCCGGCCGGACCCTTTCCCTGGCCATCATCGGCACCCCGAACTCCTTCGACCCCACCCAGCTCGTCGAGGGCCAGCAGACGTACGTCTGGAACTCGGTCTACGACACGCTACTCATCCAGGACAACGAGGGCCGGTTGGTACCCGGCGCGGCGGAGAGCTGGGAGTACTCGGACGACGCGCGCACGCTGACGCTGCGGATCCGCAAGGGAATGAAGTTCAGTTCGGGCACACCGGTGACCTCGGCCGCGGTGAAGGCCACCCTGGACCGGATCGGGGCGACGCCCGGCGCGAGTCAGATGGGTCTGGCCGCCGTGGCGTCGGTGGAGACCAACGGTGACCACGGGGTCGTCATCAAGCTCAAGCGTCCGGACGGCTCCCTGCTGTCCGCACTCTCGGGCGCCCCCGGAGTCATCGGCGACCCCAAGACGATGACATCGAAGAGCTCCGCGCTCAACCCGGTCGGTTCCGGCCCGTACACCCTCGACAAGGGCGCGACGGTGAACGGCTCGGTCTACGTGCTGAAACGGCGCGACGACTACTGGAACAAGAAGGCCTACCCGTTCCCCACCGTCAAGGTGCGGGTCATCGCGGACCGCACCGCGGCCCTCAACGCCCTCAAGGCCGGCGAGGTCAACGCCGGCAGCGTCGAGGCCACGCACCTGGGCGCCCTCAAATCCTCCGGCTTCGAGGTCACGAACGTGGAGGCCACGTCCGCGGGTGTCCTGATGCTGGCCGACCGGGACGGTTCAAAGCTCAAGCCGTTGGGTGACGTGCGCGTGCGCAAGGCGATCAACATGGCCTTCGACCGGGAGAAGATCGTCAAGCAGATCCTCCAGGGCAGCGGCAAGCCCACCGTGCAGGTGTACAACCCCAAGGGCGACGCCTACGACCCGGCTCTCGAGAAGACGTACGCCTACGACCCGGCCGAGGCCAAGCGGCTGCTGGCCGAGGCGGGTTACGCGAACGGGTTCACCGTCCCGATGCCGAGCCTGGTGTACACCAAGCCCTTCGAGCCGACCATCACCCAGTCGCTGAAGGACATCGGCATCACCGTGCAATGGGAGACGGTGCCTGCCCAGCAGACCAACTCCGCGTTCATGTCCAAGAAGTACCCGATGTTCTTCACGATGGACGGCCTCAACGCCGCCCCCATCGAGACGCGGAACAACTTCAGCCCGACCGGCACGCGCAACGTGTTCGGCAACACCGACAAGCGGTTCGACACGCTCCTGAACCAGGCCAACAACGAAGTGGATCCGGCCGCTGCCGCCAAGATCTACAAGGAGATCAACGCTTTCACCGTCGAGAAGGCGTGGAACGCTCCCGTCTTCTACGTCGGCACCCACTGGGTGACCAAGAAGGGCATTCGCTACCTCGGCGACGGCTCCTCCACGTTCAGCACCGTTCGCCAGTTCGGCGTCACGGGCCAGTGACCGGAGGAACCGAACCATGATCACCTATGTGTTGCGCCGCCTGGGCACCGGCCTGGTCCTCGCCGTACTCGTCACCCTGATCACCTTCCTGCTACTGGGCACCTCCTTCGACGACGTCGCCGGCACCCTCCTCGGCAGCGGGGCGACACCGGAGAGCGTCCAGGCGCAGAAGGCCCACATGGGCCTCGACCGGCCCGTTCTCACCCAGTACGCGGACTGGCTGTCCCACGCGATCCGCGGTGACCTCGGCGCCTCCTACTTCACCGCCGAACCCGTCCGTTCCGCCATCACCGCCCGGCTCGGTGTCACCCTGTCCGTCGTCCTCGCCGCCCTGCTCTTCACCGCGGTGATCAGCGTGGCCCTCGGCGTCCTGGCCGCCTCCCGCGGCGGTGCCGTAGACCGGGTGGCCCAGGGTGCCTCGCTCATCGGCTTCCTCGTACCGAACCTCCTCATCGCGATCGCCCTCGTCTATCTCCTGGCGATCGAGCTGAAGTGGTTGCCGGCCACCGGCTACACACCGTTCGCCGAGGACCCCGGCAGCTGGGCGACGTCCATCGCCATCCCGGTGGCGGCCCTCATGATCCCGGGCATCGCCAACCTCTCGGCACAGATCCGCGGCGCCATGATCGGCGAACTGCGCAAGGACTACGTACGCACCCTCCGCACACGCGGCGTTCCCACCAGGTCGATCGTGTTGCGGCACGCCCTGCGCAACGCCGCCGGGCCCGCGCTGACCGTACTGTCCCTCGAATTCGTGCAGATGCTCGGCGGCGCGCTGATCATCGAGAAGGTCTTCGCCCTCCCCGGCTTCGGCAGCTACGCCTTCGACGCGTCGTTGCAGGGCGACGTCCCGATCATCATGGGTATCACCCTCTTCGGCGTGCTGCTCGTGGTCTGCGTCAACCTCGCCGTCGACCTCGTGAACGGCTGGCTCAACCCGAAGGCGAGAATCCATTGAGCGGCTCGGTCAAGGCACCTGAACCGAACACCCTTGAGACACCGGCCGACACCGACCGGAAGCCGGCCCTGCACACTCTCATGCGTGACCCGCAGGCCGTCATCAGCGCGGGCATCCTGGTCGTCATCGTGCTGCTGGGTCTGCTGGCCCCGCTGCTCACCGCGCACGGCCCCAACCACTCCTCGCTGGACGCGGTCAACGCCGCTCCGGGCACGGAGGGCTACCTCCTCGGCGGGGACAAGAGCGGGCGCGACATCTTCGCCCGGCTGCTCAACTCGGTCAATACGAGCGTCGTCTCGGCCCTGATCGGAGCGAGCATCGCCCTCGCCATCGGTGTCACCTTCGGTCTGGTCGGCGGCTACTTCGGCCGGCGTGTCCGCGGTCTCACCGAGTGGGTGTTCAGCCTCGTCATGACGTTCCCCGGGCTGCTGCTGCTCATCGTGCTGCTCCCGGTGACCGATGGCGACTACCGTGCCACGATGATGATCTTCGGGGTGCTGCTCTCTCCGGGCATCTATCGTCTGGTGCGCAACCTGGTCGTCGGTGTCAGCAAGGAACTCTACGTCGACGCCGCCCGGGTCTCCGGACTTCCCGACCGGCGCATCCTCAGCCGGCACGTCCTGTCCATCGTCCGCGGGCCGATCGTGATCGCGGCGGCGTTCCTCGCCGGGTCCTCCATCGCCGTGCAGTCCGGACTGGCGTTCCTGGGCATCGGTTCCAACGAGGTGTCCAGCTTCGGCGCGATGATCGCTGACGGTTTCACCAACCTCTACGAGGAGCCCCTGCAGTTCGTCTGGCCCAGCCTGTTCCTCGGAGTGATGACCGCGTCCCTGGTGCTGCTCGGCAACGCGCTGCGGGACGCGCTGGAGGGGGGCAGGCCGAAAGCGTCCGGCGTCGTCGGGGCCCGGCCCCGGACCGCCCCCACGGCCGGCACGGCGAAAACTGCGGTCACGAGTACCGCCTCCGGACTGCTCGTCGTGGAGGACCTCACCATCGCCTATCCCGCCCCTTCCGGGGAGTCGACGGAGGTCGTCAGCGGGGTCAGCCTCAGCCTGGAAGCCGGGGAGACTCTGGGACTCGTCGGCGAGTCGGGCTCCGGTAAGACCCAGACCGCGTTCGCCGCGCTCGGGGTGCTGCCCCCGGAGGCGACGATCACCCGGGGCTCCATCCGCCTCGACGGACGCGAACTCCTGGGACTCGCGGAAACCGAACTGCGCAAGGTTCGGGGCACATCGATCGGCTACGTCCCTCAGGAGCCCCTGTCCAATTTGGACCCGTCCTTCACGGTGGGATCGCAGCTCGTCGAGGGCGTCCGGGCGGCCACCACCCTGTCGCGGAGCGAGGCGCGCGAGCGGGTCCTCGCCCTCCTGCAGCGTGTGGGCATACCGGATCCCCGGCGGACCTTCGACTCCTACCCGCACCAGTTATCGGGAGGCATGGCCCAACGTGTGCTCATCGCGGGCGCCGTCGCGAGCCGGCCGTTGTTGCTCATAGCCGACGAGCCGACCACCGCTCTCGACGTGACCGTGCAGGCAGAGATCCTCGACCTGCTGCGGGATTTGCAGAAGGACCTCAACATGGCCGTACTCCTGGTCACCCACAACTTCGGCGTCGTCGCCGACAGCTGCGACCGCGTCGCGGTCATGCGCCAGGGCGAGATCGTGGAGACAGGAACCACCGAGGAACTCTTCAGCCGACCCTCGCATTCCTACACGCGGATGCTGCTCGACTCCATCCTCGACGACGGTGCCGTGCGCACCGACGGGCCGGCCGACGCCGTGGCCTCCGACAGCAGCAGCGCCGCTCCCGACACGGAGGCGTCATGACCACCCCCCTCCTCGACGTGACCGATCTGCGCGTCTCCTACCCCGGGCGGGGCCTGCGAGCCCGTCCGCACGAGGTTCTGCACGGAGTGTCCCTGCACGTGCGCGAGGGCGAGACCCTGGGGCTCGTCGGGGAGTCGGGGTCAGGCAAGACGACCATCGGCCGCGCCGTCCTCGGGCTGGTCAAGCCCAGCGGTGGGCGCGTCCTCTTCCAGGACCAGGACATCACCCACGTCCCGCCGAAGGCCCGCCGCAGCCTGGCCCGCGACATCCAGGTGGTCTTCCAGGACCCCTACACGTCCCTCAACCCGTCCCTCACCATCGGTGACATCCTCAGTGAACCACTCGTGGTACGGGGTGCGTCCGGCAGCGACGCCCGGACCCGCGTACGGGAGCTGCTGGACCACGTGGGCCTGCCCACGAACGCCTCCGCGCGGCTGCCCCGGGAGTTCAGCGGCGGTCAGCGGCAGCGGGTGGCGATCGCACGCGCCCTGGCGCCGAAGCCCCGGCTCGTCGTGTGCGACGAACCCGTCTCGGCTCTCGACCTGTCCACCCAGACCCGGGTCCTGGACCTGTTCATCGACATCCAGCGCCGCACCGGCGTCTCCTACCTGTTCGTCTCGCACGACCTGTCGGTCATCCGGCACATCAGCCACCGGGTCACCGTGCTGTACCGGGGTGACGTGGTGGAGACCGGACCGGCGGACCGCATCACCTCCTCCCCCGAACATGCCTACACACAGGCCCTCCTGCTGGCCGCGCCGGTCGCGGACCCGGTGCGGCAGCGGGAGCGCCGTTCGGAGCGCCGCCGACTGGCCTCGCTCGAACCGTCCGAGACGAAAGCGAACTGACCATGGCCTCCACTTCTCCGGGCTTCCTCTGGGGCGCGTCCACCGCGCCGCACCAGATCGAGGGGAACAACACCAACAGCGACTGGTGGGTGCGGGAGCACCGCGCGTCCGGCATGGAGCGCAGCGGCGACGCCTGCGACAGCTACCACCGTTATGCCGAGGACATGCGACTCCTCGCCGACGCCGGTCTCAACTCCTACCGGTTCGGCATCGAGTGGGCCCGTGTCGAGCCCGCCGAAGGGCACATCTCCCGGGCCGAACTCGCGCACTACCGCCGCATGATCGACACGGCCCTGGGCCTGGGGATGAAGCCGGTCGTCACCCTCAACCACTTCACTCACCCGCGCTGGTTCGCCGAAGCCGGCGGCTGGACGCACGAAAAGGCACTCGACCGCTTCACCTCCTACGTCCGCGCGGCGGCGACGATCCTGGACGGCGTCGAGTGGGTGTGCACCATCAACGAGCCCAACATGCTCGCTCTCATGGTGATGATGAGCCACGCCGCGCGGAGCGGCGGGGCGAAGAAGTGGCTCAGCCCCACCGTAGAGGGCGCCGCACGACCGGTACTGCCGGACCCCGACCCTCACATCGGGCTCCGCCTTGCCGAAGCACACCACGCCGCCCGTGAGGTGCTCCGGCAGCACACCGGCGCGAAGGTCGGCTGGACGGTCGCCTGCCAGGCACTGACCGCCACACCGGGCAACGAGGCCAAGCTCCGAGAGGTGCGGTACGGCCGGGAGGACCTGTACCTGGAAGCGGCTCGCGACGACGACTTCATCGGTGTGCAGTCGTACTCCAGCCAGGAGGTCGACGAAAACGGTGTCGTGCCGCATCCGCAGAGCCCCGACAACACGCTCACGGGCAACGCCTACCGTCCCGACGCGATCGGCATCGCCGTGCGGCACGCGTGGAAGGTCACCGACAACACCCCCGTCCTCGTCACCGAGAACGGCATCGCCACCGCGGACGACGAACGCCGGATCGCCTACACCTCCGAGGCCCTCCGCCACCTCCTCGAGGCCGTCGACGAGGGCGTCGACGTACGTGGATACCTGCACTGGAGCGCCCTGGACAACTTCGAGTGGGGCCACTGGGGGCCGACGTTCGGCCTGATCGCCGTGGACCGGGAGACGTTCGAGCGCCGTCCCAAGCCGAGCCTGAAGTGGCTGGGCGAGGTCGCCCGGCGCGGGCGGCCCTGACCGACATGGCGACGTCGCGCGAAGCCTCCTCGCCTCAGGAGAGCGCCGACCGGCCGGCCGGGGAAGGGGGCGGCGGCACCCTGTCCGTCTCCCCCGCCCCGGCCGGGGCCACCGGCACCGGCCTTCCTCCTCTGCCCGGCGGGCGCGTCGCTCTCCTGGTGGCGGCCACCTTCGGCGTGGCGATGGCGCTCATGGTGCCGATGGCCTTCTCGCTCGCCCTGCGCGCCGACCACCTGGCGCCGGGAGACGAGGCGGCCGTCGGCTACATCCTCGGCATCGGTTCGGCTCTCTCGCTCGTCACCGCTCCGCCGATCGGCACGCTCAGCGACCGCACCCGTTCCCGTCTCGGACGTCGGGTGCCGTACCTGATCGGGGGCGGCGTACTCGGCATGGCCGCCCTGGTGACGATGGCGTACGCGCCGAACATCACGGTACTGGGTTTGGGGTGGGCCATGGCCTCCCTCGGCTGGGGAACCGCGCTCGGCGCGCTTGGCAGCATCCAGGCCGACCGGCTGCCGCCCTCCCAACGAGGAAAGGTCGCCGGTCTGACGGGGGCCACCACCATGGTGGCGCCGGTCGTCGGTGTCCTCCTCGTGGGCACGGTGAGCCACGACCACCTGCTGGTGTTCCTCCTGCCGGGCGTGGTGGGCGCGGTGCTGCTCACCCTCCTGGTGGTGTTCTTCCGGGAGCCCGACTCCCGGAAGAACACCGTCCCGGCAGGGCTGACGACCGGGCACGTGTTGCGAAGCTACGTGTTCGATCCACGGGCCCACCCGGACTTCGCCTGGCACCTGCTGGCACGCTTCGTCTTCTACTACGGCCAGTCCCTCTACACGTCCTTCGTCACCTTCTTCTACGCCGACCGGCTCGACCTCACCCTCGTCGAGGTCTCCGGCCTGGTCGCCATCAGCGGCGGGATCAGCGTCCTGGCGATGACGGTGGGCACGCTGGGCAGTGGCTTCCTCTCCGACCGGCTGGAGCGCCGACGCCCCTTTACCCTGGTGGCCGCGGCGGTCTTCCTCTCCGGCGCCGTCGTCTCGGCGTGGGCGCACACGCTGGCCGGCCTGCTGGCCGGTGCCGCGCTGATGAACCTGGGCATCGCGGTCTTCTCTGCGAGCAGCCAGGCGACCGTGCTCGACATCCTCCCCGAGCGGGAGACCGACGCGGGACGCTTCCTGGCGATCGTGACGCTCTCCCAGAAGCTCCCCGGTGCGCTCGCCCCGCTCACCGCCCCACTGCTGATCACCATCGGTGCCACCGGCGAGGAGAACTACACCCTTCTCTACCTGTCGTCCGGCGCCCTGGGCCTGCTCGGCGGGCTGATCGCCTTCTTCCGGGTCCGGGGCGTGCGCTGAGCCACCGCCCGCCCCCCGCACCGCGTCCGGCCACCGCCGACGTTTCCTCAAGGAGCAACCGTTGCGCTTCACGTCCTTCAACTCCGGTTGGGAGTTCCGCCCCAAGGTCAACCGCTTCCTGGAGAAGGGCGGTCGCGCTCCGGCCCGCCGGGGCGTCACCCTGCCGCACGACGCCATGATGGAAGAGACCGTCGCCGTCGCCCGCCGGCGGATCAGCGAGTCCGCAGAGACCATGGTAGTCAACACGATGATGGCCACGATGGGCGACGTGCTCGACGAGCTCAGCAGCTCCGACCTCGTCACCCGGCAGACCACCGAGATCCTGTCGACACTGGACGTGGCCGGCTACAACTACCTGGAAAGCCGCTACGAACTCGACCGTAAGCTCTTCCCCCACCGCGTCATCATGGGGTCCGAGACCCATCCCACACGCATCGACCGGCTGTGGCGGTCGGTCCTCGACAACTCCCACGTGATCGGGGACTTCACCTGGACCGGCATGGACTATCTCGGCGAGGTCGGTATCGGCCGGACCGGCTACGCGGACGAGGACTCGGCTTCCGGTCAGGGCATCGCTGGGGCCTACCCCTGGCTGACCGCCCGCACCGGCCATCGACGTCACCGGCCAACGCCGCGCCGCCTCCTTCTACCGCGAGATCGTCTTCGGGCTGCGCACGGGCCCGTACATCGCCGTGCACCGGCCGGAGGATCACGGTCGTCGGATCGTCGCCGGCCCGTGGTCGTGGCCGGACACGGTGGCGTCCGGAGCTGGGTCGGGCGGAGGGCGCCCCGGTACGGGTGGACGGCTACAGCGACGCCGAGGAGGTCGAGCTGTACCTCGACGGTGCGTCGGTGGGGCGGGCCCCCGCAGGACCCGAACACCGCTACCAGACCACGTCCGACGTCACCTACCGGCCCGGTGAACTGATCGCCGTGGCCCGCGCGAACGGCCGGGAAAGCGGTCGGTGCCGACTGGTCTCGGCGCGCGGACCGCTGGTCCTGACGGCCACGGCGGACCGGCCGGAGAGCCGGGCCGACGACACCGACCTGAAGTTCGTCGGCATCATGCTCGCTGACGGCGACGGCAATTCCCGGTGCGGTGCCGACCGCACCGTCGGCGTCGAGATCACGGGCCCCGGAGTGCTCCAGGGCCTCGGCTCCGGGCGGCCCGTCACCGAGGAGACGTCCACGGGTGGCACACACCACGTACGACGGGCGGACCCTCGCCGTCGTACGGCCCACCGGGGCTGGCCCGTCCACCGTGACGGTCACCGCTGAGGGATGCGCGACGGCGAGCGTGACGGTGCGCGCGGTCGGCGCCTGACGGCCGCTGTACACCCACCATCCGCAACAACCAACTCAGCACAGTGAGAGGAACCCGCATGACCACTCCCGAAGACATCGCCGGTCTCATCGCCCGGCTCACCCTGGAGCAGAAGGTGGCACAACTGGGCGGCATCGCGCTGCCGGCTCTGCTCGCTCCCGGGGCGACCGGAGCGCCGACGCTCGACACCGGCCGGGTGGCGGAGCTGTGCCCCCACGGTGTCGGACATCTGTCGCTGGCCTGGTTCCTCGGCCAGGACACCGACAGCCTGCGCGACGCGTTGGCCCAGGTGCAGCAGGCAGTGCGCGAGGCGTCGCCGTTCGGAATCGGCGGGCTGGTGCACTTCGAGGGCATCAACGGCTTCCTGCACGCGGCCGGAGAGCAGTTCCCGACTGCCTGGGCACAGGCGGCCACCTGGGATCCCGACCTGGCCCGCCAGGCCTCGTCCGTCACCGCCGCGCACATGCGTGACCTGGGGGTCCAGTTGCTCTTCGCCCCGGTCATGGACCTCAGCCGGGACCCGCGGTGGGGCAGAGTACACGAGACGTACGGTGAGGACCCCGAACTCGCTGCGCGGTTCTCGGTCGCCTTCGTCCAGGGCATCCAGGGCGAGGACGAGGGCAGCGAACTCCTCGCCACCGGCAAGCACTTCCTCGGATTCGGGGCCTCGGAGGGCGGCCGCAACATGGCGACCACCCAGCTGGGACGCCGGACCCTCGTCGACGAGTACGCCGAGCCGTTCCGCCGTGCCATCGCCGAAGCCGGCCTGTCGGTGGTCATGAACTCCTACAACGAGATCGACGGCGTACCGGCCGCCGCCGATCACTGGCTGCTGACCACACTCCTGCGGGACGAACTCGGCTTCGAGGGCATGACCGTCAGCGACTACGACTCGGTCCCCATGCTTCGCACCCGGTACCGCACGGCGGCCACACCGGGCGAGGCGGCGAAGCAGGCCGTCGCGGCCGGCCTGGACGTCGAACTACCGCACGCGGTCAGCTACCCGAGCCTGGTGGAGGAGGTCGCCACCGGCCGTCTGGACGAGCGGGTGATCGACCGAGCCGTGGCCCGCGTGCTCACGATCAAGGCGCGCACCGGCCTGATCCCCGGATTCGGCAGACCGTCCCCGGCCCGGCCCGGCACGCCGGACCGCGCGAAAGCCGCAGCCGTCCGGCAGGCGGTCGCGGAACGGAGCACGGTGCTGCTGCACAACGACGGCACCCTGCCGCTCGCCGAAGGACAACAGCGGATCGTCGTGACGGGCCCGGCCGCCGACGAACTCCGCGTCCACTTCGGGGCCTACACCTCGGCGGCCGCAGCGGAGATGCCCGCCGCCGTCAAGGCCGTACGGATGGGCCAGGTTCCCGGCGTCGACTCGGCGACCTTCTCCTCGACCGACATCGTCACCACTCCCCTGCCGGGCCTGCAGCCTCGGTTCGAGGAGATGATCCGCACCCTGCACTCGGGAGCGCCCACGGTGTGGGAAGCGTTGCGGGAATCAGGTGCCGCCGTCGAGTACGTGTCTCTCGGATCCTTCACCGCCCACGGCAGCCGGCCGCTCGACGCTTCCGTGGTCGACGCGGCGGCGGCCGGTGCCGACGTGATCGTCGCCGTCGTCGGCGAGCGCACCGGGCGGGTCGGCGGCAACACCGCCGGGGAAGGCCGCTCCAGCGTGTCACCGTCTCTGCCGGGTGATCAGGAGGAGCTGATCGCTCAGCTGGCCGCGACCGGCAAGCCGGTGGTCACTGTGCTCGTCTCCGGACGTCCGCTGCTTTTGGACCGGGTCGTACGAGCGTCCGCCGCGGTCCTGCTCGCGCCACTGCTCGGCGAGGCGGCGGGTCCCGCGATCGCCTCCGCCCTGTTCGGCGCGACGAACCCCAGCGGCAAACTACCCGCCACCTTCCCCCGGCACCTTGGGCAGATCCCCGCCTACCACGGCCACCGCCACGGCAGCGGTTACGACCACCCGGCCGGCGAGACCTACGCCTACGTGGACCTGCCCGACCAGTCCCCCCTCTTCGTCTTCGGGCACGGGCTGTCGTACACAGCCTTCGAGGTGTCCTCCAACGCCGACGCGGAAATACGCGACGGGATGCTGTGGGTTCCCGTCACGGTCACCAACACCGGAGACCGTGATGGTGAGACGGTCGTGCAGTTGTACGCACGACACGAGTACGCGAGCGTCGTACGACCCGTGCGCCGGCTCCTCGACTTCCGCCGCCTGCACCTGGCGGCCGGGGACTCGGTGAACCTCGTCCTTCAGGCTCCGCTGGAGCGGCTCTCCTACACGCTGGCCGATGGACGACGCGGCTGCGAGGCCGGCGAGGTCACGCTGATGACCGGGTTGAGCAGCGACGACATCAGATGCACGGCGAGAGTCCTCGTCCCCGCGGTGTCCGACGGCGTGGCCCGCTGAGCCGTCCGGGCCCATCCTCCTCCGAAGCCACAAGAGCCACAAGCCCGGGCGACGTCATCCCCACCGGTCCCCCCCCTCGAACGACTTCCGCCGCACCGCCAGCGTGTGGACCACCCATACCGACACAAGGAGATCACCCATGTTGAAACCCCGTTGCACCGCCACCCGCGAACTCGTCGGCCTCGACGGCCTCTGGCGCTTCGCCACCTCCGCGAGCACCGGCCCCCAGCCGTGGACCGGCACGTTCGACACACCGCTCGAAGCCGCCGTACCGGCCAGCTACAACGACCTGTTCACCGACAGCGCGATCCGTGACCACGTCGGCTGGGTGTGGTACCAGCGCACGGCACGCGTACCGCGCGGCTGGGCCGGACAGCGGGTGATGCTGCGCTTCGACGCGGTGACGCACGAGGGGAAGGTGTACGTCGACGACCACCTCGTCGCGGAACACGTCGGCGGCTACACGCCGTTCGAGGCCGACATCACCGGTTACGTGGGACCGGGCGAGGAGTTCCGTATCACCGTCGGCGTCAACAACGAGCTGACGAACGTGACGATCCCGCCGGGCACGATCACGGTCGCCCAGGACGGCCGGCGCACACAGAAGTACCTGCACGACTTCTACAACTACTCGGGCATCGCCCGATCGGTGCGGTTGTACAGTGTCCCGGCCGTCCACATCGACGACCTCACGATCGTGACCGGTCTCGACGGCACCACGGGAACCGTCGACTACTCGGTGCAGACCAGCGCCTCCGCCCTTGTGCGCGTGCGGGTCCTCGACGCCGACGGCACCCAGGTCGCCGTCGCCGAGGGGGCCAACGGCACCCTGCGCATCGTCGACGTCACACCCTGGTGCCCGGGCGCGGCCCACCTCTACGACCTCGTCGCCGAGATCGTGGACGGTGACGAGGTGACCGACACCTACACCCAGCCCTTCGGCGTACGCACCGTCGAGATCCGCGGTCGTCAGTTCCTCATCAACGGAGAGCCCTTCTACTTCACCGGCTTCGGCAAGCACGAGGACACACCCGTGCGGGGCAAGGGACACGACGACGCCTACCTGGTGCACGACTTCCAGCTCATGGAATGGATCGGCGCCAACTCCTTCCGCACCTCCCACTACCCCTACGCCGAGGACGTCCTCGACTTCGCCGACCGGCACGGCATCCTCGTCATCGACGAGACCGCGGCCGTCGGTCTGAATCTGGCCGTCGAGGGTGGGCTCGCCGGGCGCCCGCACAAGCCGACCTACTCCCCGGAGACCTTCAACGACGACACCCGCGCCGCCCACGCACAGGCCATCCGCGAGCTGATCGCCCGGGACAAGAACCATCCCAGCGTCGTCATGTGGTGCATCGCCAACGAGCCCTCCTCCCACGAAGAGGGGGCGCGTGAGTACTTCGAGCCACTCGTGGAGTTCACCCGCAAGCTCGACCCCAGCCGACCCGTCAGTTACGCGGCCGTGATGTTCGCGACCTACAAGAACGACCGCATCGCCGACCTCTTCGACCTGGTCTGCCTCAACCGCTACTACGGCTGGTACGTCGCCACCGGTGACCTCGCCACCGCGGAGACCTACATGGACATGGAGCTGCGCGGCTGGGCGGAGAAGTACGACAAGCCCATCCTCATGAGCGAGTACGGCGCCGACGCCCTTCCTGGTCTGCACTCGGTGTGGGACATGCCGTGGACGGAGGAATACCAGCTCGCCTACCTGGAGGCCAACCACCGGGCCTTCGACCGCGCCGAGGCCGTGGTGGGCGAGCACGTGTGGAACTTCGCCGACTTCCAGACCTCGAACGGCATCCACCGCGTCGACGGCAACAGGAAGGGGATCTTCACCCGCGACCGGCGCCCCAAGACCGCCGCGCACTCCCTGCGCTCCCGGTGGAAGCCGCTCGGCGGCCGCAAGCCCTCGGCCACCGACTGACCCCAGCGCCACTCCACTCCGAACCGATGACAAGGAACGCAACGCGATGACTTCGCCTCTCAACCCCGCGGACCTGGGCCGATCCCTCGGTGCGGGACTGCTCTCCTTCCCCGTCACCCACTTCGGACCGGACGACCTGTCGTTCGACGAGAGGGCCTACCGCGCGCACGTCGAACGTCTCTCGGCGTACAAGGTGGGCGGCCTCTTCGCCGCCGGAGGCACCGGGGAGTTCTTCTCGCTCACCCCCAGCGAGGTGGAACGCGTCGTGACCGCCGCCGTGCGGAGCACCCCGGAGGACATGCCCGTGCTGGCGCCCGCCGGATACGGGACCGCCACGGCCGTGGAGTTCGCCGCCTCCGCGGAACATTCGGGCGCCGACGGAATCCTGCTGTTCCCCCCGTACCTGACGGATATGAGCCAGGAGGGCCTCGCCCGGCACGTCGAGGCGGTCTGCCGGGCCACCTCCCTGGGCGTGGTGGTCTACAGCCGGGCCAACGCCGTGTACACGGCCGAGACCTTGGACCGGCTCGCCGTGACCTGCCCCAACCTCATCGGCTACAAGGACGGGGTGGGCAACCTGGAGGCCATGGCCCGCATCCACAGCCGTCTCGGCGACCGGCTCACCTACATCGGTGGCCTGCCGACTGCGGAAACGTTCGCCGTGCCCTACCTCGAACTGGGGGTCACCACCTACTCGTCAGCCATCTTCAACTTCCTGCCCGAGTTCGCTCTCGACTTCTACGCCGCGGTCCGGGAGCGCCGACGGGACACCGTGCTCCGGCACCTGAACGACTTCGTGCTGCCGTACACCGCCATCCGCGACCTGGTCCGCGGATACGGCGTCAGCATCGTCAAGGCCGGTATGAGCGCCGTCGGTCGCCCCGCGGGACCCGTACGGCCCCCGCTGACCGATCTCACCCCGGCTGAACACGCGGCGCTGGCGCGTCTCATCGAAAAGCTGCCGGCCCACCTGCGACAGTGACGCGCTCTCCAGACCACCGCCGGGATCGCCGGCGAACGAGCCACTGAAGGAACTTCCCATGCCCCGTGCTTCCACCTCCTCCCGCCCGCTCGTCACCGCGATGCGCGTCATCCCCGTGGCCGGACAAGACAGCATGTTGTTGAACCTGAGCGGAGCACACGCCCCCTACTTCACCCGCAACCTGGTCGTTCTCACCGATTCGGAAGGCCGCACCGGTGTCGGCGAGGTACCGGGCGGCGAGTCCATACGCACCACACTGGAAGAGGCGCGTGAACTGGTCGTCGGCCGGCCGGTCGCCCACCACCACGCCGTCCTGCGTGACATCCGAACCGCCTTCGCCAACCGAGACACCGACGGCCGCGGCACGCAGACCTTCGACCAGCGGATCACCATCCACGCGGTCACCGCTGTCGAGACGGCGCTCCTGGACCTGCTGGGCCGGCACCTGGGTGTTCCGCTCTCCGCCCTCCTCGGTGAGGGGCAGCAGCGTGACCAGGTCCCCGTCCTGGGTTACCTGTTCTACATCGGTGACCGAGGACGGACCGATCTGCCTTACCGGGCGGAGCCCGAGGCCGACGACTGGCTGCGCCTGCGCAACGAGGAAGCCCTCACCCCGGACGCGATCGTCGCCCTGGCCTCGGCCGCCCAGCGACGCTACGGCTTCAAGGACTTCAAGCTCAAAGGGGGAGTGCTTGACGGAGCCGACGAGGCGGCCACCGTCCGCGCCCTGGCCGAGCATTTCCCCGACGCCCGCATCACACTCGACCCGAACGGGGCATGGTCTCTCCAGGAAGCCGTCCGCCTGGGCCGTGGCCTGCGCGACGTCCTCGCGTACGCGGAGGACCCGTGCGGCGCGGAGAAGGGGTACTCGGGCCGGGAGGTCATGGCCGAGTTCCGCCGCGCGACCGGACTCCGCACCGCCACCAACATGATCGCCACCGACTGGCGGGAACTGGGCCACGCCCTGCAGAGCGGCGCCGTCGACATCCCGCTCGCCGACCCGCACTTCTGGACGCTGGCGGGATCGGTGCGTGTCGCCCAGATCTGCAGTGCGTGGGGGCTGACCTGGGGATCGCACTCCAACAACCACTTCGACGTGTCACTGGCCATGTTCACCCACGCGGCAGCGGCCGCTCCGGGTGACATCACGGCGATCGACACCCACTGGATCTGGCAGGACGGTCAACGCCTCACCACCGAGCCCTTGGCCATCAAGGACGGCGTGCTCGAAGTACCGACGGGACCCGGGATCGGCGTCGAGCTCGACATGCAGCGGGTGGAGGAGGCACACGAGCTCTACACCCGTCTTCGTCTCGGCGCCCGGGACGACGCCACGGCCATGCGCTTTCTGGTGCCCGACTGGCAGTTCGACCGCAAGCGACCCGCTTACGTGCGGTGATCCGGCCAGTGGTGCGGCGGCCACGTGGATGAATCGGCGGCCTCGCGGCGTGGCTGCGCCAGCCGCTTCCACCGGCGGCCATCCACTCTCGAACCCCGCGGCTCCGCTGTGTTTCCGCCCGGGGAACGGCCCGAGACCCTCGCGGGGCGACGGGAGCTTCCTGCCGGACACACTGCGGCCCGCGAGCGGTGGCCCTCGGGCCGCCGCTCGCTCGCGTAGCGAGCGCCGCGCCGCGCCGCGCCGCGCCGACGCCGCCGTTGCCCGCGTGACCTGCACATTGTTTCCCACGTGTCGCCCACGTCAGCCGCGAGGATCGGGCGAGGCAGGAAAGCCCGGCGCCAGGCGGTGGTGGAGCCCGCTCCACCACCGGGGCCGAAGGATCACGTGAGGCCAGCCGCCGCGGCCAGAGCGGTGCGCACGGACGCTGCGGCGTCCACCCGGCCTGTCTCGGGACTGTCGTCGGGGTCGGCCTTTCGAATGCGTGGTGCTCGACCGCGGCCCGCGGGGCGGCGTTGCGCATGGCGGCTGGGATACCTCCGCTGGCACGTATGCGCGCACGGTCCACCTCTCCTCCGGGGACACCGCACGCGAGCACCGGCGCGATCGGAAGCGTCTTCAGGTTAGTGACACTCCCCGGCCACCGGACAATTCGGCGAACGTCGCAATGGACAGGCTCGCGGTACGGGCGATACCAGCTTATGGGAGAACTATGGCCAACCAAGTGTTCGTCAGTGAAGGCCTTTTCGGAGTCCTGGACCATGGAGAGATTCCCGTCGAGACGGCGAACTTATCCAACGGTTTGGCCGCTCCGATGGCTGCTGGAGCCCTCATCTTGACTGGGCTAACACCGGTTACGTCAACGTTGAGACGAGTGTTCTGCACAGGTGCCCCGACGTGGACACGGATGGCTGGGAGGAGGTCATGGAGATCAGCGTCAACGCCCCTGCTGGTGACCTGAAGGTCGAGTCGCTAGAGCGTGGTCCCGACACCGACGCACAGCACTCTCTTAGCCTCAAGGGGTCTGTCTGGTACAGGCTTCGAGTGCACGCGCGAGGTCGCGACGTCATGCGCGACAAGGTGAGCCTAGATCCGGTTCGAAGATTACCTACTCGTCGTGTGGCCAGCGCCTCCCACGGACGCAACTATTCTCCGTTCTAAAGCATAGGGCCGCCATTCAAGATAGGCGGTGAGGCGTCGAGTTCCTGACTGTCGATCATGGTCGTGTGGTGGGGTGGGGTGGGGTGGGGTGGGCCTGTCGGCCGCCGTGATCGCTGAACTCATGGCTGAGCTGGCCCCGTTGTGGCATGAACGGCACCAGGCCAGACTTGCGTCCTGGCCACGGAACGCGAAAGCCCCGGCCGCTGTGGGAGTGAGCCGGGGCTGCGCAGGTGGTCACAGGTCCTGGACGGCGCGCAGGGCGGCGTCCACGCGGGCCATGGCCGCAGCGTCGACCGGGCCAATGAGTTTGGCGCCGTCGAACCGGTGAACCCACCGTGCAGCACGATGCCGAGGACCGCCCCGTAGGCCTCTTCGAGGCCGGTCAGGCTGAGAACGAAGGCCAGTGACCGGCATTGGGCATCGGAAGCAAGGTGGATCTTTGTGCTCAGTCCACCCCGGGACCGGCCGATGGCGTGGTCCGCGGGTTCGCCTGCTGGGGCCCCCTTTTGCGGGCCCCAGCCGCGTGCTGGTGTGCGCGCACGACAGTGGAGTCCACCGAGACGGCCCGGTTGAGGTCGTTGTCGGCATCCGCCTGTCCGACCAGCGCTGTGAACACCCGCTCCCAGGTGCCGTCGACGGACCACATCCGCAGCCGGTTGTAGACGCCTTTCCAGTTGCCGTACTTCTCAGGGAGGTGGATCCACTGCGATCCTGTCTGGACCTTCCAGGCGATCGCATCGATCACTTCTCCGTGATCCCGCCACCGGCCGCCCCGTCGCGATGTCCGATCTGGGAGTAAGGGCTCGATCCGCGCCCACTGCGCGTCAGTCAATGGCACACACGTACAACGACCGAAGGTGCGGGTTGGAACGGCGCCGTAGTCAGGCCGTCGGCCCAGTGCGGAGCCGCCGCATGTCCCGCACCAGCGTGTACGAAGCGCTGAGGAAGATCACGACTCCAGCCACGAGCCAGAGAACCGACGCCCCGGAGCGGTACTCACGAACGGCAAGAACGAGCAGCATCACGCTAGCAAGGAGGCCGAAGGCCGAGATCAGAGCGCTGATGCGGTTAGTCACGAGGACATCATCAACGACAACCTCGGCTAGCGGAAGTGATCCAAACGAAAGGCCCCCCGGGCTGTCCTGTGCCGGTTGTTGCGCTGCCTACTGGGCTGAGGTGAGTGATGACGGCGGAGCCCTTGATACGCCCGGCCCGTGAGGTGGGGCAGGTGTTGTCCGATGCCGCCACGGTTACCGAGCCGGCACTGCGGGAGGCGGTTGCCCGGTTGCCGGAGTGGATCCGGCACCCAGTGGGAGTGCCCATGGGGTGGTGGCACGGTTCCGGCAGGCCACTTCAAGCGCGGGCAGAGAAGCTGATGCGGCACGCGCTGGTCCTGCTGGCGTGCGAGGCCGTCCGGGGACAGACCGCAGCAGAGTGCCGGCAGCTGTGGCGGTGGAGCTGGTGCACAACGCTTCGCTGTTGCACGACGACCTCATCGACGGTGACCGGCTGCGCCGCGGCATGCCGGCGGTGTGGTCCGAGATGGGCGTGCCGGCCGCGGTGCTGGCCGGAGACGCGCTGTTCTTCCTCGCCGTGCAGGTCCTCGACCAGGCCCCGCCCCCGCTGGGAGCTGCCAGGGTGAGAGAACCGACCGCGGCGGTGCAGGAGTTGGTTGAGGGCGAGTACGCCGATGGGCCGTACCGGGCATCTACGGGAGTTCGGTGCTCATATGGGACTGGCGTTTCAGCGGGCGGATGACCTGCTGCGCATCTGGGGTGATCCCGAGCGCACCGGCAAGGTCATCGAAAACACGTCATGGAAGGCGAGTGCCAACATAAGCGCAGGTCAGCGTCAGTTTCGGCCACCTCGATCAGTCTGACGAACACCCCCAGAGCGTCAAACGAGCGTCACGGCCAGAGCGACGTCCCCGCCGGTCATTCGTGACCCCGTGCGCCTCGGTTTCGAGTAGAGGGGCCCACCCCTGGCCAGTCCTCGCGGAAGAAGACGTGATCGGGTCCACCCCCTCGCCGACCACGATTCGTACCATGATCAGATCGACCTGTTCACAACCTCACGCCACTGGACCAATGCCGACTCGAGGAGTTCGACGCGGTCGGCGTGGATGTCGCACATGCGGGCATGTACGCGTTCCGTGACGATGTCGCGGAAGTCGGTGAGCCGGTTTTGCGGTGGGCAGCGCGCCGCGGCCCTTCTCGGGCTGTGCGGAGTCAGCGCGTCCAGCCGGCCCGCCACGGGGGCGGGCCGACCTTACTGATCTTTTCGTAAGTTCGGTGGGTGTGGTGGGTGGATGGTCAGGCCGGTATGGGCGAGGAATGACCATGGCAGTTGGGGGTTGGTGTTG
>NZ_JBVJCB010000015.1:0-186818 GCF_055589025.1 Streptomyces sp. NPDC041968 | reverse complement strand
CAACACCAACCCCCAACTGCCATGGTCATTCCTCGCCCATACCGGCCTGACCATCCACCCACCACACCCACCGAACTTACGAAAAGATCAGTAAGCGACGGGAGCGGACCCGGGACATCCCGATCATCTTCCTCACCGCGATCAACCACGGGCCGCACCACACCTTCCGCGGGTACGCGGCGGGCGCGGTGGACTACATCTCCAAGCCGTTCGACCCGTGGGTACTGCGCGCGAAGGTCTCCGTCTTCGTCGAGCTCTACATGAAGAACTGCCAGCTGCGCGAGCAGGCGGCCCTGCTGCGCCTCCAGTTGGAGGGCGGCGGCAAGGACGCGGCGGGTGAGGCGGCCAAGGAACCGGCGGGGCTGCTCGCCGAGCTGTCGGCGCGGCTCGCGGCCGTCGAGGAGCAGGCCGAGGCGCTCTCCAAGCAGCTGGGCGACGAGTCGACGGATGCGGCGGCCGTGGCGACGGCGGCCCATCTGGAGCGCAAGCTCACCGGACTGCGACGGGCACTGGACGCCCTGGAGCCGGGCTCGTCCGGGGGCCAGGCCGGGGTCAGCTGAGGGCCGATCGCCGGGTCGGCCCGGGGCGGGCCGGCGGGTTCGTCGGTGAACGCGCGTCAGAGGACGTACCGGAAGCGTCAGTTCCGCCGTACCGTGCGGGCGACACGAACGGGTGAAGCGGTAGGCACACGTGTCGACCGGCGTCTCCCCCGGTAACCTCACACCTATGGCCTCACGTCCCTCCGCAGCCAAGAAGCAGCCCGCGAAGAAGGCGGTCGCTCCCGCGAAGGGTCCGGCGAGGAAGGCGGCCGCGAAAAAGACGCCCCCGAAGAAGGCGCCCGTCCGGAAGGCCGCGGCGAAGAAGCCCGCGCCCCGACCGGCACCCAGCCCCACCGGAGGCGTCTACCGGGTCGTACGCGCCCTCTGGCTGGGCATCGCGCACGCCGTCGGCGCCGTCTTCCGCGGCGTGGGACAGGGCGCGAAGAGCCTCGACCCGGCGCACCGCAAGGACGGCGTCGCGCTGCTGCTGCTCGGCATCGCGCTGATCGTCGCCGCCGGCACCTGGGCCGACCTGAAGGGCCCGGTCGGCGACCTCGTCGAGATCCTCGTGACCGGCGCCTTCGGCCGGCTGGACCTGCTCGTGCCGATCCTCCTGGGCTCCGTCGCCGTGCGCCTCATCCGGCACCCGGAGAAACCCGAGGCCAACGGCCGCATCGTGATCGGCCTCTCCGCACTCGTCGTCGGCGTCCTCGGCCAGGTGCACATCGCCTGCGGCTCACCAGCGCGCGGCGACGGCATGCAGGCCATAAGGGACGCCGGCGGCCTCATCGGCTGGGGCGCGGCGACCCCGCTGTCGTACACGATGACCGACGTCCTGGCGGTGCCCCTGCTGGTGCTGCTCACCGTCTTCGGGCTGCTGGTCGTCACGGCCACGCCGGTGAACGCCATCCCGCAGCGGCTGCGACAGCTGGGGGTGCGGCTCGGCCTCGTCCGTGACGTGGAGGTCGACGAGTTCCTCGCCGACGACGAGCGGTACGAGGAGCAGTGGCGCGAGGCGCTGCCCGCCCGGCCTCGCAGGCGCGGCGGACCGGCCGCCGACGAACCGTACGATCCCGACGCCGCCGAGCAGGAGGCGCTCACCAAGCGCCGCGGCAGGCCCCGGCGGTCCGCGGTGGCACAGCCCGAGATGAACCGGCCGATGGACGCCGTGGACGTCGCCGCGGCGGCGGCCGCCGCCCTCGACGGCGCCGTGATGCACGGGATGCCGCCCTCGCCGCTGGTCGCCGACCTCACCCAGGGGGTGAGCACCGGGGAGCGGGAGTCGACCACGCCGACACCGACGCCCGTCCCGGCCGCGCGTCCGCAGCCCGGGAAGCTCAGGAAGGAAGCACCCGCACAACCCGTACCCGAGCCGGCGGGCGGGGTCCCCGACCTGACCAAGACCCCGCTGCCCAAGGAGCGGGACCTGCCGCCGCGCGCGGAGCAGCTCCAGCTCGCCGGCGACATCACCTACTCGCTCCCGGCCCTCGACCTGCTCACCCGGGGCGGCCCCGGCAAGGCGCGCAGCGCCGCCAACGACGCCATAGTCGACTCGCTGACCACCGTCTTCACCGAGTTCAAGGTCGACGCCCGGGTCACCGGCTTCACCCGCGGCCCGACGGTCACGCGCTACGAGGTCGAACTCGGACCGGCCGTCAAGGTCGAGCGGATCACCGCGCTCACCAAGAACATCGCCTACGCCGTCGCCAGTCCCGACGTCAGGATCATCAGCCCGATCCCCGGCAAGTCCGCGGTCGGCATCGAGATCCCCAACACCGACCGGGAGATGGTCAACCTCGGTGACGTGCTGCGCCTCGCGGAGTCCGCGGAGGACGACGATCCGATGCTGGTCGCGTTCGGCAAGGACGTCGAGGGCGGCTACGTCATGCACTCGCTGGCGAAGATGCCGCACATACTGGTCGCCGGCGCCACCGGGTCCGGAAAGTCGTCCTGCATCAACTGCCTGATCACCTCGATCATGATGCGGGCGACCCCGGAGGACGTGCGGATGATCCTGGTCGACCCCAAGCGCGTCGAGCTGACCGCGTACGAGGGCATCCCGCACCTGATCACGCCGATCATCACCAACCCGAAGCGGGCCGCCGAGGCGCTGCAGTGGGTGGTCCGCGAGATGGACCTGCGCTACGACGACCTGGCGGCCTACGGCTACCGGCACATCGACGACTTCAACCGCGCGGTGCGCGAGGGCAAGGTCAAGCCGCCCGAGGGCAGCGAGCGCGAACTCCAGCCGTATCCGTACCTGCTGGTGATCGTGGACGAGCTGGCCGACCTGATGATGGTCGCGCCGCGGGACGTCGAGGACGCCATCGTGCGCATCACGCAGCTCGCGCGCGCGGCGGGCATCCACCTGGTGCTCGCCACCCAGCGGCCCTCCGTGGACGTCGTCACCGGCCTGATCAAGGCCAACGTGCCCTCCCGGCTGGCCTTCGCCACGTCCTCCCTGGCGGACTCGCGGGTCATCCTCGACCAGCCCGGTGCCGAGAAGCTGATCGGCAAGGGCGACGGCCTCTTCCTGCCGATGGGCGCCAACAAGCCGACCCGTATGCAGGGCGCGTTCGTGACCGAGGAGGAGGTCGCCGTCATCGTCCAGCACTGCAAGGACCAGATGGCGCCCGTCTTCCGGGAGGACGTCACCGTCGGGAGCAAGCAGAAGAAGGAGATCGACGAGGACATCGGCGACGACCTCGACCTGCTGTGCCAGGCGGCCGAGCTGGTCGTCTCGACGCAGTTCGGGTCGACCTCCATGCTCCAGCGCAAGCTGCGCGTCGGCTTCGCCAAGGCCGGGCGCCTGATGGACCTGATGGAGTCCCGGAGCATCGTCGGACCGAGCGAAGGCTCGAAGGCCCGTGACGTTCTTGTGAAGCCCGACGAGCTGGACGGAGTGCTCGCGGTGATCCGGGGGGAGTCTGAAGGGTAGGAGACGGTACGCGAGGGGTTCCGTCGACGGAGGGTCACGGTGGCGATGGCTGATCGTGACTCACCCGTTAGGGATCATTGAGCAACCGTTTCCCCAAGGCGCACGTCAAGTTGAGGGAAGCGACGAACAGGTAGTCCACCATCAGGATGCCGGGCCATTCCGATGGCGTACAAAGTCGTATCGCCCGGTTGCCCCACCCGTTCGCACCCCCCCTAGACTGAACGTCCAGCGCAGGCGGTCATACGCTCGAAAGGCGCCCCCGTGTCCAAAGGCAACTCCCCTGAAGACGAGCGTCCGATCGAAGACGTGTCCCAAGACGTTCCCGAGGACGTTTCCGAGGAATCCCGCCCCTCCGTCGGCCGTGCCCTTCAGCAGGCGCGGATCGCCGCCGGACTGACCGTCGACGACGTCAGCTCCGCCACCCGTGTCCGGATCTCCATCGTGCACGCCATCGAGGCGGACGACTTCGCCCCCTGCGGGGGCGACGTCTACGCGCGCGGGCACATCAGGACCCTGGCCAAGGCCGTCGGACTCGACCCCGCCGAGCTGGTCGCCCGGTTCGACGCCGCCCACGGCGGACGCCCGGCGCCGACACCCGCCGCACCCCTGTTCGAGGCGGAACGCATCCGTCCCGAGCGGCGCGGACCCAACTGGACGGCCGCCATGGTCGCCGCGATCGTCGCGGTGATCGGTTTCGTCGGCTTCACCTTCGTCAAGGGCGGCGACGGCGGCGGCTCCGAGGCGAGCGTCGCCGAGGGCTCCCAGGCGTCGGCCGGCGCGTCCGCGTCGGCGAGCGCCCCGCCGAAGAAGCCGGCCGACCCGAAGCCGGACCCGACCGAGAGCGCGATCGCCGCCGCGCCCCGCGACAAGGTCACCGTCAAGGTCAGCGCCACCGAGGGCCGCAGCTGGATCTCCGTCAAGGACCACAGCGGCCGACAGGTCTTCGACGGGCTGCTCAAGGAGGGCGACTCCGAGACCTTCCAGGACGACGAGAAGATCAACCTCGTCCTCGGCGACGCGGGCGCCATCCAGCTGTACGTCAACGGCAAGAAGATCGAGGACGACTTCCAGCCCGGCTCCGTGGAGCGTCTCACGTACACGAAGGGCGACCCGCAGGTCGGCTAGCGGGTCCGAAGGGCGAGTCATAACGGGGTTGGCCGAGATCGGCCAACCCCGTCGACATGGGCTGTCGGCGGGACGAAGTAGTCTTGAGCCCATGCCTGAAAGCCGTACCGTCGCACTCGTCACCCTTGGCTGCGCCCGTAACGAGGTGGACTCGGAGGAGCTCGCAGGCCGTCTGGAGGCGGACGGCTGGAAGCTCGTCGAGGACGCCGAGGAAGCGGACGTCGCCGTCGTGAACACATGCGGCTTCGTCGAGGCCGCCAAGAAGGACTCCGTCGACGCCCTCCTGGAGGCCAACGACCTCAAGGGCCACGGCAGAACGCAGGCCGTCGTGGCGGTGGGCTGCATGGCCGAGCGGTACGGCAAGGAGCTGGCCGAGGCCCTGCCCGAGGCCGACGGCGTCCTGGGCTTCGACGACTACGCGGACATCTCCGACCGCCTGCAGACCATTCTCAGCGGTGGCGTCCACGCCGCCCACACCCCTCGCGACCGGCGCAAGCTGCTGCCCATCAGCCCCGCCGAGCGGCAGGAGGCCGGAGCCGCCGTCGCACTGCCGGGGCACGGCCCCACCGACCTCCCCGAGGGAGTCGCCCCCGCCTCCGGGCCCCGCGCGCCGCTGCGTCGCCGCCTGGACGGCTCCCCGGTCGCCTCGGTGAAGCTGGCCTCCGGCTGCGACCGGCGCTGCTCCTTCTGCGCCATCCCGTCCTTCCGCGGGTCCTTCATCTCGCGCCGCCCGAGCGACGTGCTGAACGAGACGCGGTGGCTGGCCGAGCAGGGCGTCAAGGAGATCATGCTGGTCTCCGAGAACAACACCTCCTACGGCAAGGACCTCGGCGACATCCGCCTGCTGGAGTCCCTGCTGCCGAACCTCGCCGACGTCGACGGCATCGAGCGGGTGCGCGTCAGCTACCTCCAGCCGGCCGAGATGCGCCCGGGACTCATCGACGTCCTGACCTCGACGCCCAAGGTCGTGCCGTACTTCGACCTCTCCTTCCAGCACTCCGCGCCGAACGTGCTGCGCGCGATGCGCCGCTTCGGCGACACCGACCGCTTCCTGGAGCTCCTGGACACCATCCGGAGCAAGGCCCCCGAGGCGGGCGTGCGGTCCAACTTCATCGTGGGCTTCCCCGGTGAGTCCGCCGCCGACCTCGCCGAGCTGGAGCGGTTCCTGAACCACGCGCGGCTGGACGCCATCGGCGTGTTCGGCTACTCCGACGAGGAGGGCACGGAGGCGGCGACCTACGGCGACAAGCTGGACGAGGACGTCGTGGCCGAGCGGCTGGCACGGGTGTCCCGCCTGGCCGAGGAACTCGTCTCGCAGCGGGCCGAGGAGCGCGTCGGCGCGACCGTGCGCGTGCTCGTCGAGTCCGTTGACGCCGCCGACTCCGCCGACGACGGCGACGGCGTCCGCGGCCGCGCCGAGCACCAGGCACCCGAGACGGACGGCCAGGTGCTGCTCACGAGCGGCGAAGGCCTCACTGTCGGTCGTATGGTCGACGCGAAGGTGGTCGGTACGGAGGGTGTCGATCTGGTGGCCGAACCGCTGCTGGGGTCGCCCGAGTGGAGTGAGGAGGCCGGCAGATGACCGGAGTCCCGGCGTCCGCGGCGGGCGGCTCCTCCGGTGCGCGCAGGGCCGGCCCGCGCGGATCCTCGGGAGCCTCACAGGAACCGGCGGAACGGACGACTCCGGGCGGAGCTACGGAACGGGGCGCCGCGGGTGCCGTGGGTGCCGCGTCCAAGGGCGCCTCGGACGGAGGCGCGGCGGACCGGCGCCCCGCGGAACGAGGTGCCACCGAGGGCGGTGCGACCGGGCGCGGTGGCAAGATCGCGGCCGCGGCCGTCAACCAGGCGAGCGTGTGGAACGTCGCCAACCTGCTCACGATGCTCCGGCTGCTCCTGGTGCCGGCCTTCGTCGCGCTGATGCTCGGCAACGGCGGGTACGACCCGGCCTGGCGCTCGTTCGCGTGGGCCGCCTTCGCCGTCGCCATGATCACCGACCTCTTCGACGGTCATCTGGCGCGCACCTACAACCTCGTCACCGACTTCGGGAAGATCGCCGATCCCATCGCCGACAAGGCGATCATGGGGGCGGCGCTCGTCTGCCTGTCCGCGCTGGACGATCTGCCGTGGTGGGTGACGGCCGTCATCCTGGGCCGGGAACTCGGCATCACGGTCCTGCGTTTCGTGGTCATCCGGTACGGCGTCATCCCTGCCAGTCGCGGCGGCAAGCTCAAGACCCTCACCCAGGGCGTGGCCGTCGGCATGTACGTCCTGGCGCTGACGGGGCCCCTGGCGACCCTGCGGTTCTGGGTGATGGCGGCGGCGGTCGTTCTGACCGTGGTGACCGGGCTGGACTACGTAAAGCAGGCCATTGTGCTGCGCCGCCGGGGAATCGCCGAGCGCAGAGCGGCGTTGAAGGGGACGGAAGCTTGAGTTCCACGGCTGCCGACGTGGTGCGACTACTGACGGTGAGGGGCGAGACCCTCGCGGTCGCCGAGTCGCTCACGGGTGGGCTGGTGGCGGCCGAGATCACCTCGGTCGCCGGGGCGTCGCGCGCCTTCCGAGGATCGGTCACCGCCTACGCGACGGAGCTGAAGCGGGACCTGCTCGGTGTCGACGGGGCGGTGCTCACGGCGCGCGGAGCGGTGGATCCGCAGGTCGCAGCCCAGATGGCGGCGGGAGTCCGCGCGGCGCTGGGCGCCGACTGGGGCATCGCGACGACGGGCGTGGCCGGCCCGGACCCGCAGGACGGACAGTCCGTCGGCACGGTTTTCGTGGCCGTCGACGGGCCTTTCGGAGAAGAAATCGGTTCCGCCTCTGGCGGAAAAGTGGAGGCGCTGCGGTTGAACGGCGACCGCGCGGAAATTCGTATGGAGAGTGTACGGAGCGTACTCGCACTCCTTTTGAGGGAGCTTGCGGGCGAACAGACCGGGAATGAGCGGGCACAGGATACGGAACGGAACGGGGGGTTTTGATGTTTGCAGCCCTGAGTGAACACGACATCGCTCCCCGCACGGCCGCGGCGCGAGGCGGTACGGTGGGGCGTGAAGGATGCGGTTACACGGTCCGAGGAGGGAGCCACCGATGATTCTGCTCCGTCGCCTGTTGGGTGACGTGCTGCGTCGGCAGCGCCAACGCCAGGGCCGTACTCTGCGCGAAGTCTCCTCGTCCGCCCGAGTCTCACTCGGCTATCTCTCCGAGGTGGAGCGGGGGCAGAAGGAGGCGTCGTCCGAGCTGCTCTCCGCCATCTGCGACGCGCTGGACGTACGGATGTCCGAGCTCATGCGGGAAGTCAGCGACGAACTCGCCCTCGCCGAACTGGCGCAGTCCGCTGCCGCCACGTCCAGCGAGACCGTGCCCGCGCCGGTGCGCCCGATGCTGGGTTCCGTATCGGTGACCGGTGTGCCACCGGAGCGGGTGACCATCAAGGCGCCCGCGGAGGCGGTGGACGTCGTCGCCGCCTGAGCGCCGAGAACGTGTGCGTGTGAGGCCCCGGCCGGGGTCTCTCCGGGAGACCGGAGAGGTGCGGTCGGGGTTTTTGCGTGGTGGGGGAGCTGCGTGCGGCGGGGGTCACGCCTGCGGGCGCGGGCGGCTCCGGGTCGGAGGAGGGCCCGTGCGCGGTTCCGCCCCGTTTGCCGGTCCCTGGTCGTGCGGTCATCGTGGAGGGACATGGCCGGGGGGCCGACCGACGGAGGTGTGCATGTACGTCGTGAAGAGCCCGTTGTCCGACGCCGACCTGAAGATCGTCTCCGACGCGCTGCAAGGTGGCCTGGTCGACCTGGTGGACCTGGCGCTGGTGGCCAAGCAGATCCACTGGAACGTGGTCGGTCCGCGGTTCCGCTCCGTACACCTCCAGCTCGACGAGCTCGTCGACACCGCGCGCACGCACTCGGACACCGTGGCGGAACGCGCCTCGGCGCTCGGTGTGTCCCCGGACGGGCGGGCCGCGACCGTGGCCGTCGGCAGCGGCATCGACGTGACCCCCGAAGGGTGGGTCGACGACACCACCGCGGTCCAGACGATCGTGGACGCCCTGGGCGCGGTCATCTCGCGGATGCGGGAGCGGATCGCCGCGACCGGGGATCCGGACCCGGTGAGCGAGGACATCTTCATCCAGATCACGGCCGACCTGGAGAAGCAGCACTGGATGTTCCAGGCCGGGAACGGATGACGCGGTTGTGACGCCGGTGCGGGCTGCTCGCGGGGCGGCCGCGCTGGGGCTCGGTGCGCTGTGGTGGTGGGCGGTGCTGCGTCTGGCGCTGGAGCCCGGCGCGGGGGTGCTGGAGGGGGCCGTCGCGGTCGGCGGGTGGGGGCTGAGCGTGCTGCCGGTGCACTGCGTACCCCGGCGTCACGCCGCGGGAGCCCTCGGTGAGGGGCGGTGGCGTGGGGCTCTGCGTGCGGTCAGGGGGAACGACGGGTCGGCGGCGTCGGGGGCGGGTGTGGTCCAGGACGGGTCGAGCCTCGGTAGGGAACCCTGAGGGGCGGGCGCGCGAGTGGGTCTCGATGGGAGCGCTTTACAGCGGGGCCGGCCTGAGCTAACGTACAACCAAATGGTTGTAGATGGTGTTCTTGAGGGAGCCGAAGAGGGCGTGGACCGTCTGTTCCATGCCCTGGCGGACACGACGCGCCGCGACATAGTCCGTCGCTGCACACGCGACGCCCTCTCGGTGTCGCGCCTGGCCGAGGCCTATCCGATGAGTTTCGCCGCGGTGCAGAAGCACGTCGCGGTGCTGGAGCGGGCCGGTCTGGTGGTCAAGCGGCGTCGCGGACGGGAGCAGCTCGTGCGCACCGATCCGGATGCCGTGCGACGGGCGCGGCAGGCCCTCGACGAGCTGGAGACCGCCTGGCGTGGCCGCGTGGAGCGGATGTCCCGTCTGCTCGACGAGGACGCGGGACTCGAAGTGCCCAACCCCACGGAAGGACAGGACTGATGACTGTCACGAGCCTGGACAAGGATCTGGACCGTCTGACCCTCACCCTGATCGCCGACTTCACCGCGCCCGTCGCTCGGGTGTGGAAGCTGTGGTCCGACCCCCGGCAGCTGGAACGCTGGTGGGGTCCGCCGACCTACCCGGCCACGGTGGAGGAGTACGACCTGACGCCCGGGGGCGAGGTCACCTACTTCATGACCGGTCCGGAGGGTGACCAGTACCGGGGCTGGTGGCGGATCACCTCGGTGGACCCGCCGACGTCCCTGGAGTTCACCGACGGCTTCGCCGACGCGCAGGGGGTGCCGAGCGCGGACATGCCGACGACCTCTACACGGGTGACGCTCACCGAGCACGACGGCGGCACCCGCATGGAGATGCGGTCGGTCTTCGACACCACGGAACAGATGGAGCAGCTCATGAAGATGGGCATGGAGGAGGGGCTGCGGGAGGCGGTCGGCCAGATGGACGGTCTGCTCTCGGGCTGAACCGGTGGCGGGTGGCCGCCCGCCGCGTCGACCGGTCGACCGGGTGCACCGGTCGGCCGGGTGCACCGGTGGGGCGTGTCAGCGCGCCCCGCGCCGCCGCCCGGAACCCGCGAAGCCACCCTTGCGCGGCGCGGGACCGGCCTGGCAGGTCGGGCACCAGTACGTAGGGCGCTCGCGGGACCCGTCGCCCTGGTCCGCCAGGCGGATCGATGTGCCGCAGCGCAGGCAGGGGCGCGGCGCGCGGCTGTACACGAACAGGTCCTGACCGCGCAGGCCCGTCGTACGGCGGACGGGACGGTCGCGATTGGCCTCCAGGAGCTTCTTCGCGAGTACGGGCACCTTCACCGCGAGACCGGGGGGCAGGTCCCCGACGGGGAGCCAGGGCGTGACGCCGAGCAGGAAGCAGAGCTCGCACTTGTAGACATTGCCGATGCCGGCGAGATTGCGCTGGTCGAGCAGTGCCTCACCGAGCGCACGGGCCGGGTCGGCCTGCAGGTTGGCCAGGGCCTGCTCCGGGTCCCAGTCGGGGCCCAGCAGATCGGGGCCGAGGTGACCGACGGCACGCTCCTCGTCGGCGGTGCGCAGGAGCTCCAGCACCGGGAGGCGGTAGCCGACGGCGGTGCGGTCGGCGGTGCCGAGGATCACCCGGATCTGGTGTGCCGGGCCGCCGCTCCAGCGCTGCCCGGCCGCGAACACCTTCCACGACCCGTCCATCCGCAGGTGCGAGTGCACCGTCAGGCCCCCCTCGACCCGAGTGAGCAGGTGTTTTCCGCGCGCGGTGACGTCCAGGACCGTACGACCGGTGAGGTCGGCCGTGGCGTACCGGGGCACGCGGAAGTCGCTGTGGACCAGCACCTCGCCGGCGAGGGCCTCGTGCAACCGCCGGGCAGCCTGCCAGACCGTGTCTCCTTCGGGCATGGGTCAAGGGTGACAGGCTCAGGCTCTGATGCGCAGTCCGCGCGGGGTGGCGATGAAGCCCGCTTCCTCCAGGAGGGGGCCGAAGGGGGACGTCAGAGCCGCCGTCCCGTTGACGCGCTCGACCGTCACCGTGCCGAGGGAGCCGGCGCGGGCGGCCGAGCCGAGCGCCTCCGCGGCTGCGCGCAGGCGGAGGTCGTCGCCGGGCGAGGCGTCCGGATCGGAGGGCCAGAGCAGCAGCGTCTTGCCGCCGCGCTCCATGTAGAGCGCCGGTTCGCCCTCGACGAGCACCACCAGCGACCCGGCCTTGCGACCCGGCTTGTGCGTGGCACCGGCCGGAGGCTCGGGCCAGGTGAGGGCGGCGCCGTACGCGTTCGCCGGGTCGGCGGCGGCCAGGACGACCGCCCGTGGGCCGGTGGAGGGGCGGTCGCGGCGGCCGGGGAAGTGGGTGGAGAACGAGCCCCGCGGCCCGCCGAAGCCGCCCTGCGAGCCGCCTCCCCGCGGTCCGCCGAAGCCGCTCTGCGAGCCGCCTCCCCGCGGTCCGCCGAAGCCGCTCTGCGCGCCGCCCCCGCGCGGTCCGCCGGCGCCCGGTTCCGCGTAGTCCAGAGGGGAAACGTAGTCGCCCCGGGCGGAGGGCTGGTGCGGTGCGGACGTGAATCCGCCGCCGGATCGGCCCGGGGCGCCTGCGCCCCCGTCGCTGCCGTCACCGCCGAAGGGGAAGTCGTCGAAGGGGAAGTCACCGGTGGCCGGGTCACCCGACCCGTCGGCACCGCCAGGCCCGTCGGTCCCGTCGCGCCCATCAGCTCCGTCGGATCCGTCGGCCTCGCTCGAACCGCTCATCCAGTCCGGTCCGACCCGAGCGGCGGGGTCGTGAAGTCCGCCGACGAAGTCGGGTCGTCCGGGTGGGCTCTCGCCGCGGTCCCGGGCGTTGGCGACGGCGCGCAGTCGGTCGACGGCGCCCTCCATGGCGAACTGCGCCGCGCCCAGTCCTTCCACGACATACCCGCGCCGGGCCTGCCCGCTCTCCTCGAAGGCGGCCAGGATGCGGTACACCGCGGAGAAACCTCCCTCGACCCCCTCGGCGGCGACGGCACCGCGGGTCACCACGCCGTGCCGGTCGAGCAGGGTACGGGCCAGGGCATGCGCGCGTACCGTGGCGTCGGCCTCGCGGTCCGGGAGCAGCGACCAGCGCCCCGCCACGGTCGGCGGGCCGGTGCGGGACGCGGTGCGGGCGGCGGCCGTCAGCGAGCCGTAGCGCCCGCGGGGCACGCCGCGCTTGGCCCGGTGCGCGGTGGACCCGGCGGTGCGGCCGGAGCCCAGCAGGGAACGCAGGGGCGAGAGCGTGTCGTTCGTCAGCCGGCCGGACCAGGACAGCTCCCAGAGGGCGTCGGCCAGCTGAGGATCGGTGGCCTCGGGGTGGGTGGTGGCGCGCACCTGGTCGGCGATCTGCCGGAAGAACAGCCCGTACCCGCCCGAGAGGCTGCTGAGGACGGACTCGTGGAGGGCGGTCGTCTCCAAGGGCAGCGGGGGTGGCAGCAGCAGGGGAGCGGCGTCCGCGAGGTAGAGCGACACCCAGCCGTCCTTGCCCGGAAGCGAGCCGGCTCCCGCCCACACCACTTCGCCGGCGGCCGTGAGCTCGTCCAGCATCGCCGGGCTGTAGTTCGCCACGCGTGAGGGCAGGACCAGCTTCTCCAGGGCGGAGGCGGGCACAGAGGCGCCCTGCAACTGCTCGACGGCGCGGACGAGGCCGTCGATCCCGCGCAAGGCGTGCCCCTTGCCGATGTGCTGCCACTGGGGCAGGAACTGGCCGAGCGCGGCCGGCGGCACCGGCTCCAGCTCGTGGCGCAGCGCGGCCAGGGAGCGGCGCCGCAGCCTGCGCAGCACCGTCGCGTCGCACCACTCCTGGCCGATCCCGGCCGGATGGAACTCGCCCTGCACGACCCGCCCCGCCGCGGCGAGCCGCTGCAGGGCGCCCTCGGTCACCGCGACGCCCAGGCCGAAGCGTGCCGCCGCGGTGACCGACGTGAAGGGGCCGTGGGTGCGGGCGTACCGGGCGAGCAGGTCGCCGAGCGGGTCCTTGACCGGCTCGGTGAAGGCCTCGGGTACGCCGACGGGCAGCGCGGTGCCCAGCGCGTCGCGCAGTCGGCCGGCGTCCTCGATGGCCGCCCAGTGGTCGGCACCGGCGATGCGCACCGGAATCGCCCGGCGGGCGGCGGCCAGCTCCTGCGCCCAGGCGGGGTCGGCGCCCCGCTCGGTGAGTTCGGCGTCCGTGAGCGGGCCGAGCAGGCGCAACAGGTCCGCGACGCTTTCCGAGTCCTTGGCCCGGCGGTCCTCGGTGAGCCACTGCAGCTCGCGCTCCAACTCGGTGAGCACCTCCGCGTCGAGCAGCTCGCGCAGCTCCGCCTGGCCGAGCAGCTCGGCGAGCAGCCGCGAGTCCAGGGAGAGGGCGGCGGCACGGCGCTCGGCGAGCGGCGAGTCGCCCTCGTAGAGGAACTGGGCGACGTATCCGAAGAGCAGGGAGCGGGCGAACGGGGACGGCTCGGGCGTGGTGACCTCGACCAGGCGCACCTTGCGGGACTCCAGGTCGCCCATCAGCTCGACCAGGCCGGGAACGTCGAAGACGTCCTGGAGGCACTCGCGGACCGCCTCCAAGACGATCGGGAACGAGCCGTACTCGCTCGCGACCTCCAGCAACTGCGCGGCGCGCTGGCGCTGCTGCCACAGCGGGGTCCGCTTGCCGGGGCTGCGGCGCGGCAGCAGCAGCGCGCGGGCGGCGCACTCGCGGAAGCGGGACGCGAACAGGGCCGAGCCGCCCACCTGGTCGGTGACGACCCGGTCGACCTCGCCCTTGTCGAAGACCACGTCGCCCGCGCCGACGGGCGCCTGCTCGGCGTCGTACTCGAGACCGGGTTTCGCCGGCTCCCCGTCGAGCAGGTCCAGGCTCATCAGGTCGGCGTCCGGCAGGCGCAGCACGATCCCGTCGTCGGCGTGCATGACCTGGGCGTCCATCCCGTACCGCTCGGTGAGCCTGGCGCCGAGAGCGAGAGCCCAGGGGGCGTGGACCTGGGCACCGAAGGGGGAGTGGACCACGACCCGCCAGTCGCCGAGCTCGTCCCGGAAGCGCTCCACGACGATGGTGCGGTCGTCGGGGACGTGGCCGCAGGCCTCGCGCTGCTCGTGGAGGTACGCCAGGACGTTGTCCGCGGCCCAGGCGTCAAGGCCCGCGGTGACCAGGCGGAGCCGGGCGTCCTCCTCGGTGAGGGAGCCGACCTCGCGCAGGAACGCGCCCAGGGCCCGGCCCAGCTCCAGCGGGCGGCCCAGCTGGTCGCCCTTCCAGAACGGCAGGCGTCCTGGCACCCCTGGCGCGGGGGAGACCAGGACGCGGTCGCGGGTGATGTCCTCGATGCGCCAGGAGCTGGTGCCGAGGGTGAAGACGTCACCGACGCGTGACTCGTAGACCATTTCCTCGTCGAGCTCGCCGACCCGGCCGCCGCCCTTCTTCGGGTCGGCGCCGGCGAGGAAGACGCCGAAGAGTCCGCGGTCGGGGATGGTGCCGCCCGAGGTGACGGCGAGGCGCTGCGCGCCCGGGCGGCCCGTGACGGTGCCGGTGACCCGGTCCCACACCACGCGCGGGCGCAGCTCGGCGAAGGCGTCGGAGGGATAGCGGCCCGCGAGCATGTCCAGGACGGCGGTGAAGGCGGATTCCGGCAGTGAGGCGAACGGGGCGGCGCGGCGGACGGTGGCGAGCAGGTCGTCGACCTGCCAGGAGTCCAGCGCGGTCATCGCCACGAGCTGCTGGGCCAGGACGTCCAACGGGTTGGCGGGGACCCTGAGGGCCTCGATGGCACCGCTGCGCATCCGCTCGGTGACCACGGCGGCCTGCACCAGGTCGCCGCGGTACTTGGGGAACACGACGCCCGTGGACACGGCGCCGACCTGGTGTCCCGCGCGGCCGACGCGTTGGAGGCCGGAGGCGACGGAGGGTGGTGACTCGACCTGGATGACGAGGTCGACTGCGCCCATGTCGATGCCCAGCTCGAGACTGGAGGTGGCGACGACCGCCGGGAGGCGGCCCGCCTTCAGGTCCTCCTCGACCAGGGCACGCTGCTCCTTGGAGACCGAGCCGTGGTGGGCGCGGGCGATCACCGAGGGGGCGCCCTGGGCGGCTCCCGAGCCGCCCATGAGTTCGGCGGGGGAGTGGTGCTCTTCCAGGGACTCGCCGGTCGCACGCTCGTACGCGATCTCGTTGAGCCGGTTGCAGAGGCGCTCGGCGAGGCGCCGGGAATTGGCGAAGACGATGGTGGAGCGGTGCGACTGGACGAGATCGGTGATCCGCTCCTCGACGTGCGGCCAGATGGACGGGCGCTCCGCACCCTCGTTTCCGTCGGCGACCGGGGACCCGCCCAGCTCGGCCAGGTCCTCGACCGGGACCACCACGGAGAGGTCGAACTCCTTGCCCGAGGCCGGCTGGACGATCTCCACCTTGCCGCGCGGGGCGAGGAAGCGTGCGACCTCGTCCACCGGCCGGACCGTCGCCGAGAGGCCGATGCGCCGGGCGGGCTTCGGCAGCAACTCGTCCAGCCGCTCCAGGGTGAGCGCGAGGTGGGCGCCGCGCTTGGTGCCCGCGACCGCGTGCACCTCGTCCAGGATCACCGTCTCGATGCCGCTCAGCGCTTCGCGCGTGGCCGACGTCAGCATGAGGAACAGGGACTCCGGCGTGGTGATCAGGATGTCCGGCGGGCGGGTGGACAGGGCGCGGCGCTCGGCGGCCGGGGTGTCACCCGAGCGGATGCCGACCTTGACCTCGGGCTCGGGCAGGCCCAGCCGGACGGATTCCTGGCGGATGCCGGTCAGCGGGCTGCGGAGATTGCGCTCGACGTCGACGGCCAACGCCTTGAGCGGCGAGACGTACAGGACGCGGCAGCGCTTCTTGGGGTCGGCCGGTGGGGGCGTCGAGGCCAGCTGGTCCAGGGCGGCGAGGAAGGCGGCCAGTGTCTTGCCGGAGCCGGTCGGGGCGACCACCAGGACGTCCGAGCCCTGCGAGATCGCTTTCCACGTCCCCGCCTGGGCGGCGGTGGGCGCGGAGAAGGCACCCGTGAACCAACCGCGGGTCGCGGGGGAGAAGCCGTCCAGGGCTCGGTGCGCGGAGCTGACCATGGATCCATCGTGCACCCGGGCACTGACAATCGGCCTGATCCGGCCGATCCGGCCGATCATGACGGCAGGCCGGGCAGCGGCACGGCCCGGGTGGGGAGGGGGCCCGGCGGAGGTCGGTGGCCGGGCCCGGTGACGGAGAATGGACGCATGGCGGCATCGGGTGAGCGGGCACGGCACTGGCGGTATGCGGAGCTGCCCCACGTCGACCTGCTGCGGGCCCGGTACATACGGAAGACCTTCGTACGCCACACCCACGAGCACTTCGTCATCGCCGCCATCGCCGACGGAGTGGACGTCTTCCACCACGGCGGCAGCGATCAGTACGCCGGAGCGGGATCACTCGCCCTGGTCAACCCCGACACCCCGCACACGGGGCGGGCCGGAGGGCCGGAGGGATGGCGCTACGGTGCCGTCTACCCGGCGCCCGAACTCGTGACCGGGATCGCGGCGGAGACGACCACGCTGCGCGGGACGCCCGGCTTCGTGCGGCCGGTGCTCGACGACCCGTACGCCGTCGAGCTGGTGCACCGCGTGCTGCGGGCCGCCGACGAGGGGAACGCGCTGGCCGCCGACACGCTGCTCCGGGTGGCCGTGACCCGGCTGCTGCGGTTGAACGGCGGCCCGCTGCCGCGGCGGAAGGTGCGGACGGCAGGGTCCAGGAGCGCGGCACGCGCGCGTGCCGCGCTGGAGGAGCGGATGGCCGACCCGCCGAGCCTGGAGCGCCTCGCCGGAGAGCTGGAAACCAGTCCCTTCGCGCTGCTGCGCGCCTTCCGGGCCACCTACGGCATGCCGCCCCACACCTGGCTGACGGACGCCCGTGTGCGCCGGGCACGGCGACTGCTGGACGCCGGGTCGAGCCCGGCCGAGGCCGCCGTCGCCGTGGGTTTCACCGACCAGCCGCACCTGAACCGGCACTTCGCGCGGATCGTGGGCGTGCCTCCCGGGGCGTACCAACGCGAGCGCAAGAACGTACAAGACGCGCGGTGGCGGCCTCTCCTACCGTGCGGGGCGTGACAGAACAGACAGCCGATCCCGGCGCGGGTGCCGCCGGAGCCAAACCGGACGCCGCCGTCGTACGGGACGCCCTCGGGGTGGGAGTCGCCGTCGGGTTGTCCGGCTTCGCCTTCGGGGTGACCTCGGCAGGCAGCGGACTCACACTGCCGCAGACCTGCGCGCTCAGCCTCCTGGTGTTCACCGGAGCGTCCCAGTTCGCCCTCGTAGGAGCCCTCGCGGCCGGCGGCAACCCGCTGACCGCCGCGGCGGGAGCCTTCTTCCTGGGTGTGCGCAACGCCTTCTACGGACTGCGGCTGTCGCAGCTGCTGGCCCTTCCGCGCGCGGTGCGGCCGTTCGCCGCGCAGTGGGTCATCGACGAGACCACGGCCGTGGCACTCGCCCAGCCCTCGCGGCGCGGCGCCCGGATCGGGTTCACCGTCACCGGGCTCACCCTGTACCTCCTGTGGAACCTGACCACGCTGCTCGGCGCGCTGGGGGCGGAGGCCATCGGGGACACCGACGCCTGGGGGCTCGACGCCGCCGGCCCCGCGGTCTTCCTCGCCCTGCTGGCGCCGATGCTCACCACCATCACCGAGCGCGCGGTCGCCGCGCTGGCCGTTCTCCTGGGGCTCGGCCTGCTTCCCGTGCTGCCCGCGGGTGTGCCCGTCCTGGTGGCCGCGTCGGCGGCACCGGTCGTGCTGTGGGCGCGCGGTCGCCGTGCGGATGACGCCGCAGAGGGCCCCACGCGGGAGGGCGAGCGGTGAACGTCTGGATCGCCATCGGGGTGACGGCGGTGGGCTGCTACGCCGTCAAGCTCCTGGGCCTGCTGGTGCCGGCGGGCGCCATGGAGCGGCCCTTGGTGCGGCGCCTGGCCGCCCTGCTCCCCGTCGCCCTCCTCGCCGCGCTCACCGCCCAGCAGACCTTCGCCGACGGGCAGGCGCTCGTGCTGGACGCCCGGGCCGCTGGGGTCGCCGCGGCCGCCGTCGCCCTGGTGCTGCGCGCACCGTTCCTGCTCGTCGTCGCGGCGGCCGTGGTGGTGACCGCGGGCGTACGAGCCATGGGCGGCTGAGCCGGTTCAGTCGAGGGAACGGCCGTACGCCCGGAGCGTGCGCAGGGCCTCCAGGGTCACCCCCGGGCGGGCTTCCAGGGCGGGGGCGGGCGCCCAGCGGCGCCAGCGGACGGGCCAGCCTCCGTCCTCGTCCTGCGCCGCCGCGAGGAAGTCGAGGGAGCGGGTCATCTCGTCGTCCGTGAACCACGCGCGCGCGAGGGAGTGCGGATGCCTCGCGTAGTCGTGGGGGAAGTGGTGCTCGCCCGGGGCGTAGCCGGGGGAGACCGGGTAGGCGTCGAGGTCGTCCGGGTCCAGCGCCGCGAGGCGCTGCTCGCGCACCAGGCGGCCCAACCGGTCGGCCGCCGCCTGCGCGCGGGGGCGGTCGGGGGCGGCGTCCAGGAAGGCCACGGCGGCCTCGACCTCGTACGGGTGCGAGGTCGTCAGCGACTCGACCGCCCGCCAGCAGAAGTCCGTGGCCCGGAAGAGCCAGGCGTGCCAGACCTCGTTGCGGTGCAGCAGGCCGACCACCGGACCGGTGGCGAGAAGCTCGCCGGGCGGGTCGTCGACGACCGGAACGAAGGGCGCGGTGGGATACCCGCGCTGGCTGGGACGGATCGCCGGCAGGGCACCGTCCGAAGTGGACACGGACGTGAGATAGCGGCACATCCGTTCCACGCGCTGCCCGCCGCAGCGTCCCACGGCATCCAGGACACGCAGGGCGTGGGCGGTGTGCAGCGGCTGGCTGACCGGGCCGCGCAGATCGGGTTCCAGCGCGTGGGCGTATCCACCGTCCTCGTTGCGGTAGGCGTCCAGCGCGGTCTCCACCGGGTCGGCGGCGCCGCCGCGGAAGTGGAAGGCGAAGAGGCGCTGTTCCAGCACGCGCGCGGTGAGCCAGACGAAGTACTCCGCGCGCGCGAGCGGGGAGCGCGTCCCGGAGGTCGGGGGAGACTGGGGGAGTGGGGAAGCTCCGTTTTCGGCCATGGTCAGACGGTAGGGCGGAAAGCGGTACCGGCATGTGGTCCAGGCCCAGGGCCCACCCTCAGGGGCGGGATACTGGAGTCATGCGGTTGACGGTCTTCTGGGAGCGGATGACGGATCACTTCGGTCCGGGCTACGCCGACACCTTCGCGCACGATCACGTGATGTCGGAGCTGGGCGGGCGTACGGTGCACGAGGCACTGGACGCCGGCTGGGACGCCAAGGACGTGTGGCGGGTGGTCTGCACCGTCATGAACGTGCCCCGGGAACATCGCTGACCGGTCACGAAGAGCGCCGGACCGGCCTCCGCCGCCGTCGGCGTGGGCGAGACTTGCTCCGTGGCACCCACTGACGAGACCGGGCAGGCGCCCCGGCACGCATCCCCGACCGGCACGACGCCGCCCTCCGGGCCCCCGGCAGGCGGCACCGCCGGGCCGGGGGCCCGCATGCCGCGCTGGCTGCCGCGGGCCATGGTGCTGGCCCTCGCGCTCATCGCCGTCTTCCAGTTGGGCAGCTGGGCCTTCCACCAGCTCACCGGTCTGCTGATCAACATCCTCATCGCGTTCTTCCTGGCCCTCGCCATCGAACCCGCGGTGAGCTGGATGGCCGGACGCGGACTCCGCCGCGGGCTGGCCACCTTCCTCGTCTTCCTCGCCGTGGTGGTCGCCGCCGCGGGGTTTGTCACCCTGCTCGGTTCGATGCTGGCGGGCCAGATCGTCAAGATGGTCGAGGACTTCCCGGACTATCTCGACTCCGTCATCAACTGGGTCAACGGCCACTTCCACACGGAGCTGCGGCGGGTCGACATCCAGGAGGGCCTGCTCCGCTCCGACTGGCTGCGCAACTACGTGCAGAACAGCGCCACGGGCGTCCTGGACGTGTCGGCTCAGGTCCTCGGCGGACTCTTCCAACTGCTGACGGTCCTGCTGTTCTCGTTCTACTTCGCCGCCGACGGCCCCCGGCTGCGGCGCGGGCTCTGCTCGATCCTGCCGCCCGCCCGGCAGGCCGAGGTCCTGCGCGCGTGGGAGATCGCCGTCGACAAGACCGGCGGCTATCTGTACTCCAGGGGCCTGATGGCGCTGATCTCGGGAATGGCGCACTACATCCTCCTGGAGATCCTGGAAGTGCCCTACGCCCCCGCGCTCGCCGTGTGGGTGGGCCTGGTGTCGCAGTTCATCCCCACCATCGGCACCTATCTCGCGGGCGCCCTGGCCATGCTGATCGCCTTCACGGTCAACCCCTGGTACGCGCTGTGGGTGCTGATCTTCGTCGTGATCTACCAGCAGTTCGAGAACTACGTGCTCCAGCCCAAGCTCACCTCCAAGACCGTGGACATCCACCCCGCGGTCGCCTTCGGCTCCGTCATCGCGGGCACCGCCCTGCTCGGCGCGGTGGGCGCGCTGATCGCCATTCCGGCGATCGCCACGTTGCAGGCGTTCCTCGGGGCCTACGTGAAGCGCTACGACGTCACGGACGACCCGCGTGTCCACGGGCGCCGAGTCCGCCGCTCGGTGCCCGGAACTTCGACGCGTCTGCGGAAGCTGTGGGCCCGGCGTCCGGAACCCGGGAGTCCCGGAACGGACGGGGCGGAGGACGGCGGCTCCTCCGAGGGCCGCACCGACACCTGACCCGGCCGGATGCGCGGGGTCGGCCCGACGGCTCCTGCGGTTCCTGCGTTTCTCGTGCTCCCGCGGTCCTTCTCCCGCGGTCCTTGCAGTCCCTGCGGCTCCTGCCGCTCGGCGTCGGTCCCCGCCTCGACGCCGGTGCCGATCTCGGCCGTGGTGTCCCCCTCCTCACGTGGCCTCCGCACGCCGGCCACCGGTCGCCGGCCCGGCGGACGTACGCTCGGAAGTGCCGCGTGGTGCGCTTGACACGAAAATCGAACATCCATTCTCATGGAGGCTCTGGCGAGGCTCGTGACGGGCGATTCGACTGGGTTCGGGCGGATAAGTGCCCGAGTTATCCACAGGCCGGACCCGCATCAGGGCGGATTGTCAGTGGCAGGCATTAGCGTCTTTGACGTGAAGCGATCGAATCAAGCAAACCGGGTGGAACCCATGGCAGGAACCGACCGCGAGAAGGCTCTCGATGCCGCACTCGCACAGATTGAACGGCAGTTCGGCAAGGGCGCGGTCATGCGCATGGGCGACCGGTCTAAGGAGCCCATCGAGGTCATCCCGACCGGGTCGACCGCGCTCGACGTGGCCCTCGGCGTCGGCGGCCTGCCGCGCGGCCGTGTCATCGAGGTCTACGGTCCGGAGTCCTCCGGCAAGACGACCCTGACCCTGCACGCCGTGGCGAACGCGCAGAAGGCCGGCGGCCAGGTGGCGTTCGTGGACGCGGAGCACGCCCTCGACCCCGAGTACGCGCAGAAGCTCGGCGTCGACATCGACAACCTGATCCTGTCCCAGCCGGACAACGGCGAGCAGGCCCTGGAGATCGTGGACATGCTGGTCCGCTCCGGTGCCCTCGACCTCATCGTCATCGACTCCGTCGCCGCGCTCGTCCCGCGGGCGGAGATCGAGGGCGAGATGGGCGACAGCCACGTCGGTCTCCAGGCCCGGCTGATGAGCCAGGCGCTCCGGAAGATCACCAGTGCGCTCAACCAGTCCAAGACCACCGCGATCTTCATCAACCAGCTCCGCGAGAAGATCGGCGTCATGTTCGGCTCCCCGGAGACCACGACCGGTGGCCGGGCCCTCAAGTTCTACGCCTCGGTGCGACTCGACATCCGACGCATCGAGACGCTCAAGGACGGTACCGACGCGGTCGGCAACCGCACCCGCGTCAAGGTCGTCAAGAACAAGGTCGCGCCGCCCTTCAAGCAGGCCGAGTTCGACATCCTCTACGGCCAGGGCATCAGCCGCGAGGGCGGCCTGATCGACATGGGCGTGGAGCACGGCTTCGTCCGCAAGGCCGGTGCCTGGTACACGTACGAGGGCGACCAACTCGGCCAGGGCAAGGAGAACGCGCGCAATTTCCTGAAGGACAATCCCGACCTCGCCAACGAGATCGAGAGGAAGATCAAGGAGAAGCTGGGCGTCGGAGTCCGTCCCGAGGAGCCGACGGCCACCGAGTCCGGACCGGCCGCCGCGACGGCCGAATCCGCACCGGCGGTGCCCGCGCCCGCGACCGCCAAGGTCACCAAGGCCAAGGCCGCGGCAGCCAAGAGCTGACCCGTGACACGACGAACCGACTGGGCCGAGTACGCCTTTCCGGATGCCGCTGCGCGGAAGCGTGAGCGGAGGGGACCGGGTGGCCGCGGCTCCGGGACGGACGACGGCGCGTACGGGGTGGCTGCGGCCCCGTACGGGACGGGCCTGTCCGCCGCCGCGGATGACCCGGCCGGCCCTTCCGCGCCGACCGGCGCGGGCGGCACGGACGACGCCGAGGGCTGGTACGACACGGGGGAGACGCACGAGGCCGGTTCGCCCGACGGCGGCGCGACGCGCCGCGGTGACGGCGGGGCGCGCCGCGGCGGGCTGGGCACCGGCGGCGGGCGCGGGCGCCGGCGGCGCGAGCGGACGGAGTCGTCCGCCGAGGACGGAGGTGACGCCTCCTCGTCGAGGGCCGAGCAGGGGGAGCCTCCGCGGGACCCGGTCGAGCAGGCCCGGGCGATCTGCCTGCGCCTGCTCACCGGGACCCCGCGCACACGTAAGCAACTCGCCGACGCCCTGCGTAAACGGGAGATCCCTGACGAGGCCGCAGAGGAGGTGCTGTCCCGGTTCGAGGAGGTCGGGCTGATCAACGACGGCGCCTTCGCCGACGCCTGGGTGGAGTCCCGGCACCACGGGCGCGGGCTGGCCCGCCGCGCGCTCGCCAGAGAACTGCGCACCAAGGGCGTCGAACCCACGCTCATCGACGCGGCGGTCTCCCAGCTGGACTCCGAACAGGAGGAGGAGACGGCGCGGGATCTGGTCGACCGGAAGCTGCGCGCCACCCGCGGCCTCGACCGCGACAAGAGGCTGCGTCGCCTCGCGGGCATGCTGGCACGTAAGGGCTACCCCGAAGGCATGGCCCTCCGAGTGGTCCGTCAGGCGCTGGAGGAGGAGGGCGAGGACACGGACTTCCTCGGCGAGGAGGGGTTCTGATCCCCGACGCCCGCCGGGTCGCGGCCGGCTGTTGGACGACGGACGGCGCGCGCACGGGGCCGCCGCACGCTTCGACCGCGCACGCCGCATTGGCGTGTGACGCGGGCCCAGGGGAGGGGGCGGATCGGACTGCGCTGTGGACTCCGAGGTCGAGTCCGCGCCGGCGCGCGGCACGGTCTACGAGGCCGCACCTGGACCGGAACGCGGCACAGTGCGTGATGAGGCTGCGCCTACCGGGACGCGGCACAGTGCATGGGGCCGCTCCCGGACCAGGACGCGGCACAGGTCGATCCGGCCCCGAGCAAGGCGCAGGACGAGGTCGCGTGGGGACCGGTGACGCGCGGATCGGGGCCGCGAACGGACCGGGTGAGGCGTAGACCAGGGCCGGTTCGGACCCGAGTCGGTGTCCCGGTCGGGGCGGGGCTTGGGCCGGTGCCCTGGTCCGTGCGGGGCCCGGGTCGGTGTCCCGGTCCGGGCGGGACACGGGTCGGCGTCCCGGCCCGGCTCCAAGGGGTCGGCGGACGTGCCGACGACCTCCGGACCGGGACAGCCCGGTCAAGCAGCGGCCACCGGCAGTCCGGCCGCCCGCCACGCCTGGAACCCGCCGATCAGATCGGTGGCCCGGTACAGACCCAGGCGGTGCAGGGACTCCGCCGCCAGGCTGGAGGCATAGCCCTCGTTGCACACCACGACCACGCGCAGGTCATGGCCCGTGGCCTCGGGGAGACGGTGGCTGCCCTGCGGATCGAGGCGCCACTCCAGCTCGTTGCGCTCGACCACCAGGGCGCCGGGGATCACGCCGTCCCGTTCGCGCAGGGCTGCGTACCGGATGTCCACCAGCAGCGCCGCACCTGCCTCGGCGGCCTCGTACGCGGCGTCCGGCTCGGTCCGTCGGTAGCCCCTGCGCACCCGCTCCAGCAGTGTGTCGATTCCGGTCGGCTCGCTCACTGCCAGTCCTCCGGGCGCTCGACCTGCTCCAGCCGCAGGGTCTGCCCGCTGCGGCTGTAACGGCGGATCTGCGGCAGGGGCGGATAGTAGGCGTGCACGGAGACCGCGTGCCGGTCGGGCGACTCGTTGAGCACCTCGTGCACGTGGTGCCGGCCGAAGGCACGCCCTTCTCCGGCCGACAGCCGGCGCTCCCGGTCCACACCGTCGGTGAGTTCCAGGGTCTTCCAGCCGTCGGAGGGGAGGCGGGCGGCGAGGGCATGCTCCGTGAGTTCGCCCGCGGCGGTCACGAAGGCGCCGACGGACTCGGCGTGGTCGTGCCAGCCGGTGCCCGTGCCGGGCGGCCAGCCGATCAGCCAGGCCTCGCTGCCGCCCGGTCCGGCCAGCCGCACCCAGGTGCGGCCCTCGGGATCGAGCGGCAGGGAGTCGATCAGGTCCGCGTCGGCGGCCGTGCGCCGTGCGAAAACAAGGAGTTCGGCCTGGGTGGGAGCGGATGCGGACACAGGGGCGGGTGAGGCGACAGACACGGGTACCGTCCTGGAGGTTTCGCAAGGGAGCGCGCGGCAGTCCGCCGGAGCGGCGCGCGCGGGGAACGTGGTGCGAAGTCAGCAGGACGGGCGACACACGCAGCCCGCATAGCGGACGAGGTCCATATGGACCCTCCGCCACAGGCGCGCATAGGTGTCGGTCACGATCCGGAGTAGACCATGGCGGATTCGGCCGGTCAACTCACCGTCACCATACGGACAGTGACCGACCGATGCAGTCACTTTCCGGAGGCGGGCACAGGCACCTGGCGAAGGATGCCGGTGCCGACAGCACGACCGGCGCCGGTACGACTGCCGACGGCACAACCGCCGACAGCCGAAGACCCGTGGAGCGATGCCCCAGTCAGCGAGGCCCGGTCCCCGCCCCCGCGCCCGCCTCCGCCGCCTCCTGCGTGGCCGTCGGCGCCCCGCCGAGCACCGCCTCGGCCGCCGCGTACAGGTCGGCCGGCCGCACCCCGCCCAGCGCCGTGACCAGGTGCCCGTCGGGCCGCACCAACAGCACCGTGTGCGCCGCGGCGCCCGGGTAGGCCTCGGTCACCAGCAGCTCGGCTCGGCACGGCAGGGCCGTCACCGCAGCCGCCAGGCGGGGCATGATCCCGGCGGTCACCCAGTGCTTGCGGTCCCACACCCCCGTACCCGGCGCGATCAGCAGCACCAGCAGAGCCCCGCGCCCGAGCCGGTCGCGCAGCCGCACGAAGGTGCCGTCCTCCGCCGTGACCCGCACATCGGTGACGGGCTCCCCGGGCGGGGTGTCGACAGCCACTTCCCCGGTGAGCCCGGCAGGCGCCAGCGGCGACTCGGCGTACGTCCCCGGCGCACCGAGCGCCCCGCGCCCCAGGTGACCGTCCGCGAGCAGCGCGTCGTTGCCGCGGGCCGAGCCGGGGACGTAGGAGCGCAGGCCCCCGCCGCCGCGCAGCAGCGGCAGCACCTGGTCGGCGGCGCGCAGCCGCGCGGCGATCGCGGTGCGCCGCTCCTCCTGGTAGCTGTCGAGCAGGGTCTCGTGCGGCCCGTGGTGCCAGGCCAGGGCCAGTTTCCAGGCGAGGTTGTCGGCGTCCCGCAGCCCCTCCTCGAGGCCCTGCGTGCCCAGGGTGCCCAGCAGATGCGCCGCGTCCCCGGCGAGGAGCACGCGCCCCACCCGCCAGCGGCGGGCCAGTCGGTGGTGGACCGTGTGGACGCCGGTGTCGAGGAGTTCGTAGGACGGGGTCGTTCCCTCGGCCCAGCCGGTGAGGGTCTCGCGGACCCGGTTCACCAGGAGTTCCGGGGTGACGAGGTCCTTTCCGGGCGGCAGCAGCCAGTCCAGGCGCCACACGCCGTCCGGCAGCGGGCGGGCGACGATCTCGCCGGCCGAGGGACCGGAGGTGCGCCACGGCGGCATCCGGTGGAGCAGCGCCTGGTCGGTCCACGGGAGTTCGGTGCGCAGCGCGGCGACGGCGTATCGTTCCACCGCCGTGCGGCCGGGGAAACGGATGTCCTGGAGCTTGCGCACGGTCGAGCGTGCGCCGTCGCAGCCGACCAGGTAACTGCCGCGCCACCAGGTACCGCCGGGGCCGCGGGTGTGGGCCGTGACGCCCGAGGTCTCCTGCTCGACGGTGTCGAGCCGGCTGTCCACCGCCGTCTCGACGAGCGGCTCGCGGGCGATCGCGGTGCGCAGGACGCCGGTCAGCTCGTGCTGGGCGATGTGCAGCGGGGCCGGATCGGCCTCGCCGAACTCGACCTGGCGGATCACCTGCTTGCGCCGCATCGACCGCCATCCGGCCCAACGGGAACCCAGCCCCGTCAGGGGCGTGCCGGTCAGCCGCTCGACGAGGGCGACGGTGTCCTCGCGCAGCACGACCGTGCGCGAGGGGCGGGGCTCGTCCTTGCCCGGACCTTCGTCGAGGACGACACTGGGCACCTCCTGCCGCGCCAGCGCCAGGGCGAGCGTGAGCCCGACGGGCCCCGCTCCGGTGATGATCACCGGGTCCACGGCGCGGCGCCCCCTGCCCGTGACGGTGTCCCGGGGGACGTGGGTGAACAGGACATTGGGGCAGGGTGCACGGTCACAGAACGTATGCAACCTATTGCCGCTGCTTGCGTCAAGCGACGGAGGCAGTGGCGATCACGCCACTGCCTCCGTGATGGTCGTACGAACTGACCGGTTGTCAGGCGGTGCCGCCCGCGCCGGTCGCGCCCGTGCCGGCCATTCCGGCGTCGTCCGCCTTGAGCACCGCTCCGGTCGACTTCTTGGCCCGCCGCAGCCTGCGCTCCAGCCAGCTCGCGAAGGTGGTGAGCGCGAAGTTGAGCGCGATGTAGATCACGGCGACCACGGTGAAGCTGGCGATGACGTTGGCGCCGTAGTAGCCGCTCATCGTGTTGGCCGAGGCGAGCAGCTCGGGGAAGGTGAGGACGGCGCCGCCGAGCGCGGTGTCCTTCAGGATGACGACGAGCTGGCTGACGATGGCCGGCAGCATCGTGGTGACCGCCTGCGGCAGCAGGATGGTCCGCATCACCTGGCCCTTGCGCAGGCCGATCGCCATCGCGGCCTCGGACTGGCCCTTGGGCAGGGCCAGGATGCCCGCCCGGACGATCTCCGCGAGGACCGAGGCGTTGTACAGCACCAGGCCGGTGACCACCGCGTACAGCGGACGGTCGTCGGAGCTGACGTTGGTGTACTCGGCGAACAGGGCGAGCCCGAAGATCATCAGGACCAGCACCGGGATGGACCGGAAGAACTCGACCACGATCGCGGCCGGGACCCGCACCCACACGTGGTCCGACATGCGTGCGATGCCGAGGACCGCACCCAGCGGCAGCGCGATGACCACCGCGAGCGCCGCGGCCTTGAGGGTGTTCTCCAGACCCGGCCAGATGTACGTGGACCACGCCTCGGTACCGGTGAAGAACGGCTCCCACAGCGCCCATTCCAGCTGGCCCTTGTCCTTGAGGGTGCCGAACACCCACCAGAGCAGGGCCGCGAGGGCCACCACGAAGACCGCCGTGAAGACGATGTTGCGCCGCTTGGCCCGGGGGCCCTGGGCGTCGTAGAGAACGGAACTCATCGCTTCACCGCCACCTTCTTGCCCACCCAGCCCAGGATCAGGCCGGTCGGCAGCGTCAGAACCACGAAACAGAAGGCGATGACCGCGGAGATCAGCAGCAGCTGTGCCTCGTTCTCGATCATCTCCTTCATCAGGAGCGCCGACTCGGCCACACCGATCGCGGCGGCCACCGTGGTGTTCTTGATCAGCGCGATCAGCACGTTCGCCATCGGGACGACGGACGAGCGGAAGGCCTGCGGCAGCACGACCAGGCTGAGCACCTGACCGAAGCTGAAGCCGATCGCGCGGGCCGCCTCCGCCTGTCCGACCGGCACCGTGTTGATGCCGGAGCGCAGCGCCTCGCAGACGAACGACGAGGTGTAGAGGATCAGGCCGAGGACGGCGAGCCGGAAGTTGATCGTCTCGACATCGTTCGCGCCGAGGGACACTCCCAGGGTCTGGTTCAGGCCCAGCGACGTGAACAGGATGATGACGGTGAGCGGGATGTTCCGCACGATGTTCACGTAGGCGGTCCCGAAGCCGCGCATCAGCGGCACCGGGCCGACCCGCATGGCCGCCAGTGCGGTGCCCCAAATCAGGGAGCCGACGGCCGACAGCACAGCGAGCTGCACCGTCGTCCAGAAGGCTCCCAGCAGGTCGTAATCCTTAAGAAAGTCGAACACGATCTCCCGCGCTTCCGCGTGTAGGGATGCCCGCCCCAGTGCGCCGCCCCTTCCGGAGGGCGGCGCACTCTGTCAGGCGCTGCCTCAGCTCTTGATGTCGCCGATCTTGGGCGCCGGCTCGTTCTGGTAGTTGGCCGGGCCGAAGTTGTCCTCGACGGCCTTGTCCCAGGACTTGTCGGAGACCATCTCCTCGAGGGCGGTGTTGATCTTGTCCTTGAGGTCGCTGCCCTTCTTGACGCCGATGCCGTAGTTCTCGTTCGTCAGCTTGAAGCCGCCGAGCTTGAACTTGCCCTTGAACTGCGACTGGGCGGCGTAACCGGCGAGGATCGAGTCGTCGGTGGTCAGCGCGTCGATGGCACCGTTCTGCAGGCCGGGCAGGCAGGCGGAGTACGTCGGGTACGGCTGGAGCTGGGCCTTGGGCGCCAGCTTGTCCTTGACGTTCTGCGCGGAGGTCGAGCCGGTGACCGAGCAGAGCTTCGCGGAGTTCAGGTCCTCCGGCGACTTGATCTTGTCGTCGTCGGCGCGGATCAGCACGTCCTGGTGGGCGAGGAGGTACGGGCCGGCGAAGTCGACCTTCTCCTGGCGCTCCGGGGTGATCGAGTACGTGGCGGCGATGAAGTCGACGTCACCGCGCTGGAGCATGGTCTCGCGGTCGGCGCTCTTCGACTCCTTCCACTCGATCTGGTCCTCGGTGTAGCCGAGCTTCTTGGCGACGTACGTGGCGACGTCCACGTCGAAGCCCGCGTAGCCGTCGGGGGTCTTCTGGCCGAGGCCCGGCTGGTCGAACTTGATGCCGATGGTGATCTTCTTGTCGTCACCACCGGAGCCGCCGTCCTTGTCGTCGCCGCCGCACGCGGTGGCGGTGAGGGCGAGCGCGAGCACGGTGGCCGAGGCGGCGGAGACCTTGCGGAGCTTCATGGTGAACATCCTTTGACTGTGATCGGACGATCAGACGATCAGATGCGAGAGGCGTACCGGGCCGGCCTGGCGCGAAAGGCGCCGGGCGCCGGAGCCGGACGGTGTCAGTGGTGCAGGATCTTCGACAGGAAGTCCTTGGCACGGTCGCTGCGCGGATTGCTGAAGAACTGGTCCGGCGTGGCCTCTTCGACGATGCGGCCGTCCGCCATGAACACCACGCGGTTGGCCGCGGAGCGGGCGAAGCCCATCTCGTGCGTCACCACGATCATGGTCATGCCGTCCTCGGCGAGCTGCTTCATGACCTCCAGGACCTCGTTGATCATCTCCGGGTCGAGAGCCGACGTCGGCTCGTCGAAGAGCATGACCTTCGGGTCCATGGCCAGCGCCCGCGCGATGGCGACGCGCTGCTGCTGACCACCGGAGAGCTGCGCGGGGTACTTGTCCGCCTGGGCGGCCACGCCGACCCGGTCGAGCAGGGCGCGCGCCTTCTCCTCGGCCTTCTTGGAGTCGACCTTGCGGACCTTGATCTGTCCCAGGGTCACGTTCTCGAGCACGGTCTTGTGCGCGAAGAGGTTGAAGGACTGGAACACCATGCCGACGTCCGCCCGCAGGCGCGCGAGCTCCTTGCCCTCCGCGGGGAGGGGCTTGCCGTCGATCGTGATCGACCCTGAGTCGATGGTCTCCAGGCGGTTGATGGTGCGGCACAGAGTGGACTTGCCGGACCCGGAGGGCCCGATGACCACGACGACCTCGCCGCGGGTGATCGTCAGGTCGATGTCCTGGAGCACGTGCAACGCGCCGAAGTGCTTGTTGACACTCTTCAGGACGACCAGTTCGCCGGTCGCGGCCACATCTTCCTTGGCCACCGATACTTCGGTCATCGCTCTCGGGCTCCGTCCTCCTCGGTTTCGGAGGACAGTAATAACGGTGAACGACCTGCGTCTCTACATCTGAGGGGAATCTGAGCATCACGATCCGATAGCAATCGGACACGAGTCGTAGCACTTGTGAGCAGGGCGCATATCGGCCGGATAACTTCGAGCGGCCGCAACCGGAACCCTCTTGACGCCGTCCCCCTCCATCGGCGTCACTGCACAAGGTGCACGCGCGTGTGCCCGCGTCTTTGTACCCATCCCGAACGTACGGCCGATGAACCGAAGGGGGCCCGGATGAGACTGCTGCTCGTCGAGGACGACAACCACGTAGCCGCCGCTCTGTCCGCGATCCTGGCACGGCACGGCTTCGACGTCACCCACGCGCGCAACGGCGAGGAGGCGCTCCAGGCGCTCGTCCCCGAGAGCGACTGCTTCGGCGTCGTCCTCCTCGACCTCGGCCTGCCCGATCAGGACGGCTACGAGGTCTGCGGCAAGATCCGCAAGCGCACCGCCACCCCGGTCATCATGGTCACCGCCCGCTCCGACGTCCGCTCCCGCATCCACGGGCTGAACCTGGGCGCCGACGACTACGTGGTGAAGCCGTACGACACCGGCGAGCTGCTCGCCCGCATCCACGCCGTCAGCCGGCGCACCGCCCACGAGGACGCCACCGGGAGCACCGAGACCGTGGTCCGCCTCGGTGCCGTGCGCATCGAGCTGCCGACCCGCCAGGTCACCGTGGACGGCGCGGCCGTCCAGCTCACCCGCAAGGAGTTCGACCTCCTCGCCCTGCTCGCCCAGCGCCCCGGCGTGGTCTTCCGGCGCGAGCAGATCATCAGCGAGGTGTGGCGCACCAGCTGGGAGGGGACCGGGCGCACGCTGGAGGTCCACGTCGCGTCACTGCGGGCCAAGCTGCGCATGCCGGCCCTCATCGAGACCGTCCGCGGCGTCGGCTACCGCCTCGTCGCCCCCACCGCGTAGCGGGGCCGGGTGAGCACACGCCTGCTTCCGCTGCTCATCGTCCTGATGGCGGCCGTCCTGCTCGCCCTGGGGGTGCCCCTGGGCGTGAGCGTCGCCCGCGCGGAGCAGCAGAAGGTCGTCATCGACCGCATCGACGACACGGCGCGCTTCGCCGCCCTCGCCCAGTTCGTCACCGAGGACGTCCCGGGCGGTTCGCGCCGGACGACCACCGACGAGCGCCTGGAGACCCTGCAGACCGAGCTGATCAGCTACCACGAGGTCTACGGCATCAAGGCGGGCGTCTTCTACCGCAACCACATCCCCATGGCCAACGCCCCGACGACCTGGTTCCTCCCGCAGACCGGCGAGGTCCGCGACTCCTTCGACGAGGCGCTGCTCAGCCGGCGCAGCCACGATCCCCAGCAGGTGTGGCCCTGGGAGGACGGCACGCTCGTGGTCGCCTCACCGGTGATCCGGGACGGGGACGTGGTCGCGGTCGTGGTCACCGAGTCACCCACCGACTCCATGCGGTCGCGCACCCTGCGCGGCTGGCTGGTCATCGGCGCCGGGGAGATCGCCGCGATGCTGCTCGCCGTGGGCGCCGCGCTCCGGCTGACCGGGTGGGTGCTCAAGCCGGTACGGGTGCTCGACGCCACCACCCACGACATCGCCACCGGCCGGCTCAAGTCCCGGGTGGCACCGGCCGGAGGACCGCCGGAGCTCAGACGTCTGGCCCGTTCCTTCAACGAGATGGCCGACCACGTCGAGGACGTGCTGGAGCAGCAGCGCGCCTTCGTCGCCGACGCCTCCCACCAGCTGCGCAACCCCCTCTCGGCGCTCCTGCTGCGCATCGAGCTGCTCGCCCTGGAACTGCCCGAGGGCAACCAGGAGATCGCCTCCGTCCAGGCCGAGGGCAAGCGTCTGGCCCGGGTCCTGGACGACCTGCTCGACCTGGCCCTCGCCGAGCACAGCGAGGCGGACCTCCAGGTCACCGACATCGGCGCACTGGCCGCCGAGCGCGTGGCGGCCTGGTCACCGACGGCCGAGGCCAAGGGCGTACGGCTGGTGGGGGACTGCCCGCCGACCACGGGCTGGGCCGACCCGGTGACGCTGTCCAGCGCCCTGGACGCGGTCATCGACAACGCGGTGAAGTTCACGCCGAGCGACGAGACCGTCCGGGTCGTGGTCGCCTCCAACGGGGACGCCGCCACGGTCGTCGTCACGGACAACGGCCCCGGACTGACCGAGGACGAGCTGACGCGCGTGGGCGACCGTTTCTGGCGCAGCGGCAGGCACCAGAACGTCAAGGGGTCCGGCCTCGGCCTGTCCATCTGCCGGGCACTGCTCGCGGCGGGCGACGGCTCGATCTCCTTCGGCCACCACACGCCGCACGGCCTGGAGGTGACGGTCACCGTGCCGAGGTCGGCCCCGCGCACCGAGCCGGAGCTTCCCTACGGCTTGACGGACCGGTAGTAGCGCCGGGCGCCCTCGTGCAGCTCCAGCGGGTCGGTGTAGATCCCCGTCCGCAGATCCACGAGCTGCGCGGAGTGGACGTGGGCCCCGATGCCGTCGCGGCTGTCGAGCACCGTCCTGGTCAGCCACTCGGTGAGCCGCGGATCCATGTCCGCGCGCGTCATCAGCAGGTTCGAGACGGCCATCGTGGGCACCACGGCGCCGTTCTGCACCGTGGGGTACGCCGACTCGGGCATGTTGGTGGTCCGGTAGTAGCGGGTCGCCCCGCCGGACGCGTGCAGCCTGGTGACGAGGTCCTCGCCGATCGGCACGAACCGGAACGCGGACTTCTCGGCGATCTGCCGCAGGCCGTCCGTCGGCACCCCGCCCGACCAGAAGAACGCGTCCAGCTCGCCGCCCAGCCGCCCGGGGCCGGTGTCGATACCGTCCGCGCGGGGCGTGATGTCCTTCTCCGGGTCGATGCCCTCGGCCTTCAGCAGCCGGGTGGCGATCAGCCGGACGCCCGAGTTCGGCAGCCCGATGGCCACCCGCTTGCCGCGCAGGTCGGCGACGGACTGGATGTCCGAGTCGCTGGGCACCACGAGCTGCACGTAGTCGTCGTAGAGGCGGGTGACGCCCCGCAGGCCCTCGGCGCCGGGCCTGCCGGCGATCTTGTACGTCTCCACCGCGTCGGCCGCCGCGATCGTGAAGTCGGCCTTCCCGGAGGCGACCCGCTCCACGTTCTCCTGCGAGCCCGCGCTGGTCATCAGCCGCACCTTCAGGCCCGGCATGTCCTTGCGCAGCTCGGCGCGGAGCAGCTCGCCGTACTTCTGGTAGACCCCCGCGCGCGTGCCGGTGCTGAAGGTGATCGTCCCGCTCGGCGGCTCCTCGCCCAGTGGCAGCAGCCACCACAGCAGCAGCCCGAGGGCGACGGCACCGGCGACCGCGCCCTGGACGGCCCGGCGCCCGCCGATGCGGGAGAACAGCGTGGACATGGGCGCGATCCTGCCAGTCCGCAACGGTGCTGACCAGGGCCGAGCTCACACGGCGACCGCACGGAGGCGGGCGTCCACTGTCAGTGGTGCTCGCTACAGTCGTCGGCATGAGCTCTTCGCCCGCCGACCTGGTCCGTGCCTTCCACCGCGCCTTCGGGCTGGACGCCCGCTCCACCCCGGCCGAGGTCGCCCCGGACCTGGCCGCCCACAGAGGAGAGCTGCTGGCCGAGGAGGCCGCCGAGGTCGCCGAGGTGTCGGTGCGGGGCCCGCTCGACCGGCTCGCGCACGAGCTGGCCGACGTGGTCTACGTCGCCTACGGCACGGCCCTCGTCCACGGCATCGACCTCGACGAGGTGATCGCCGAGGTCCACCGCTCCAACATGACGAAGGTGGGCCCGGACGGACAGGTGAGCCGCAGGGCCGACGGCAAGGTCCTCAAGGGCGAGCACTACGAGGCTCCGGACGTCTCGGGCGTCCTGCGCAGACAGGGCTGGACGCCGACGGGGGCGCGGACGCAGGGCGCGTGACACGGGGCGGGGAGCGCGGCGCGGCCTCCGCCGACGCCGAAGCACGACGACCCCGGTACCTGCGTACCGGGGTCGTGCGGTGGCCGGCGGGACGATGTCCCGGGCCGGGAACGGGGGTCAGTCGCCCACCGACGCCTCGGCCGTGCGAGGCGCTCCGTCGGCCCGGTCGGGAACGCCGCCCTGGCGGCCGGGGCCGTCGGGGTCGTCGCGGCGGCGGAACAGGCGCGACGCCAGCGGTTCCGTGAAGCGCGCGGTGAGCGGACCGAGAACGACCAGGATGAGGACGTAGGCCGTGGCCAGCGGGCCCAGGGAGGGCTCGATGCCGGCCGAGACCGCCAGACCCGCGATGACGATCGAGAACTCGCCGCGTGCCACCAGCGCGCCGCCCGCGCGCCAACGGCCCTTGACGGAGATCCCGGCGCGCCGCGCGGCCCAGTACCCGGTGGCGATCTTGGTCACGGCGGTGAGCAGAGCCAGCGCGAGAGCGGGCAGCAGGACCGGCGGAATGCTGGCCGGGTCCGTGTGCAGGCCGAAGAAGACGAAGAAGACCGCGGCGAACAGGTCCCGAAGCGGACTGAGCAGGGTGTGCGCCCCTTCGGCGACCTCGCCGGACAGCGCGATGCCCACCAGGAACGCGCCCACCGCCGCCGACACCTGCAGCTGCTGTGCGACACCCGCGACCAGGATGGTCAGGCCCAGCACCACCAGCAGCAGCTTCTCCGGGTCGTCGCTGGAGACGAAACGCGAGATGACACGGCCGTAGCGCAGTGCCAGGAAGAGCACCAGCCCCGCCGCGGCCAGCGCGATCGCCAGCGTGATGCTGCCCGTCATCAGCCCGGCACCGGCGACCAGAGCCGTCACGATGGGCAGGTACACCGCCATCGCCAGGTCCTCCAGGACCAGCACGCTCAGGATCACCGGGGTCTCCCGGTTGCCGACGCGTCCGAGATCACCGAGCACCTTCGCGATGACACCGGACGACGAGATCCACGTCACCCCGGCGAGAACCACGGCGGCCACCGGGCCCCAGCCCAGCAGCAGCGCGGCCACCGCGCCCGGCACGGCGTTGAGCGCGCAGTCGACGAGGCCCGCCGGGTAGTGGGACTTGAGGTTGGTCACCAGGTCACTGGCCGTGTATTCCAGCCCCAGCATCAGCAGCAGGAGGATGACGCCGATCTCGGCGCCGGCCGCCACGAACTCCTCGCTCGCGCCCAGCGGCAGCAGCCCGCCCTCGCCGAACGCCAGCCCGGCCAGCAGGTACAGCGGAATGGGGGAGAGACGGTACCGGCCGGCGAACCGGCCGAGCAGCCCGAGCCCCAGGATGATGGAACCGAACTCGATCAGCAGAACCGCGGAGTGCACCGGCTCACTCCTGCCCGAGTATCGCCGCGGCCGCGTCGACGCCCTCGCGGGTGCCGATGACGATCAAGGTGTCACCGCCCACCAGCCGGAAGTCGGGTGCCGGCGACGGAATGGCCTCGGCCCGGCGCAGCACCGCGACGATCGACGCGCCGGTCTCGGTCCGCAGGCACGTCTCGCCGAGCAGACGGCCGTTCCACCGGGAGGTCGCGGAGACCTCGATCCGCTCGGCGACCAGCCCGAGGTCGGTGGTGTAGAGCAGGCTCGGGCTGTGGTGGGAGGGCATCAGCGCGTCGATCAGCGCGCCCGCCTCCGCCGCGGCCAGCCGCAGCGAGTGGGCACAGGAATCGGGGTCGTCGGTCCGGTACACGTTCACCGTTCGGGCGCCGTCGCGGTGCGCCACCACCGACAGGTGGCGGTGTTCGCGGGTCACCAGGTCGTACTGGACCCCGATACCCGGCAGCGGCGTCGCCCTCAGGCGTGGAGCTGACACGAGCTTTCCCCTCATTCGTCTTGCTTTCCTGACCGCGCTTGCCGCACGTGTGTGACGTGCTCGCGGCCTCGCCATGCTGTCATCCGCACGTACCGTGGCGATATGGGTGTCGCGACGGATATACGAAGCCGGCCGTGGGCGGCGAAGGTGGTCGCGGCGGTGTCGTGCGCGAAGGCCGGGAGGAGCGGAAAGAGGAACGTGTCGCTGTTCTGGCGGATCTTCTCGCTCAACGCCGTCGGCCTGGTCGTGGCCACCGCACTGCTGCTGGGACCGGTCACCGTGTCCACGCCCGTCCTCCCGGGAGAGGCGCTGATCCTGCTGGCGGGCCTCACCGCGCTGCTGGCGGGCAACGCGGTCGTCCTGCGCATCGGGCTCACTCCGCTGCACCGGCTCGGCCGGGCCATGGCCACCGCCGACCTGCTGGTGTCCGGGGCCCGTCCCACGGTCGCCGGACCGGCCGAGGCGGCGGAGCTGATCGCCACGTACAACACGATGCTGGACCGGCTCCAGGCCGAACGGGCCGCCGGCGCGGGCCGCGCGCTGCAGGCCCAGGAACGCGAACGCCACCGCATCGCCCGCGAACTCCACGACGAGGTCGGTCAGACCCTCACCGCCGTCCTCCTGCAACTGAAGCGGGTCGCCGACCGGGTCCCCGGTGAACTGCGTGAGGAAGTGTCCCTGGCCCAGGAGGCCACCCGGGCCGGCCTGGACGAGATCCGCCGCATCGCCCGCCGCCTGCGGCCCGGGGTCCTCGAGGAGCTGGGCCTCGCCAGTGCCCTGCGTTCGCTCGCCGCCGAGTTCACCCACCACGGGCTGACCGTCCACCACCACGTCCACGGCGACCTGCCCCGGCTCGGCCCGGAGGCGGAACTCGTGATCTACCGGGTCGCCCAGGAGGGCCTGACCAACACCGCCCGCCACGCCTCCGCCGACCGCGCGGAACTCCGCCTCCGGCCGGTGCCCGACGGCGTCGAACTGCTCGTCCGCGACAACGGCACCGGTCTCGGCGCGGCCCCCGAGGGAGCCGGCATCCGGGGGATGCGCGAGCGGGCCCTGTTGACGGGGGCCGACCTCCGCGTCGCCCCCGCACCCGGCCGGGGCACCGAAGTACGCCTGCGCGTCCCCGCCCCGAACCGGGGACCGCACGGCGGGCACCAGTCCCCACCCGTAACGCCTGCCCCCGCCCCCGCACACCCCGTCGGCGACCGCACCGCAGACCGAACCGGAGACCGCCCCTGATGCCCCCACGGCCCCCGATCCGCGTCCTGCTGGCCGACGACCACACCCTCGTGCGCCGCGGGGTGCGCCTCATCCTGGACGGCGAACCGGACCTGACCGTGGTCGCCGAGGCCGGTGACGGCGCGGAGGCGGTGTCCGCGGCGCGGGCCACCGAGGTCGACCTGGCCGTCCTGGACGTCGCCATGCCCCGCATGACCGGTCTCCAGGCGGCGCGCGAACTCTCCCGCCGTCTGCCAGAGCTGCGCATCCTCATACTGACGATGTACGACAACGAGCAGTACTTCTTCGAGGCCCTCAAGGCCGGTGCCTGCGGATACGTCCTCAAGTCCGTCGCCGACCGCGACCTCGTCGAGGCGTGCCGCGCCGCCGTGCGCGACGAGCCGTTCATCTACCCGGGCGCGGAGCGGGCCCTGGTCCGCTCCTACCTGGACCGCCTGCACAGCGGTGGCGGCCTGCCCGAGCGACCCATCACCGAGCGGGAAGAGGAGATCCTCAAACTGGTCGCCGAGGGCCACACCTCGAAGGAGATCGGCGAGCTGCTGTTCATCAGCGCCAAGACCGTGGAACGCCACCGTGCGAACCTCCTCCAGAAGCTGGGCGTCCGGGACCGCCTGGAACTCACCCGGTACGCGATCCGCGCGGGCCTCATCGAGCCCTGAGCGCCAGGCGCCCCCTCCGGCCCCGCCCGCTCCGAACAGCCTCTGACCAGCCGTGTCCCCCGCCCCGGCCGTCCGTCGCCCCGGTTGTCCACAGGCGGCCCGGGTCATCGCCGCGGACCGCCTACCCTTATTGCCATGAGCAGCATCGACCGGAGCCAGTCAGTGGGCGGCACGCGCACCTACGAAGTACGCACCTACGGGTGCCAGATGAACGTCCACGACTCCGAGCGATTGTCCGGTCTGCTGGAGGGCGCGGGCTACGTGCGTGCCCCGGAGGGTGCCGACGGCGAGGCGGACGTCGTCGTCTTCAACACCTGCGCCGTCCGGGAGAACGCCGACAACAAGCTGTACGGCAACCTCGGCCACCTCGCCCCGAAGAAGGCGAGCCGGCCCGGGATGCAGATCGCGGTCGGCGGCTGCCTGGCGCAGAAGGACCGCGACACCATCGTGAAGCGGGCCCCCTGGGTGGACGTCGTCTTCGGCACGCACAACATCGGCAAGCTGCCGGTGCTGCTGGAGCGCGCCCGCGTCCAGGAGGAGGCGCAGGTCGAGATCGCCGAGTCCCTGGAGGCGTTCCCCTCCACGCTGCCGACGCGCCGCGAGAGCGCGTACGCGGCCTGGGTCTCCATCTCCGTCGGCTGCAACAACACGTGCACCTTCTGCATCGTCCCGGCGCTGCGCGGCAAGGAGAAGGACCGGCGTCCCGGCGACATCCTCGCCGAGGTCGAGGCCCTGGTCGCCGAGGGCGTCTCCGAGATCACCCTGCTCGGGCAGAACGTCAACGCGTACGGCTCCGACATCGGCGACCGGGAGGCGTTCAGCAAGCTGCTCCGCGCCTGCGGGTCGATCGAGGGCCTGGAGCGGGTCCGCTTCACCTCTCCGCACCCGCGCGACTTCACCGACGACGTCATCGCCGCCATGGCCGAGACACCGAACGTCATGCCGCAGCTGCACATGCCGCTGCAGTCCGGCTCCGACCCGGTACTGAAGGCGATGCGCCGCTCCTACCGCCAGGAGCGCTACCTGGGCATCATCGAGAAGGTGCGGGCCGCCATCCCGCACGCTGCGATCACCACCGACATCATCGTGGGCTTCCCCGGCGAGACCGAGGAGGACTTCGAGCAGACGCTGCACGTGATCCGCGAGGCCCGCTTCGCGCAGGCCTACACCTTCCAGTACTCCAAGCGTCCCGGCACCCCGGCCGCCGAGATGGACGGCCAGATCCCCAAGAAGGTCGTCCAGGAGCGTTACGAGCGTCTCGTCGCCCTTCAGGAGGAGATCTCCTGGGAGGAGAACAAGAAGCAGGTCGGCCGCACCCTGGAGCTGATGGTCGCCGAGGGCGAAGGCCGCAAGGACGGCGCCACGCACCGCCTCTCCGGCCGCGCTCCCGACAACCGCCTGGTGCACTTCACCAAGCCCGGCCAGGAGGTCCGCCCGGGCGATGTCGTGACGGTCGCGATCACCTACGCCGCCCCGCACCACCTGCTCGCCGAGGGCGAGGTGCTCGGCGTGCGCCGCACCCGCGCGGGCGACGCGTGGGAGAAGCGCAACGCGACCGAGAAGGCGAAGCCCGTGGGCGTGATGCTGGGCCTGCCGAAGATCGGCGCTCCCGAGCCCCAGCCCGTCGTGGCGAGCGGCTGCGGCTGCGACTGACCGCACGGAGGACGGCGGCCGACCGCGGGTGCGGCGGCCGCGGACGCGGGACGGGACTACGCTGCCGATCATGCTTGTCGCCGCCGCTGTCTGTCCCTGCCCGCCGCTCCTCGTGCCGGAGGTCGCCGCGGGCGCCGCACCCGAGCTGGACGCCGCACGGGCCGCGTGCATGGACGCGCTGGGCCTGCTCGCGGCCGCCCGGCCCGACCGGCTGGTGGTCGTCGGACCCGGTGACGGCCCGGGACCGGAGGTCTTCCCCCAGGGCACGCCGGGCTCGTTCCGTGGCTTCGGCGTGGACACGGACGTGTGCCTGGGCCCGGAGGCCGGTGCGCGGACCGAGCGCACGGGGCGCGAACTGCCGTACGGGCTCGCCGTCGGCGCCTGGCTGCTCGGACGGACCGGGTGGGCGGAGGTCCCCGTCGAGGGCGTCGGCGTGGGCGAGTCCCTTCCCGCCGGGCGCTGCGTCGACCTCGGACGGGAGGTCGTGGCAGGGGGCGGGAGAGTGGCGCTGCTCGTGCTGGGTGACGCCAGCGCGTGCCGCACGCTCAAGGCTCCGGGTTACCTCGACGAGCGGGCGGCACCCTTCGACGCCGAGGTGGGGCGGGCGCTGGGAACGGCGGACGTGGCCGCCCTGGCGGCGATGGACGTGGTGCGGGCCCGCGAGCTGAAGGCGTCCGGCCGGGCGCCGTGGCAAGTGCTGGCGGGCGCGGCGGAGGGTGCCGGTCTCGCCGGCGCGCTGCTGTACGAGGACGCGCCCTACGGGGTGGGTTACGTCGTGGCCGCCTGGTCATAGCGCGGCGCCTGGAGGGCCGGGGAGGCCTGGCAGACGGCCGGAGGGAGCGAGGGATACGCGGAGCATCGCGGCGCCTGGCACGGCATCGGCTGTGCGCGAGCGGGCGGACGGCCCGGAGCTGGCCGCTCGTGACCGTCCGCCGCCGCGGTGGCGGTGACCCGTGTGCGGGCCGATGCCCGGGGCGTACTCGGCCCGTACCCGGTCAGGAAGCAGGCGGCGGACCGGCGGGCGGGGTGCCGCCGCTTCCGTCCGTGCCGTCGGCGTCCTTGTGGGCGAGGCGATCCATGGCGCCCTTGGCCTTGCCGGAGCCGGTCTGGATCCGATCGCTGTACTTGCCCTTGGTCTTCTCGTCCACGGTCCTCGCCACTTTGTCGAGACCGCGGTCGATCTTGTCCCCGTGCTGCTGCGCGAGGTCGGTGACCTTGCCCTTCGCCGGTTCCAGCTTGGCTTTCAGATTGTCCAGGAGACCCATGGTTCGCCTTCCCTCACGGAAGCAGTCAGGTGCGGGCGCCCTTGTCGGCCTCGTTGTCGACGGCCTCCCCGGCGGACTGCTGCTTGGGGATGCCGACGCTGTCCGAGTCGGCGGCCTCGTCGGCCTCCGCGGGCTGTGCCGTGTTCCGGGGGCCGGTCTCGGCCGCCTCCGCGGTCTCGGCCGCGCCTTCCTCCGCCGCGCGCTCGGTGTCCGGGGTGTCGGTCTCCGTCTCGGCGACCGGTGCCTCCTCGGAGGTCTTCGACTTCTGGAAGAACCGTGCAAAAACGCCCATATCAACTCCATACGTTACTCGTGCGGGCGAAATCCCGCGGCATCCGGTGCGTCCGTTTGCGTGGCCGGGGCCATGGCCCCGGTGATCCGGGGAGCGGGAACCTCGAACGAGCAACGACCCCGGATCCGCGCCGTCACGTAACTCGTTCGAGGGTGGAGAGAGAGGTTTGCGAGACTGGTGCGGTGAGCAGCGCGCATCCCGCACCCCGAGTCATCGCCGTAGTCGGACCCACTGCGGCCGGAAAGTCCGATCTGGGCGTTTTCCTGGCCCAGCGGCTCGGCGGCGAGGTCGTCAACGCCGACTCCATGCAGCTCTACCGTGGGATGGACATCGGCACCGCCAAGCTGACGCCCGGGGAACGCGGCGACGTGCCCCACCACCTCCTCGACATCTGGGACGTCACGGTCACGGCTTCCGTCGCCGAGTACCAGCGGATGGCGCGGGAGCGGATCGACGCCCTGCTCGCCCAGGGGCGCTGGCCCGTCCTCGTCGGCGGCTCCGGCCTCTACGTCCGCGGCGCCGTCGACAACCTCGAGTTCCCCGGAACCGACCCCGAGGTCAGGGCCCGGCTGGAGGAGGAGCTCGCGCTGCGGGGCCCGGCTGCGCTCCACGCCCGGCTGGCCGCAGCCGACCCTGAGGCGGGACGGGCCATCCTGCCGAGCAACGGGCGCCGGATCGTGCGCGCCCTGGAGGTGATCGAGATCACCGGCAGGCCCTTCACCGCCAACCTCCCCGGCCACGACTCGGTCTACGACACCGTGCAGATCGGCGTGGACGTGGCGCGCCCCGAGCTGGACGAGCGCATCGCCCTGCGGGTCGACCGGATGTGGGAGGCGGGGCTGGTCGACGAAGTGCGCGCACTCGAAGCCCAGGGGTTGCGCGGGGGGCGTACGGCGTCGCGCGCGCTCGGCTACCAGCAGGTGCTCGCGGCCCTCGCCGGCGAGTGCACGATGGACGAGGCGCGGGCCGAGACCGTCCGTGCCACCAAACGCTTCGCGCGCCGTCAGGATTCGTGGTTCAGGCGCGACCCGCGGGTGCATTGGTTGAGTGGGGCTGTGGCGGATCGCACGGAACTTCCGCGGCTCGCGCTGTCGTTGGTCGAACGACCGGTTACAGCCTGATCACGTGATGGCATCGGGACGCCCCGGCCGTCATCGCGGCCTCCGGCGGCGTGCCATCATCGAGCTTCGATCGACCGATTGAGTCCTAGTTGGGAGGGCGCGTGGCGATGGAGGCCGGCCCTCGCGACACCGCACCGAGTACCGAGCACGAGCCCGCCGACCACGACGGGCCGGAGCCGGCCGGAGCCGCTCTGAGCCCCGACGGACCCGACGAGACGCCGGTGGGTGTGGCGGCCGACGGTCCGCAGCCCGAGGAGATGTACCCGGACGAGGTCGAGGTCGAGCTGCGCCCGCAGCGGCGACTGCGGATCTGGCAGCTCGCGCCCATCGTGTGTCTGGCCGCGGTCGGCTCCCTGATGTTCGCGTTCCCGCTCGCCTTCGACTTCGGCGACAGCGGCGCCGTGATCGCGATGCTCGGACTGCTGATCTGCTCCTGCGCGGCGGGCTGGGGCATGATGGCCGCCCGCCGGGTCGGTTACACCTGGCCGGGCCTGCCGCAGCGCGGCTCGGGACGCCGTGCCGACTGGCGGATGATCCTGGTCTACGTCCTGGCGGTCGCCGCCGTGGTCGTCCTGGCCGTGTGGCGGGTGGCCCGCCTGCGCGGCTGACCCGGCGCACAGCCGAGGGTCCGGCGGTCGAGCGCACCCGACGCGCGCCGCGTCACGCCCCGGCTCCCGTCCGTGGCCGGGCCGACCGGCGTGTGCCGTCGCGGCGCCCGCCCCCGTCGTCCTGTCGTCGCCACCCCGTACGATCGAGGAATGAGCACGCGGATCGCCTTCCTCAAGGGTCACGGCACCGAGAACGACTTCGTGATCGTCCCGGACCCGGAGAACGCCATCGACCTGCCCCCCGCCGCGGCCGCGGCCCTGTGCGACCGCCGCGCGGGCATCGGCGCCGACGGGCTGCTGCACGTGGTGCGCTCCGCAGCGCACCCCGAGGCCAGGAACATGGCGGCCGAGGCGGAGTGGTTCATGGACTACCGCAACGGCGACGGCTCGGTCGCGGAGATGTGCGGCAACGGCGTCCGGGTCTTCGCGCGCTACCTCCAGCGTGCCGGACTCGCCACCGAGGGCGACCTCGCCGTCGCCACGCGCGGTGGTGTGAAGACCGTGCACATCGCCAAGAACGGCGACATCACCGTGGGCATGGGCCGCGCGCTGCTCCCCGAGGGCGACGTCTCGGTGAGCGTCGGCGAGCGCAGCTGGCCCGCGCGGAACGTGAACATGGGCAATCCGCACGCGGTGGCCTTCGTCACGGACCTCGACCACGCGGGCGACCTGTTCGCCCCGCCGCCGTTCGAGCCCGCGGCCGCCTACCCGGACGGGGTGAACATCGAGTTCGTCGTCGACCGCGGACCGGGCCACGTCGCGATGCGCGTGCACGAGCGCGGCTCCGGGGAGACCCGCTCCTGCGGCACCGGCGCCTGCGCCGTCGCCGTCGCCACCGCCCGCAGGGACGGCGCCGACCCGGCCGTCACCGGTACCCCGGTGACGTACACCGTCGACGTACCCGGTGGCACCCTGGTGATCACCGAGCGGCCCGACGGCGAGATCGAGATGACGGGCCCCGCGGTGATCGTCGCCGAGGGCGAGTTCGACGCAGACTGGCTGGAAGGGGTACTCGACTGAACCACAGCCCGGTCCAAGACACTCAGTGCGAAAACGTAAACCCTCGGTCCATCGCTCGAATGGGTGATCCGTTTCACGCTCGGCGAGAGGCGGTCAGCCGCACGTGATGGGCTCGATAGCATCAAGCACCGGCCCGGACGGGGGACCGACACCATCCCCTGAGCCGTGTCCGCCCTGGGATACCCCGTCCGCCGGTCCGCGCAGCCGGAGGTGCCCATGAATGCGGAGGCCGTGAATCCAGCGAGCCCAGGCCCGATGACGCCCGCGGTCGCCGGCGGCGTCGCGCCGTCCGCGCCCCGCCGGAAGTCCCGCCCCCGGATCGACCTGCGCCGCCTGGGGCGCGCCGCACTGCTCGGCTCCACCGCCCGCGGCCGGCTGCCCGACGCCATCGGCCACGTCGTCGAGGCCCACCGCGCCCACCACCCCGACGCCGACCTGGACCCGCTCCGTCGCGCCTACGTCCTGGCCGAGTCCTCGCACCGCGGCCAGATGCGCAAGAGCGGCGAGCCCTACATCACGCACCCCCTCGCCGTGACCCTGATCCTTGCGGAACTGGGCGCGGAGACCACCACGTTGACCGCCTCCCTCCTCCACGACACGGTCGAGGACACCGAGGTGACCCTCGACCAGGTGGGCGAGGAGTTCGGCGCCGAGGTCCGCTATCTCGTCGACGGCGTCACCAAGCTGGAGAAGGTCGACTACGGCGCCGCCGCCGAGCCCGAGACCTTCCGCAAGATGCTCCTCGCCACCGGCAACGACGTCCGCGTGATGTCGATCAAACTCGCCGACCGGCTGCACAACATGCGCACCCTCGGCGTCATGCGCCGCGAGAAGCAGGAGCGTATCGCCAAGGTCACCCGGGACGTGCTCATCCCACTCGCCGAACGGCTCGGCGTGCAGGCGCTCAAGTCCGAACTGGAGGACCTCGTCTTCGCGGTCATGCACCCCGAGGAGTACGAGCGCACGCGGAAACTGGTCGACGAGAATGCCGCCCGCGCGGACGACCCCCTGGCGGCGGTCGCCGACGAGGTGCGCAAGGTGCTGCGCGAGGCCGACATCCCCGCCGAAGTCCTCATCCGGCCCCGCCACTTCGTCTCCGTCCACCGCGTCTCCCGCAAACGCGGTCCGCTGGGCGGCGCCGACTTCGGCCGTCTCCTGGTCCTTGTACAGGAGGACGCCGACTGCTACGCCGTCCTCGGCGAGTTGCACACCTGCATGACGCCCGTCGTCTCGGAGTTCAAGGACTTCATCGCCGTCCCCAAGTTCAACCTGTACCAGTCGCTGCACACCGCGGTGGCCCGCGCGCACGACGGACAGGTCGTCGAAGTCCTCATCCGCACCCACCAGATGCACAAGGTCGCGGAGGCCGGCGTCGTCGCCCTCGGCAACCCCTACGCCCAGCCGCCGGAGGAGCAGACCACCGGCGACGGCGAGCGGATCGACCCGACCCGGCCCGGCTGGCTGTCGCGGCTGCTCGACTGGCAGCGGGGCGCCCCCGACCCCGACACCTTCTGGTCCACCCTCCGCGAGGACCTCGCCCAGGACCGCGAGATCACCGTCTTCCGCCCCGACGGCCGGGCCCTGGGCCTCCCCGAGGGCGCGACCTGCGTCGACGCCGCGTACGCCCAGTACGGAGAGGACGCGCACGCCTCCATGGGCGCCCGGGTCAACGGCCGTCTGGCGACGATGAGCACGGTGCTCCGGGACGGCGACACCGTGCAGCTCCTGATGGGCCAGGACCCGGCCTCGCAACCCTCCAGGGAGTGGCTGGAGCACGCCCACACGCCCGCCGCGCGGATCGCCATCCAGCGCCGGCTGGCCTCCCACCCGGAGCCGGTGCCCGCCGCCGAAGCGGAGCGGACCTCCGAGGACTCCGAGGACTCCGAGCACTCCCTTTCCGGCGACGCGCCCGCCCCCCGCCCCGCGGCCGACGGGCCGGCCCTCCGCCCCGTGTCCGCCGACGTCCTGGTGGACCTGCCGGGGGCGACCGTACGGCTGGCCGGCTGCTGCACCCCCGTGCCGCCCGACGAGATCACCGGCTTCGCCGTGCGCGGGGGAGTGGTGACCGTGCACCGCGCGGAGTGCGCCGTGGTGGCGCGGATGAAGAGCGCGGGTCGCCCGGAGGTGGGCGTGCGCTGGGGAGAGAGCACCCAGTGCCGGGTCACCCTGCTCGCCGAATCGTTCGGCCGCCCGCACCTCCTCGCCGACCTCACCGAGGCCATGGCCCTCGAAGGCGCCGAGATCGTCTCCGCGACCGTCGAGCCCCCCGACCGGCAGCGGGTACGCCACAGCTACACCGTCCTGCTCCCGGACGCGGCCAGGCTGCCCGCCCTCATGCGCGCCATGCGCGACGTGGCCGGCGTCTACGACGTGAGCCGGGCCCAGCCGCAGACCACGGGAGTCTGAGCCGCACCGGGCCGGGCCGAGTCGTAAGAAGGCCGGGCGGCGGGGGCGCCGGGCCGCACGGGCCGCACCGGGCCCAGTCGTCTGCAGGCCGGGCCACACGGGTCGGGCCGCACCGGGTCGGTCCCGGCGGCCGGGACCTACACGTTCGGGTGTCCCGGGCGCGCGCCGTCGCCGCGACGCACGCGCGCGTTGATAGCCGTGAGGGATGCCGCACACCCCGCACACCCCGACTCCGCGCCCCCGTGGCCGGGCCCGCCGCCGGCTCCGGCTCGCCGCGCTGCTCGCCTCGGCCGTCTCCGTCTGCATGGTCGCCGCGAGCGCCCCGCCGGTCCCCCTCGGCGTAGGCGACCGCCTCTTCCCGCACCTGGGCAACCCCGGCTACGACGTGGCGGCGTACGACCTGTCCTTCACCTACACCGGCAGCAACAGCGAGCCGCTCAAGGCCGTCACCACCATCGACGCCCGGACCACGGCCGACCTGGACCGGGTCAACCTCGACTTCGCCCACGGCACGGTCGACTCCGTCGAGGTCGACGGCGAGCCCGCCGGGTTCGCGGCGGCCGGCGAGGACCTCGTCGTCACGCCCGAGGACGCGCTCGACGAGGGCGAGTGGACGCGCATCACCGTCCGGCACACCAGCGACCCCGTCTACCCCGAGGACCGCGAGGGCGGCTGGGTGCGCACCGCCGACGGCCTCGCCATGGCCAATCAGGCCGACGTCGCCCACTTGGTGTTCCCCTGCAACGACCACCCCTCCGACAAGGCGCGCTTCACCATCCGCGTCACCGCCCCCGACGGACTCACGGCCGTCGCGAACGGCCTGCCGGCGGGTGTGGAGCGCGACGGCGGAGCGACCACCTGGACGTACCGGCACGACCACCCCATGGCCACCGAGCTTGCCCAGGTCTCTATCGGCCGCTCCACCGTGCTGCGCCGCACCGGCCCGCACGGACTGCCCCTCAGGGACGTCGTGCCGACCGGGCACCGCGCGGCGCTCGAACCGTGGCTGGCGAAGACCCCCGACCAGATCACCTGGATGGAGGACAAGGTCGGGCCCTACCCCTTCGAGACGTACGGCCTGCTCATGGCCGACGCCACCACCGGATTCGAGCTGGAGACCCAGACGCTCTCCCTCTTCGAACGGGAGCTGTTCACCGAGCCCGGCTACCCCGAGTGGTACGTCGAGTCGATCATGGTGCACGAGCTGGCCCACCAGTGGTTCGGCAACAGCGTCGGCCCCGCCACCTGGTCCGACCTGTGGCTCAACGAGGGCCACGCCACCTGGTACGAGGCGCTCTACGCGGAGGAGACCGCCGACAAGCCCATGGAGGCGCGCATGAAGGCCGCCTACGGCGCCTCCGACCGCTGGCGTGCGAAGGGCGGACCGCCGGCCGCCCCGAAACCGCCCACCTCCGGCAGCAAGACCGGCATCTTCCGGGCCAACGTCTACGACGGCGCGGCCCTCGTGCTCTACGCCCTGCGCCAGGAGATCGGCCGCGCCGCCTTCGAGCGCCTCGAACGGACCTGGGTCGCCCGCCACCGGGACGGCACCGCGACGACCGCCGACTTCGTCCGGCTCGCCTCCGAGGTCTCCGGCCGTGACCTGGGCGCCTTCCTCCAGGCATGGTTGTACGGCCAGAAGACCCCGCCGATGCCCGGCCACCCGGACTGGAAGCCCACGGCGACCGACCAGGCGCCGGCGTCGGCCCCGGTCGCGGCCGGGGCGCACGGAGAATAAGCCGGTGACGAGACGGCCCGTGCCGTGCGACCATCTTCGCGGCGACGCGGTGCGGGCCGCGGGAATCTCCCCGGTGGCTCGCGCGTTGTGCACAGTGATGCGGTAGCAGTGCCGCACGCCACGTTTCCCAGCTACGTAAGGATCCAATGACCTCCTCTTCTTCCCCCTCCCAGGACACCAAGCGTCTCGCGCAGACCTATCCCGAGGGCCTTCGGGCCGATGCCCTGATGGAAGAGGACGTCGCCTGGAGCCACGACATCGCGTCCGAGTGGGACGGCGAGCAGCTCGACCGCGCCGACCGCGCGGCCCTGCGCCGGGTGGCAGGCCTCTCCACAGAGCTCGAGGACGTCACCGAGGTCGAGTACCGCCAGCTCCGTCTGGAACGGGTCGTCCTCGTCGGCGTGTGGACCTCGGGCACGGTGCAGGACGCCGAGAACTCCCTCGCCGAGCTCGCCGCGCTCGCGGAGACCGCGGGCGCGCTCGTGCTCGACGGGGTCGTCCAGCGCCGCGACAAGCCCGACGCCGCCACCTACATCGGCTCCGGCAAGGCCGAGGAGCTGCGGGACGTCGTCCTCGACACGGGCGCGGACACCGTCATCTGCGACGGTGAACTCAGCCCGGGCCAGCTGATCCACCTCGAGGACGTCGTCAAGGTCAAGGTCATCGACCGCACGGCCCTGATCCTGGACATCTTCGCCCAGCACGCCAAGTCCCGAGAGGGCAAGGCGCAGGTAGCGCTCGCGCAGATGCAGTACATGCTGCCGAGGCTGCGCGGCTGGGGTCAGTCGCTGTCCCGTCAGATGGGCGGCGGCAAGGGCGGCGGCCTCGCCACCCGTGGCCCCGGTGAGACCAAGATCGAGACGGACCGGCGCCGCATCCGCGAGAAGATGGCGAAGATGCGCCGGGAGATCGCGGAGATGAAGACCGGCCGCGAGATCAAGCGCCAGGAGCGCAAGCGCCACAAGGTGCCGTCCGTCGCCATCGCGGGCTACACCAACGCGGGCAAGTCCTCGCTGCTCAACCGCCTCACCGGCGCGGGCGTGCTGGTCGAGAACGCGCTGTTCGCGACCCTCGACCCGACCGTGCGCCGGGCCGAGACGCCGAGCGGCCGGCTGTACACGCTGGCGGACACCGTCGGCTTCGTCCGGCACCTGCCGCACCACCTGGTCGAGGCGTTCCGCTCCACGATGGAGGAGGTCGGCGACTCCGACCTGATCCTGCACGTGGTGGACGGTTCGCATCCGGCTCCGGAGGAGCAGCTGGCCGCCGTGCGCGAGGTGATCAGGGACGTCGGTGCCACCGACGTGCCCGAGATCGTCGTGATCAACAAGGCCGACATGGCGGACCCGGTGGTCCTCCAGCGACTGCTGCGGGTGGAGAAGCGCTCCATCGCCGTCTCGGCCCGCACCGGGCAGGGCATCGCCGAGCTGCTCGCCCTGGTCGACAACGAGCTGCCGCGTCCGTCGGTCGAGGTCGAGGCGCTCGTGCCGTACACCCGGGGTGGGCTGGTCGCCCGCGCCCACGACGAGGGCGAGGTGCTGTCCGAGGAGCACACCCCGGAGGGCACCCTCCTCAAGGTGCGGGTGCACGAGGAGCTGGCGGCGGAGCTGACGCCGTACGCTCCGGCGCCCCTCGGCTGAGGCACGCACGGCAATGACGAGGGCCCGCTTCCCACGACGGGGGAGCGGGCCCTCGCACGTGCGGATCACTGACCGCCGTACGTCCTGCTCATGTTCTGGTACATCGCCTCGGCCTCCCGGCCCAGCTGCGGGCCCGCCAGCCAGGTGTTCTCCAGCGGACCGATCGAGGTGTTCGAGACCAGCACGGTCTCACCGTCCACCACCCGGAACCAGCCGCCGCCGGACGAGCCCCCGGTCATGGTGCAGCCGATGCGGTACATCGTCGGCAGCGACGGGCTGAGCGACAGCCGGCCGGGCCGGTCGACGCACTTGAACATGGTCAGGCCGTTGTAGGGCGGAGCGGCGGGGTAGCCCCAGGCGCCCATGCTGGCGATCTCCGTCGCGGACGGGGCGGAGAAGTCCACCTCCAGCGCCGCGCCCACCGTCTCCTCCAGGGACTTGCCGCCCTGCTCCGGCTTCACGTGCAGCACGGAGTAGTCGTACGCGGCTCCGTCACCGCCGTCCTGCGCGCCGCCCCGGATCCACTGGTTCGAGGTCGACGCCCAGTCGGCCCACCAGGTGCCGTACGGGGCCATCTCGCCGGTCGTCGCGTCCGCCAGCTCCGTCTCGCTCTTGTCGAGATCGTTGTACGACGGCACGAAGGCGAGGTTGCGGTACCAGCCGCCGCTGCCCCCCGCGTGCACGCAGTGGCCCGCCGTCCAGACCAGGTTGGACTTGCCCGGGTGGTTCACGTCCTTGACGACCGTGCCGGAACAGACCATCGAACCCTCGGGGGAGTCGAAGAAGACCTTGCCGACCGGGGCGGCGTTCCGGCGGTACGGCGTCTTCTCGGCCACGGCCTCGACGGGGGCCGGCTCCGGGTCGGTGGCCCCCTGGTCGGCGGCGGCGTCCTTGGTGCCGATGGTCTTGTCGGCCGCCTTCGCGGACTTCATCCGGTCCGGCTGCCACAGGCCTTCGATCACCGGATTGACGAAGTCCTTGGCCTCACTGAGCCACTTGTCCCTGTCCCAGTCCTTCCAGCCGCCGTCCTTCCACCGGTCGACGTCGATGCCGTGCTCCTCGAGCCGGTCGGCGAGGCCGGTCGGGACCTCCACCTGACCGTCGGCGCCGGTACCGGCGGCCTGGGAGGTGCCGCCGCCGGGCTCCGCGTCGGCCTCGACCCCCTCCGAACCACCGCAGGCGGTCATGGTGAGGGCCAGGGCGGCGACGAGGCCGGTGGCGGCGAGTGCCGTGCGCCGCCAAGGGCGTGGCGCGGCGGACGCGGCTGTGGAACGCATGGTGAGGGGACCCCCGTTGACTTGCCTGTGAGTGCGGACGTACGAGTGTGCGGGCACGTGCGGTGCGGTGCGGGGCGCTCGCCCTGCGCACCCCACCGTTCACCCCGTGCGGCGCCGTGCCTCAGCGCCTGATCACTGGCCGGCGAACTTGCCGCTCACCGCGTCGAACACGCCCTTGGCCTCCTCGCCCAGCCGCGGACCGGCCAGCCAGCCTGCCGTCACCGGGCCGATCGAGGTGTTGGACACCAGCGCGGGCTTGCCGTCGGAACCGGCCGCGATCCAACCGCCGCCGGACGAACCTCCGGTCATGGTGCAGCCGATGCGGTACATCGTCGGGTCGGTGGCGTTGATCGACAGCCGCCCGGGCTTGTCCTCGCACTGGAAGAGCTTCTGGCCGTCGTAGGGCGGCGCGGCCGGGTAGCCGATCGCCTTGATGTTCTCGACCTGCGGCACGGCGGGCGCGTCGAAGTCCACCGGGAGCGCCGAACCGACCGTCTCCTCCAGGGACTTGCCGTCGCTGCCCTTCTCCGGCGTCACGTGGATGACGGCGTAGTCGTGCGGGGCGCCGTCGCCGCCCGTCGCTCCGCCCTGCTCGATCCACTGGTCCGAGGTCTGCGCCCAGTCACCCCACCAGACGCCGTACGGGGCGACTTCTTCCTTGGTGGCGTTCTGGAGTTCCTCGTTCGACTTGCCGGCGTCGTTGTACGACGGTACGAAGGCGATGTTGCGGTACCAGCCGCCCTTCTTGCCGGCGTGCACACAGTGGCCCGCCGTCCACACCAGGTTCGACTTGCCGGGGTTGGCCGGATCCGCCACGACGGTCGCCGAGCAGACCATCGAGCCCTCGGGGGAGTCGAAGAGCAGCTTCCCGGCCGTCGCCGCGCTGTCGTGGTACTTGGGCGGCACGGCCTGCGCCTCGACCGGCACCGGCTCCGGGTCGGTCACGCCCTGGTCACCCGAGAGGTCGTTGTCGTCGACCTGCTGGTCCGGCTCCTCGGCCTCCCGCATCCGGTCCGGGTTCCACAGGTCCTCGATGATCGGGTTGACGAAGTCCTGCGCCTCACGCAGCCAGTCGTCCTTGTTCCAGTTCTTCCAGGCGCCGTCCTTCCACTCGTCGACGTCGATCCCGTGTTCCCTGAGCTTGTCCTTGATGTGCTCCGGGATCCGGATCTCGCCGTTGCCGCCGTCCGCAGCGGTCGCGGAGGCGGAGGCGTCGCCGCCCGCCTCGGCGTCACCGGAATCGCACGCCGTGGCGGTGAGGGCGAGCGCCGAGACGAGTGCCACGGTGACCGGCACGGGGGAGGTGGTGCGCCGCCCGCGCCCGCGCCTGTGTCCGCGCCCGGTGAAGGACGGCCGTATGGATCGCATGGTGTTGACTCCCCCTGCTGTGAACTGCACTGGAACGGCACCACACACTATTGGTTCGCTGTGGGGGAGTTCCGACGGAACGGCAACGGTTCGGATACAAGCCGTCTGACCTGGCCCGTCGCGCCCAGCGGTGGACGCCCCGTCCGGACACACCCGACGCCGGCGGCCTCCCCGACGGATCTCCGGGCAACCCGTAACCCGGCCGACGGGCGGCGGTTGGTACCGGTGGGGCCTGCTGTCCGGACGCGGCCCCTCGTGCCGTGGGCCCCCCGACACGGTGGCGCGTCTCCGGACAGCCGGGAGGTCGGGAGCCGTGGCGGAATCCGCGTACGGGGGAGCTGCGTTCGGGGGAGCTGCGTCCGGGGGCCGGAACGCCGGACCGCTCACGGCGAGACGGGCGGCAGACGCTCCCGCGCGAGCCCTCTCTCCGCGCAGGAGCGGCCCGACGCGTGAGCCCTCGGCCCGCACGTACGCGGGGGCCCTCCCGCTCGTGCCGGTCAGGGCCCGGGGGCTCACCATCGAGGGCGCCGACGGCCGCCGCTACCTGGACTGCGTGTCGGGCGCCGGGACCCTGCCCCTGGGGCACAACCACCCGGTGGTGCGGGAGGCGATCCGCAGGGTTCTCGACTCCGGGGCCCCCTTGCAGGCCGGGGGACTCACCACTCCGGTGGAGGACGCCTTCGTCACCGAGCTGCTGCGCACCCTGCCTGCCGGACCGGGTCACCGCCCGCGCGTGCGGTTCTGCGGACCGGCCGGTGCCGAGCCGGTCGCCACCGCTGCGGCCCTGGTCCGTGCCGCCACCGGTCGGACCCGCATCGTCACCCTCACCGAGTCCGACCACGGCGCGACCACCGACCTCCTGGGCCCCGCCGGCGCCGGGCGTCGGCCGGCCGGGGTGATCTTCGAGCCGGTCCGCGGCGCGGCCGGTGTGCTGCCCGCCCCGGAGGCCTGGATGAGGGACCTGCGCCGCGTCACGGCCGAACGGTCCGTCCCGCTGATCGCCGACGAGACCGAGTCCGGCGTCGGGTGGACCGGTGCCTTCTGGGCGGTCGAGCACGGCGCCGTCACCCCCGACGTCCTGGTCCTCTCCCACGCGATCGGCGGCAGCCTGCCGCTGGCGGCGGTGGTGTACGCCGACGACCTGCACACCGCAGGGCCCGGCGCCGGCACCTTCCGCGGCAATCAACTCGCCCTGGCGGCGGGCGCGGCCACCCTGGCCCACGTCCGCGAACACCGCCTCGCCGAACACGCCGCCACGCTGGGGTCCCGGATGCTGGCCCGACTGCGCGGCCTGGCCCAGGAGTTCCGGTGCGTCGGCGAGGTACGCGGGCGGGGGCTGATGATCGGGATCGAGCCGGTGGCGCCCGAGGGCGCGCGCGAGACGCCCGGCGACGGTACGGGGGACGCGTGCGACGCATGGGACGACGCGGGCGGCGGGAGGGGTGGAACGGGCGCGGGTCGTGCGCTCGGCTCCGCCGCCACGGTCGCCGCCGCCGTGCAACGGGAGTGCCTGCGTCGCGGGTTGATCGTCGGCCTCGCGGGCCCGGCCCGCAACGTCGTGCGACTGCTGCCGCCGCTGATCATCACCGAGGAGCAGACGTCGGCGGTTCTGGAGCGCCTCGCCGACGCCCTGGAAGCGGTCGAGCGCGGTCGCGGCGACCACGCCTTACCGGGCGCGGCGCGCGCCGCACGCTGAACTCCGCCGCCCAGGTTCCAGCCCGTCATGAGGACTCGCGTTGCACACCAACCCCCTGCCCGAACGGGCGCCCGCCGACCTCGCAGAACCGACCTCGGCTGCCGCTGCCGCTGCGGCTCCGGACCCGCACCTCGATCGGTCCGCGCCGGCCTCCACCGGTGGTCCTGTGCTTCCCGGGCAGGCTGCCGCCGGTCCGGTGCTTCCCCAGCAGGCCTCCGCCGTCCATCGCATGCCTGTTCCTGTGCCCTTCTCGGCGGCGGCATCCGAGACCCCGCCACCGGTCGATGCCTGGGACGACCCTGCTCCCGACCTCGGCCGCGCCCCCGGCGCCCACCCCGGTCTCGGCCCCTACGCCGAGGCGCAGGCCGTGGCCGTGGAGAACCTGCTGCGCTGCTGGGCACGCGAGACCGGCGCGTCCGCCCCCGGGAGCGGCAGCCTTCGTGTGCCCCTGCCGGCCAGCGGAACCTCCCTGACCGTTCCCGTCCGCTACTGGTCGCCGACAGGCTGCCACCGCTTCGGCCTCCCCCGCCTGGCGGCCGCTCCCGCCACCACGCCCCCCGTGGACGCCGTCGCGCTCGCCGCGCTGCTCGTCCGGGAGGCGGCCGGCGGTCCGGGCCCCGACGGAGCCGATCTCGTCGCGCGCGTCGCCGACTCCGTACGCCGTACGGCCGTGTTCCTCCGCGAACGCGAACGCGAACGTGAGCGTGAGTGCGAAGGCGTCCGCGACAGCGATGACCGGGAGGAGGGCGGGGACGAGGGCCGAGATGAGCGCGACGACCGCCGGGTAAGTCGCGGGCGCCACCGCCCCGACACCGACGGCTCCGACCTCTTCCTCGCCGCCGAGCAGGCGCTCCTCCTCGGGCATCCGCTGCATCCCACTCCGAAGAGCAGGGAGGGCCTCACCGAGGCCGAGGCGCGCCGGTACTCACCCGAACTGCGCGGCTCCTTCCCCCTGCACTGGATGGCCGTCGCGCCCTCCGTCCTCGCCACCGACTCGGCCTGGACCGAGCGCGGCCGACCGGTCACGGCGCCCGGGCTCACCGCCCGCCTCGCCGGCGACGGTCCGGTGCCGCCGGACGGTTACGCGCTACTGCCCCTGCACCCCTGGCAGTTCCGCGCGGTACGGCACCGGCCGGAGACCGCGGCCCTGCTGGACGCGGGACTGCTCAGGGACCTCGGTGTCGGGGGCGGTGACTGGCACCCCACCTCCTCCGTGCGGACCGTCCACCGACCCGGCGCCGCCGCCATGCTCAAGCTCTCGCTGGCCCTGCACATCACGAACTCCCGCCGGGAGAACCTCCGCAAGGAGCTCCACCGCGGAGTCGAGGTCCACCGTCTGCTGCGCAGGGGCCTGTCCCGCCAGTGGCGGGCCGCCCACCCGGACTTCGACATCGTCCGCGATCCGGCCTGGCTCGGCGTCGACGGACCCGACGGCGGACCCGTTCGCGGGCTCGACGTGGTCATCCGGCACAACCCGTTCCGGCCCTCGGACGACGTCTCCTGCGTCGCCGGCCTCGTCGCGCCGCGTCCGTACGGGCGGGTGGACGGCACGGACCGGCACACCGCCCGCGTCCCGCGCTCCCGGCTCGCCGAGATCCTCACCCGGCTCGCCGTCCGGACCGGCCGCCCGAGCGCAGCCGTGACCGTCGAGTGGTTCCTGCGCTACCTGCGGCACGTCGTACGCCCCGTCCTGTGGCTGGACGCCCACGCCGGTGTCGCCCTGGAGGCGCACCAGCAGAACACGCTCGTCCTGCTGGACTCCTGCGGCTGGCCCGTCGGCGGCCGCTACCGGGACAACCAGGGCTACTACTTCCGCGAGTCCCGCCGCGCGGAACTCGACGCGCGCCTGCCCGGCATCGGCGAACACAGCGACACGTTCGTGTCCGACGAGGTCACCGACGAGCGCCTCACGTACTACCTCGCCGTCAACAACGTCTTCGGCCTGATCGGCGCCCTCGGCTCCCAGCACCTGGCCGACGAACGGCTCCTGCTGGCGGCCTTCCGGGGCTTCCTCCGTGACCTGGCCTCGGGCCCTGCCCCCCTGCGCTGCCCGCCGGCCGAGCATCTCCTCGACTCGTCCGTCCTGCGGTGCAAGGCCAACCTGCTGACCCGGCTGCACGGCCTCGACGAACTCACCGGCCCGGTGGACACCCAGTCCGTCTACGTCACGATTCCCAACCCGCTGCACGCATGAGCGGGCCGCCGCCTGTGCCGTTCCGCCTCCGACTCGGAAACCGAGCCCCCTGCGGGCCCCGCCCCGATCTTCCTCCGCCGAAGGAGCGACACCGTGACCTCCACCGATGCGAGCACCGAAGACACTCTGGACCTCCACCTGCCCGAAGAGCTCGTCGCCCTGCTCCGGCGGGAGCGCCGCGAACGGGCGGAAGCGCACGCGCCGACCCGCGAGGACCTGCTCGACCGTGTCGCCGACTGGGGGCCGGCCGTCACCCCCGAAGGCGGGTTCCAGCTGGTGCCCGTCCACGTCGAACGGGACGTCCCGCTGATCGCCCGCTGGATGAACGACCCCGCCGTCGCCGCCTTCTGGGAGCTGACCGGCCCGCCGAGCGTGACCGAGGACCACGTGCGGGCCCAGCTCGCGGGCGACGGACGCAGCGTTCCCTGCGTCGGCGTCCTGGAGGGCGTGCCGATGAGCTACTGGGAGGTCTACCGGGCCGACCTCGACCCGCTGGCCCGGTACTGCCCCGTCCGCCCGCACGACACCGGCCTCCATCTGCTGATCGGCGACTCCGCCGACCGCGGGCAGGGCCTCGGTACGACGCTGCTGAGGGCCGTCACCGACCTCGTCCTCGCCAGGCGGCCCGCCTGCACGCGTGTGCTCGCCGAACCGGACGTCCGCAACACGCCCTCGGTCGCCGCGTTCCTCGGCGCCGGGTACCGGTTCTCCAGCGAGGTCGACCTGCCCGCCAAGCGTGCCGCCCTCATGATCCGTGAACGGTCCTCCGGTGCACTGCCGTAGCGCCCCGCCGCTCAAACCCGGCCCCGCCGCACCGTCCCTCGCCCACCGGCCTCGCCGTCCAGGAGCCCCCGTGTCACCGCTGTACCCACGGCCCCGCCGGCCCCACGTGTCCGCCTTGCCGACCCGTCTGTCAGTCCTGGGCCGTAGGGTGGTCGCGCTATGACGAAGCCCTCACTCCCCGAACTCCTGCACGCCGCCGTCACCGCCGTCGGCGGCACGGAGCGTCCCGGCCAGGTGGCCATGGCCGAAGCCGTCGAGGAAGCCATCGACGGCGGCTCCCATCTGCTGGTCCAGGCCGGCACCGGCACCGGCAAGTCGCTCGGGTACCTGGTGCCCGCGCTGGCGCACGGGGAGCGGGTCGTCGTGGCGACCGCGACCCTGGCCCTCCAGCGCCAGCTGGTGGAGCGGGACCTGCCGCGGACGGTCGACGCGCTCCACCCGCAGCTGCGCCGCCGCCCGGAGTTCGCGATGCTCAAGGGCAGGTCCAACTACCTGTGCCTGCACCGGCTCCACGAGGGGATGCCGCAGGACGAGGAGGAAGGCCTGTTCGACCAGTTCGAGGCCGCCGCCCCCACCAGCAGGCTGGGCCAGGACCTGCTGCGCATGCGCGACTGGGCGGACGAGACCGAGACCGGCGACCGGGACGATCTCACGCCCGGTGTCTCCGACCGGGCGTGGTCCCAGGTGTCGGTGTCCTCCCGGGAGTGCCTGGGCGCCTCGAAGTGCGCGTACGGCGCCGAGTGCTTCGCCGAGATGGCCCGCGAGCGCGCCAAACTGTCCGAGGTCGTCGTCACCAACCACGCGCTGTTGGCGATCGACGCCATCGAGGGCGCCCCGGTGCTGCCCCCGCACGAGGTGCTGATCGTGGACGAGGCGCACGAGCTGGTGTCCCGGGTCACCGGGGTGGCGACCGGTGAGCTCACTCCCGGGCAGGTCAACCGCGCGGTGCGGCGGGCCGCGAAGCTCGTCAACGAGAAGGCCGCCGACCAGCTGCAGACGGCCGCCGAGGGCTTCGAACGGCTGATGGAGCTGGCGCTGCCAGGCCGTCTGGAGGAGATCCCGGAGGACCTCGGCTACGCTCTGATGGCGCTGCGCGACGCCTGCCGCACGGTCATCTCGGCGATCGGCGCGACCCGCGACAAGTCCGTGCAGGACGAGGACGCGGTCCGCAAGCAGGCACTGGCCTCCGTGGAGTCGGTGCACGACGTGGCGGAGCGGATCACGAACGGCTCCGAGTGGGACGTCGTCTGGTACGAGCGCCACGACCGCTTCGGTGCTTCCCTGCGCGTCGCCCCCATGTCGGTCTCCGGTCTGCTGCGCGAGAAGCTCTTCACGGACCGCTCGGTCGTCCTGACCTCCGCGACCCTGAAACTGGGAGGCGACTTCAACGGCGTGGGCGCCTCGCTGGGCCTCGCCCCGGAGGGCACCGAGGGCGACGACCTCCCGCAGTGGAAGGGTGTCGACGTCGGCTCGCCCTTCGACTACCCGAAGCAGGGCATCCTGTACGTCGCCAAGCATCTGGCGCGCCCCGCGCGGGACGGTGACCGGGGCGACATGCTCGACGAGCTCACGGAGCTGATCCAGGCGGCGGGCGGCCGTACGCTGGGGTTGTTCTCCTCGATGCGGGCGGCTCAGCTCGCCGCCGAGGAGCTGCGCTCCCGCATCCCCGAGTTCCCGATCCTGCTCCAGGGCGAGGAGACACTCGGCGAACTGATCAAGAACTTCGCCGCCGATCCGCAGACCTGCCTCTTCGGCACGCTGTCGCTCTGGCAGGGCGTCGACGTCCCGGGACCGAGCTGCCAGCTGGTCGTCATGGACAAGATCCCGTTCCCACGGCCGGACGACCCCCTGATGAGCGCCCGCCAGAAGGCCGTCGAGGAAGCGGGCGGCAACGGCTTCATGGCGGTCGCCGCCACGCACGCCGCGCTGCTGATGGCCCAGGGCGCGGGCCGTCTCGTACGGGCGTCGGGCGACCGCGGGGTGGTCGCCGTGCTGGACCAGCGACTGGCCACGGCCCGGTACGGGAGCTATCTGAAGGCGTCGCTGCCCGACTTCTGGTTCACCACGGACCGCAATCAGGTCCGCAGATCACTCGCCGCGATCGACGCGGCGGCCCGCCAGACGGAAGGCGACTGACCGCGGGGCCCGCCACCGGCCCCGGGGCCGCCGGCCCGCCACCGCCACCAGGGCCGACGTGACCGCACGCCCGCACGCCCGCACCGGGGCGTCGGCCCCTGGGCCCCACATCCGCCACTCGGCGCGTCCGCGGGACTCCATGCCCGTGACCCGGGTTTGTGAGCCCGCACGCCGGTCGTCGGTTACGGGCCTCGACCGCCCGATGCCCTGCAACGGCCCGCCCGGACAGCGCTGGGCCCCGGAACCGGCGCAGAGGTTCCGGGGCCCGGTCGGGGTCGGCGGGGCGCTGCCGTCTCGGCGCGCCCGCCCGCCGTGGCGCTCAGACGCGGCGCAGTACGGCCACCACCTTGCCGAGGATGGTCGCGTCGTCACCGGGGATCGGCTCGTAGGCCGCGTTGTGCGGGAGGAGCCAGACGTGGCCGTCCTCGCGCTTGAAGCGCTTCACGGTCGCCTCGCCGTCGAGCATCGCGGCCACGATGTCGCCGTTCTCGGCGACCGGCTGGCGGCGGACCGTGACCCAGTCGCCGTCGCAGATGGCGGCCTCGATCATCGAGTCGCCGACGACCTTCAGGACGAACAGCTCGCCGTCACCGACCAGCTGTCGGGGCAGGGGGAAGACGTCCTCGACCGACTCCTCGGCGAGGATCGGCCCACCGGCTGCGATGCGCCCGACGAGCGGCACGTACGACGCGGCCGGCTTGCCGGCGGTGTCCGTGGGCTGGACGGAGGAGGCCTGGTCGGAGCCGCGCACCTCGTAGGCACGCGGACGGTGCGGATCGCGGCGCAGGAAGCCCTTGCGCTCCAGCGCCATCAGCTGGTGAGCGACGGAGGAAGTGCTGGAAAGGCCGACGGCCTGACCGATCTCCCGCATCGACGGCGGGTACCCCCGTCGCTGCACGGAGTCGCGGATGACCTCGATCACCCGGCGCTGCCGATCGGTGAGCCCCGAGCTGTCCGCCCGGATGCCGGGAGGTCGGCCCGGCAAGGAGCGCTTGTGCCCCTCTGGGTTCGTGGCGTCGCTCATCGCGTGCACCGGCTCAGGTCGGCCCTGGGGGCGGTCCTGGCCAGTGATGATGGCACTGTCGGCGGTGGTGGTCACGTCGGCCCCTCTCGATGGTCTCCCTGCTGCACAACGGTAGTAGCTTTCGAAAGGTTGCGCCAAACACACGTTCGAGTGAAAAAAGGCGAATCGCTCGTCCGGAACGCATGTGTGGGTGTATGGCTACCGTGGCGCCCGACGGACAAAAGGGCTCATTGCTGTACTCTTCACCGCCGTGGTGACAACCTCGGGGATGTCGCTCCAGTCTGCCATCCGGCATCCCGTTCGACCGGGCGGGTCCCGTCATCTGTGCGGTAGTGCCACGCCCCCTCCCCGCGGCGCCCACGGTATCTCCGCATGCCCCGGGGTGATACGGCCGTGCGGGTGAGTCCCCGCCCGTGTCGGCGCGTGCCGTCGCGGGCGCGTGCGGCCGTACGCGAGGGGTGTCACGTGTACGCACGGGTGCGACACGCGTGCAGGGTGTGAATGTAAGAGCCAATCCCCATATCTAGTGGTTGGATTGCATCAGCGGCCCACAAGTTGTGGTCCCCCGGGTCTTCGGACCCGCCGCGATCGCCTATGCTGGGGGCTGCTTCGGGGGGCCTGAGTGGCCTTTCGAGGCTGTTGATTCTGCTGTGAGGAGGGTTCGGAGTTCATGCACTGCCCCTTCTGCAGGCACCCCGACAGCCGTGTCGTCGACAGTCGGACGACGGACGACGGCACGTCGATCCGCCGCCGCCGCCAGTGCCCTGACTGTTCCCGTCGCTTCACGACGGTGGAGACGTGCTCGCTCATGGTGGTGAAGCGGTCCGGGGTCACCGAACCGTTCAGTCGCACCAAGATCATCAACGGTGTCCGCAAGGCCTGCCAGGGCCGCCCCGTCACCGAGGACGCGCTCGCCCAGCTCGGCCAGCGGGTCGAGGAGGCGGTGCGGGCCACCGGAAGTGCCGAGCTGACCACCCACGACGTGGGGCTGGCCATCCTCGGCCCGTTGCAGGAACTCGACCTCGTCGCCTATCTGCGGTTCGCCTCCGTCTATCGGGCTTTCGACTCGCTCGAGGACTTCGAGGCCGCGATCGCGGAGCTCAGGGAGGCGACGAGGCCCCCCGGCCCGGACGGCGACGGGGCCGGCGCGGGGAGTCAGGAGAACGACCGCGGGTCCGCGGGGGCGGCACAGGTCCCCGAGCCCGCAGGCGCCGCCGACTGACCGGTGGGCCGGACCCGGTGCCCGGGCCCGGCCGCACGGCGGCGAGTGAGGAAGACCTGTTGCGGGCGGAGTGAGAGACGTCCGCAACACCAGACAGAACATCGTGCCACGGGAACAATCGGGGCACTTCAGGGCGTTTTCGCCCGTACAGGGAGGCGGCATGACAGAGACGGCGAGCGGTCCGGCACGGAGTTCCCGCGCCAAGGGCCCCAAGGCGGGCAAGGGCCTCCGGGTCGAGCGCGTCCACACCACTCCCGGCGTCCACCCCTATGACGAGGTGGCCTGGGAGCGCCGTGACGTCGTCATGACCAACTGGCGCGACGGCTCGGTCAACTTCGAGCAGCGCGGCGTCGAGTTCCCCGACTTCTGGTCGGTGAACGCGGTCAACATCGTCACCAGCAAGTACTTCCGGGGCGCCGTGGGCACCCCGCAGCGCGAGACCGGCCTCAAGCAGCTGATCGACCGCATCGTGAAGACGTACCGGAAGGCCGGTGAGGACCACAGGTACTTCGCCTCGCCCGCCGACGCCGAGATCTTCGAGCACGAGCTGGCCTACGCCCTCCTGCACCAGATCTTCAGCTTCAACAGCCCGGTCTGGTTCAACGTCGGCACGCCCCAGCCGCAGCAGGTCTCCGCCTGCTTCATCCTGTCCGTCGACGACTCCATGGAGTCGATCCTCGAGTGGTACAAGGAAGAGGGCATGATCTTCAAGGGGGGCTCGGGCGCCGGCCTGAACCTCTCCCGGATCCGCTCCTCCAAGGAGCTGCTGTCCTCGGGCGGCAACGCCTCCGGCCCGGTCTCCTTCATGCGCGGCGCCGACGCCTCCGCCGGCACGATCAAGTCCGGTGGCGCCACGCGCCGGGCCGCCAAGATGGTCATCCTCGACGTCGACCACCCCGACATCGAGGGCTTCATCGAGACCAAGGTCAAGGAGGAGGAGAAGATCCGCGCCCTGCGTGACGCGGGCTTCGACATGGACCTGGGCGGCGACGACATCACGTCCGTCCAGTACCAGAACGCCAACAACTCGGTCCGCGTGAACGACACGTTCATGAAGGCCGTCCAGGACGGCGGCAAGTTCGGCCTGACGTCCCGGATGACCGGTGAGGTCATCGAGGAGGTCGACGCCAGGGCGCTCTTCCGCAAGATGGCCGAGGCCGCCTGGGCCTGCGCCGACCCGGGCATCCAGTACGACGACACCATCAACAACTGGCACACCTGCCCGGAGTCCGGCCGCATCAACGGCTCGAACCCCTGCAGCGAGTACATGCACCTGGACAACACGTCCTGCAACCTCGCCTCGCTGAACCTGATGAAGTTCCTCAAGGACGACGGCAAGGGCAACCAGTCCTTCGACTCCGAGCGCTTCGCCAAGGTCGTGGAGCTCGTCATCACCGCGATGGACATCTCCATCTGCTTCGCGGACTTCCCGACCGAGAAGATCGGCGAGAACACCCGCGCCTTCCGCCAGCTCGGCATCGGCTACGCCAACCTCGGCGCCCTGCTGATGGCGACCGGCCACGCCTACGACTCCGACGGCGGCCGCGCCCTGGCCGGGGCCATCACCTCCCTGATGACCGGTACGTCGTACCGCCGCTCCGCGGAGCTCGCCGCGATCGTCGGCCCCTACGACGGCTACGCCCGCAACGCGCAGCCGCACCTCAGGGTCATGAAGCAGCACTCCGACGAGAACGCCAAGGCCGTCCGCATGGACGACCTGGACACGCCGATCTGGGCCGCCGCCACCGAGGCCTGGCAGGACGTGCTGCGCCTCGGTGAGAAGAACGGTTTCCGTAACGCGCAGGCGTCCGTCATCGCCCCGACCGGCACCATCGGTCTGGCGATGTCCTGCGACACCACCGGCCTCGAGCCCGACCTCGCCCTGGTCAAGTTCAAGAAGCTGGTCGGCGGCGGCTCGATGCAGATCGTCAACGGCACCGTTCCGCAGGCCCTGCGCCGCCTGGGCTACCAGGAGGAGCAGATCGAGGCGATCGTCGCCCACATCGCCGAGAACGGCAACGTGATCGACGCTCCCGGCCTCGCGCACGAGCACTACGAGGTGTTCGACTGCGCCATGGGCGAGCGCTCCATCTCCGCCATGGGCCACGTCCGCATGATGGCCGCGATCCAGCCGTGGATCTCCGGTGCCCTCTCCAAGACGGTGAACCTGCCGGAGTCGGCCACCGTGGAGGACGTCGAGGAGGTCTACTTCGAGGCCTGGAAGATGGGCGTCAAGGCGCTCGCCATCTACCGCGACAACTGCAAGGTGGGCCAGCCCCTCTCCGCGAAGACCAAGTCGGTCAAGGAGGCGGAGAAGACGGCGGTCACCGAGAAGGCCGAGGCGACCATCCGCGAGACGGTCGAGAAGGTCGTCGAGTACCGCCCCGTCCGCAAGCGCCTCCCGAAGGGTCGTCCCGGCATCACCACCTCCTTCACGGTCGGCGGCGCCGAGGGCTACATGACGGCCAACTCCTACCCGGACGACGGTCTCGGTGAGGTCTTCCTGAAGATGTCCAAGCAGGGTTCGACCCTCGCGGGCATGATGGACGCCTTCTCCATCGCGGTCTCCGTCGGCCTCCAGTACGGCGTGCCGCTGGAGACGTACGTCTCGAAGTTCACCAACATGCGCTTCGAGCCGGCCGGCATGACGGACGACCCGGACGTGCGGATGGCGCAGTCGATCGTCGACTACATCTTCCGCCGCCTGGCGCTGGACTTCCTGCCCTTCGAGACGCGCTCCGCGCTCGGCATCCACTCCGCCGAGGAGCGTCAGCGCCACCTGGAGACCGGTTCGTACGAGCCGTCCGACGACGAGCTGGACGTCGAGGGCCTGGCCCAGTCGGCGCCGCGCGCCCAGGAGCTGAAGGCCGTCGCCACGCCGAAGGCCGAGGTCGAGGCGGCCAAGCCCGCTCCGCAGCAGGCGCACACCAGCGCCGAGCTGGTGGAGATGCAGCTGGGCATCCAGGCGGACGCCCCGCTGTGCTTCTCCTGCGGCACGAAGATGCAGCGGGCCGGTTCCTGCTACATCTGCGAGGGCTGCGGCTCGACCAGCGGTTGCAGCTGACGAGTAGCTCCCGGTAGTAGCCCGTGAGTAAGGGGCGCCCGCATTGGCGGGCGCCCCTTACTCACGCGTCGGCACTCACGCGTCGGCCCGCGCGCGTCCGCGTCGTCACGGCCGGCGTGCCGCGCCCATGGTGGCGGTGAAAGTTGCGGGATCGCCCTCGAAGCCGTGCACGCCGGCCCGGAACTCCCACGCCCCCGCCTCGTCGCGCACGAACTCCGCGACCGTGGCCGCCGTGGCGCCCGAAACGCCGCTGAAGTCGTCCGTGGCCAGGTCGGTGTACCCCTCCCTGATGCGCAGGCCCGGACTGGACACGTCGGCGAAGGAGCGGTCCTCGGCGCGCTGCTGTATGGCGACGCCCACCACCACGCGCGCGTACCGGGGGGCCAGCCGCCCCAGCTCCAGCGTCATGACCTCGTCGAAGCCGAAGCCCTTGCCGTCCTGGCTGTCCCGGTTGAGATAGATGGTGCCGTCGGGGGAGCGGCTGTCGAAGTGCACCACGTAAGACGGATCGCCGTACGGATCGTCCACCGTGTACGTCCCGGCGACCAGGTCCAGATCGGCGGGTGGCTGCCCCGCCGGACTCGGATCCCACCGCAGCGCGACCTCGACCTTGCCCACGCCCTTGCTGAGGCCGTTCACAGCCTTCCCCTTCCCACGTCCCCCGCCCCACCCGGCTGCATCAACTGCCGAGCGGTGACGGCCGGTTGTCCATCCTGCCACGCACAGCGACGCCAGTGCGGGCAAGTGGTCGTCCCGAGAGTGACCGGTGCCACGCTCCTGGCCTTACCATGGCGCGGTGCTGGTCAAGTGGATTCGCTGCACCGTGGTGGACCGCCGCGGTTTCGAGCGGGGGCAGCGGAAGTGGGCGGGGCTTCCGGGAGAGCCGGGTTTTCGGGGGCAGGGGGGCGGCTGGAGCCGGGGGCGGCAGGACGTGGCGCACGTCTTCGCCTTCTGGGAGAGCCGCGCCTTCTACGACTCCTTCATGGCCCGCTCCCACGACCGGCTCGCCTCGGCCCAGGCGGGCACCTTCAAGGACGCGCAGGTCAGGCTCTTCGACTACCGGTTCGACGTGAAGACGGGGTTCGAACCGCGCTTCACCGACGCCGACCTGCTGCGGGTGGCCCTCTGCCGCGTGCACGAGGAGCGGGCCGAGCACTACGTCCTCATGCAGGAGAAGGTGTGGAATCCCGCGATGGCCGGTTCGCCGGGCATGGTCCGCGGGCTGTTCGGCGAGGCGCCGGGGCACGAGTACCTGGTCCTGTCCATGTGGCGGTCGGCCGCCGAGCACGGGAAGTACCGCACCGAGCGGGTGGAGCGCCTGGCCCTGCGCGCCCAGACGGAGGCCGACATCGCGGCGCTGACCGGGGACATCGTGCAGCTGGAGCCGTCCTGGACGGTCTGAGATCCGGCCCGGCCCGGTGCCGCTGGGCGAGGCCCGTGATGTGGGGGCCGTGTGAGGTACGCCGTATGGGGCCCGTTCGAGTGCTTGGTTCCGCCCGTCCCGATCTAGGGTTCTGACATGGCACGACCACGGCGCATCGTTCTCGTCCGGCACGGAGAGTCGATCGGCAATGCCGACGACTCGGTGTACGAGCGGGAGCCCGACCACGCGCTCGCCCTCACCGAGCAGGGCTGGGCCCAGGCGGAGGAGACGGGCAAGAGGCTGCGCGAGGTGTTCGGTCCGGAGCGGGTCAGCGTGTACGTCTCCCCGTACCGCCGGACCCACGAGACGCTGCGCGCCTTCCACCTCGATCCCGAGCTCATACGGATACGGGAGGAGCCCCGGCTGCGCGAGCAGGACTGGGGCAACTGGCAGGACCGCGACGACGTGCGCCTGCAGAAGGCCTACCGGGACGCCTACGGCCACTTCTTCTACCGCTTCGCCCAGGGCGAGTCCGGAGCCGACGTGTACGACCGGGTCGGCGGCTTCCTGGAAAGCCTTTTCCGCAGCTTCGAGGACCCCGACCACCCGCCGAACGTGCTCCTGGTGACGCACGGTCTGGCGATGCGGCTGTTCTGCATGCGGTGGTTCCACTGGACGGTCGCGGAATTCGAGTCGCTGAAGAACCCCGGGAACGGCGAGGTCCGGATGCTCGTTCTCGGCTCGGACGGCAAGTACACCCTCGACCGTCCCTTCGAACGCTGGCGAGATCCGGAACCGTACGGGATCACCGGATAGAGTGGCAGGGCGATGACCGCTCATTCATCTCCTGACGAGCGCCTGGACCGGGCGCTGTCCAGCCTGCGCGGACTGTCGGTGGGGGACGCGCTGGGCTCACAGTTCTTCGTGCCCGAGAACTACCCGCTGCTGAAGCGCCGCGAGCTGCCTCCCGGCACCTGGCAGTGGACGGACGACACGGAGATGGCCTGCTCCGTTATCTCCGTCCTCGCCTCTCACGGCCGTGCGGACCAGGACGCCCTGGCGCTCTCCTTCGCCCACCACCACGACTTCGACCGCGGCTACGGGCCCGCGGTCAACCGGCTGCTGCGCCTGGTCCGGGAGGGCGGTGACTGGCGCGAGCTGGCCGCCGCGCTCTTCAACGGCCAGGGATCCTGGGGCAACGGGGCCGCGATGCGCATCGCACCGCTGGGCGCCTGGTACGCGGACGACCCGGAGCAGGCGACCCACCAGGCGGAGATCTCGGCCTACCCCACGCATCAGCACCGCGAGGCGGTGGTGGGCGCCATGGCGGTCGCCGCGGCCGCCGCACTGGCCGCGGACCCCGGCGGTCCGCCGACCCCGCACGCGCTCCTCGACGGGGTGATCGCGTTGGTGCCCAAGAGCGCGGTGGGCGCCGGACTGCGACGCGCCCGGGACATGCTGGACTACGGCGACGCGGCCACGGTCGCGGCCGTACTGGGCTGTGGCAGGCGGACGACCGCCCACGACACCGTGCCCTTCGCCCTGTGGTCCGCCGCCCGCGCTCTCGGGGACTACGAGCGCGCCTTCTGGACGACCGCTCAGGTCGGCGGGGACGTGGACACGACCTGCGCCATCGTGGGCGGAGTGGTCGCCGCCGAGAAGGCGGGAGCGCCGCCGGTCGAGTGGACGGCGCGGGTCGAGGCCCTGCCCGAGTGGATGACGGCGTCCGTCTAGCGGACTCGACCCCGGTCGGCCGACGTGCCGGGCCGGGGTTCGGCACTCTCCGCTTTCGGCACCCTCCGCGTTCGGCACTCTTGGCGTTCGGCACTCTTCGCGTGTGGCGGTCGAAACTCTCCGTGTGCGGCGGGAACTCCGAGTGACGGCACGTGCGTTGTCGTGACATGTTGCCGCGCGGGTCGTGGCCCTGCCCGGCGGCGGGACTGTCACGAGGGGGTGGAGCGTGGGCGCGCTGTTCGTGCTGGCCGGCGTGGGGCTGTCCCTGGTGCTGCTCGCGCCGATCCCGGGCTCCCCGTCGGCCCGGGGGCGGCGCGAGGGGGGCCTGCGGGCCTCCATGACGCCCGCCGGCTCCCCTCGCCCGGCCCGCGCCGGCGCGCGGTCAGCCGATCCCCGGCCCGGCGGAGCCGGACAGGGCCTCCAGGTCGCTCTTGCGTACCCGGATCACCAGCCACGCCGTGGCCAGGGCGAGTACGGCCATGGCGGCAGCCGGGATGAAGGCCGCCGATATGCCCTGTGCCAGTACGTCGTGCGCCCAGGGCGCCGGCAGCTGGTGCGTCTGCGCGAACTCCGCCTTCTGCTCCGCCGAGCCGTGGGCGAGGAAGTCCTGCACCTGCTTCTCCGCCTCGTCCTTGCTGGCCGTGCCGAACACCGTCGTCAGGATGGCGAGCCCGATCGACCCGCCCACCTGCTGCATCGCGTTGAGCAGGCCGGACGCCGCGCCCGCCTCGTGCTGGGCGACCCCCGAGACGGCGGTGAGCGTCAGCGTGACGAAGTTCAGCCCCATGCCGAAGCCGAAGATCAGCATCGGACCGAGGACACCGCCGACGTAGGAGCTGTCCGAGCTGATGAGGGCCTGCCAGCCGAGCCCGAGCGCGGCGAGCGCCGAGCCCACCACCATGAACGGCTTCGGGCCGAAGACGGGCAGGAACCGCTGCGAGAGCCCCGCACCGAGGGCGATCACCACCGTGACCGGCAGGAAGGCCAGACCGGCCTGGATGGGCGTGTAGCCCAGCACGTTCTGGACGAACAGCACGATGTAGAAGAACATGCCGAACATCGCGGCGGCCAGGCTCAGCATGATCACATACGTGCCGGAGCGGTTCCGGTCGGCGAACATCTTCAGTGGGGTGATCGGCTCCTTGGCCCGCGACTCGATGAGGGTGAAGGACAGCAGCAGGACCACCGCGGCCGCGAAGGAACCGATGGTCAGACTGTCCCGCCAGCCCTCGTCGGCGGCGCGTATGAAGCCGTAGACGAGAGACGCCATGCCCGCCGTCGAGGTCACCGCCCCGGCGATGTCGAAGCGCCCGGAATGCCGTTCCGACTCGCTGATGTACAGCGGGGTGAGCACGGCGATCAGAACGCCGATCGGCACGTTGACGAAGAGCACCCAGCGCCAGTCGAGCCATTCGGTGAGCATGCCGCCCGCCAGCAGTCCGATGGCGCCACCACCGGCGGACACCGCGGCGAAGACCCCGAAGGCCCGGTTGCGTTCCGGGCCTTCGGGGAAGGTCGTCGTGATCAGCGCCAGCGAGGTGGGCGAGGCGATCGCGCCTCCGACGCCCTGCAGGACGCGGGCCGCCAGCAGCTGCCAGGGTTCCTGGGCGAAGCCGCCGAGCAGCGAGGCGAAGGTGAACAGCAGGATGCCGGTCATGAAGACCCGGCGCCGGCCGAGGATGTCTCCGGCTCGGCCGCCGAGCAGGAGCAGACCGCCGAAGGTGAGCGTGTAGGCGCTCACGACCCATGTGAGGTCGGTGGTGCTGAAGCTGAGCGCTTCTTGGATGTGCGGGAGCGCGATGTTCACAATCGTCGCGTCGAGGACCACCATGAGTTGGCAGGCCGCGATGACGGTGAGCGCGATGCCGGGGTGCCCCTCCCGGCGGGCGGCTCCCGGCTTCTGATCTTTGACCAAGGAAGAGGTCGTCACTATGTGTCCCCCACGCATGACTTAGTGAACGCTGGCGTTCACTGTTGCTTCAACGTTAGTGACACCCGGACAGTGAACGCAAGCGTTCACTTCCCGTGCCGCCGTGTGGTCCGTCCCCCGTTGTGGCCGCCTGGCGCACCCTGCCCGACACCCGACATTCCGCTTACTGGAGATCCCCGACATGGTTGCTTCGCACTGGGCGGCCGCCTCCGCCCGGACACCCTCGCGCCGACGAGGCGTCGTCCTGGAACGAGCGATCCTCGAGGCCGCCCTCGACCAACTCGGCACCGTCGGCTGGAACGGCCTGACGATGGAGGGGGTGGCCGCCGGTGCCCAGACCGGCAAGGCCGCTGTGTACCGCCGCTGGCCGTCCAAGGAGGACCTCGTCGCGGACGCCCTGCTGTCCGGCCTCCCGACCTTCGACGCGGCGCCGGATCTCGGGAACGTGCGCGACGACCTTCTGGCGCTGTGCCTCAGAGCGCGGGACGCGATGTACTCCCGACCTGGGCACGCCGTGCGATCGGTGATTCACGAATGCGACAGCGCGCAGGCGGAGCGCTTCCATTCGGTGATCGTCAAAGGAGTGGTCGAGCCGACCCTTGCCCTGCTTCGCGAGGTCATCAACCGCGGAATAGAGCGAGGCGAGGTGCGATCTGACGCGATGCACTGGTGCGTCTTCGATGCCGTCCCCGCGATGATGATGTATCGGTCAAAGATTCGCGGGAGTGAATGGACGGATCGGGAGGTCGAGGAACTGATCGACCAGCTGATGGTCCCGCTGCTGCGCCCCGACCCCGTCTGACCGCGGCCCGCGCGGACGCCGATCCGTCAGGGGGAACCGGGTGTCGCCGACGGATCGGGGCGGCGTACGCTAAGGGCGTCATGCCGTACGAACCGCCTACTCACACCGTCGAGCGCTCTCTCCGCGCCACGACCGGAGCGAAGATCATTGCCGGTGTCGACGAGGTGGGGCGGGGTGCGTGGGCCGGCCCGGTGTCCGTCTGCGCCGCGATCACCGGACTGCGCCGGGCCCCGGTCGGCCTCACCGACTCCAAGCTGCTCACCATCAAGCGCCGCACCGAACTCGCCGAGGAACTGCGGACGTGGGTGACCTCCTACGCCCTGGGCCACGCCTCTCCCGAGGAGATCGACGCCCTGGGTATGACGGCGGCGCTGCGGCTTGCGGCCGTGCGCGCCCTCGAGTCCCTGCCGGTCCGTCCCGACGCCGTCATCCTCGACGGCAAGCACGACTATCTCGGGGCGCCCTGGCGGGTTCGTACGGTGATCAAGGGTGACCAGTCCTGCGTGGCTGTCGCGGCGGCCTCGGTGCTCGCCAAGGTCCAGCGCGACAAAATGATGGCCGAACTGGGCATCGACCATGCAGACTTCGCCTTCGCGGACAACGCCGGGTATCCATCACCCGTGCACAGGGCCGCACTGGCGGAGCGGGGCCCCACCCCGCACCACCGGTTGTCGTGGGCGTATCTTGATGCGCTGCCCCAGTGGCAGCACCTCAAGAAGGTCCGCAGTGGGGTGGACGGAAGCGCTCCGGAAATCGAGGGTCAGCTCGGCTTCGATTTCTGACAGTTCCGCTCGCAGGCATGTGCCACCCGCCGACGCGAGCCGCACCAACGTTTGATAAATATCAGCTCATGCCTCTCATTCCCGAGGAGCCTCAGATTCACGAGAAGGCCCAGGGTCCCCGCGCCACTCCGGCCAGCGGCCGTACCGCGCCGACCCCCCGCCCCGTACCCGGCCCCCGTCCCGCGGCTCCACCGCGCCCCGGTCGCCCCGGCCCCGTGCGGCCGGCGCCGCCGACGCAGCGTGCGTCGCGCGACTCGGCCGTGGCCGACCCCGGCCCGTCGCGTCCGGCTGCTCCGGCCGCCGCCCCGGTCGCCCCGCAGATCCAGCTGATCCCGGCCTCGCCCGAAGGCGCGCTCGACGCCGCCGAGGAGGCCGTGGACCTGCTCCTGGACTCGGGGCGTACCCCCGGCGACGTGTTGGTGATCACCACTGGTGAGCCGCACCCGTGGGCCGCCCACGAACTGTCCTTCGGCGATGCCGCCTACTGGGCGCAGCACGACGCGGGCGACGACGTCTTCTACGCGGACGCCGCCGTCGCCGACCGCGCCGTGTCGCGGGCCGTGGTCGTGGTCGCGCTCAACGGCGGCCCCGAAGCCGCCGCTGTCACGGCCCTGTCCGCGGCCCGCTCCCGGGCCGGTGCCCTGCTGATCGTCTGCGGTGACCCGCAGCGCATCAACTCGGTGCTGGGCGCGGGCGTCTGAGCCCGTACCGCCGCGTGCGGCGGTCGTCGCTGTGACCCAGGGGCCGCGGACCGGCTCAGCACGGTGGTCGGCTCGGCATGCCCCGGGGCGCACCCCCCGGGGCACACGCCCCGGGGCCTAACAGGGCGTCGACGCTGTCGCGTAAGCCGCACGTCGACACCGGTCGTCACGGCGGTGTCCGTGTGGCGCCGGAGCGACGGTGCTCAGCGAGCCGCCGCGCGGCGCAGCACGTCCGAGGCGACGCCGCCGGTGCGCGGTGGCGGAAGCGGTGCCTCGGAGGTGGCGAACGGCTCGGGCGTCGACGCCGCGTTGGGCCGGCGCCCGCCGCGGCCCTCGCCCAGGACCTGCCAGCCGTCCTTGGTCAGCGTGATGTAGGCGCCACAGCGCAACCCGTGCAACGTGCACGCGTCCCGCAGCCCCCACATCCACGCGCCGTCCTCCTCCGTCCAACGCGCGTCGCCCTCACGGCAGTAGACCAGCACAGCGGTACGCACCGGAGTGCGGCGCCGCAGATCGTGGGGGATGACGCGGCGCAGCTGCGAGAGCAGCGCGTTGCGGAACATCCATCCGTCGGCCGGGGTCGGCCGGCTCGTGAACGAGGCGCTGGCGCGCAGTCGTTCGTCCGCGTCGAGTACGGCCACGATCGCCGTCGCCGGCTTGGGGCGGTGCCTCGCGTGCAGCCCGCTGACCACCTCCCGCGGATTGCGCAGCAGGGGGATTCCGGCGGCGGCCCACTCCGCCGGTTCGAGCATACGAGTGGCGGAAGCGGCGGACGATGACAATGACGCCGCCGAGGACGGAGCGAATCCGAAGGTCACGTTCCTCCCTTCGGCTACGCGCCCACACTGGGGGGCGGGGTCGGATTCGGGGGAGCGCGCACCGCAGTGAAGCCCTGCCGGATCACGGACGAGCCGTGCGGGGAGCGGACTTCGATTCTTCCTGCCGAACTTGGATGCGGCAACGAGCAATTGGGACCGACGACCGTTATCGGATGATGCGCGTCCTATATCCCTACCCAGAGGACGACCGGGTGACGCACCGGGCGTACCGGACGCAGCCGCGCGAGGGCAGGCTGCGGTCTTGCGTGCTCGCGGCGGGCGATCACCCCTGCACGGCCAGGACCAGTGGGAACACTCCCTGAGCGCCGGCGCGTCGGAGCAGTCGGGCCGCCACGGCGAGGGTCCAACCGGTTTCGGTGCAGTCGTCCACGAGGAGCACCGGCCCCGCGAGGTCGGTGAGTGCGGCGGCGAGGGCGGGGGGCACGGTCAGGGCGCCGTCGAGCGCCTTGAGCCGCTGTGCGCTGTTGCTGCGGGACGCCTTGGGCGCCTCACCCGTGTACTCGACGGAGCCGAGCAGCGGCAGTCGGCCGACCTCGGCGATACGCGCCCCGAGGGACTGGACCAGCTGGGGCCGGGTGCGGGAGGCGACGGTCACCACGCCGACGGGACGCGGTGGGGCGTCGGTCGCGCCCGAGGCCCAGCCGTCGGGCCCCTTCGCCCAGTCGGCCAGCACCCCCACGACGGCCTTGGCGACATCGTCGGGCACCGGGCCGTCGGGGGCCTGCGGTGAGAGCATCGGCCGCAGCCGGTTGCCCCAGCCGATGTCGGAGAGCCGGCCCAACGCCCGCCCCGGTCCTGCCTGGTCCCCGGCCGGGATGCGTCCCTTCAGGTCGACGCCGATCGCCGGCAGTCCGGTCGGCCACATGCGCCGCGGCTCCACTTCGACCCCGGCTCGGCCCAGGTCGACCCGGGCCGCGTCGAGGGCGTCGGGCGAGGTGTCCGCGGTGAAGCGCGGTCCGGCGCAGTTGTCGCAGTGGCCGCAGGGCTTGGCTCCCTCGTCGTCCAGCTGTCGTTGCAGGAACTCCATCCGGCAGTCCGTCGTCGAGGCGTAGTCGCGCATCGCCTGCTGCTCGGCCTTGCGTTGCCGTGCGACCCAGTCGTAGCGCTCCGCGTCGTACGTCCACGGCTGCCCCGTCGCGATCCAGCCGCCCTTGACCCGCTTCACCGCACCGTCCACGTCGAGGACCTTGAGCATGGTCTCCAGGCGGGAGCGGCGCAGCTCCACCAGCGGCTCCAGAGCGGGCAGGGAGAGAGGCCGCTCCGAGTGGGCCAGGATGTCGAGCGTGCGGCGGACCAGGTCCTCCGAAGGGAAGGCCAGAGAGGCGAAGTACTCCCAGATCGCCTCGTCCTCCTTCCCCGGCAGGAGGAGCACCTCGGCGTGCTCGACACCGCGCCCCGCGCGGCCGACCTGCTGGTAGTAGGCGATGGGGGAGGACGGCGAGCCGAGGTGCACCACGAAGCCCAGGTCGGGCTTGTCGAAGCCCATGCCCAGCGCCGAAGTGGCGACCAGAGCCTTGACCCGGTTGGCGAGCAGGTCGTTCTCGGCCTGCTGGCGGTCCGCGTTCTCGGTCTTGCCGGTGTAGGAGGCGACCGTGTGGCCACGCTGCCGCAGGAAAGCGGTGACCTCCTCCGCGGCGGCCACGGTGAGCGTGTAGATGATCCCGGAGCCCGGCAACCGGTCGAGGTGGTCGGCGAGCCAGGCCATCCGGTGCGCCGCGTCGGACAGCCGCAGCACCCCCAGGCTGAGGCTCTCCCGGTCCAGAGGTCCGCGCAGCACCAGCGCGTCCGATGTGCCTCCGGTGCCGAGCTGCTCCGCCACGTCGGCGGTCACGCGCGCGTTGGCGGTGGCGGTGGTCGCCAGGACGGGCACACCGGGCGGGAGATCGGTGAGCATCGTGCGCAGCCGTCGGTAGTCCGGGCGGAAGTCGTGACCCCAGTCGGAGATGCAGTGCGCCTCGTCCACCACGAGCAGTCCGGTAGCGGCGGAGAGCCTGGGCAGGACCTGGTCGCGGAAGTCCGGGTTGTTGAGCCGCTCGGGGCTCACGAGCAGCACGTCGACCTCGCCTGCGGTGATCTCGTCCTGGACCACCTCCCACTCCTCGGTGTTTGAGGAGTTGATGGTCCGGGCGCGGATGCCTGCCCGCGCCGCGGCCTCCACCTGGTTGCGCATGAGGGCGAGCAGGGGGGAGACGATCACCGTGGGGCCGGCGCCGCGTTCGCGTTGCAGCGCGGTCGCCACGAAGTAGACGGCGGACTTTCCCCATCCCGTGCGCTGGACGACGAGGGCCCGGCGCCGGTCGGCGACCAGCGCCTCGATCGCCCGCCACTGGTCGTCCCGCAGTCGGGCGGTGCCGGACGGGTCCCCGACGAGACGGGCGAGGACCGCGTCGGCCGCTGTCCGGAGATCCGCGTTGCTCGTGTGCTCCATGCGTTCCATACAACAGGACGGGACTGACAGCCGGGCGACGGGGCGGGACGGCGCGGCCGTCGCCTCGCGGGATTGACGTGGCCCTGATTCAAGTTATCCACAGGGCAAACCGGAATCTGGCGATCCGCGAGATTGTCGGGCCATGACGAACCACAGCGAAACGACTGGATCCTCCGAGAACGGCGACATCCCGGGCCCCGTGCCCCGGAGCCGGGCGGCCCGCACCCCGTACGACAGCCCTGGTGACGAGCACCAGGTCACCCTGCGCACCCCGGCCGAACTGGCCGATGCCCTGCCCTACCTCCTCGGGTACCGCCCCGAGGACAGCATCGTCCTGGTCGCCCTCCGCGACAGGAACGGCCGGGGACGCTTCGGCGGCCGCGCCCGGCTCGGCATCCCCGCCCACCCGGAGGACTGGCCGGGTGCGGCCGGACAGCTGACGCGAGGCCTGGTGACCGGCAGCGAGCGCCGAGGTGTGCGACCCGAGCAGATGGTCGCCTATCTCTGCCAGGAACCGGGGCGGGGAGAGACCGGACGGCAGGTGATGGAGCGACTGAGGCCTCTGGCGCAGCGGCTGCGAGTGGAGTGCGGCCGACTCGACGTTCCGGTGGTCGAGGCGCTGTGCATCTCCGCCGGGCGCTTCTGGTCGTACTGCTGCGACGACGAGGCATGCTGCCCGTCCGAGGGCGTCCCCATGGGACTGCCGGGTACGTCGGTACTGGCCGCGGCGGCGACCTACGCCGGCATCCAGGTGCGCGGCTCGCTGAGCGACCTGCGGGCCCGGCTGCTCCCCCGGGAGGGCGCCGTGGCCGGTGAACAGGAGGTCGCCCTGGACGCGGCCGCCGTGCCGCTGGTCTCCCGGATCCTCGACGACACCGGTCGTTCGGAGGTGGCCGGGGAAACGCTGGACCTGGCACAGCGGATCATGCGACGCCTCGCCCGCGCCCGGCCCGTGTCGGGTCTCCCCGCCGAGGACCTGCGCGACGACCAACTGCTGGCGAACGACGAGGCGGCGGCGCTGATCCTCGGCCTCCAGGACCGTACGACACGCGACCGCGCGGCCCAGTGGATGGAGGGTGACGAGGCCCTTCCCGCACTGCGTCTCTGGCGCGCCCTGGCCCGTCGCTGTGTCGGTTCCTACGGCGAGCACGCGGCCGCGCCCCTCACGCTGGCGGGGTGGGTCGCCTGGTCCACCGGCGACGAGCTGGAGGCCCGCGAGGCCTTGGCCATGGCTCTCGGTGCAGACCCCGACTACCTCTTCGCGCGGCTTCTGCACCAGGCGTGCAACGAGGGTCTCGACCCCGAGTCGATCCGCCGGTGCCTGCGTGCGGAACGAGAGAACCACGGGGGCGCGGGAGACGGCGCTTCGGACGAGGGCGTAGAGGCGGACGGGGCTGCGCAACGCGAACGGCCCGGGCCCTCGACCACCGTGCCGGCCGCATCCGGCCGTCGGCGTCGTACCCGCTCCGTCGTCCCGTCCGACGGTGTCCGCCGCCGTGCGAAGTGGCAGGGCCGTGCACCGGCCGGGAACCAGACGCGTCCCCGGACCCCGGCTGCCGGTGGCGCTCCGCGGACGGACTCCACGCCCCCGCGAGCCTCGGCGAAGCAGAGTTCGGGCCGGACGGAGGCCTGCCCGGGCGGGGCGCGCAAGGGGACGAGCGGGACGGGTGGCGGCGCCGAGGGCGTCTGAAGAGGCGCTGGCGGCTCATGGGCGGCCCCGAGCCGGCGACACCGGGCGGATGCGGTTCCGGGTGGGGGTGTGGACGCAGACGCGGACGGAACGGGTGCCGTGACCGCGCATTGGCCGACCGACGCGAGCCGCTCCGGGCTGGGAAGCGGCCGCCGCCCGAGCGCGAGGCCGGGCCGAGGCGGCCTGGTGATCAGGTTCGTGATGTGGTGCGCGTTCCGTGCCCCACGCCGTCAGGCCTCGGATCCCCGACACCGCGGGCGTGACCCGCAGGACATCCGCTCCGTTCACCTGAGTGGCGGAACGCCCGGGCCGGCCGGGGCACCGCTCCGCGCCGCACCCGTCCGGCCGCGACCTCGCACCGCACCACCTCCGCCCGGTCGAAGCACCGCACGGCGCCGTTCCGTCCGAAGCGCACCGAGTAGTTACGAGGCGCACCGAGTAGGGGAGCCCTCCCATGCACCAACCGACTTCGTCCACCGCCGTGCCGGGTGCCGCTGCCTACGGCGGGCGGGCCGCTCCGCCGTACCGAGCCGAACCCACGGCGCCGGTCCAGCGGCGCGGCCCCGGGCAAAGCCGGAGCCTCGGCCCGCCGACGGTCCGATCCGGGCCGGCGTACGCCCTGCCGTCGACGCGACCCGGGAGAGAGCCGGGCGCTCCGCGGAGCGCGCCGCCCCCGGTGTCCGCTCGCCGGTGCGGTGACCTGCCCCCGAACCACGGGACGATGATCGCAGTGGCCCTCCCCGGCCTCGTGATCTCGACGGAGCAAGCGCAGCTGACCGGTATCGGGCTGGAGGGGTTCTACCGAGCGGGCCGACGCCTGCTCTCCCGGTGCCGCCTCCTCGTGTCCGGGCGCGAACCGCTTCCCTTGCAGGCCCGGATGGCAGGAGCCGACCGAACCGTCTTCGTGGGCGTGCTCCGGACGTCGTCCGCCCCGGGACCGGACCCGGACGTCATGGTCGAGCGGACGCGGCACGCCGAGGGCACGGAGCGGATCACTCTGCGCAACGGGACGACCCGTCCACTGCGCCTGCCGGTGGAGGTGGCTCTCGGTACGGACCTGGCCGACCTCGGGTCGATCGCCGCGGGCAGCGCCGGCCCCGACCTGCCGGCCGGTGTTCACGCCTCCGGGCTGCGTTGGTCCAGCGCCGCGGGCACCGCGTCGGTCACGGCCGTACCGCCGCCGGGCGATGCCCTCGCCTCCGCCGGTCTGCTGCGGTGGGAGTGCGTGGTGCCGCCGGGCGGCAGCACGAGCATCGAGCTGCGTGTGCGGCCCGACGGAGCGGGTCCGGTCCGGGCGGTGGCCCGCACGGCGGCGGACCCGCTGGCGGCCGCCGAGGCCACCGGTGACGACCCAGGAGCCCCCGCCCTCCTGCGGACCAGCATCGAGGACCTGCGTGCCCTTCTGCTGCGTGATCCGGCACACCCCACCGACGTCCATCTCGCGGCCGGCGTCCCCTGGCGCTGCGGTCCGGCACCCGCCGAGGCCCTCGCCGCCGCCCGGATGTCGCTGCCCCTCGGCACCCGGCTCGCCGCCGGCACCTTGCGGGTTCTCGCCCGTTCGCAACAGCGCGGTCCCGGGCCGGGGCACGGCATGATTCCCGGACCGAGCCGCGACACCGGCCCCCACCTGCCACCGGGCTGCACCGGTACGGAGGCGACCCTGCTCTTCCCCGCGCTCCTCGCGGAAGCCCGCCGCTGGGGCCTCGGGGATCAGGAGACGCAGGAGCTGCTGCCCGCGGCCGAGGGGTGCCTGGGCTGGCTGCGGGCCGCCGTGGGGGACGGCACGTACGTCCCCGACCCGCACCCCGGCGGCCCCGTCCGCGGCGAGACGCAAGCCCACGCGCACCGCGCCGCCCTGCTCGGCGCCGAGCTGCTCGACGCCTTCGGCAGACCGGGCGGTGACGCACTGCGCCAATGGGCCCGGGAGCTGCGCGAGGCGTTCCGGCGTGACTTCTGGATCCACGACCCGGCAGGAGGGAGGCCCGCGGCGGCCCGCACCGCGGACGGACGCCTGGTGCCGTCGCTCACCGCGGCCGCCGCCCACCTCCTCGACACCGGACTGCTCGGTGGAGGCACTACCGCCCCGGGGCTGCTCGACCCGGTGCAGACCGCCCGGCTCGCTCGGCTGCTGGGCAACCCGGTCATGGACTCGGGGTGGGGACTGCGCGGCCTGGGCGTGAAGGAAGCCGGATACACCCCCTTCGGGCATCGCGCCGGAGCCGTGCGCGTCCAGGAGACGGCGATCGCGGTGGCGGGTCTCGCCGCCGCCGGTCACGAGGACGAGGCGGGCTCGCTGCTGCGCGGCGTACTGGCCGCCGCCGGCGCCTTCGGCCACCGCCTGCCCGAGATGTACGCCGGGGAGCAGCGCACCGAAGGGAGTACGCCCCTGCCGCACCCGGCGGCCTGCCGTCCCGCCGCCACCGCGGCCGCCGCCGGGGTGTCGCTGCTGACCACACTGGCGGGCATCCACCCCGACACCCCGGCCGGGAGCGTCACCCTGCGTCCCCTGCGCAGCGCCCCTCTGGGCGAGATCGGCCTGACCGGGCTGAGGGTCGCCGGGGAGCCCTTCTCGGTGCGGGTCAGCCGACTGGGCATGGCCATGGTCGAAGAGGCCGCCGACGGGCTGCAACTGAGAACCTGACCTGGCCCGACGTGCTCTCGCACGGCGCTCGGGAGCGAGCGGGAGTGCACGGGAGACACGGCTCCGGCCGAAGTGGACCAGCCGTCGGTGGTGCTCGGCGAAGGGAGTGTTTATCGTCAGGCAGACGACTATGATCGCCGCATGCCCTACGACCCGTCAGCCTTTCCGCCCTTCGCTGTCACTGTGGACCTGGTCGTGCTGACCGTGCGTCGCCACTCCCTGTGCGCGCTGGCGGTGCGCAGGGGCGAGCCGCCGTTCCAGGGGCGCTGGGCCCTGCCCGGCGGGTTCGTGCGGGCCGACGAGAATCTGGCGCAGGCGGCGGCGCGTGAGCTGGCCGAGGAGACGGGCCTGTGCGTCCACGACCCCGCCGCGCCCCCTCAGGACAACGGCGCTCACCTGGAGCAGCTCGCGACCTACGGAGATCCGGAGCGGGACCCCCGGATGCGCGTGGTCAGCGTCGCCCACCTCGCGCTCGCTCCCGACCTGCCCGCCCCGCGGGCGGGCGGTGACGCCAGCAACGCCCGCTGGGCGCCGGTCGAGGAACTGCTGGAGCAAGCGGGATACGGCCGTGACGGCGAGCCGGTGGCGCCGCTCGCCTTCGACCACACCCAGATCCTCGCGGACGGGGTGGAACGAGCCCGCTCCAAGATCGAGTACTCGTCGCTGGCCACCGCGTTCTGCCCGCCCGAGTTCACCGTCGGCGAGCTGCGCCGCGTCTACGAGGCGGTGTGGGGCGTGGCCCTCGACCCGCGCAACTTCCACCGCAAGGTGACGGGCACGCCGGGCTTCCTCGTCCCCACCGGCGGTACGACCACCCGCCAGGGCGGCCGTCCCGCCCAGCTCTTCCGGGCGGGCGGCGCCACTCTGCTCAATCCGCCGATGCTGCGTCCCGAGGTGTGAGGCCCAGGCCGGGGAGGCCCCGGACCGGACGACGAACAAGGAGCCGACAAGCCCTTCGCCCGCACCAGGAAGCCCAGCGGTACCCGAAAAACCGGTCATAACAGGCTATCTTGCTGCGGTGATCCAGGCCTTCGGACTGACCAGCACCCCCCGCAAGGACCTTCCGCCCGCTGTCGACGACGTCTCCTTCGAGGCACGCGCGGGGCGTGTCACCGCACTGCTCGGAGCATCGGGCGCCGGCAAGACGACAGCGCTCAGACTCATGCTCGAACTCCAACGGGGCCGTGGTCTCACGTACTTCAGAGGCCGTCCCCTGCACCGCATCGCCTACCCCTCGCGCGAGGTCGGCGTCCTGCTGGGAGACGTGCCGGGGCACCCGGCCCGCACGGTCCGGGGTCATCTCCGCATGCTGTGCGCGGCGGCCGGGGTCCCCGTCCGGCGGGCCGACGAAGTCATGGAGGCGGTGGGCCTCGTGGGCCTGCGCGACGAGCACCTGGGGATCCTCTCCCGCGGCATGGACCGACGCCTCGGACTGGCCTGTGCGCTGCTGCCCGATCCGCACACCCTGGTGCTCGACGACCCCGCCCGCGCGCTTTCCGTCCGCGACGCCCGGTGGCTCCACGGAACGCTGCGTGCGCACGCCGCCCAGGGTGGCACCGTCCTGTTCAGCACGGCGGATCCGAAGGAAGCCGCGCGCAGCGCCGACCACGTCGTCACGCTGGACCGGGGCCGTGTCGTCGCCGACCAGGCGGCAGCGGACTTCTCCCGTACCCGACTGCGGCCGCGCGTCGCCGTCCGCACCCCGCACGCCGCCCGCCTCGCCGCCCTCCTGATCAAGGAGGCACGCACGGCGCGTCGTTCCGTCGAGGTTGTACGCGAGGGCGGCAACCGCCTCGCGGTGTACGGCAGTACGTGTGCCGACATCGGCGACACCGCCTTCCGGCACGGCATCCTCGTACACCAACTGGCGGACGAGGTCGGCGACATGGGGCCGGGTGCGGACCTGGCGCCGCTCGTCACGAACGCCGGGCACCTCGCCGCACACGCTCCGTCACGGGCCTCCGGCGCCGGGGCCGCTGCCGCTGCCGTAAGACCGTCGCCCCTTCCTGCCGCCACCCCACCCGCACGGCCGGTCGAGGAGCGACCCGGGGCGGCCACCGAGCAGCTGTCCGCGACCCGTGACGGGGGACGCTCTCACACCGACGCCGAGCCCTCGACGGAAGCCCCCGGGGCGGCCAGCGCCCCCCGCCCGGCATCGGCCGGCCCCCAGCCGCCGGCCGTCGACGGCCCTCGACCGCCGGCCGCCGACGGTCCTCAGCCGATGGCCTCCGACAGGTCCCGCCCGCAAGCCTCCGACGACCCCCGCCAGGCTCTCGACGGCCCCCGGCCGCTCGCCGAGGCCTCCCGCACCCCCGCCGACGCCCTGCCGCCCCTCAGCCGTGCCGGGCGCACGCCGGCCGTGGACGGGGGTGCCGCCGCGCCACGCAACCCTCCCGCCCCGGGCGCCCGGCACGAGCCACCGGCGCAAGCCGCCTCCCGGCCCCTTCCTCGCCCCTGGGCCACGCTCACCCCCGCCGTCGCCCGAAACGCGGCGTCCTCGCTGCCGCCTCCCGTCTCCGTCCGTTCCGCCCCCAGCCCCCTCCGCCCCCTCCGGTACGAACTCCGGCGCGTGGTCGGCATCGGGACGGCGTTCGTCACCGGCGCCGTCGTCCTCGTCGTGTCCGCCGTCACCGCCGTGGTCCTGGCCCGCCTCGGGCACACCCCGCAGCCGCGCCTCCTGGCCGCCTGGCCGCGGGAACTGCCGCTGCCGCCCGCGGCCCTCGGCGCGGGGTTGCTCGGGGCGCTCGCCTTCGGTGACGAGTTCCGCCACCCCGCCCTGGCGGCGGACCGCGGCACCGTGCCCCGCCGGATGGGGCTGCTGGCCGCCAAACTCCTGGTCTCCGCGGCCACCGCGTCGGCGCTGGCCGTCCTGACGGTGGCCTGCGACGCCGAAGTGCTCCGTCTCCTCTACGGTCGGGAAGTCGCGGGGGTCCCCGCCGCCTGGCCCGCGCTGAGCGCGGCTTGGCTCGGGCTCGTCGTCGGCTGTGCCTGGTCCGGCCTGCTGGCCGCGGGAGTCTTCCGGTCCACCACGGCCGGGCTCGCCGCCGTGGTCGCCGTTCCCGTCCTGCTCGTACCACTCGTACAGAAGCTCTGGGAGGGGCCGTCCGTGCGGACCGCGGCCGACCTGCCCATGAGGATCCGCGAGGCTCTCCTGACGACGTGGCCGTTCGGTGGAGAGCGGTACGTGGCCGAGGCGCTGCGCGTGATCGTCCAACCCGTGGGCGGCGCCCTGACGTTGTCCCTGACCACTCTGCTCTGCGCCTATCTGCTCATGACCCTCCGTAGCAGGGTCCGGTGACGTCCGCCGTGCCCTTCCGGTCGATCGCGTGCGCAACTCCCCGCTGAAAGCCCATTTCTTTCCGATAAGGCGTCAATTGCGACGGGGTGAGCGATCACCCTTTCGTGTGCTTTTCACCAAAGACCTCAAGGGAGTTGGTGAGGGCGCCGACAAATGATGCGTGACTACCCTTGCGCACTCCATGATGACCGCCGCCCGTTCCGCCGACTCCGGCCTCACGAACCCGGGCGACCTCGACCGCTACCCCTTCGCCGAGACGCCCGCCGTCGACCGCGTCGCGATGCCCGCCTGGGAAGGCGCTGAACCCGAGCTGGGCCGCGTGGGCAGGCGCACCGGGGGCAGCCGGGGCCGGGGGCTGCACGGACAACTCGTCCAGCAGCTGGGCCAGATGATCGTTTCCGGTGACCTGGGCGCCGACCGCCCGCTGGTGCCCGAGGAGATCGGGCAGCGTTTCGAGGTGTCCCGCACCGTGGTCCGCGAGTCCCTGCGGGTCCTGGAGGCCAAGGGGCTGGTCAGCGCCCGCCCGAACGTCGGCACCCGGGTGCGCCCGGTCAGTGACTGGAACCTCCTTGACCCGGACATCATCGAGTGGCGTGCCTTCGGGCCGCAGCGTGACGATCAGCGCCGCGAGCTCAGCGAGCTGCGCTGGACGATCGAGCCGCTCGCCGCGCGCCTCGCCGCCGGGCACGGGCGCGAGGAGGTCCAGCAGCGGCTGTCCGACATGATCGGGATCATGGGCCACGCCATGGGGCAGGGTGACGCGCTCACCTTCGCGCGCGCCGATGCCGAGTTCCACGGGCTCCTCATCCAGGTCGCCGGCAATCGCATGCTGGACCACCTCTCCGGAATCGTCTCCGCCGCCCTGCACGTCTCCGGCGGCCCGGTCACGTCCTGTGACCGGCCGAACGACGTCACGCTGGCGCAGCACGGCAGGATCGTCGACGCCCTCGCCACGGGGGACGGAGCGGCGGCCGAGGCGGCCATGCGCCAGCTTCTGACCGTCCACCCCGAGGTGGAGCGAGTGGTGCCCGCCCCCCGCGAGCACTGACCGCGTCCCATCGGAACGGCGCGGGCCGGGCACGCCGGACCCCTCCTACGGCGGTGGTCGGCCGGTGCGCCGTCGCCGCCGGACCCCGTGGAATCGCGGTGATTCCACGGGGTCCGGCGGCGTGATGAGAGGGTGAGACCTCCGACGTGGGCGGGTTGCGTTCGCCGGTGACCTCATTAATACGCTTCTGACCGGTTTTGAATGCTTACGGGGTGTGACTCGGGCCACGCGGATTGGGCGTAACGCTCGTGGGAGCAACGCGATGACCTAAGAGGTGACAGCCGCGGAGGGAATACGGACGCCGTACACGGCGCTGTGCCTCTCCCGGTACGCCCGCGCCGTCGGCCCATTCCAAGCCGGTGGTCGGCTCCCGTCCGTCACGGACGGGGCCGGAAGCCGTTTTCCAACGTTCCGAGAGGTTGTTCGTGTCGGCCAGCACATCCCGTACGCTCCCGCCGGAGATCGCCGAGTCCGTCTCTGTCATGGCTCTCATTGAGCGGGGAAAGGCTGAGGGGCAGATCGCCGGCGACGACGTGCGTCGGGCCTTCGAAGCTGACCAGATTCCGGCCACTCAGTGGAAGAACGTACTGCGCAGCCTCAACCAGATCCTCGAGGAAGAGGGTGTGACGCTGATGGTCAGTGCCGCGGAGCCCAAGCGCACCCGTAAGAGCGTCGCAGCGAAGAGTCCCGCCAAGCGCACCGCCACCAAGACGGTCGCGGCCAAGACGGTGACCAGCAGGAAGGCCACCGCCCCCGCCACCCCGGCGGCGCCCGCCGCCGACCCGGCGGTCGAGGAAGAGGCGCCCGCCAAGAAGGCGGCGGCCAAGAAGACGACCGCCAAGAAGGCGACTGCGAAGAAGGCGACCGCCAAGAAGACGGCCGCCAAGAAGACCACCTCCAAGAAGGAGGACGGCGAGCTCCTCGAGGACGAGGCGATCGAGGAGCCGAAGGCCGCGACGGAGGAGCCCGAGGGCACCGAGAACGCCGGCTTCGTGCTGTCCGACGAGGACGAGGACGACGCCCCGGCCCAGCAGGTCGCCGCGGCCGGTGCCACCGCGGACCCGGTCAAGGACTACCTGAAGCAGATCGGCAAGGTCCCCCTGCTCAACGCCGAGCAGGAGGTCGAGCTCGCCAAGCGCATCGAGGCCGGTCTGTTCGCCGAGGACAAGCTGGCCAACGCCGACAAGCTCGCCCCCAAGCTCAAGCGCGAGCTGGAGATCATCGCCGAGGACGGCCGCCGCGCCAAGAACCACCTGCTGGAGGCCAACCTCCGCCTGGTGGTCTCCCTGGCCAAGCGCTACACCGGCCGCGGCATGCTCTTCCTGGACCTGATCCAGGAGGGCAACCTCGGTCTGATCCGCGCGGTGGAGAAGTTCGACTACACCAAGGGCTACAAGTTCTCCACGTACGCCACCTGGTGGATCCGTCAGGCGATCACCCGCGCGATGGCCGACCAGGCCCGCACCATCCGTATCCCGGTGCACATGGTCGAGGTCATCAACAAGCTCGCGCGTGTGCAGCGCCAGATGCTCCAGGACCTGGGCCGCGAGCCCACCCCGGAGGAGCTGGCCAAGGAACTCGACATGACCCCGGAGAAGGTCATCGAGGTCCAGAAGTACGGCCGCGAGCCCATCTCGCTGCACACCCCGCTGGGCGAGGACGGCGACAGCGAGTTCGGTGACCTCATCGAGGACTCCGAGGCGGTCGTCCCGGCCGACGCGGTCAGCTTCACGCTCCTGCAGGAGCAGCTGCACTCCGTCCTCGACACCCTGTCCGAGCGTGAGGCGGGCGTCGTCTCCATGCGCTTCGGTCTCACCGACGGTCAGCCGAAGACCCTCGACGAGATCGGCAAGGTGTACGGCGTCACGCGTGAGCGCATTCGCCAGATCGAGTCGAAGACCATGTCGAAGCTGCGCCACCCCTCGCGCTCCCAGGTGCTGCGCGACTACCTCGACTAGATCGCGGTCGTACGAGCGACAGGGCCCGGTTCCACCAGGTGGGGAACCGGGCCTTCGCGTTGATCAGCGGGTGCGCGGCACGGCGTGCTGGATCACTCTGGGTGTTCCACGACCACCCAGAGTGAGGAGCCTGCATGCGTCGCCTCTTTGCCCGGGCACTGGCCCGGCCGCTGGTCCTGGTGGCCGCGGCGACCGCGATACCGCTGGTGTCCGCCGCCCCCGCCTCCGCCGACAGCATCGTGGTCGGCGGCTTTCCGGTCGAAGTGTCCGACAGTCCGTGGACCGTCGCCCTGTCCAGTCGTGACCGGTTCGGAGGTACCCGGGCGGGACAGTTCTGCGGAGGCGTGGCCGTCGGCCGCACCACCGTGCTCACCGCGGCGCACTGCCTGACGGAGGAGGTTCTCGGGTCGCCGCCCGAGGAGGTGCGCGACCTGAGGGTCATCGCGGGCCGTACGGATCTGCTCTCGGACGAGGGCCACGAGATCCCCGTCCGCGACGTCTGGGTGAACCCGGCGCACGACGACGCCAGCAACGCCGGCGACTTCGCCGTGATCACCCTCTCCGAAGCCCTGCCCGCCGGGTGGGCCCTGGGGATGGCGGCCGAGGGCGACCCCGCGTACGAGCCGGAGACGAGCGCGTTCGTCTACGGGTGGGGAGACACCTCGGGGGCCGGTGACTACGCGAACGGCCTGCGGGCGGCCCGCGTGCGGGTGCAGTCCGACCCGATCTGTCAACGGGCGTATTCGGGCAGTGACGACGGTCGCTATCTCGCCGCCACCATGCTCTGCGCCGGCGAGGACGCCGGCGGCCGTGACGCCTGCCAGGGGGACAGCGGAGGGCCGCTGGTCGCCCAGGGGAGGCTCATTGGCCTCGTGTCGTGGGGGAGCGGCTGCGGGCGCCCCGGGAGTCCGGGGGTCTACACGCGCGTCTCCGCCGTTCTGCGGACGCTGGGATGGGACGATGCCGCGCGTCGGCGCGCGGGCGTCTGACGGCCCCTGAGAGCCTGCCATGGACGAGCACGGGCGACCGCCTCCGGGTTACGGAGGCGGCCGCCCGTTGTTCGGCCTGTGCCGAGTCGGCTCGTCGTCGGGCGCGTAGCGTCAGCGCTCTTCCTCGGCGGAAGATTCGGGAACGGCCGTCAGCCGCTCCGTCTCGTCCTGTATCTCAGCGGCGATCTTCTTGAGTTCCGGCTCGAACTTGCGCCCGTGGTGGGCGCAGAAGAGCAGTTCTCCGCCGCTCAGCAGGACGACGCGCAGGTAGGCCTGGGCGCCGCAGCGGTCGCAGCGATCAGCGGCCGTCAGCGGGCTTGCGGAAGTCAGAACAGTAGTCACGTCGCCTCTTCTCTAGCTCGACGAGCTGTCGTACCAGGGTCAACATCCAACCAGCCCCAAAACGTTCCCGCTCGTGGCTTTTCCTCGAAAAAACTTTCCGAGGGGCCGGCTGTTGCCGGTTGGCGGCGAATGTGCCGTATTGCGTGTCTCTGTGTCGTACGGGTTCGCGCTGTCGGTCGGTGTCGGTCCCGCCGGCTGGGTTGCCGGTTTGTTCATGAGGACGTGCCCGGAGCCTAAATGGTTCATGCCTCGAAGGGAACGTGATGTGTACTTCACCCCATCGAAGGATCGAACAGTTATACGAGGCTGGACTAGGGTGTGTCCTCGACGAGGGTGGCGTGACAACGGCTCTACCAGGCCTCGGTACCCTCTGACCGGTGAACCGAGCCGCGCCCTTACCCAGCGGGGCCCCATCTGAAATTCAGCGAGGAGCGAACCGCGTGACCGCCGAGACATCCGTGCCGTCCACTGCGCTGCTGGCAGGAGCAGACCGGGACGGATCCAACTACACCGCGCGGCACCTGCTCGTCCTCGAAGGGCTCGAGGCCGTACGCAAGCGTCCGGGCATGTACATCGGATCGACCGACAGCCGTGGCCTGATGCACTGCCTGTGGGAGATCATCGACAACTCCGTCGACGAGGCCCTCGGGGGCTACTGCGACCACATCGAGGTGATCCTCCACGACGACGCCTCGGTGGAGGTCCGCGACAACGGCCGGGGCATCCCGGTCGACGTCGAACCCAAGACCGGCCTGTCCGGGGTCGAGGTCGTCATGACCAAGCTGCACGCCGGCGGCAAGTTCGGCGGTGGCTCGTACGCCGCCTCGGGCGGTCTGCACGGCGTGGGCGCCTCCGTGGTGAACGCCCTGTCCAGCCGGCTGGACATCGAGGTGGACCGCGGCGGGCACACGCACGCCATCAGCTTCCGGCGCGGAGTGCCGGGTGCCTTCACGGGCGCGGGGGCGGACGCGAAGTTCGAGGCCAAGAGCGGACTGCGCAAGGCCAGGAAGATCCCCAAGGGCCGCAACGGCACGCGCGTGCGGTACTGGGCCGACCGCCAGATCTTCCTCAAGGACGCCAAGCTCTCCCTGGACACGCTGCACCAGCGCGCCCGCCAGACCGCGTTCCTGGTCCCCGGGCTGACCATCGTCGTCCGCGACGAGTTCGGACTCGGTGACGGCGGCAGCAAGGGCGAGGAGTCCTTCCGCTTCGACGGCGGCATCAGTGAGTTCTGTGAGTTCCTGGCCGCCGACCGGCCCGTCTGCGACGTCCTCCGCTTCAGTGGACAGGGCAGCTTCAAGGAGACGGTCCCCGTACTCGACGAGCACGGCCAGATGACGCCCACCGAGGTCACCCGCGACCTCGGGGTCGACGTCGCGATGCGCTGGGGCACGGGGTACGACACCACCCTCAAGTCCTTCGTCAACATCATCGCCACGCCCAAGGGCGGCACCCACGTCGCCGGCTTCGAGCAGGCCGTGGCCAAGACCATGAACGAGGCGCTGCGTGCCAAGAAGATGCTGCGCGTCGCCGAGGACGACATCGTCAAGGACGACGCCCTGGAGGGGCTCACGGCGGTCGTGACCGTCCGTCTCGCCGAGCCGCAGTTCGAGGGCCAGACCAAGGAGGTCCTCGGCACCTCGGCGGCCCGCCGGATCGTGAACAACGTCATCAGCAAGGAACTCAAGGCGTTCCTCACCTCCACCAAGCGCGACGCCGCCCAGCAGGCCCGCGTGGTCATGGAGAAGGCCGTCGCCGCGGCGCGCACCCGCATCGCCGCCCGCCAGCACAAGGACGCCCAGCGCCGCAAGACGGCCCTGGAGTCCTCCTCGCTGCCCGCGAAGCTCGCCGACTGCCGCAGCGACGACGTCGACCGCAGCGAGCTGTTCATCGTCGAGGGAGACTCCGCCCTGGGTACGGCCAAGCTCGCCCGGAACTCCGAGTTCCAGGCGCTGCTGCCGATCCGCGGCAAGATCCTCAACGTCCAGAAGTCCTCCGTGACCGACATGCTCAAGAACGCCGAGTGCGGCGCGATCATCCAGGTCATAGGGGCCGGGTCCGGCCGTACCTTCGACATCGACGCGGCCCGGTACGGCAAGATCATCATGATGACGGACGCCGATGTGGACGGCTCCCACATCCGCACCCTGCTGCTGACCCTGTTCCACCGCTACATGCGGCCCATGGTGGAGGCCGGCCGGGTCTTCGCGGCGGTGCCGCCGCTGCACCGCATCGAGCTGGTGCAGCCGAAGAAGGGCCAGGACAAGTACGTGTACACGTACTCGGACCGGGAGCTGCGCGACAAGCTCATGGACTTCCAGAGCCAGGGCGTCCGCTACAAGGACTCCATCCAGCGCTACAAGGGTCTGGGCGAGATGGACGCAGACCAGCTGGCGGAGACGACCATGGACCCCCGGCACCGCACCCTGCGCCGGATCAACCTGACCGACCTGGAATCCGCCGAGCAGGTCTTCGACCTGCTGATGGGCAATGACGTCGCTCCCCGCAAGGAGTTCATCTCCAGTTCGGCGGCGACGCTGGACCGGTCGCGCATCGACGCGTGACCCCGCGCCACCGGTGAAGCCGGGCCCGGGGCTCCGCGCCGGGGACCGGCTCCGGTGCGCGTACCCCGGCCGGCGCCTCCGGGGCAGGCCGTCGCGCGCCCGCGCGTGAGGAGTCCGTCCCCAGGGGGAGGCGAAGAGCCCCGCCCACCGCGCCCAGCACCCCCGGGTCACGGCGCGGGTACGGGAAGGGGACGGTGCGACCTCGCACGGGCACAGTCACCTGATGGGGTGAAGCGCGAGGGGAACAAGAGTCGGGGATCTTCCCGTTCTGTCCATCCTTGGGCATGCAGTCAAGCAATGATCGCCTTCGCGGTGCCGGAGGCGGTCCCGAGAGCGCGGTGGATCACCGCGGCGCCCCGTACCCGCCCTCCTCGCAGGGCGCTCCGCATCCGGGATACGACGACCCGTGGTACGACGCCCTGGCCTCCGGCTGGGGCGAGTCGCCCGTCACCCGGGGCACCGAGGGGGCGTTGCCCTCGACGCGCCGGGAAGCTGTGCGGGACCCGGACCGGATCGCGGCCGACGTGTACCTGGAGGTCCAGCGCAGCGCGGCCTTCCAGGAGGTCCGCGGCAGGTACCGACGGTTCGTGGTGCCGGCGGTGGTCGCCTTCCTGGGCTGGTACGCCGCCTATGTGGTGGCCGCCACCGCGGCGCCCGCGCTGATGGCCCGGCCCGTGGCCGGAGCGGTGAACGTGGCGATGCTCGCGGGGCTCGGGCAGTTCCTCAGCACGTTCCTGCTCACCTGGGCCTACGCCCGGCACGCCCGGCTGCGCAGGGACCGGGCCGCGCTGGAACTGCGCTGGGAGACCCAGGAACTGACGCGCGGAGCGCGAGGGGGAGCGTCGTGACGGGCGACCACCAGACCCTGGCGCTGTTCCTGTTCAGCGCGTTCGTCGCCGTCACGCTGGCCATCACCACCTGGGTGAGCCGCCACCGGCAGGGCTCGGCGGAGGAGTTCTACGCGGGCGGCCGGCTCTTCTCCCCGATGGAGAATGGTTTTGCCATCGCCGGTGACTACATGTCGGCCGCCTCCTTCCTCGGCATCTCGGGGCTCATCGCGCTCTACGGCTACGACGGCATGCTGTACTCGGTGGGCTTCCTGGTCGCCTGGCTCGTCGTCCTGTTCCTCGTCGCCGAACTGGTGCGCAACTGCGGACGGTTCACCCTCGCCGACGTCGTGGCGGCACGGATGCGTGAGCGGCCGGTGCGGATCGCCGCGGGCACCTCGTCGGTCACCGTCTCCGTCCTGTACCTGGTGGCGCAGATGGTGGGTGCGGGCAGCCTGGTCGCCCTGCTGCTCGGCGGTACCACCGAGGCGGCGCGCACCTGGACGGTCATCGGCGTCGGCGCCCTCATGGTGATCTACGTGTCGCTGGGCGGCATGCGGGCCACCACCTGGATCCAGATCGTGAAGGCGGTGCTGCTGCTCGGCGGGACCGTCGCGCTGACCACGCTCGTCCTGGTGCGCTTCCACGGGGACTTCGACCGGCTGCTGCGTACGGCGGCCGAACGCAGCGGTCACGGCGAGGCGTTCCTGGCGCCCGGTCTGGCCTACGGCGGGGACTGGACCTCACGCTTCGACTTCATCAGTCTGGGGCTCGCCCTGGTGCTGGGCACGGCCGGGCTGCCGCACATCCTGTCCCGCTTCTACACCGTGCCCACCGCCCGGGCGGCGAGGCGGTCCGTCGTCTGGGCGATCGGCCTCATCGGCGGCTTCTACCTGATGACGATCGTGCTCGGGTTCGGCGCCGCGGCCCTGGTCGGGCCGGATGCCGTGCGAACGTCGAACGCGGCCGGGAACACGGCGGTCCCGCTGCTCGCCCTCGACCTGGGCGGCGGCGCGGGCTCCACCGGGGGGACGGTGCTGTTCGCGGTCGTCGCCGCGGTGGCGTTCGCCACCATCCTGGCGGTGGTCGCCGGCATCACCCTGGCCTCCTCCGCCTCCGTGGCCCACGACCTGTACGCGTCCCTGCGGCGCCGTGACGCCGCACCGCGCAGTGAGGTCGCCGTGGCCCGTGTCGCCGCCGTCGCGACCGGCGCCGTCGCCATCGCTCTCGGCCTGCTCGCGCGGGACCTCAACGTGGCCTTCCTCGTGGGCCTCGCCTTTGCCGTCGCGGCGTCCGCAAACCTGCCCGTGCTGCTCTACTCGCTGTTCTGGCGCGGATTCACCACGCGCGGCGCCGTGTGGGCCGTCTACGGCGGCCTCGTCCCCGCCGTGGTTCTCGTGCTGCTGTCCCCGGTGGTGTCGGGCAGCCCGCAGTCGCTGTTCCCGGGTGCCGACTTCCAGTTCTTCCCGCTGCAGAACCCGGGCCTGGTCTCGATCCCGCTGGGTTTCCTGGCGGGCTGGCTGGGCACCGTCACCTCGCCCGAGGTGCCGGACGAGGCCAAGCACGCCGAGACGGAGGTGCGGTCGCTGACCGGCGCGGGGGCGGTATAGGCGGCGGCCCCGTCGACGCGGTGCCGCTCAGGTGCGGGTCGCCCATGCGTAACGGTGCTCCGGGCGGCCCGCGTCCCCGTACTTGAGGGTCAGCCTGGCCCGCCCCGTGCGCTCCAGCAGCTTGAGGTAACGCTGAGCGGTCTGTCGGCTCACCCCGGTCAGGTCGGCGATCTCCTGCGCGGACAGCGCGCCGTCGGCCTTCATCAGGCACTGGCGCACCAGCTCCGCCGTGGTGGGGGAGTGCCCCTTGGGCAGCCCGGGCTCCGACGGAGCCGACAGGGCGCCGAATATCCGGTCGACCTCCGCCTGCTCCGCCTCACCCCCGCCGTCGAGGGTGCGCCGCAGCTCGGCGTACGCCTCCAGCTTGGCGCGCAGCCCCGCGAAGGCGAACGGCTTGACCAGGTACTGCAGGGCGCCCTGGCGCATCGCCGCCTGGACGGTCGACACGTCCCGCGCCGCCGTCACCATGATCACGTCGGTCTGGTGGCCGCGCCGCCGCATGTCCTGGACCACGTCCAGGCCGGTCCGGTCGGGCAGGTAGTGGTCCAGCAGGACCAGATCCACGCGGGGGAGCGCCTCCACAGCGCGCAGCGCCTCCAGCGCGTTGTGCGCCTGGCCCGCCACGTGGAAGCCCGGCACCTTCTCGACGTAGGCGGCGTTGACCCGAGCGACCCGCGTGTCGTCGTCCACGACCAGGACCTCGATCATCGGCCCTCCTCCTCGGCGCTGGTGTTCATGGGGGCTAGGGCGGCGGGCGCGGTGAGCGCCGGTTCCGGGTCGGCCCCGGTCAGTGCCTCGGGCAGGACGACGACGAACTCCGCACCCCCGCCGTACGCCGCCTCGACGGTGGCGCTGCCGCCCTGCCGCTCGGCCAGCCTGCGGACCAGCGACAGGCCGATACCGCGCTGCCGGTGCGCCGGCCGCTCCTTCGTCGACCATCCCGCCGTGAACACCAGCTCCCGCTGGTCCGCCGGGACGCCGGGCCCCGTGTCGCGCACCGTGAGCGTGACGGCGCGCCCCCGCGCCCGCAACTCGACCTCCACGCGCGCGTGCGGCGAGCCCGCGGCGGCGTCCAGCGCGTTGTCGACCAGGTTGCCGACGACGGTCACGAGTCCCCTCGGGTCGACCAGACGGTCCGGCAGCCGCGTACGGTCCGACACCCACAGGGTGACTCCCCGTTCCGCCGCGACGGTCGCCTTGCCGACGAGTAGGGCGGCCAGCAGCGGGTCCTGGATCCGCTCGGTGATCTGCTCCGCGGTCACCCGGTGATCGCCCACCACCTCGCCGACGAACTCCACTGCGTCGTCGTACATCTCCAGTTCCAGCAGCCCGAGCAGGGTGTGCATGCGGTTGGCGTGCTCGTGGTCCTGTGCGCGCAGGGCGTCGATCAGGCCGCGCGTCGAGTCCAGTTCCCGGCCGAGCTGCTCCAGCTCGGTGCGGTCCCGCAGCGTGGCCACGGCACCGCCGTCGTCGGTCGGCATCCGGTTGGCGACCAGGACCCGCTGACCGCGGACGGTGAGCAGGTCGGTGCCGGTCACCCGGCCGGCCAGGACATCGGCCGTACGGCCCGCGCCGAGCGCCTCCTCGGGGGAGCGGCCGACGGCCTCGGAGCCGATGCCCAGCAGGCGCTGCGCCTCGTCGTTGAGCAGGCGGACCAGACCGCCGCGGTCCAGGGCCACGACCCCCTCCCGGATGCCGTGCAGCATGGCCTCGCGCTCCGCGAGCAGCCCCGCGATGTCCGAGAAGGCCAGGTCCCGGGTCTGCCGCTGCACCCGGCGCGAGATGAGCCAGGCGGCCAGCGCGCCTACGGCCAGTGCGCCGCCGGCGTACGCGAACAGACCGGGAATGGCGTGGACCAGCCGTGCGCGGACGCTGTCGTAGGCGATGCCGACCGACACCGCGCCGACGACCGCACCGTCCCCGTCGCGCAGCGGCACCTTGCCGCGCGCGGAACGGCCCAGGGTGCCGTCGTCGATCTCCATGACCTCGCGGCCCGCCAGGGCCTGCCCGGGGTCGGTGGAGACGACCTCCCCGATCCGCTCCGGGTCGGTGTGCGACCAGCGCACGCCCTCCCGGTCCATCACGACGACGTACTCCGCCTTCGTGGCCTTCCGGATGCGCTCCGTCTCCCGCTGCACCGGGCCGTCCGGAGCCGGGCGCGTGGTCCGCAGCTCCTCGGCCACCCGCGGCTGCTGCGCCGTGGTCTGCGCGATGGCGAGCGCCCGGCGCATCGCCTGGTCGTCCAGCTGGTCGCCGAGCGGCGCCAGGAACAACCCGGTCGCGAGGACGGCTACTCCCGCGGCGATCGCCAGCTGCATCAGCAGCACCTGGGAGAAGACCCGCCGCGGCAGGCCGAGGCGCAGGCGGCGCGCGGGGGGAGTGGAGCTCATACCCATGACGGTACGTGGGAGGCGGGGGCATGCCGTAGAGGGGTGTGGCGCGAATCTCCTGATCGTTGCCGTTGCCGTCGGCGGGGCCGGCCCGGGCCGGGTGCGCCGGGGCGCCGCTCAGCCGGCGAGCGCCGCCGTCACCGACAGTTCCCGTACCGCCGTGACCTCCATACGCGCCGGCGACCCCAGCACCGACGCCCCGCAGCTCTCCGGACGCGGGGGCGCCGACGCCCCCTGCGCCACGGTGACCCGCCACTGCCGCCCGTCGCCGTGGGCCAGGGTCACCTCCCAGCGCGGCGTGGCGCCCTCCGTCCGAACGACCCGCAGGGCCTCGGCCGCGCCCTCGCCGACGGCCGCGCGCACGGCCAGCTCGGCCGCCTGTCCGGGCCGCTCCCAGGCCGAGTTCCCGCGGCACCCCCCGGTGACGATCCGGCCCTCCCGGGCGCTGCCGATGATCTCCTTGACGGTGTGCGCCTGGACCCGTCCGTACACATATCCGTGGGGCAGCACGAGGACCGTGGGGGAGAAGCGGTGGCCACCCAGGTGGGTGACCTCCCAGACGTCGCCCGCCCCGGAGGCGGCGAGCTCGGCGGCCAGCGGCCGGCCGAGGAGCGCGCAGCACCGGTCGCGCTTGCCGTTGGTGCACACCAGGGCCAGCGGCTCCCCGCGATGCGGGCCGGCTCCGAGGGCCGAGTCGAAGGCACGGGCGTCGCCCCTGCCGAGTGCGGCGAGATCGAGGTCGAGCAACCGGCGGGGGTCCGTGAGGGTGGTGTGGTGCAGCCACACATTGCCCGGCACGGTGTGGGCCGCGTACACCCGGCGCGCGTCCGGGGTGCCGCGGTCGGCGTGGCGTCCGGGCCGACGGATGAGGGCGATGCGAACACCCGTGCCCTTCGCGGCGGCCTCCAGGGCGCGGCCCAGCGCGGGATCCAGGTGGCTCGAAGTGAGCGCCTTGGCACCCCACGGGCCGGGCTGTTCGAGCAGCAACCAGGTCCTCGCCACGGGCGCGGTGCCCGCAACGGGTTCGTCGAGGTCCCGGGAGACGGTTGAGCACGTACTCACAGAGGTGAGCCTAACCTGACTTCGCTCGCGGTGACCTTCAGTGGTGCCTGAGCGCTACTCCGGTCGTGTCCGGCGCTCGCGTCGGTCTCGCCGGGGTGGCGGGCTTGGGGAGGTGGGTTCTGGGAGGTGCGTCCGTGCGGCCTGGTGCCGTTCCGGCGCCAGGCCTCATCGGTGGGGTCGCCGAGCGGACGGGGTGCCGAGGGCTCGGGCGTTCGGTCCGGCGCGGTGGCAGGTCGTGTGCGGCCGGGCCGGTGCGACGGGGCGGGTCTGGTGGCCGGGCGCCCCGCGGGAGGTCAGGCGTCGGGGATGTCCGCCTTGGCGCGGATCAGGGTTTCCCGGCTGATGACCACGATGCGTTCGTAGTCGGCGCGGGAGGCGTCGGCGGGCAGGTCGCGCTCCAGCGCCTCGGTGGCCTCGGTGCCGATGACGGCGAAGTTGCCGTCGCTCAGTTCGAACAGGTCCGGGCAGTTGGCTCCTGAAGCACTGCCACGGGCGCTTGGCGGCACACCGATACGGCGCACGATTTTCAAGGTAGTACCGGTCCTTACATATGAGCTGGGCTCTCGGTGAAGGCAGCACACCGCCGACTCCTCGCCCGCGGTGGCTGCAAGGCGAGAGACTACTCATACCTGCCCGGTATCGATGTTCACCGCGGCGATCACGCCTGCGCGGGGGGCGCGACGGAGCTGCCGCGGGGCGCTCAGCACGAGGGCTTCCGAAGTCGGGGACGACCGGAGAAGTCCCCTGCCGTCGAGTCGACCGGCCGGCCGTGCCCTTCGTCGGTGGGTCACGGTGTCGGAGGCGTGCCCACCACCCACCACTCGTCCGTGTCGGCTTCGTCCAGGTCGTTGATGAGGGCGTCGACCAGGAGCCCGATCCGTGCTTCGTCGGACGACTGCTTGAGCGTCGCCCGCTGTCCCCTCGACGCGTCCCAGTACTCCCGCATCAGGGGGTTCTGGAAGAGTTCCCGGGCATGCCCGTACAGCTCCTCCCGGTCCAGGAGGCCCGCGCGGTAGAGGTGGTAGAGGTTGACGTACCAGGCGTTGGCGTAGAAGTACTGGCGGCGCTTCTCCGTCGGGATGGCGGGGTCGTACGTGTCGATCACCGAGGCCAGTGTCGGGTCGTCAATCGCCCTGGACAGCAGTTCCCAGTGCATGCGCTGCTGGTGTGCCAGCGCCCGGCGGCGTGAGACGGTCTCCTCGAGTTCGAGCCGCCGTGTCCGCAGCCGTTCCGCTTCCAAGGCGCGCTGAAGTACGGCCAGCGTCACCCCGGCCGTGGCGAGCAGCATGCCCGCCGCGGCGGAGCCGAACCTCCCCGTGGTGTTCTTCCGTGTGGCCATGTCAACCCCCGAATCAGGCGGCCCCGCCGCCGGTCGTCGAGTGCGGGTCGGCTGACGGGGACCGGCGAGCAAGGGGCGGCGCTTGCCGCCTCCAGAGTGCCGAGCGGCGCTGACCGGCGGGGAGGCGGAGAGGAGGCGCACGGAGGGAAGCGAGGGTCGCACGGTCCGGCGCCTTGTCCAACGTCTGCCCCGCGAGCGCTGCTGACAATCGTTCACTCCGTGTCGACCGCACCGGCTCGTATCCTGATCAGGCAATTCCGTACAGGGGTGTACGCGCTGGTGCGGGCCGGCGTACGCGTGGGTGAGAGAGAGGTCGCACGGTGGGGCAGCGCCCGATTCCGCAGCAGATTCCGGTCGTCGTACTCGCCGGCTTCCTCGGCTCAGGAAAGACCACCCTGCTCAACCACCTCCTGCACCGCAGTGGAGGCAGCCGTATCGGTGCCATCGTCAACGACTTCGGCTCGATCGAGATCGACGCGATGGCGGTCGCCGGCGCGCTCGGCGACTCGACCGTCTCGCTCGGCAACGGGTGCCTGTGCTGTGCCGTCGACGCCGGTGAACTGGACGGGTACCTGGAGCGGTTGGCCCGCCCCGACGCGGGCATCGACGTCATCGTCATCGAGGCCAGCGGTCTCGCCGAGCCGCAGGAACTCGTGCGCATGCTCCTCGCCAGCGAACAGCCCGGCGTCGTCTACGGCGGACTGGTCGAGGTGGTCGACGCCGCCGAGTTCGACGCCACGCGTCTCAGGCACCCCGAGATCGACAGGCACCTGGCGCTCGCCGACCTGATCGTGGTCAACAAGACGGACCGGGCGCCGGACGCCGAGCGGGTGCTCGCCCTCGTCCGCTCGCTCGGCGACCGCGCCGCCGTCGTGCCCGCGACCTACGGCCGTATCGACCCGGAGTTCCTCTACGACTGCCGACCCGGCGAGGAACGTGTGGGGCAGCTGTCCTTCGACGACCTGCACGACCACTCGGGGGGCGGCGCACATGCCGAGCACCTGCACGCCGCCTACGACACCCTGTCCTTCGTCTCGGGTGCTCCGCTCGACCCGCGCCGTCTCATGACCTTCCTCGACAGCCGGCCCGAGGGCCTCTACCGGATCAAGGGCTACGTCGACTTCGGGCCGTACGACACGCGGAACAGGTACGCCGTCCATGCCGTCGGGCGCTTCCTGCGCTTCTACCCGGAGCCCTGGCCGGCCGCCGACGCCCGCCGCACCCAGCTGGTGCTCATCGGCTCCGGCATCGACGCGCCGGCCCTCCGCGCGGAACTCGACGCGTGCCGCCGGGCCGCCGACGCCCCGCCCGCCGACGAGCACGGCATGTGGGGCGTCCTGCGCTACGTACCGGAGCCCGACGCCGAGGAGCCCGACGCCGAGGAGCCGGGCGGCGTGGAGCCGCCGCCCGCCTCCCGGAACGGGATCTAGGCCGGTCCCGCCACCACGGCCACCGTCTTCGGCAGGGACACGCCCGAGCCGTCGCGGCGCGGGTCGATGTCCGGGAGCTGGGCCGGAGAGCCGTTGCGCTGCGCGGCGAGCGCCGGGGTGGCGCCGGCCCAGGCGAAGGCCAGGCAGTCCTCGCCCTTCAGGAACCGCTGGCAGCGCACGCCACCCGTGGCGCGGCCCTTGCGCGGGTACTGGTCGAAGGGGGTGAGCTTGGCGGTGGTCTGCACGGAGTCGTCGAGCGTGCCGCGCGAACCGGCGACCGTGAAGACCACCGCTTCCGCGGCGGGGTCCACCGCCGTGAAGGAGATGACCTTGGCGCCCTCGGCGAGCTTGACGCCCGCCACACCGCCCGCGGGGCGGCCCTGCGGGCGGACCTGCGCGGCCTGGTAGCGCAGCAGCTGCGCGTCGTCCGTGATGAAGACCAGGTCCTCGTCACCGGTGCGCAACTCGACGCCGCCCACGATCCGGTCGCCCTCCTTGAGGGAGATGACCTCCAACTCGTCCTTGTGCGACGGATAGTCGGGCACGACACGCTTGACGACGCCTTGCTCGGTGCCGAGCGCGAGACCGGGCGACGACTCGTCCAGCGTGGTCAGACAGACGACCGTCTCGTCGTCCTCCAGGGAGACGAACTCCGCCAGCGGCGCACCGCCGGACAGGTTCGGCGTGGGCATGGGCTCCGGGAGCTGGGGGAGGTCGACGACGTTCACCCGCAGGAGGCGGCCCGCGGACGTCACCACGCCCACCTCGCCCCGGGCCGTGGCCGCCACCGCCGAGACGATCAGGTCGTGCTTGACGCGCTTCGCGCCCGCCTCCGTGACCAGGGGCTCGTCGCTCGCCGTACGGGCGATCAGCCCCGTCGACGACATCAGCACCCGGCACGGGTCGTCCGCCACCTGGAGCGGCACCGCGGCCACCGGGGCCCCGGACGACTCCAGCAGGACCGTACGCCGGTCGGTGCCGAACTTCTTCGACACCGCCGCCAGTTCGGCGGAGACCAGCTTGCGCAGCTCGGCGTCCGAGTCGAGGATGCGGGTCAGTTCCTCGATCTCCGCGTTCAGCCGGTCCTTCTCCGACTCCAGCTCGATGCGGTCGAACTTGGTGAGCCGGCGCAGCGGCGTGTCCAGGATGTACTGCGTCTGGATGTCGCTCAGCGAGAACCGCTCCATCAGGCGCTGCTTGGCCTGCGCGGAGTTCTCGCTGGAGCGGATGAGCCGGATGACCTCGTCGATGTCGACCAGGGCGGTGAGCAGGCCCTCGACCAGGTGCAGGCGGTCGCGGCGCTTGGTGCGGCGGAACTCGCTGCGGCGCCGTACGACGGTGAAGCGGTGGTCGAGATAGACCTCCAGCAGCTCCTTGAGGCCCAGGGTGAGGGGCTGGCCGTCCACCAGGGCGACGTTGTTGATGCCGAAGGACTCCTCCATCGGCGTCAGCTTGTAGAGCTGCTCCAGGACCGCCTCGGGCACGAAGCCGTTCTTGATCTCGATGACCAGGCGCAGCCCGTGCTCGCGGTCGGTGAGGTCCTTGACGTCCGCGATGCCCTGGAGCTTCTTCGAGCCCACCAGGTCCTTGATCTTGGCGATGACCTTCTCGGGGCCGACCGCGAAGGGCAGCTCGGTGACGACCAGGCCCTTGCGGCGGGCCGTCACGGTCTCCACGGACACCGTCGCGCGGATCTTGAACGTGCCGCGGCCCGTCTCGTAGGCGTCCCGGATGCCGGGCAGGCCGACGATCCGGCCGCCGGTCGGCAGGTCGGGGCCCGGCACGTGCTTCATCAGGGCTTCGAGGTCGGCGTTCGGGTACCGGATCAGGTGCCGGGCGGCCGCGATCACCTCGCGCAGGTTGTGCGGCGGCATGTTCGTGGCCATGCCGACCGCGATGCCGGAGGCGCCGTTGACCAGCAGGTTCGGGAAGGCGGCGGGCAGCGCCACCGGCTCCTGCTCCTGGCCGTCGTAGTTGGGACCGAAGTCGACGGTGGCCTCGTCGATGGACTCCGTCATGAGGCTGGTCGCCTCGGCCATCCGGCACTCGGTGTACCGCATGGCGGCCGGCGGGTCGTCGTTGCCCAGCGAGCCGAAGTTGCCGTGGCCGTCCACCAGGGGCACGCGCATGGAGAAGGACTGGGCCATGCGCACCAGGGCGTCGTAGATGGACGCGTCGCCGTGGGGGTGCAGCTTGCCCATGACCTCGCCGACGACACGGGCGCACTTCACGTAGCCGCGCTCGGGCCGCAGACCCATCTCGTTCATCTGGTACACGATGCGGCGGTGCACCGGCTTGAGGCCGTCGCGGGCGTCCGGGAGCGCACGGGAGTAGATGACCGAGTACGCGTACTCGAGGAAGGAGCCCTGCATCTCGTCGACGACGTCGATGTCGAGGATCCTCTCCTCGTACGCGTCGTCGGGCGGCGGGGTCTTCGTGCTACGGCGGGCCATCGCTGCCGGCTCCTTGCTGAAGCGTGAACGGTGATCTGACGCGGTCCATTGTGGACCGCGGCACTGACAGCGACCGACCAGGACCCGTCACGGGCTGCCCGGCCCGGCGCTGCCCGCAGGGTACGCCCTCGCCCCCGTCGGACCGCCAACCCCGTTCTCGCTCTCGGCGTAGGAGGTGCGGGAACTTCACCGGTGGCCCGCACGCTTGCATACAGTGGCGGGACCGGCGGAATTCCGCAGTTCCGCCCCATGACTCCACCAAGATTCCGCGAGCGAAGGGACGTACATGCCCATGGGTCACACGGCCACAGCCCAGGCAGACTCCGGCGGCCTGACAGCGACCGAGCACCGCCTGGCCAACGGCCTGCGCGTGGTGCTCTCCGAGGACCACCTGACCCCGGTCGCGGCGGTGTGCCTCTGGTACGACGTCGGCTCGCGCCACGAGGTCAAGGGGCGCACCGGCCTGGCTCACCTCTTCGAGCACCTGATGTTCCAGGGCTCCGCCCAGGTCAAGGGCAACGGTCACTTCGAACTGGTGCAGGGCGCCGGTGGCTCGCTCAACGGCACCACCAGTTTCGAGCGCACCAACTACTTCGAGACCATGCCCGCCCACCAGCTGGAGCTCGCCCTCTGGCTGGAGGCCGACCGCATGGGCTCGCTGCTCGCCGCCCTCGACGAGGAGTCGATGGAGAACCAGCGGGACGTCGTCAAGAACGAGCGCCGCCAGCGCTACGACAACGTCCCCTACGGCACCGCGTTCGAGAAGCTGACCGCCCTCGCCTACCCGGAGGGCCACCCCTACCACCACACGCCGATCGGCTCGATGGCCGACCTGGACGCGGCGACCCTGGAGGACGCGCGCGCGTTCTTCCGCACCTACTACGCGCCGAACAACGCGGTGCTGTCGGTCGTCGGCGACATCGACCCCGAGCAGACCCTCGCCTGGGTCGAGAAGTACTTCGGCTCCATCGCCTCGCACGACGGCAAGCAGCCGCCCCGGGACGGTTCGCTGCCCGACGTCATGGGCGGGGAGCTGCGCGAGGTCGTCGAGGAGGAGGTCCCGGCCCGCGCCCTGATGGCGGCCTACCGCCTGCCGGAGGACGGCACGCGCGCGTGCGACGCAGCCGACCTGGCCCTCACCGTCCTGGGCGGCGGCGAGTCGTCCCGGCTGTACAACCGGCTGGTGCGCCGCGACCGCACGGCCGTCGCCGCCGGCTTCGGTCTGCTGCGGCTCGCGGGAGCGCCCTCCCTGGGGTGGCTGGACGTGAAGACGTCCGGTGACGTGGAGGTGCCGGTCATCGAGACCGCCATCGACGAGGAACTCGCCCGGTTCGCCCAGGAGGGCCCGACCGCCGAGGAGATGGAGCGCGCCCAGGCCCAGCTGGAGCGCGAGTGGCTGGACCGCCTGGGCACGGTCGCGGGCCGCGCCGACGAACTGTGCCGCTACGCGGTCCTGTTCGGCGACCCGCAGCTCGCCCTCACCGCCGTGCAGCGGGTGCTCGAGGTCACGGCGGAAGAGGTCCAAAAGGTCGCCAAGGCCCGCCTGCGCCCCGACAACCGCGCGGTGCTCGTCTACGAGCCCACCGCTCCCGCCGACGTGAACGACGCCACCGACGAGAACGAGGAGGCGGCCAAGTGACCGAGCTCGCCACCATGGAATTCCACCAGCAGCCGCAGGCCGGCGAGCCCAGGCCGTGGGCGTTCCCGGCACCGGAGCGCGGCAGCCTCGACAACGGCCTGACCGTGCTGCGCTGCCACCGCCCCGGCCAGCAGGTCGTCGCCGTCGAGGTGCTGCTCGACGCGCCCCTGGACGCCGAGCCCACCGGTCTCGACGGCGTCGCCACCATCATGGCGCGGGCCTTCTCGGAGGGCACCGACAAGCACTCCGCCGAGGACTTCGCCGCCGAGCTGGAGCGCTGCGGGGCCACCCTCGACGCGCACGCCGACCACCCCGGCGTCCGGCTGAGCCTGGAGGTGCCCGTCTCGCGCCTCGCCAAGGCCCTCGGCCTGGTCGCCGACGCCCTGAGGGCGCCCGCGTTCGCGGACGGCGAGGTCGAACGGCTGGTCCGCAACCGCCTCGACGAGATCCCGCACGAGCTGGCCAACCCCGCCCGCCGGGCCGCCAAGGAGCTCTCCAAGGAGCTGTTCCCGGCCGGGACGCGCATGTCGCGCCCCCGCCAGGGCACCGAGGAGACCGTCGCGAGCATCGACTCCGCCGCCGTACGCGCCTTCTACGAGAAGCACGTCCGGCCCGCCACGGCCACCGCCGTGGTCGTCGGAGACCTCACCGGCGTGGACCTCGACGCGCTGCTCGGCGAGACGCTGGGCGCGTGGACCGGCTCCGCCGCGGAGCCCCGTCCCGTGCCGTCGGTGACCGCCGACGACCGGGGCCGGGTCGTCATCGTGGACCGCCCCGGCGCCGTCCAGACGCAGCTGCTCATCGGCCGCACCGGCTCCGACCGGCACGACCGCGTGTGGCCCGCCCAGGTGCTCGGCACCTACTGCCTCGGCGGCACCCTCACCTCGCGTCTGGACCGCGTCCTGCGCGAGGAGAAGGGCTACACCTACGGAGTCCGGGCGTTCGGGCAGGTCCTGCGCTCCGCGCCCGACGGGACCGGCGCCGCCATGCTGGCCATCAGCGGCTCCGTCGACACCCCCAACACCGGCCCGGCCCTGGAGGACCTGTGGACGGTGCTGCGCAAGCTCGCCGAGGGCGGGCTCACCGACGCCGAGCGTGACGTCGCCGTGCAGAACCTGGTGGGCGTGGCGCCGCTGAAGTACGAGACGGCGGCCGCCGTCGCGAGCACATTGGCCGACCAGGTCGAGCAGCACCTGCCCGACGACTACCAGGCGACGCTCTACCGCCAACTCGCCGCCACGGGCACCGTGGAGGCCACGGCGGCGGTCGTGAACGCCTTCCCGGTGGACCGTCTGGTGACGGTCCTCGTCGGCGACGCGGCACAGATCAAGGAGCCGGTCGAGGCGCTCGGCATCGGTGAAGTCACCGTGGTGGCGGCCGAGTAGCGGTACGCGCTGGGGCCCTGGTGACCGGAGTGTCGCCAGGGCCGCCGTTTGTCCGAATTGAGGGAGAGGCTGCCTGTCTGCGCTGTGGCATGCGCTACAAAAAGCCGGTTGCGTTTGAGGATTGAAGACAACCGCGTTTAGCGTCTTCCGGGCTGTTCGTCAGGCAGTGCGCCGCACCCGCGGCACCGGACAGTCATCGCCGAGTCCCCGTACGGCGCGAGCCAGGGGAGCCGGGGACCCACCGTAGTCCCTGGGGTGAATCGGACGCCCGCGCGTGCCGCGAGGGGGCCCGTAGGAGACCTTCCACCTCCGAACCCGTCAGCTAACCCGGTAGGCGAGAGGGAAGGAAAGGACCAGCCTCCACATGGCGTTCACGCGCGCCGTCGGCAAGCACCGCCGTCCCGGCCGGATGCACCGCACCACCGCCCGCGCGGCGGGTGTCGCGGCCCTCGCCACCACCGGCGTCGTCGGCACCCTCGCGGCTCCGGCGCTCGCCGCCGAGCCCCAGGCGGAGCAGAGCGGGCTCACCCCGGTCATCAGCATCGGCGACTCCCTGGCCGACGAGATCGACGCCCAGGCCGCCGCGCAGAAGCAGGCCGCCCTGGACGCCGCCGCCCGTGAGGCGGCGCAGGAGGCCGCGCGCGAGCGGGCCGCCGAGGCCGCCGAGGAGGCGCGCGAGGCCAAGGAGCGCGCCGCGCGGGAGGCGGAGCGCAAGCGCCTCAACACCTTCGTCACGCCGATCACCGCCTCCTACGTCTCCACCGCGTACCAGGCCGGCAGTTCCCTGTGGTCCTCCGGCAGCCACACCGGCATCGACTTCCACGCCTCCACCGGCACCTCCGTGCACGCGGTCGGCGTCGGCACCGTCGTCGAGGCCGGCTGGGGCGGGGCGTACGGCAACCAGGTCGTGCTCAAGATGCACGACGGCACGTACACGCAGTACGGCCACCTGTCGTCCATCGGTGTCTCGGTGGGCCAGTCGGTCGACGCGGGACAGCAGATCGGCCTCTCCGGCGCCACCGGCAACGTCACCGGACCGCACCTGCACTTCGAGGCCCGTACGAGCCCCGAGTACGGCTCTGACATGGACCCCGTCGCCTACCTGCGCTCCCACGGCGTGAACGTCTGACGACGGAGTGAACGTCTGACGACGGACGAACGGCACGCGAAAGCCCCGGCTCCCCGAGCCGGGGCTTTCGCATTTCCGGGGTGTTCCCGACGTGGCCGTTGTCCAAAAAGTGTCCATGAAATCCACATCGCCGTCGGAATTCCCGCCGCATTGGCCTAGAGTCGCTGAACACGCGTCAATCGTCGACGTTTCCCGGGGATGAAGGCGGAGGTCGGGCATGCGCATTCCGGCGCATTCGGTGTGCACGGCGATCCGGGACGACATCGTCTCCGGTGTCCACGGGCGCGGCAGCCGCCTCACCGAGGAACTCCTGGCCCGCCGCTACGGTGTCTCCCGCGTCCCGGTCCGTGAGGCACTGCGCACGCTGGAGGCGGAGGGGTTCGTGGTGACCCGGCGGCACGCGGGCGCGTGCGTCGCGGAGCCGACCGAGCGGGAGGCGGCGGACCTGCTGGAGACGCGTACGCTCCTCGAACCCCTCGGCGCGTCCCGGGCCGCCCGGCGCCGTACCGAGGCGCATCTCAAGGTCCTGCGCGGGCTGGTGCGGCTGGGACAGGAGCGTGCCAGGCAGGGGAGCGGCGACGATCTGCGCTCGCTCGACGGATGGTTCCACGAGACCCTCGCCCAGGCCGTCGGCAGCCCGTCCCTGACGGCGTTGCTGACCCAGCTGCGCCACAAGATCGCCTGGCTGTACGCCGTGGAGGCCGCGGCCGACCCGGTGGGGTGCTGGGCGGAGCACGGCGCGATCGTCGACGCGGTGGCCCGGGGCGACGGCGAGCGCGCACGGGCTCTCATGACGCTGCACGCCGAACGATCGGCGCCGGCGCACCGCCTGCGCTTCGCCGCCGGAGGCGAGGCGGCGGACCGTGTGAGGAACCCGCAACGTGCCGTAAACATCTCGGGTCTGCGTTATTAACAGGAGCGCCGTATACAAAGACAGGGGAATTCGAGGGGTTCATTTCTGCTGCCCGTAAAAGCGAATTCACCCCCCAGGAGTGGTGCAAGATAAAGGCCCGCCCGGGATTCCGGGCGGGCCTTTATCGGCGGTACTGCCGTCGGTCAGACGGTCTCGGGAAGCTCTTCGAGACCCTCGGCGACCAGCTTCGCCAGTCGCTCCAGGGCGGCGTCCGCGCCCTCGGCGTCGGAGGCGAGCACGATCTCCTCGCCGCCCTGGGCGCCGAGGCCGAGGACGGCCAGCATGGAGGCCGCGTTGACGGGGGAGCCGTCGGCCTTGGCGATCGTGACCGGGACGCCTGTGGCCGTGGCGGCTCGGACGAAGATGGAGGCGGGGCGGGCGTGGAGACCCTCGGCCCAGCCGACGTTGACGCGGCGCTCAGCCATGTGATGCTGCCCTTCAGGTGTTCAGGGGTCTGATGTTGTCTAGACCACTCTTGTCTAGACCAGTTTCCCACATCGTGAAGCGTCCCGGGACGGCTGTGCGCAGCCCCGCGTGGTCGTCGGACCGCGGCCTCGGCCCGACCTTCCGTCCCCACAGACTGCCTCGCGCCGTTGTCGTACGCGAGCCGTACTCTGGGGCCCATGCAGACCTCGTCGGACCGGCACGAGTACCCCGCCCACTGGGAAGCCGACGTGGTGCTGCGCGACGGCGGCACCGCGCGCGTCCGCCCCATCACCGTTGATGACGCCGAGCGCCTGGTCAGCTTCTACGAGCAGGTCTCCGACGAGTCGAAGTACTACCGCTTCTTCGCGCCGTACCCTCGCCTGTCCGCCAAGGACGTCCACCGCTTCACGCACCACGACTTCGTGGACCGGGTGGGACTCGCGGCCACCATCGGCGGCGAGTTCATCGCCACCGTACGCTACGACCGGATCGGCGCCGGCGGAACACCCGCTTCCGCACCGGCGGACGAGGCGGAGGTCGCCTTCCTCGTCCAGGACGCCCACCAGGGGCGCGGCGTGGCCTCCGCGCTGCTGGAGCACATCGCCGCCGTCGCCCGCGAGCGGGGCATCCGCCGCTTCGCCGCCGAGGTGCTGCCCGCCAACACCAAGATGATCAAGGTGTTCAGGGACGCCGGGTACACCCAGCAGCGCAGCTTCGAGGACGGCGTGGTCCGTCTGGAGTTCGACCTCGAACCGACCGACCGCTCGCTCGCCGTGCAGTACGCGCGCGAGCACCGCGCGGAGGCGCGTTCCGTCCAGCGGCTGCTGCAACCCGGCTCCGTGGCGGTCGTCGGCGCCGGCCGCACCCCGGGCGGCGTCGGGCGCAGCGTGCTCGGCAACATCCGCGACGCGGGCTACACCGGCCGGCTGTACGCCGTGAACAAGGCTCTCCCCGAGGGCCAGGACGCACTCGACGGGGTACCGGCCCGTCGCTCGGTGCGTGACATCGACGGGCCCGTCGACCTCGCCGTCGTCACCGTGCCCGCCGAGCACGTCCCCGACGTCGTCACCGAGTGCGGTGAGCACGGCGTCCAAGGCCTGGTGGTGGTCTCCGCCGGGTACGCCGACAGCGGCCCCGAGGGACGCGAACGCCAGCGCGCACTGGTCCGACAGGCGCGCACGTACGGCATGCGGATCATCGGGCCCAACGCCTTCGGCATCATCAACACCTCCTCGGACGTGCGGCTCAACGCCTCCCTCGCCCCTCAGATGCCGCGACCCGGCCGGATCGGCCTGTTCGCCCAGTCCGGCGCCATCGGCATCGCCCTGCTGTCGCGGCTGCACCGGCGCGGCGGCGGGGTCACCGGCGTCACGGGCGTGTCGACCTTCGTCTCGTCCGGCAACCGCGCCGACGTCTCCGGCAACGACGTCCTCCAGTACTGGTACGACGACCCGGAGACCGACGTCGCCCTGATGTACCTGGAGTCGATCGGCAACCCCCGCAAGTTCACCCGCCTGGCCCGGCGGACGGCGGCCGTCAAGCCGCTGGTCGTGGTGCAGGGGGCCCGTCACGGCGGGGCGGCACCGCAGGGGCACGCCGTCCGGGCGACGCGTCTGCCGCACGCGACGGTCTCCGCGCTGCTGCGGCAGGCCGGTGTGATCCGGGTCGACACGATCACCGACCTGGTCGACGCGGGCCTGCTGCTCGCCCGGCAGCCGCTGCCCGCCGGACCGAGGGTGGCGATCCTGGGGAACTCGGAGTCACTGGGCCTGCTGACGTACGACGCGTGCCTCTCCGAGGGGCTGCGGCCGCATCCTCCCCTGGACCTGACGACGGCGGCCTCGCCCGAAGCGTTCCACGCGGCCCTGTCCCGGGCGCTGGCCGACGACACCTGCGACGCGGTGGTGGTCACCGCCATTCCCGCGGTGGGCGAGGGCTCGGCCGGGGACGCCGCGCTGGCGAGGGCCCTGCGCTCGGCGGCGGCCGCGGTGCCCGCCAAGCCGGTCCTCGTGGTGCACGTGGAGCTCGGCGGGCTCGCGGAGGCCCTGTCGGCGGCGGCCAGCACGGCGCCGCAGACCCCGCCGCCCGCGGACGCACGGGCGGCGACGCCCACCGCCCCGCACGCTGCCGCGCCCCTCGACCGGCAGACGGCCCCGTCGGCCGTCGGAAACCGAGCGGCGCCCTCCGGACCCGCGCCCGCCCCCGGGGAGCCGGCGACGCCCCCGCCCGCCGAACCCCGGACGGGCGCGCCCGACGGGCCGCGGACGTCCCCGCCCGCCGCCGCGGGCGGCGGCGGCTCCGTGCGGCACCCGCCCGCTGCCCACGAGCCCGCCGAGGCACCGGAAGGGCCCCACCTCATCCCCGCCTACCCCGCCGCCGAACGCGGCGTGCGCGCCCTCGCCCAGGCGGTCGCCTACGCCCAGTGGCGGCGCGACGCCGCCGACCCCGGCAAGGTGCCGGAGTACGAGGACATCGACGAGAAGGGCGCCGCCGAGCTGATCGCCGGGAACCTCGCGCGCGGGCAGGGGCTCACGCTCGGCACCGAGGAGACCTGCGCGCTGCTCGGCAGGTACGGCATCCGCGTCCACCGCGCGATGCCCGCCCCCACCCCCGACGACGCCGCGGCCGCCGCGCGGACCCTCGGCTACCCCGTGGCCCTCAAGGCCACCGCACCGCACCTGCGCCACCGCGCCGACCTGGGCGGCGTACGTCTGGACCTCGCGGACGAGGAGCAACTGCGACGGGCGTACGCGGAGTTGACCGAGCTGTTCGGGACGCCCGCGGAGCTGCGTCCGGTGGTGCAGGGCATGGCACCGCGCGGCGTCGACACCGTCGTACGGGCGGTCATCGATCCGGCGGCCGGCGCGGCGCTCTCCTTCGGCCTCGCCGGGGCGGCCACCCAGCTGCTCGGCGACATGGCGCACCGGCTGATCCCGGTCACCGACCGGGAGGCCGGCTCGCTCATCCGCTCGATCCGCACGGCACCCCTCCTCTTCGGCTGGCGAGGCTCGGCCCCCGTCGACTCCGCCGCCCTGGAAGAGCTGCTGCTCCGGGTCTCCCGGCTGGTCGACGACCACCCGGAGGTCGTCGCGGTCACCCTGGAACCGGTCGTCGTCGCCCCGCGCGGCCTGAGCGTCCTGAGCGCCTCCGTCCGCCTCGCGCCCCCGCCCGCCAGGGACGACCTGGGCCCGCGCACCCTGCCGGCGTACTGACCGCCCACGGCCCGGGAGGGGCACCGCACGAGCGTGCCGCGCAGTCAGTGCGTCCCCGTAGGATGGACGGCATGGCCAAGACCAGTACGACGACCCAGGGGCTGCGAGCGGCGATCGAGCGCAGCGGCTACTACCCGGCCCTCGTGGCCGAGGCGGTGGAGGCCGCCGTGGGCGGCGAGCCCGTCCGGTCGTACCTGGTCCATCAGGAGACGACGTTCGACCAGAACGAGGTGCGCCGGCACGTGACCGTGCTCGTGCTCACCGGCAACCGCTTCATCGTCAGCCACACCGACGAGCAGGCCGCCGACGACACCTCCCCGACGCCGTACGCCACGACCTCCACGGAGTCCGTCAAGCTCGGCCGGATCTCGTCCATCGTCGTCAGCCGCGTGGTCGCCAACCCGGAGCAGTACAAGCCCGGCACGCTGCCCCGCGAGATCGTGCTGACCATCGGCTGGGGTGCCGTCTCCCGCCTCGACCTGGAGCCCGCCGCCTGCGGCGACCCCAATTGCGAGGCGGACCACGGCTACACCGGCAGCTCGACGGCCGACGACCTCAGCCTGCGCGTCAGCGAGGCCGGGGACGGCCCGGAGACGGTGCGCCAGGCGCTCACCTTCGCGCAGGCCCTCTCCGAGGCGACCGCGGACTCCTCCCGCTGATGGCACAGCCCGCAGCCTGGGACACCGCCCCGGAACCGCTCCCCGTCGACTCCGCCCCCGTACCCGAGTACGGCGCCGGTTCGCTCGCCGACCTCCTGCCCACCCTGGCCGCCGGTCTCGGCGTCCCCGGCATGACCGCGAGCATCACCGAACTGACCCCGGCCGACCGGAACTGCGTGTTCCTGATCGACGGGCTCGGCTGGGAACAGCTGCGGGCCCACCCGGAGGACGCCCCCTTCATGAGCGCGCTGCTGAGCAGCTCACGCGGCGGCACCGGACGGCCGATCACCGCCGGCTACCCGGCGACCACCGCGACCTCCCTCGCCTCCGTCGGCACCGGTCTGCCCCCCGGCGCCCACGGCCTGCCCGGCTACACCGTGCGCGACCCGGCCACCGGCCAGCTGATGAACCAGCTGCGCTGGCGGCCGTGGACGGCGCCGGCCGCCTGGCAGCCGTACCCCACCGTCTTCCACCTCGCCCAGGAGGCGGGGGTGCACGCCGCGCAGGTCTCCTCACCCACCTTCGCGAACACCCCGCTGACCAAGGTCGCCCTCAGCGGCGGCACCTTCCACGGCCGGCTGTCCGGCGAGGACCGCATGGACCTCGCCGCCGAGCAGCTGGCCGGCGCGGACCGTGCGCTCGTCTACACCTACTACGCGGAGGTCGACGGCGCCGGCCACCGCTTCGGCGTCGACTCCGACACCTGGCGCGGCCAGCTCGCGCACGTCGACCGCCTCGTCCAGCGCCTCGCCGAGCAGCTGCCGCCGCGCAGCGCCCTGTACGTCACGGCCGACCACGGCATGATCGACGTCCCCTTCGACGAGGACCACCGCATCGACTTCGACGAGGACTGGGAGCTGAAGGCGGGCGTCGCCCTCCTCGGCGGTGAGGGCCGCGCCCGCCACGTGTACGCCGTGCCCGGCGCGCACAACGACGTGCTGACCTGCTGGCGTGAGGTGCTCGGCGAGCAGTTCTGGGTGGCCTCGCGGGACGAGGCCATCGAGGCGGGCTGGTTCGGCCCCCGGATCGACGACCGGGTCTACGACCGCCTCGGCGACGTGATCGCCGCCGCGCGGGACGATGTCCTGCTCATCGCCTCGGAGCGGGAGCCGAAGGAGTCGGCGATGGTCGGCAACCACGGATCGATGACCCCTGCCGAACAACTCGTTCCCCTGCTCGAAGTACGCTCCTGACCTCCCGCACACCGCTGTCCCGCTGCCGAAAGGTGCTCAACCCCTCATGCCCGAGCTGGTCTTCTTCTCCGGAACCATGGACTGCGGGAAGTCGACGCTGGCTCTGCAGATCGAGCACAACCGCTCGGCACGCGGACTCGTCGGCATGATCTTCACCCGCGACGACCGTGCGGGCGAGGGCAAGCTCTCCTCCCGTCTCGGCCTGGTCACCGACGCGGTGGAGGTCGAGGACGGACAGGACCTGTACGGGTACGTCGTCGACCACCTCACGCAGGGCGGACGCGTGGACTACGTGATCGCCGACGAGGCGCAGTTCCTCGCGCCGGACCAGATAGACCAGCTCGCGCGCGTGGTCGACGACCTCGACGTCGATGTGTACGCCTTCGGCATCACCACGGACTTCCGCTCCAAGCTGTTCCCCGGCTCCCAGCGGCTGGTGGAACTCGCCGACCGCGTCGAGGTGCTCCAGGTCGAGGCCCTGTGCTGGTGCGGGGCCCGCGCCACGCACAACGCCCGCACCGTGGGCGGCGTCATGGTCGTCGAGGGCGCCCAGGTGGTCGTCGGCGACGTGACCCGGTCTCCCGACGAGATCGGCTACGAGGTGCTGTGCCGACGGCACCATCGGCGCAGGATGACCAGCGCCTCCGCGCGCGCCGGCACCCTCTCGCCGGACGTCCTGCCGGTGGCGCCGGCCTGATCCGGCCGGCCCCGGGACGCGTCGGCGCCCCGGACCGGTCACCGAGCGCCGGCGACGGCCCGCGGCCGGAGTCCTCGTCTCACTCCGTTCCCCTGCCGGCGGGCCGGCCCTGCAGCAGCGAGAAGCGGGCGCCCTCGGGGTCCGCCACCGTCGCCACCCGGCCGTGGACGGTGTCCCGGGCGGGTTCGAGGACGTGGCCGCCCAGTTCGGCGAGGTGCCGCTGGGACTCCTCCGCGTCGGCCACCTCGAAGTACGTGATCCAGTGCGGCCCCCGGTCGCGGGGCAGGGCGTGGCCGACCCCGTGGATGCCGGCGACCGGCCGGCCGTCGAGGCAGAGGGTCACGTAGTCCCGGTCGGCGGACACCTCCGCCACCCGTTCGAAGCCGAACACGGTCTCGTAGAACTTGGCGACACTCGCCGACTCGAAGGTCAGCAACTCGTTCCACGCCGGGGTGCCGGGGACGCCCGTCACGGCCGTGCCGAGATGCGCAGCCGCCTGCCAGACGCCGAAGACGGCGCCCGACGGATCGGAGCCGATGGCCAGGCGGCCTGCCTCGCCCGCGTCGAGCGGACCCACCCCGATCGTGCCACCGCACAGACGGACCGTCTCGGCCGTCCGGTTGACGTCGGCCGACGCGAAGTAGGGCGTCCAGGCGATGGGGAGCTGGCGGTCCGGGGGCAGTTGGCCGATGCCCGCCACCTCACGCCCGTCGAGCAGGGCCCGCGCGTAGGGGCCCAGTTGCTGAGGTCCCGGCTGGAACTCCCAGCCGAACAGCGCTCCGTAGAAGTCGTGGGTGGCGGCCGGGCCGTGCACCATCAGGCTCACCCAGCAGGGTGTTCCGGGCGTGTGCCGGGCGTTGGTCTCGCCGTTCCGGCCGGCCGACCCCCGTGCGTCGGTCATCGTCACTCTCTTCTCGGCCCTGCGCGGGCCGTGCGTCCGCTTCCGCCTGACGGATTCCGCTTCGACGGACCTTCACGCCGAGGCCGGCACCGGATCCGGTGCCGCGCCGTCCGGGCGCGCCCGTGGGACAGCCCGGTGCTGTGCGGGTAGTACAGCATGTGCTCGAACCCATACGCCTGGTGATCGGTACTGTCCGGCGGGCAGAGTAGCCCGACATCGACGCTTCGGCCACTCGGTACGCCAGGATGGGGCCATGAACGCCATCATCTCCGCATCCGAACTCGAGCAGGAACGAGTGGGCCAGAACCCTCCCGTCCTGCTCGACGTCCGCTGGCAGTTGAGCACGGCCAAGGCGGCCGGTGCCGCGCCGTTCGACGGCCGTGCCGAGTACGCGGCCGGGCATCTTCCCGGTGCCCTCTTCGTCGACCTGGACAGGGAACTCGCCTCCGCACCCGGCGGAGGGGGCCGGCATCCGCTGCCCGACGTGGCGGAGTTCGGCGCGGCGATGCGCCGGGCGGGCGTCACCTCCGGCCGGCCGGTCGTCGTGTACGACGGTGGGCAGGGGTGGGCCGCTGCCCGTGCCTGGTGGTTGCTGCGCTGGACGGGTCACCCGAACGTGCGGGTCCTCGACGGTGGGTTGCCGGCGTGGCGGGGGCCGTTGTCCACCGAGGTGCCCGCGCCCGAGGAGGGCGACTTCACTCCGCGGCCGGGCGCCGTGGGGCTGCTGGACGCGGACGGAGCGGCGGCGCTGGCCCGGTCCGGGCTGCTGCTCGACGCCCGGGCGGGGGAGCGGTACCGGGGCGAGGTGGAGCCCATCGATCCGGTCGGCGGTCACATCCCGGGCGCGGTGTCGGCACCGACGACGGACAACGTGGCGGGGGACGGCCGCTTCCTGCCGGCGGAGGAACTCCGGGCACGGTTCAAGACCCTCGGTGCCTCGGAGGGCGAAGAGGTCGGGGTCTACTGCGGTTCGGGCGTGTCGGCCGCCCACGAGGTGCTGGCGCTGGCGGTGGCGGGCATTCCGGCGGCGCTGTACGTGGGTTCGTGGTCGGAGTGGTCCTCGGACCCGGCACGACCGATCGCCGTGGGTCCGGACCCGCAGTAGTCCGGCGCCCGCAGGGTGGTCCGGCACTCCTTGTAGTCCAAGCCCGGAGTGGTCCGGGCCCGCCGGGGTCGGGCCCGCTGAGGTCAGGCCCGCTGAGGGCAGGGCCCCACTCGGGCAGGCCCGCCCGGGGTCCGGACCGCCGTAGCGGGGTTGTCCGCGGTCCCGGCCCGCGGTGGCACGGAAGAAGCCGGGTGCCCGGAAGTCGGCAGTCGCCGCAGCCCCGGCCTGGGGCAGGCGGGAGGCAGGGACAGCCGAGCCTGCCCCGTACGACCGGGGGCCGGACCGCAGTCACCTGCGGTCCGGCCCCCGGTCACGGTCGAAGTGGACGGCCCGAGCCCGCTATTCCTGCTTCTTGCGCCGCGTCCCGAACACGATCTCGTCCCAGCTCGGTACCGCCGCCCGTCGGCCCGGGCGGACGCCGTCGGCCTCGGCCTGGCGGTCGGTGGAGCCGGTCAGGCGGTCGCGGTGGCTGGCCACCGAACGCGGCATGAGGACGTCGGCGTAGGCGGAACCGGCCGACGCCGCGGGCGCCGGAGCCTCCTCCACCTCGGATTCCTCGACGGGCTCCTCGACCGGTTCCGGGGCGCGCTCGGGCACCACCAGGTCGCCCCGGAAGCTCGGTACGGCCTCGAGCAGGCTGGTCAGCGAGTCGCGTTCGGCCGACGCCGTGGCCGCGGTCTCCTCGGCCGGCTCGGTCGGCGGCGGGGGCAGACTCGGCCGCTCCCGCTGCTCCCGGTCGAGGGAACGGTCTAGCGGCCGGTCGCGCGGCAGCCGTGCGATGCGCGGGACGAACGGGAAGCTGGGCTCGGGCGCGGCGAGGTCGTCGGACTCGCCGATCAGCGCACGCGCCTCCGAGTCGACGGCCTGGACGAGCCGCCGGGGCGGGTCGTACGTCCAGCTCGCCGAGTGCGGTTCGCCGGCGACCAGGTAGACCAACAGGACTTCCCAGGTGCCGTCGTCGCGGCGCCAGGAGTCCCACTGGACGGTGTCCTTGTCGGCGCCGCGCAGCAGCAACCGTTCCTGCACGGCCTCGCCGAGGGGCGGTCCGGAGTTCTCGCCGGGGCGTCGGACGGGGGTCTTGCGGGCCCGCTCCGCCATGAAGGCGCGCTCGGCCAGTACGGGACCCTCGAAGCGCCGTACGCGGTCGACGGGGATGCCGGCCATCTGGGCGACCTCTTCCGCGGTCGCGCCGGCTCGTATACGCGCCTGGATGTCGCGGGGGCGGAGATGGCTCTCCACCTCGATCTCGATCTGGCCGAGGCGGGGACGGTCGCCGCGCACGGCGGCCCGGAGCCGCTCGTCGATCGGAAGCGTGTACTCCGTGCTGTCCGCAGCCTTCAGCACCAGCCGTGTGCCGTCATTCGAGACGGCCACGACACGCAGTTCGGGCATGGGGACCTCCCGGGTGGTGCCTGCCGACGTCACGTGCGTCGCTGCTTCCGCTCTGTCGAGTGTGGCCTGCCCGGGTGCAGCCTGCCACAACCTTGCCGAGTTGCCCGGCGTGTCGGGCCTGGGCCCTGGATCGCCGTTATGGCACGGTTACCTGTTCGCAACGCTAAGTGACCAAATCCGTCACCCAGAGCAACTAGCCCCCTCCCGGCGGTCCTTCAAGGTCCTGCATCCCCGGTCGGGCGGCCTGACCCAGGGCTCGCAACAGTACTCCATTCGGGCCATGTGCGTGGATGGGCACGCCGTCCGACTTCCGGCAAGAGGTCGCGCTCGGCCGCTCCCGGCGGGATTCCCGTGATCTTGACGTGGCGTACTTCACGCAATCGCCAGAAACGGAACTAATGGTTTCGACCGCACGTCCCTTTCTCGTGCAGTTGATCGATCGCGTACGGGAAAGGCAGGCAAGGTCCGGGAATGCGTGAAAAGCCCGACGACGCAGGCGACACGGACGCGCGTGCGGAGGTGAGGTCCAAGCGGATCGACCTGAGCGTGCCCCAGGTGGCGGGCAGCGCCCTGGCGGCGGTGGTGGCCGCCAAACTGGCCTCCTCCTTCGGCGTGTACGGCACGATCCTGGGAGCCGGCCTCATCAGTGTCGTCGCCACCTGTGGGGGTTCGGTCCTCCAGCACTTCTTCAGTCGCACCGGAGAGCAGCTCCGGGAGAAGCGCCCCGTCGGCGTGGCGCGGACCGCCGGCCGGACGGGCGCCGGTTCGTCGGCGTCCACGGCCGCGGTCCCGGGGGAGTTCACCGCGGGCACCGTCTACCGCGCGCGGGCCACCGGCTGGAAGCGCCCGGTGGCCGCGGCGGCCCTCGTCTTCGCCGTCGCCATGGCCGGAATCACCACCTACGAACTCGCTTCCGGCCAGAATCTCGGCGGCGGCCACAGCACCACCGTCGGCAACGCCCTCTCCGGTCACAACAAGTCTGCGGCGGATTCGGGGGATTCGGGGGATTCGGGCGGTTCCGGGGGTTCGGGGGACACGCGGGACGACCAGGACTCCGACGGATCGGACGGGCCCGGGGGCTCCGGCGCCGGGGACGACGCTCCGGCCGCCACTCCGTCCGGGTCCCCGAGCGGAACCGGTGGCAGCACGTCGCCGGACGGCACCTCGGGGGACGACGGCGGTACGGACGCCGGCCCGACGCCCACCCCGGACGCCACCGGGGGCGAGGACTCCGGCACGTCCACGGGCCCGGACCCCGACCCGTCGGCTACGACCCCAGAACCCGGCGCAAGTAGTCGTTCCGGAACAGCCGATCCGGGTCAAGACGGTCCCGCAGCGCCGTGAACTCACCGAAGCGGTGATACACCCGGGAGAAGTACTCGGCGTCCCGGGTGTGCAGCTTGCCCCAGTGCGGCCGTCCCCCGTGCGCCGTGAAGATCCGCTCGGCGGCCGTGAAGTACGCCTGATAGGGCGTGCCCCGGAACATGTGGACGGCGATGTACGCGCTGTCGCGGCCGGAGGCGGTGGAGAGCGTGATGTCGTCGGCCGGGGCCGTGCGCACCTCGACCGGGAAGCTGATCCGGAGCCGTGAACGGTCGACCATCGTCTTCAGCTCGCGCAGCGTCTCGACCACGGCCTCACGCGGAACGGCGTATTCCATCTCCACGAACCGCACCCGCCGCGGGGAGGTGAACACCTTGTACGGAGTGTCCGTGTACGTCCGCGCGGAGAGTGCCTTGCTGGAGATCCGCGCGATCGCGGGAACGCCGACGGGTGCCGCACGGCCGACCCAGTTGGCGGCCTGGAAGACCCCGTTGGACAGGAACTCGTCCTCGAACCAGCCCCGGAGGCGCCCCACCGGCTGGGCGGGGCCGGCGCTGCGGTTGTTGCGCTTGGTGTTGGTGCTGCCGGTGTGCGGGAACCAGTAGAACTCGAAGTGCTCGTTCTCGGCCCACAGTTCGTCGAAGTCGGCGAGGACCCGCTCGAAGGGCATCGGTTCCTCGCGGGCCGTGAGCAGGAAGATCGGCTCCACCGCGAAGGTGATCGCGGTGACGACGCCCAGCGCGCCCAGGCCGATCCGGGCGGCGGCGAACACCTCGCTGTTCTCCCGTTCGGAACAGGTCAGCACCGAGCCGTCGGCCGTGACCATCTCGAGGCCCCGGATCTGGGCGGCGATCGAGGCCGACTCGCGGCCCGTGCCGTGGGTGCCGGTGCTGGTGGCGCCGGACACGGTCTGTTCCATGATGTCGCCCATGTTCGTGAGCGACAGGCCCTCACGCGCGAGGGCCAGGTTGAGCCGCTTGAGCGGAGTGCCCGCCTCCACCGTGACCGTCATGGCGGCCCGGTCGATGTCCCGGATGCCGGTCAGCAGGTCCGGACGTATCAGGACGCCGTCCGTCGCGGCTATCGACGTGAAGGAGTGACCGCTGCCGACGGCCTTGACCCGCAGTCCGTCCTCGGCGGCCTTGCGGACGGCGTCGGCCAGTTCGGCGACGGAGGCGGGAGCGACCTCCCGCGCGGGGCGCGCCAGGACGTTGCCGCCCCAGTTACGCCATGTGCCGTTCTTCCCGTTCCTCTTCCCGCTCACCGTGCGTGTGCTGCTCAACGGTCCCTCCCCGACGTGGAGCCGGCCGCTTGAGCCGGCGGTACCCGAGGAAACCGACCGCGACCGCGACGGCCCCGGCGACCGCCGGAACCCCGTACCCGGCGCGCGCACCCGAGGCGTCGATCACCCAGCCGCCCCCGGAGGAGCCGAGCGCGACCCCGACCGCGAGGCCGGTGCTCACCCAGGTCATGCCCTCGGTGAGCTGCGTGCGTGGTACGTGCTGGTCGATGAGGGACATGGTCGTGATCATCGTGGGAGCGATGGACAGACCCGCAACGAACAGCGCCACGGCCAGAGACAGCAGGTTTCCGACCAGTAGGAGGGGGATCATACTCACGGCCATCGCGCAGACGCCCAGCAGCCAGCGACGCTCGGGCGGCCCGGCGAAGCGCAGCAGCCCGAAGACCATGGCCGCCGTGCACGATCCCGCCGCGTACAGGGCGAGGACGAGACTGGCGGCGGCCTTGTGGCCCTCCTCCTCGGCGAAGGCCACGGTGACCACGTCGACGGCCCCGAAGATCGTCCCCGTGGCCACGAAGGTGGCGACCAGAACCTGGAGCCCGCGGGAGCGCAGCGCGGAGCCGCCGCCCTTCTCCTCGCGCGGGTGCGGCTCCGGCTCGGTGGCGCGCTGCGAGGTCAGCCAGAACACGCCCGTCGCGAGGAAGCAGGCGGCCAGCAGCGGCCCGGCCTCCGGGAACCAGGCCGTGGACAGGCCGATGGAGATGATCGGCCCGAAGATGAAGCAGATCTCGTCCACCACGGACTCGAAGGAGTACGCGGTGTGCAGTTGCGGGGTGCCCCGGTACAGGGCCGCCCAGCGGGCCCGGACCATGGCGCCGAGGCTCGGTACGCAGCCGATGCCGACACAGGACACGAACAGCACCCAGTCCGGCCAGCCGTAGTGCGCGGCCGGCAGGAGCACGGCCGCGGCGGCGAGCGACACCAGGGTCGCCGGGCGCAGCACCCGTCGCTGGCCGTACCGGTCGACCAGGCGGGAGACCTGCGGTCCGGCTACGGCGGCGGCGAGCGCGATGGTGGCCGACAGGGCGCCGGCCAGTCCGTACCGCCCGGTGAGCTGGGAGATCATCGTCACCACGCCGATGCCCATCATCGACAGCGGCATCCGGCCGAGGAAGCCCGCGGTCGAGAAGGCCTTGGTGCCGGGGGCGGCGAACAGGGCGCGGTAGGGGCTGGGCAACGGGATCTCCGGAAGCGGCGCGGTGGAGTGCTCGGTAAGGTCCGAACGCAGTCGATACAGATTACTCGCCGAGCCGTCGGGAAACACCCCCGCGGAAGGGGCGGGACGCACCGTCGGCACCCACCGTTTCACCGCTGTCAGTGCCGGGTGGCAGGATCGAGACATGCCAGACGTGCTCGATGCCAGCCCCTACGACGCCCTGCTCCTGCTCTCGTTCGGCGGCCCGGAGGGCCCGGACGACGTGGTCCCGTTCCTGGAGAACGTGACGCGTGGGCGCGGCATCCCCAAGGAACGCCTCAAGGAAGTCGGCCAGCACTACTTCCTCTTCGGCGGGGTCAGCCCCATCAACGACCAGAACCGGGCCCTGCTGGACGCCCTCCGCAAGGACTTCGCCGAGCACGGCCTGGCCCTGCCGGTCTACTGGGGCAACCGCAACTGGGCGCCGTACCTCACGGACACCCTGCGCGAGATGGTCCGCGACGGCCGCCGCCGCATCCTCGTCCTCGCCACCAGCGCCTACGCCTCGTACTCGGGCTGCCGGCAGTACCGCGAGAACCTCGCGGACGCGCTCGCCGCGCTGGAGGCGGAGGGCCTGGAGCTGCCGAAGATCGACAAGCTGCGGCACTACTTCAACCACCCGGGCTTCGTGGAGCCGATGGTCGACGGCATCCTCCGCTCCCTCGCCGAGCTGCCCGAGGAGGTGCGGGACGGCGCCCACATCGCTTTCTCGACCCACTCGATCCCCACCGCGGCGGCGGACACGTCGGGACCGGTCGAGGAGCACGGCGACGGCGGCGCGTACGTGCGCCAGCACCTGGACGTCGCGCAGACGATCGCCCACGCCGTCCGCGAGCGCACCGGTGTCGACCACCCCTGGCAGCTCGTCTACCAGTCGCGCTCGGGTGCCCCGCACATCCCGTGGCTGGAGCCCGACATCTGCGACCACCTGGAGGAGCGCCACGCGGCCGGTGCCCCCGCCGTGGTGATGGCCCCCATCGGCTTCGTCTCCGACCACATGGAGGTCCTGTACGACCTCGACACCGAGGCCACGGCCAAGGCGGAGGAGCTGGGGCTGCCGGTGCGCCGCTCGGCGACCGTGGGCGCCGATCCGCGGTTCGCCGCCGCGGTCCGCGACCTGGTCCTGGAGCGGGCCGCCGGCGAGCGCGGGCAGGACGTCGCTCCGTGCGCGCTCGGCGCGCTGCGCGCGAGCCACGACCTCTGTCCGGTCGGCTGCTGCCCCGCCCGAGCCCCCCGCCCCGCCGCCGCGGGCGCCGACAGCCCCTACGCGTGAGGAGCCCCGTGACCGACGTGACGACCGACCCGCTCCACGCCGAGCTGCTGGAGATCGCCCAGGAGGCGGCTCACCGCGCGGGCGAGCTGCTGCGCGACGGCCGCCCCGCCGACCTGGCGGTCGCCGCCACCAAGTCCAGCCCCATCGACGTGGTCACCGAGATGGACATCGCGGCGGAGAAGCTGATCACCGGCCTGATCGCGGACCGGCGCCCGGACGACGGCTTCCTCGGCGAGGAGGGTTCCGTCACGGACGGCACGAGTGGCGTCCGCTGGGTGATCGACCCGCTCGACGGCACGGTCAACTACCTGTACGGGCTGCCCACCTGGGCGGTCTCGGTCGCCGCCGAGCAGGACGGCGAGCGGGTGGCCGGCGTGGTCGTGGCGCCGATGCGCGGCGAGTCGTACCACGCGGTGCTGGGCGGCGGGGCCTGGGCGACGGGCGCCTGGGACGGTGCACGCAGGCTCGCCTGCCGTGCCCCGGCGCCGCTGGACCAGGCGCTGGTCTCCACGGGCTTCAACTACGTCGCCGACGTCCGCGCCGAGCAGGCCGAGATCGCGCGGCGGCTGATCCCGCTGGTCCGCGACATCCGGCGCGGTGGCTCCGCCGCGATCGACCTGTGCGACGTGGCAGCCGGGCGCCTCGACGGCTACTACGAGCGCGGTCTGCACCCCTGGGACCTCGCGGCGGGGGACCTCATCGCCCGGGAGGCGGGCGCGGTGACCGGTGGACGCCCCGGGGAGCGCCCGTCCGGGGAACTGACCATCGCGGCCACCCCGGAGGTCTTCGAGCCCCTCCAGCGGCTCCTGACGGAGTTCGGCGCGTAGGCCTGCCGACCGGGCTGACGACGGCGGGCCCGTACCGCGACCCGTCGCGCCGGGCCCACCGGCCCGCCGCCTGTCCCTCGTGCGGTACCGGCGTCCGTCGGGGCGGGTCGGGGCGGGTCGGGGCGGGTCGGAGCACGGAGGGCAGAGCGCCCGGGCGCCTTCCGCGTGCCGGGCCGATCCCCTCGGGGAGGCGGACCCGGCACGCCCGGCTGCCGGCACCCCGCCCGAGGCCCTCGGCGGGACGTCCGGCGGCTGGGGACCGGTCCGCGCGGTGCCCGTCGTCGTCGACCCGCCGCCCGGTGCCCGCGGCTGTCGGGTGGTGGTCCGGCAGCCCAGGGCCGTCCGAAGGTTCGGTCCGGGGCACAGCGCGCCCCCCGGCGGTGACGGATGACGTCCCCTCTCCGCCAAATCCCGGCTGGTGGACCGCTCACCGTCGGAGGCGACCCGCACGACAGAGCCCCGGCGCTGGATCCCGCCGGGGCTTGTCGTTCACGGGCCGGTCAGACGCCGGTCGCGCTGACCTCCACACCGTGCTCGGCCGCGAGACGGCGCAGGTCGTCGAGCTCTCCCAGCTCCACGTCGACGAGGAACTCGTCCCCCTCGTCGCGGGCCCGGGACAGGTCGGACTCGGTCGTCTGTATGCGCTGCAGAAGTCCTGCGGTGAAAGCGTCCATGCTGCGCCCCCTCGTCCTGGGTCGTGGGTCGGTGGCACGGGGGTGTGCCGTTGGGAAGGGGCGATCACGTCTCCGGTGGAGTGCCCAGCGCTGCCCCGCTGGGCGGCGACGGTGCCGGACACCCACGCCCGCTCTGCGGAAGCGGACCGCGGCGTACCGTGCGGTGACGCGGTACAGGCAGAGCGTGATCGCGGGGTGTAAAGCCGTCCTCCCCCCGCTCCCATCCGCGGAAACCTCAACCTCCCGAGGAAATCTCGCATTCCCGGTCCCGCGAAACGGTTCCACACCGGCCCCTCACCCGTCTTACAGCCGACTTATGGCCGAAAAGGGCAGGATGGAGGCAACACACCCACCAGCCCCCTGCCCTCGTGCGCCCGACAAGCGCTACGCGGGTGGACAGAGGAAGGACAAGCGACGTGCGCGTACTCGTCGTCGAGGACGAGCAACTGCTCGCCGATGCGGTGGCCACCGGACTGCGCCGGGAGGCCATGGCCGTCGACGTCGTGTACGACGGTGCGGCCGCCCTGGAGCGCATCGGCGTCAACGACTACGACGTGGTCGTCCTCGACCGCGACCTCCCGCTCGTGCACGGCGACGATGTCTGCCGCAAGATCGTCGAGCTGGGCATGCCCACCCGGGTACTGATGCTCACGGCCTCCGGCGACGTCAGCGACCGGGTCGAGGGCCTGGAGATCGGCGCCGACGACTACCTTCCGAAGCCGTTCGCGTTCAGCGAGCTCATCGCGCGCGTGCGCGCCCTGGGCCGGCGGACCAGCGTGCCCCTGCCGCCCGTCCTGGAGCGGGCCGGGATCAAGCTCGACCCGAACCGCCGCGAGGTCTTCCGCGACGGCAAGGAGGTGCAGCTGGCGCCCAAGGAGTTCGCCGTGCTGGAGGTGCTCATGCGCAGCGAGGGCGCGGTCGTCTCGGCGGAGCAGCTGCTGGAGAAGGCCTGGGACGAGAACACCGACCCGTTCACCAACGTCGTCCGCGTGACCGTCATGACCCTGCGCCGCAAGCTGGGCGAGCCGCCGGTCATCGTCACCGTCCCCGGCTCCGGCTACCGGATCTGATCGACCGTGGCGACGACACCCGCGCCCCCCGGGGCGCCCCCGAAGCCCACCTGGGCCCCGCGGTCGGCCACCCCGCTGCCCTGGCTGCGTCCGACCATCCGCATAAGGCTCACGCTGCTGTACGGCGGCATGTTCCTGATCGCCGGCATCCTGCTGCTGTCGATCATCTACCTGCTCGCCGCCCAGGCGGTGCGTACCGGCAACCAGCCCCTGTACAAGATCGTCGACTTCGAGGGCCTCCGCGTCGCCAGCAACGACTGCCCGGGGGTCACCAACGGCAACCTCTCGCTGTCGGAGTTCAACGCGGCGATCAGCGAGTGCATCGACCACGAGCGCCAGGCGGCCCTGGACCGGCTGCTCAGCCGCTCACTGCTGGCCCTGCTCGGACTCGCCGTGATCGCCTTCGCCTTCGGTTACGCCATGGCCGGACGCGTCCTGTCGCCGCTGGGCCGGATCACCCGCACCGCCCGCGCGGTGGCGGGCTCGGACCTCTCGCGCCGGATCGAGCTGGACGGCCCGGACGACGAGCTGAAGGAGCTGGCGGACACCTTCGACGACATGCTGGAGCGGCTGCAACGGGCCTTCACCGCCCAGCAGCGCTTCGTCGGCAACGCCTCCCACGAGTTGCGCACGCCCCTGGCGATCAACCGCACGCTCCTGGAAGTGCACTTGTCCGACCCGAACGCCCCGGTGGAGCTCCAACAGCTCGGCAAGACGCTGCTGGCCACCAACGAACGCAGCGAGCAACTCGTCGAGGGCCTGCTGCTCCTGGCGCGCAGCGACAACCAGATCGTCGAGCGCAAGCCGGTGGACCTCGCCGAGGTGGCCGGTCAGGCCATCGACCAGGTGCACGCCGAGGCGGGCACCAAGGGCGTGGAGGTCCGCGGCGCGCGTGAGCCGGCGGTGGTCCAGGGCAACGGCGTCCTGCTGGAGCGGATCGCGTTGAACCTGGTGCAGAACGCGGTGCGCTACAACGTGCCCGAACAGGGCTGGGTCGAGGTCACGACCGCGGTCGAGAACGGCCAGGCGGTCCTGGTGGTCACCAACACGGGCCCGGTCGTGCCGGCGTACGAGATCGACAACCTCTTCGAGCCGTTCCGGCGGCTGCGCACCGAGCGCACGGGCAGCGACAAGGGCGTGGGCCTCGGCCTGTCCATCGCGCGGTCCGTCGCACGGGCGCACGGCGGGCACATCTACGCGCAGCCGCGCGAGGGTGGGGGACTCGTCATGCGCGTCACGCTGCCCGTCTGAGATCATGACCCCGACATCCCACCGAACTCCGAAGATGTTCGCTTTGAGCAGAATTTCCAGGCCACCGGCCCGGAAAGCGCCTGTGTGATCGATCACAGCGGAGGCATTCCCGCCCTCCACTCTCCGTGATCATGCACCCTGTCGGAAAGCCGGGAAAATCCCGGTTTTCGGGGGTCCTGATCACGGGAAGTACACGGTGGGGCGCCTTTGAAGTGCGGTATTAGGACCGTGTACGGTCCCCATCGCCATCCAAGCCGATCACTCATGAGGGGTCCGGTTGGGTGTCGATTGAGTAACAGACCTTGATGTGAGGCAAAATCTCCGCCTCAGGTCGGGCACAAGTCCGGCCTCTCACGCGTTACGTGCGCTGAAGACACCGCAGACACCCAGAGGGGGAGAGCGACCATGGCAACCGATTACGACACTCCACGCAAGACCGACGACGACGTCGACTCGGACAGCCTCGAAGAGCTGAAGGCCAGGCGGAACGACAAGTCCGCCTCGGCCGTCGACGTCGACGAGTTCGAGGCCGCGGAAGGCCTCGAACTTCCCGGCGCCGACCTCTCGAACGAGGAACTGGCGGTCCGTGTACTGCCGAAGCAGCAGGACGAGTTCACCTGCATGAGCTGCTTCCTGGTACACCACCGCAGCCAGCTGGCCCGGGAGAAGAACGGCCAGCCCATCTGCCGCGACTGCGACTGAGGCGGGGTCGGCCGTGACTGGCTCGACCCCTCCCTGGAAGCGCCGCTTCTCCAGGCGGGAAGCGGACCAAGGACCGGTGGACGGTCCGTACAGCGCGCGTGACGACGAGCGGGGCCCGACCGGCAGCGGGACGGCCTCGCTCGAATCCGTGGCCGGCCGGGCTGACCTCCCGGCGACCACGGAGACGCCGGCACCCGCTGCCCGGCGCCGGGCAGCGGCGTTCCGGCACAAGGCCGGAGAGGGCGTCCGCAACGGCGGCCGGCGCGCCAGGGCCGCCCTGGCGCACCTCGCCGACCGGATCATCGACCTGGCCCCGCGCGTGCCCGTGCGGGACCTGGCGACACTCCGCAAGCACTTCCCGGGCCTCGGCCCCGAGGAGCTCGCCGACCGGCTGGTGGCCGGCGCGGCCAAGGGCACGGCGACCGTGGGAGCGGGGATCGGCGCCGCGGCGATGATGCCCGTACCGCCCGCGATGCCCGCCGAGCTGGCCGCCGAGATCACCGGCGTCGCGGCGATCGAACTCAAGCTGATCGCCGAACTCCACGAGGTCTACGGGGTACGCCCGCCCGGCGGCCTCGCGCAGCGGAGCACCGCGTACCTCAACTCCTGGTCGGACGAGCGCGGCGTCGACGTGTCGAAGCCGGCGAGCCTCGGTTCGGCCATGAACAGCCACATGAAGCGCCAGCTGCGTCAGCAGATCATGAAGCGGATGGTGCGCGACCTGCCGAACCTGATGCCGTTCATGGTGGGCGCGGCCGTGGGAGCCGTCATGAACCGCCGCGACACCAGAAAGCTGGCCGCCAGAATCCGGGCGGACCTGCGCAAGAAGCAGGTTCCGTGGAGCGCCCTCGACGACCTTCCGGCTCTGGACGGACCGCAGGACGCGCTGGACATGGGCGCCCTGGCGAGAGAACTGGGCCCCGGCCACCGCCCCGGCGGGGGCAGCGGGCACTGACCCCGTACGCGGTCGCTACGCCGAGGCCCTGGCCGCCGCCAGCGCCTCCACCAGCCGCTCCGGCTCGCGGGTCGACAGGTACAGGTACGGAGTCGGGTCCTGCGGGTCCGTGACCATCACGCGCACGGCCCTCGGGATGTACGCGCGCAGCAGCAGGAAGGCGCGGGTGTCGGCCTTGTACGTCCGCCAGGCGCGGGCCTCCTCCGGGTCGAGGATCTCCGCCTCGCCCAGCGCCGAGACCGGCACCTTCGCCTCGCCCGCGATGAGCGAGTCGCCCACGACGCGGATGCGGACCGCACCGTAGGAGCTGGCCGCCACCGCCGCCACGGCAGTCCCGCCGGCCAGGCCGCCCAGCATCGGCAGCGTGCCGAAGGGCAGCAGGATCAGGGCGAAGGAGAGCCCCACCAGGAAGGAGACCAGCCACCAGGAGCGGGGCGCGGTGAGGCGTTCTTCGTACGGGGCGGGGGAGGGCTGCATGAACCAAGCTTGGCACGGTATCGGTGATCGGCCGACGCGCGGGTAAGGTCTGCGCCTGTGAGTGGTACTTCCCCGGGTCTTCAGCCCCCCGCCGACGCCGTGAAACCCGAACGGCACCCCGACGCGCCCGCCCCCGGCGAGCTGCTCGGCGCGCACTACGGCCAGTGCTTCGGCTGCGGCGGCGACCAGCCCCACGGACTGCACCTCCAGGCGCGGGCCGGAGAAGGGGTGTCGATCACCGCCGAGTTCACCGTGCAGCCCGCCCACCAGGGCGCCCCCGGCCTGGCGCACGGCGGTGTGCTGGCCACCGCCCTGGACGAGACCCTCGGCTCGCTGAACTGGCTGCTGCGCACCATCGCGGTGACCGGGCGGCTGGAGACCGACTTCCTGCGGCCGGTCCCCGTCGACACGACGCTGTACCTGGAGGCCGAGGTGACGGCCGTGGCCGGCCGGAAGATCTACTCCACCGCCACCGGACGGATCGGCGGCCCCGGCGGGCCCGTGGCCGTGCGCGCCGACGCGCTCTTCATCGAGGTCAAGGTCGACCACTTCGTGAGCCACGGCCGCGAGGAGGAGATCCGCGCCGCCATGGACGACCCCGACCAGCTCCGCCGAGCCCGCGCCTTCGAGGTGAACCCGTGAGCCGGGGGCCCAGGCCGGAACTCGACGTCCTGATCCGCCGCGTCGACCCCGACGTCCCGCTTCCGACGTACGCGCAGCCCGGCGACGCGGGGGCGGATCTGCGCACCACCGAGGACTGCGAACTCGCGCCCGGTGAACGGGCCGTACTGCCGACGGGTGTGTCTGTGGCGCTCCCGGAGGGGTACGCGGCCTTCGTGCACCCACGTTCCGGTCTGGCCGCCCGCTGCGGTGTCGCCCTCGTGAATGCCCCGGGGACGATTGATGCCGGGTACCGTGGGGAGATCAAGGTGATCGTGGTGAATCTCGACCCGCGCGAGACGGTGCGGTTCGAGCGCTTCGACCGGATTGCCCAACTGGTCGTCCAGCCAGTCGAGAGGGTCCGCTTCCGCCAGGTTGCGGAGCTTCCCGACTCGGCGCGGGCCGAGGGGGGCTTCGGGTCCACCGGCGGCCACGCCGGGTTGGACCGTGCAAGCGGCACAAGCGGTCAGGTCGCCGACGGCGGCCCGACGGGTGGGAATCGATACGCTTCGGTCGTATCCGACCGGGAAGGACAGTGACGTGTTCGGACGTCGCAAGAAGAGGGATGCCGCCGAGGGCGCGGCCGGCGAGGCCGAGCAGGTCGTCGACAGCGTCGACACCGAGGCGGACGAAGAGCGCGAGCGCGTGCGGCTCGAGCCCGAACCGCGGCCCGACGGGCCCTGGGACAGCACCGAGGTCCGCGACCCGGCCGAGGGCCGGGTGGACCTGGGCGGTCTGTTCGTCCCCGGAGTCGACGGCATGGAGTTGCGGGTGGAGGTCGCGGGCGACGCGATCGTCGCCGCGACCGTCGTGCTGCGCGACAGCGCCATCCAGCTCCAGGGCTTCGCCGCTCCCAAGCGCGAGGGTATCTGGGGCGAGGTGCGCGAGGAGATCGGCTCCGGCATCACGGCGCAGGGCGGCATCGTCGACGAGGTCGAAGGCCCGCTGGGCTGGGAGCTGCGGGCCCAGGTGCCGGTGCAGCTGCCGGACGGCACGGGCGGTTTCCAGGTCGTGCGGTTCGTCGGTGTGGACGGCCCCCGCTGGTTCCTGCGCGGAGTGATCTCGGGCCAGGGCGCGGTGCAGCCGCAGGCCGCCGGCCTGCTGGAGCAGATCTTCCGGGACACGGTCGTGGTCCGCGGCGACGGCCCGATGGCCCCCCGCGACCCCATCGTCCTCAAGCTGCCGAACGACGCGCAGATGGTCCCCGAGGGTGTCCAGCAGGAGGAGGGCTCCCGCTTCTCCGGCGGAATGGGCCAGCTCCAGCGCGGACCGGAGATCACCGAGGTCCGTTAGGCAAGGACTCCGTAAGGGTTCCGTACGCGCGCGACGCACGCGCGCGCAGGAGGGCCGCGCCCCGCACGGGGCGCGGCCCTCCTGCCGTAGGGGCACGGCGCGCCGCCGTACGAGGATCCTCCGTCCCGTGCGGTGCCGCGTGGTGAGCCGGTCGCCCAGGCCACGTCGCGGTCGTGGCCTCGGAGGCGTCAGGGTTGCGTCAAGGACGACCGGCATCAGCACCCCGCCCCGATATGTCGCGATTGCGGGTCGTAGGGTCGACGCTGCGCACGGGGCGCCGAGCGGAAGACAATGAGGCCATGGGACGCGGCAAGCTTCGGATCTACCTCGGCGCGGCGCCGGGCGTCGGCAAGACCTACGCCATGCTGTCGGAGGCCCACCGCCGCCTGGAGCGGGGCACCGACTGCGTCGTGGCCTTCGTGGAGCACCACGGCAGGTCGCGCACCGAGGTCCTGCTGCACGGTTTGGAGCAGGTGCCGCGCCGGGAGCTGACGCACCGCGGTGCGGTCTTCACCGAGCTGGACCTGGACGCGGTGCTGGCCAGGGCCCCCCGCGTGGCGCTGGTGGACGAACTCGCCCACAGCAACGTCCCCGGTGCCCGCAACACCAAGCGCTGGCAGGACGTGGAGGAACTGCTGGCCGCCGGGATCGACGTGATCTCGACCGTCAACATCCAGCACCTGGAGTCACTCGGTGACGTGGTGGAGTCGATCACGGGGGTGCGGCAGCAGGAGACCGTGCCGGACGAGGTGGTGCGACGGGCGGACCAGATAGAGCTGGTCGACATGTCGCCCCAGGCGCTGCGCCGGCGCATGGCCCACGGCAACATCTACCAGCCGGACAAGGTCGACGCGGCCCTGTCCAACTACTTCCGCCCCGGCAACCTCACCGCCCTGCGGGAGCTCGCGCTGCTCTGGGTCGCCGACCGCGTCGACGAGTACCTCCAGCAGTACCGCAGCGAGCACCGCGTCTCGAAGATATGGGGCTCGCGCGAGCGCATCGTCGTCGGCCTGACCGGCGGGCCCGAGGGCCGCACCCTGATACGGCGGGCCGCGCGCCTCGCCGAGAAGGGCGCCGGCGGCGAGGTGCTGGCCGTGTACGTGGCCCGCAGCGACGGGCTGACCTCGGCCTCCCCGAAGGAGCTCGCGGTCCAGCGCACCCTGGTCGAGGACCTCGGCGGCACCTTCCACCACGTGCTGGGCGAGGACGTGCCGGCCGCCCTCCTCGACTTCGCGCGCGGCGTCAACGCCACCCAGATCGTCCTCGGCTCCTCACGCCGCAAGGCCTGGCAGTACGTCCTCGGGCCCGGCGTCGGCGCCACGGTCGCCCGCGAGTCCGGCCCCGACCTGGACGTCCACATCGTGACCCACGAGGAGGTCGCCAAGGGCCGCGGACTGCCGGTGGCCCACGGAGCGCGGCTCGGCCGCTCCCGGATCGTCTGGGGCTGGTTCGCGGGCCTCGGCGGGCCGGTGCTGCTGACGCTGCTGCTGAACTCCGTCCACCTCGGGCTCGCCAACGACGTGCTGCTCTACCTGGCGCTCACCGTGGCCGCGGCCCTGCTCGGCGGGCTGTACCCGGCGCTCGCCTCGGCCGCCGTCGGATCGCTGCTGCTGAACTGGTTCTTCACGCCCCCGGTCGACCGGATCACCATCGCCGATCCCCGGAACATGCTGGCGCTGGCCATATTCGTGGGCGTCGCGCTCTCCGTGGCCTCCGTCGTCGACGTCGCGGCCCGCCGCACCCACCAGGCGGCCCGGCTGCGCGCCGAGTCCGAGATCCTCTCCTTCCTCGCCGGCGACGTGCTGCGCGGCGAGACCAGCCTGGAGACGCTGCTGGAGCGGGTCCGCGAGACGTTCGGCATGGAGTCGGCCGCCCTGCTGGAACGGGAGGACGACGTGGCGCCCTGGACCTGCGCGGGCCGGGCCGGGACAGGCCCCGCGGTGCGACGACCCGAGGACGCGGACGTGGACATGCCGGTCGGGGACCACATGGCCCTCGCGCTGACCGGCCGGGTCCTGCCCGCCGAGGACCGGCGGGTGCTGGCCGCCTTCGCCGCCCAGGCCGCCGTCGTGCTGGACCGGCGGCGCCTGCGCGAGGAGGCCGACCGGTCCCGCGCCCTCGCCGAGGGCAACCGCATCCGTACGGCGCTGCTGGCCGCCGTCAGCCACGACCTCCGTACCCCGCTCGCCGGCATCAAGGCGGCGGTCACCAGCCTCAGGTCCGACGACGTCGCCTGGTCCGAGGAGGACCAGGGGGAGCTGCTGGAGGGCATCGAGGAGGGCGCCGACCGCCTCGACAACCTCGTGGGCAACCTGCTCGACATGTCCCGCCTGCAGACCGGCACGGTCACGCCGCTGATCCGGGAGATCGACGTCGACGAGGTGGTGCCGATGGCGCTCGGCGGGGTGCCCGAGGGGAGCGCCGAGCTGGACATCCCCGAGACCCTGCCGATGGTCGCCGTGGACGCCGGGCTGCTGGAGCGGTCGATGGCCAACCTGGTGGAGAACGCCGTCAAGTACAGCCCCGCCGGCCGCACCGTCCTGGTCGCCGCCAGCGCCCTCGCGGACCGGGTCGAGGTACGGGTCGTCGACCGGGGGCCGGGCGTGCCGGACGAGGCCAAGGACCGCATCTTCGAGCCCTTCCAGCGGTACGGCGACGCACCGCGCGGCGCCGGGGTCGGTCTCGGCCTGGCGGTGGCCAGGGGCTTCGCCGAGGCGATGGGCGGCACCCTCAACGCCGAGGACACCCCCGGCGGCGGCCTCACCATGGTGCTCACCCTCCGCGCGGCGGGCTCCTCCCCCGCCGCGACAGCGCTCTTTGAGGCAACGCGGTCCACGACCGCGGAAAGGCAGGCCGCCCGATGACCAGGGTGCTCGTGATCGACGACGAACCGCAGATCGTGCGTGCCCTCGTGATCAACCTCAAGGCCCGGCACTACGAGGTCGACGCCGCCCACGACGGTGCCACCGCCCTCCGGCTCGCCGCCGCCCGCCAGCCCGACGTGGTGGTGCTGGACCTCGGCCTGCCCGACATGGACGGCGTCGAGGTGATCAGGGGCCTGCGCGGCTGGACCCGGGTGCCCATCCTGGTGCTGTCCGCCCGGCACGCCTCCGACGAGAAGGTCGAGGCGCTGGACGCGGGTGCCGACGACTACGTCACCAAGCCCTTCGGCATGGACGAACTGCTGGCCCGGCTGCGGGCCGCCGTCCGCCGGGCCGAGCCCATCCCGGGCGACGCGGGCGACGTGGTCGTGGACACCGAGGAGTTCACCGTGGACCTGGCCGCCAAGAAGGTGCACCGGGCCGGGAAGGACGTACGGCTCACCCCCACCGAGTGGCACCTCCTGGAGGTGCTGGTGCGCAACTCCGGGCGCCTGGTCAGCCAGAAGCAGCTCCTCCAGGAGGTGTGGGGGCCGTCGTACGGGACCGAGACGAACTACCTGCGCGTCTACATGGCGCAGCTGCGCCGCAAGCTGGAAGCGGACCCGGCGCATCCGCGGCACTTCATCACCGAGCCGGGCATGGGGTACCGCTTCGAGAAGTGAGCCTCGCGATACCGGCCCGGAGAGGGTGTCTGCCTGTCGGCGACCCCCGGTACGCTCTAGATATGAGTGCTGCTCCGCGTTCCGACAAGCCGGTGGGCCGGTTCCGGCGCATGTTCGACCGGCTCTCCTCGTCCCAGGAGGACCTGGAGTCCGAGGAACTGCGCGAGGACGCAGACACCGCCGGCTGCACCCGTATCTGCGACTGCCAGGACCGGCAGATCGTCTCGGTTACTGGTACCTTGCGCACGGTCACCCTGCGTCCCCGTGCGGGCGTCCCCGCCCTGGAGGCCGAGCTGTTCGACGGTTCCGCCGCCCTGGACGTGGTGTGGCTGGGCAGACGCTCCATCGTGGGCATAGAGCCGGGGCGCAAGCTCATCGCATCGGGCCGGATCTCGATGAGCCGGGGCCGCCGGGTGCTCTTCAACCCGAAGTACGAACTGAGACCCCTCGGACGGGAGTAGCCGGTGACGTCGCTCGACAAGCCGACCGAACAGACGGAAGCGGACGACGCCCGGGCGGTGACGGAGGCCGCGCTGTTCGAAGCGTTCGGCGGCGTGCGGGGCATGATCGAGACGGTCCTGCCGGGTCTGCTCTTCGTCACGATCTTCACGCTCAACAACGACCTGCACATGTCGGCGATCGCCGCGCTCGCCGTGTCCCTGGTGCTGGTCGTGGTCCGGCTGGTGATGAAGGACACCGTCAAGCACGCCTTCAGCGGGGTCTTCGGCGTCGCCTTCGGCGTGGTCTTCGCGATGATGACCGACAACGCCAAGAACTTCTACCTGCCCGGCATGCTCTACACGCTGGGCCTGGCCCTGGCCTACATCGTGACCTCGCTGGCCGGTGTCCCGCTGATCGGCCTGATCCTCGGCCCGGTCTTCAAGGAGAACCTCTCCTGGCGCACCCGTAACCCGGGCCGCAAGAAGGCGTACACGAAGGCCAGCTACGCCTGGGGCCTGATCCTGCTCGCCAAGAGCGCGATCCTCTTCCCGCTGTACTGGTGGGCGGACACCGAGCAGCTCGGCTGGGTGCTGGTCACCCTGAAGATCCCGCCGTTCCTGCTCGCCGTCTGGCTGACCTGGGTCTTCCTGGCCAAGGCGCCGGCGCCCATCGACGTGTTCGCGGAGATGGAGGCGGCGGAGCAGGCCGAGAAGGAACGCGAGGAGCGGGCGAAGGCCGAGCGTGAGGCACTGGGCGGCGACGCCGTGGACCCCGCGCAGAGCGGCAGGCACCGCAAGGGCTGACCGCGCCGAGGGCGGGCGGGAGCGAAAGGCTGCCCGCTCGCCACGCCGGCGACGGGGGGCGAAGGCCGCCAGCTCGTCACGCCGACGTCGTACGACGGTGGGGGCGCCCGGAGATCTCCGGGCGCCCCCACCGTCGTACCGCCCGGCGTCCCCGCGGCGCACCGCGGGTCCCGCCCCGGCTCAGCGCGCGGTGTCGGTCCGCCGTGCCGACAGCAGGTCCTCCAGCTGCTCCTCACGGGCCTGTGCCGCCACGAACAGCAGCTCGTCGCCCGCCTCCAGCGAGTCCTCCCGCGACGGGGTGAGGACCCGGGTGCCGCGGATGATCGTGACCAGTGAGGTGTCCTCGGGCCACTCGACGTCGCCGACCTGGGTGCCGGCCAGCGCCGACTCCTCCGGCAGCGTCAGCTCCACCAGGTTGGCGTCGCCGTGGCTGAAGCGCAGCAGCCGGACCAGATCGCCGACGCTCACCGCCTCCTCGACCAGGGCCGACATCAGCCGCGGGGTGGAGACGGCGACGTCCACGCCCCAGGACTCGTTGAAGAGCCACTCGTTCTTCGGGTTGTTCACCCGGGCGACGACCCGCGGAACGCCGTACTCCGTCTTGGCCAGCAGGGAGACGACGAGGTTGACCTTGTCGTCGCCCGTCGCGGCGATGACGACGTTGCAGCGCTGGAGCGCCGCCTCGTCCAGGGACGTGATCTCGCACGCGTCGGCGAGCAGCCACTCCGCCATCGGCACGCGCTCGACCGAGATCGCGGTCGGCGCCTTGTCGATGAGCAGCACCTCGTGGCCGTTCTCCAGCAGCTCGCCCGCGATCGAACGGCCGACCGCACCGGCTCCGGCAATGGCGACCCTCATCAGTGACCGCCCTCCTCTTCGGGACCCTTGGCGAACGCCGCCTCGACCTTGTGGACCTCGTCGGTGCGCATCATCACGTGCACCAGGTCCCCCTCCTGCAACACGGTCTGCGAGGTGGGCACGATGGCCTCCCCGAGCCGGGTGAGGAACGCCACCCGCACCCCGGTCTCCTCCTGGAGCCGGCTGATCCGGTGGCCGACCCAGGACGTGGAGGTGTGCACCTCGGCGAGCTGGACGCCGCCGGTGGGGTCGCGCCACAGCGGCTCGGCGCCCGAGGGCAGCAGCCGCCGCAGCATCTGGTCGGCCGTCCAGCGCACGGTGGCGACGGTCGGAATGCCCAGGCGCTGGTAGACCTCGGCGCGGCGGGGGTCGTAGATGCGGGCGGCGACGTTCTCCACGCCGAACATCTCGCGGGCCACGCGGGCGGCGATGATGTTCGAGTTGTCGCCGCTGGAGACGGCCGCGAAGGCACCGGCCTCCTCGATGCCGGCCTCGCGCAGGGTGTCCTGGTCGAAGCCGATACCGGTGACCCGCCGACCGCCGAACGTGGAACCGAGACGGCGGAACGCGGTCGGGTCCTGGTCGATCACGGCGACCGTGTGCCCCTGCTGCTCCAGGGTCTGCGCCAGGGCGGAGCCCACGCGTCCGCAGCCCATGATGACGATGTGCATCGCCTCACACCCCGCTTCCTGCGGGGCGCCCGCCGGCCTCTGTGGATGTCCTGCTCATGTCTCTCTTTCGGCTCGCCTGGCGACACGTCGCGGCCGGTGTGCGGGCCGCAGGGGAACATCATGCCGGTGGGCGGCGACACCGGACCCTCTCGGGGCCCGGGAAGCCGGATCCCCCCGTCCGGGAAGCCGGAGCCCCGCCCGGGACAACCGGGTCTCCTGCCCGCACCCACCACACGTAGGCACCCAACGTAGTGCCAAGCCTCCGGAGCCCGCAGGACCGTCTCAGCCCCCGGCGGACGACCCCCGTCGGCCGATGCTGCGGATGCTCGCAACGGTCAGGAATCCGAGGCCGACGAGCGTCGCGGCGCCGCCGATCAGCTCTGCGCTCAGGTGCATGGGACCTCCCGGACGCGGCAACGGCCGCGCACTCGACGGCAATCGGGCGATGTTTGTCATATAGGCAGCCATATAGACACGCAGACCTCGCAACCTACGGAATCCGCAGCCGCACCGCCCTCGAATTCACCCGTAGGGCAGACGGTGGAGCGATCGGGGGTGGCGGGTGGGCGGGCGCTCGTTCGAACGCTTACGATCCTCTGTTGTGTCCAAACTGACCGACGTGCCCAAACGGATTCTGATCGGGCGCGCACTGCGCAGCGACCGGCTGGGGGAAACGCTCCTGCCGAAGCGCATCGCCCTCCCCGTCTTCGCCTCCGACCCGCTCTCCTCCGTGGCGTACGCGCCCGGCGAGGTGCTGCTGGTCCTGTCCATCGCGGGCGTGTCGGCGTACCACTTCAGCCCCTGGATCGCCGTCGCGGTCGTCGTGCTGATGTTCACCGTGGTCGCCTCCTACCGGCAGAACGTGCACGCCTATCCCAGCGGCGGCGGCGACTACGAGGTGGCGAACACCAACCTCGGCCCCAAGGCCGGCCTGACGGTGGCCAGCGCCCTGCTGGTCGACTACGTCCTGACCGTCGCCGTCTCCATCTCCTCCGGCATCGAGAACCTCGGCTCCGCGATCCCCTTCGTCGTGGAGCACAAGGTCCTCTGCGCGGTCGGCGTCATCCTGCTGCTGACGCTGATGAACCTGCGCGGGGTCAAGGAGTCGGGCAGTCTGTTCGCGATCCCGACGTACGTCTTCGTCACGGGCGTCTTCATCATGATCGCGTGGGGCGCGTTCCGCGGGTTCGTGCTGGACGACACCATGCGCGCGCCGACGGCGGACTACGAGATCAAGCCCGAGCACGGCGGACTGGCCGGCTTCGCGCTGGTCTTCCTCCTCCTGCGGGCCTTCTCCTCCGGCTGTGCCGCGCTCACCGGCGTCGAGGCGATCTCCAACGGCGTCCCGGCCTTCCGCAAGCCCAAGTCGAAGAACGCGGGCAACACCCTGGCGCTGATGGGCCTGCTCGCCGTCACCATGTTCTGCGGCATCATCGCGCTGGCGTCCGCCACCGACGTCCGCATGTCCGAGAACCCCGCCAAGGACCTCTTCCACGACGGCGTCCCGCTCGGCGCGGACTACGTCCAGCACCCGGTGATCTCGCAGGTCGCCGAGGCCGTGTTCGGCGAGGGCAGCTTCCTGTTCATCGTCCTGGCCGCGGCCACCGCCCTGGTCCTCTTCCTCGCCGCGAACACCGCCTACAACGGCTTCCCGCTGCTCGGCTCGATCCTCGCCCAGGACCGCTACCTGCCGCGCCAGCTGCACACCCGTGGCGACCGCCTGGCCTTCTCGAACGGCATCGTGCTCCTCGCCGGCGCGGCCATGCTCCTCGTCTTCATCTACGGCGCCGACTCCACGCGCCTGATCCAGCTCTACATCGTCGGCGTCTTCGTCTCCTTCACGCTCAGCCAGATCGGCATGGTCCGGCACTGGAACCGCCACCTGGCCACCGAGCGTGACCATGCCAAGCGCCGCCACATGCACCGCTCCCGCGCGATCAACGCCTTCGGTGCCTTCTTCACCGGCCTGGTGCTGGTCGTCGTGCTGGCCACGAAGTTCACCCACGGCGCCTGGGTCGCCCTGCTCGGCATGTGCATCTTCTTCGCGACGATGACGGCGATCCGCAAGCACTACGACCGCGTCGCCGAGGAGATCGCGGCCCCGGAGGACCCCGAGGAGGCCCAGAGCGACGACATGGTGCGCCCCTCCCGGGTGCACTCCGTCGTCCTGATCTCCAAGATCCACCGCCCCACCCTGCGCGCCCTCGCCTACGCCAAGCTCATGCGCTCCGACTCCCTGGAGGCGCTCAGCGTCAACGTCGACCCGCAGGAGACGAAGGCACTGCGCGAGGAGTGGGAGCGGCGCGGGATCGCCGTACCGCTCAAGGTCCTGGACTCCCCGTACCGCGAGATCACCCGTCCGGTCATCGAGTACGTCAAGAGCCTGCGCAAGGAGTCCCCGCGCGACGCGGTCTCGGTGATCATTCCCGAGTACGTGGTCGGCCACTGGTACGAGCACCTGCTGCACAACCAGAGCGCCCTGCGCCTCAAGGGCCGCCTGCTCTTCACGCCGGGCGTCATGGTCACCTCCGTGCCCTACCAGCTCCAGTCCTCCGAGGCCGCCAAGCGCCGGGCCCGCAAACGGCAGGACTGGAACGCCCCCGGCGCGGTCCGGCGCGGCCCGGCCCACCACGACCGGGCGAGGGACAGCTCCTCGTCGAAGTAGACTGGACGGCTGTTGTCCTTCGACGCTCGCCCTCCGGCGTCCGTCCCCCGTCGTCACCGTTCTCTGGAGTCACCCCGCCATGCAGGCAGAACCGAAGAAGTCGCAGGCGGAGTCCCGGGTGGGGTCCCACGAGGAGTCCCGGGCGGCCTCGCTGGTGGGGGAGGAGTACGAGGTCGAGATCGGCCCCGTCGCCCACGGCGGCCACTGCATCGCCCGCACCTCCGAGGGACAGGTGCTGTTCGTCCGGCACGCGCTGCCCGGCGAGCGCGTCGTGGCCCGGGTCACCGAGGGCGAGGAGGGGGCCCGCTTCCTGCGCGCCGACGCCGTCGAGATCCTGGACGCGTCCAAGGACCGCATCGAGGCACCCTGCCCCTTCGCGGGCCCCGGCCGTTGCGGCGGCTGCGACTGGCAGCACGCGAAGCCGGGGGCGCAGCGCCGCCTCAAGGGCGAGGTGGTCGCCGAGCAGCTGAAGCGCCTCGCGGGCCTCACGCCCGAGGAGGCCGGCTGGGACGGCACGGTGATGCCGGCCGAGGGCGACAAGGTGCCCGCCGGCCAGGTCCCGTCGTGGCGCACGCGCGTGCAGTACGCCGTGGACGACGAGGGGCGCGCGGGACTGCGCAAGCACCGCTCGCACGAGGTGCAGCCGATCGACCACTGCATGATCGCCGCCGAGGGCGTCAGCGAGCTCGGCATCGAGCGGCGGGACTGGAGCGGCATGGAGTCGGTCGAGGCGATCGCCGCGACGGGCTCCCAGGACCGCATGGTGATCCTGGAGCCGCGGCCCGGCGCCCGCCTCCCGCTCGTCGAACTCGACAAGCCCGTCTCGGTCATGCGGGTCGAGGAGAAGGACGGCGGAGTCCACCGCGTCCACGGCCGCGCCTTCGTCCGCGAACGCGCCGACGACCGTACCCACCGGGTGGGCAGCGGCGGCTTCTGGCAGGTCCACCCGCAGGCCGCCGACACCTTGGTCAAGGCGGTCATGCAGGGTCTCCTCCCACGCAAGGGCGACATGGCCCTCGACCTCTACTGCGGCGTCGGCCTCTTCGCCGGCGCCCTGGCCGACCGCGTGGGCGACAAGGGCGCGGTCCTCGGCATCGAGTCCGGCAAGCGCGCCGTCGAGGACGCCCGGCACAACCTCGCCGCGTTCGACCGCGTGCGCATCGAACAGGGCAAGGTCGAGGCGGTCCTGCCCCGCACGGGGATCTCCGAGGCGGACCTCGTCGTCCTGGACCCACCGCGCGCGGGGGCGGGACGGAAGACGGTCCAGCACCTCTCGTCCCTGGGCGCGCGGCGCATCGCGTACGTGGCGTGCGATCCGGCGGCGCTTGCGCGGGATCTGGGGTACTTCCGGGACGGGGGGTATCGGGTGCGGACGTTGCGGGTGTTCGATCTGTTTCCGATGACGCATCACGTGGAGTGCGTGGCGATTCTTGAGAAGGGCGCAAAGGACGTCTGACCTGCGGTCGCGCGGCCCAGGTGGGTCGCTCGACCTGTTTTCCTCCGTTCAGCGGGTCGGGCGCACCCACCGCTTGTTCAAACTCGCCTGACCTGCGGTTGCAGGGTGTGGCGGGGGTCGTACGAATGATTCGGCGACGTGCATTCGTCATTGTTGACGCTCGAATGACGCTCGATTCGTGAGACTGAAGCAGGGCCGCGTTGCTCGGCCGGCGATGGGCGAGTGGGGCCGGCAGGTTGCCCTCGGTGGCGCGGCACGTCCCGGGTGCTCCGATCCGCTTCAGCCGCCGATGGGCGTGACCCCTGAGGTCGCCGGGACCAGTCGGTACCCGCCGGCCTCGCGTAGCACGTGTCCGGCGGTCGGCGGCGGGAAGTGGCTCCCCAGCAGGAGAGTTGACGTACCGGCCAGTGAGCCGAGCACCTGGTTCCGGGTCCTGGCCGCGAGTTCGGGAGCGACGTCCACACAGCTGCAGAGCTCCGGATGCGCCATCTGGACCGGGTGGTGGATGCTGTCACCGGTGACCAATGCGGTCTCGCCACGGCTGCTCAGTTCCACCGCTACCTGTCCCGGTGTGTGGCCGGGGGTGGGCAGCAGGCGGATGCCCGGCGCGACGTCCGTCCCCTCGTCCGCGACATCGATGAGGTCGAACAGACCTGCTTCCCGGACGGGATGGACCGAGTCCCGGAACATCTGCCGACGCGCCTCCTCCATGTCGACACCCGCCCAGTAGTCCCACTCGGTGCGTGAGGTGAGATAGCGCGCGTTCGGGAAGGTGGGCACCCAGGCGTCGCCCTCGGCACGCGTGTTCCACCCCACGTGGTCGGCGTGGAGGTGGGTCAGGACCACGACGTCAACGCTCTCCGGCGCGAAGCCCGCCGCCCGTAGCCGTGCTTCGTAGTCGCTGTTCAGGTTGTGCCAGGCGGGGTTGGCGCGCCGCTTCCCGTTTCCGATGCCGGTGTCCACCAGCACCCGCATGCCGTCCACCTCGACGGCGAAGCTGTGACTCGCCAGGCGCAGGACGCCTTGTTCGTCGGCGAATTCGGGGCTCAGCCAGGGCGTCCGGCTCACGAGGTCGGTGGTTGCCCCGGGCAGCAGCCACGGACCGGTCCGGGCGGGCAGGACCACTTCGTCGATGCGTCGTACGGTGTGGTTGCCCACCGTCCAGGAAGAGGCGGGGGGAGTGATGGACTTGGTCGTTTGCGATGAGGTGAACACGGCGACTTTCCTTACCTGTTAGGGGTCGCGAGGACGGAGATGTCTGGAGCGGGTGTGTCGGGTGAGGCGGATGTGTAGTTGCTCGTTGCCGGGCGGGAGTGGGTGTCCGGGGACGGTGCCCGGCGTCGACTGCGCAGCGACGCGGTCAGCGTCGCGACTGCGACGGTCGCCAGTACGGCCACGCAGCCGGCATAGGCCAGTGCTGCCGCACGCAGCCCGAAACCGGCGGTGAGGGCGCCGGCGCCGATGGCGGGCAGACTCATCGCCAGGTAGCTGAGTACGTGATAGGAGGCGAGCGTGCCGCCCTTCTCCCGGGCCGGGACCGAGTCGACGACCGCGCGCAGCGCACCCTGGGAGACGGCTCCGAAGCCGAGCCCGGCCAGCGCCGCCGCGGCGAAGAGAAGTACGGGGCCGGCGAGATGGAGGGCACCCAGGGTCAGGACGGCCGCCGGAATCACCGCGCAGCTCCCGAGAAGAGCGGAGACGTCGGCACGCATCCTGCGCGTGAAGTACATCGTCGGGGCGGCGACGGCCGTCAGGGTGAAGAAGACCATGCCGCCGGCGCATTCGGGTCCGCCGGGAGAGATGAGCCGTGTGAAGCCCGGTCCCAGGGACGAGTAGAAGCCGCCGAGTGCCCAGACGGCGACGACGCCGGCGCCGTTGAGCAGGAGGGCGTGGGCGGCCGCCGACGGCAGCGCCAGGTGGGGCCGCGTCGAGCGCAGTGCTCCGGGACGGCGGCGGACGGTCTCGGGCGTCGAGACAAGGGCGATGGCCTGCGCGGCGAACACGACGATCAGGGCCGCGTACACCGTGATCGTCGGAACGGGGGCGAAGCGCACCATGAGGGTGGCTGCCAGGACGCCGGCCGCCATGCCCGTCGCCGGCGCGATGCTGTTGGCCAGAGCGGGGCGACCCGGCCGGGCGGGGTCTTCCAGGTCGAGGAGAGCCGCACCTGCTGCGCTGGTCGCCGCGCCAGTCGCGATGCCCTGCAGCACGCGGGCGCCGATCAGGTTGGTCAGGCCGCCGGCCGTCGCGAACAGTGCCATGGAGGCGACCTGGACCGCGAGCGCGCCCAGGAGCACGGGGCGGCGTCCGACATGGTCGGAAAGGGTTCCGGTCGTCAGCAGTGCGATCAGGAGCGCCAGGGCGTAGGCGCTGAAGACCACGGTGATGTCGAGGGACGACAACTGCCACTGAGCCTGGTAGTGGGGGTACAGCGGGGTCGGCGCGCTGGATGCGGCGAGCAGCGCGATCAGGATCGAGGCGTGCAATGCGAACGGCAGGCGTCCGGATGGGGAGGTGCGGGGCGGCGCGAGGCCCGCAGGGACGCTCTGCATGAGGGCCCTCCAGTGCTAAAAGCGATTGGTTTGCTTTAAGCCACCTTAGGTTCTACGATCGACTAAAGCAAACGATTCGCTTTTGCGGTGGTCGGAGGTCCTGTACCAGCCCCGGCCCGTCGCGCCGTACAGATCCGGAAGGAAGCCATGACCAGCGAACTCACCCCCCAAGAGGCAGCCCGAGGGGCGCTGCGGGCGGGGCTCCCCCTCGGGGACGGCCGACACGAAGGAGTGGCCATGACGGCCAACTACATCCACTCCGTGATCAGCACGTTGCGCGAGCTCGACTTCGGCGAGACCCCTCCCGCGTCCTCCTACCGAGCCGGACAGGGGAACGCCGATGCAACCGTTTGAGCTGTCGCTGACCGAAGCCTCCCGTGCGGTGCGCGCACGGGAGCTGTCCCCCGTCGAACTCACCGAATCGGTGCTCGCCCGTATTGCCGCCGTCGAAGGACGGCTGGGCGCCTACGTCACCGTCGCCGCCGACGCGGCCCTGGCCGCAGCGGTCCGCGCCGAACGGGAGATCTCCGGAAGCGGACCGCGCGGGCCACTGCACGGCATCCCCATGGCGCTCAAGGATCTGATCGACGCAGAGGGGATGCCCACCACGGCGAGCTCGCACGTCCGGGCAGGGCACGTGGCGGAACGCGACAGCCGGGTGGCCGAACGGCTCGGCGCCGCCGGGGCCGTCCTCCTGGGCAAGACGCACACGCACGAGTTCGCCTACGGCCTGACCACTCCGCAGACGAACAACGCCTGGGACCACAGCCGGGTTGCGGGCGGGTCGAGCGGCGGCTCGGCGGTAGCCGTCGCCGCCGGCGGGGCGACGTTCGCCATGGGCACGGACACGGGTGGTTCCATCCGGGTCCCCGCTGCCCTGAACGGCGTGGTGGGCCTCAAGCCGACCTACGGCCTGGTCCCACGCACAGGCGTGACCTCGCTGTCCTGGTCCCTGGACCACGTGGGCCCTCTCACCCGCACCGTCCAGGACGTCGCGCTGGTGCTGTCGGCGACCGCCGGCCACGACCCGCGCGACCCGGCGAGCGTGTCCGGCCCGATGCTGGACCGCTTCCCGGGAGGTGACCTGCGAGGACTGAAGGTCGGCGTGCCGCGGAACCACTACTTCGACCGGGTCGCGCCCGAGGTCGAGGAGTCCGTACGCGGCGCGATCGAGCGGCTGGCGGAGCTGGGGGCGGAGCTCGTCGACGTGGAGATCCCGATGGCGCGTTACGTCCAGGCCGTTCAGTGGGGGCTGATGGTGCCCGAGGCCACCGCCTACCACGAGCGGTCGCTGCGGGCCACCCCCGACCTGTACGCGGCGGACGTTCGCATCCTGCTGGAGGCCGGCGAACTCACCTCTGCGGGCGACTACCTCCGCGCCCAGCGGGCCCGCACCATGATGCGAGACGCCTGGGCTCGCATGTTCGACGGAATCGACGTCCTCGCCGCGCCGACGGTGCCGATGACCGCCGCCGAGGCCGGGCAGGAAGCCGTCGAGTGGGCCGATGGCACGACCGAGGCCGTGTCGGACAGCTACGTCCGCCTCTGTGCCCCAGCGAACATCACCGGCGTCCCGGCCCTCACCCTGCCGGTCGGTCACGACCGCGCCGGACTGCCGATCGGTATGCAGCTGATGGCGCGCCCCTTCCAGGACGCGACGGTGCTCCGTGTGGGCCGGGTCTACGAGGAGTCGGTGGCCGGCGCGGGGCGGCTTGCTCCCCTCGCTGCCTGAGGGGAGGCGGACGTTCCAGCCGGCATGTGGTCGCGTCGCTGCGGGGGCGTCCGCCGTGCTCGGGCGCCCGGACACGTAGCCCCGCGGGTCGCCGACGCCGGCCACCGCCTAGAAGCAACAAAATCGCATTAAGGTGGATCGCATGAGTCCCAAGCCCATGGTCCGCCCCGGCGGGCGCAGCGCACGCGTACAGGAGTCCGTCCATGCGGCGGTACGTGAACTCGTAGGGGAGGTGGGCCGCGACGCGCTCACGGTCCCGATGGTGGCCACTCGGGCGGGCGTGACTCCCTCCACGATCTACCGTCGTTGGGGCGACCTGCAGGAACTCCTGTCCGACGTGGCCGTCGAACGACTGCGCCCGGAAACGGATCCGGCCGATCTCGGAAGCCTGCGGGCCGATCTCGACGCGTGGGCGGAACAGTTCGTCGACGAGATGGCCTCGCCGCCCGGGCGCGCCTACATCCGGGATGCCCTGCTCGGCGACCCCGACGGAACCAATGCCGGTCAGTGTTCGGCGTATGCCGCAGAGCAGATCGACGTCGTGTTGGCCCGTGCGGCGCAGCGGGGGGAGCCGGTGCCCGAGACGGAACTGCTGATCGACCGTGTCGTGGCGCCGATCATGTACCGCATCCTCTTCCGCCCTGGCCGACTGGACGCCGCATACGCGCGCGAGCTCGTGACGAACGCCGTGTACGCCCAGCAGATCGAGGCAGGCGCTCGCCCCACCCAGGCCGCCGCCCCTCGGCGCTCGAAGAAGAAGACCGACAACTGACCACTTCGCTCATCGGGCGGTCTGGCCGCTGGGCCGTGGAGGCCAAGCGGCTGGCTGTACTGGCAGGGGTCATGAAATCCCCAGCAACGACCGACCAGGACGCCGGCCCCTGGGCGTGACGCCCGTTTGACGCTCCGTGCGCACGAAGGGCCCTCCGGCGGAGCAGAAAACGGCTCCTGACCTGGTGTTATGCGAGGCCGCGTTCCTCCCTCACGACCGCTGTCTCGGGGCTCAGGAAACGGGGAAACATACCCCAGGCACCCGGCGATGACCGGTACGTCAACCTGGTCCTGCACGACTTCCTCGACGAACGGGCCGGCCACGGAGACGGGCGGCGGGACAGCGTCGGCACGGACGCCGTTGAACCGCGGGAAGACAGGTCGAGCAACCCGCCCCGGACACCAAGAGCCCTGATCAGGACCCCTTGCCCGCAGGCTCCAGAATCGCCACGCACTCCAGGCACGAGCCGCGTGGCGAGGGCCGCCGCCGGTACGGCGGCGGCCCGGGGTCGTCAGTCATGTCCTCCCGGTGGGGCGGGCGGAGCCGCCTCGTAGGCCGTCATCGTGGCGGGTCCCGTCAGGTGCGGGTCCAGCGCTGGTTGCTGCCGTTCGAGCAGGAGTACAGCTGGATCAGGGTGCCGTTCGCGGTGCCGGCCGCCACGGCGTCGAGGCAGCGGCCGGACTGGACGCCGACGATGGATCCGTCGGAGTTGAGGCGCCACTTCTGGTTGTCGCCGCCCCAGCAGCTGTAGACCTGCACCTTCACGCCGTTGCCGGTGCCGGCGGCGTCCAGGCACTTGTTGCCCTGGATTCTCAGCTCGCCCGCGTCGGTGTAGGTCCATTGCTGGCCGGTGCCGCTGTTGCAGTCCCACAGGCGGACCTGTGTGCCGTCGGTGGTGCCGGGCGCGTCCAGGCAGCGGCCGGAACCGACGCCCTTGATCTGCCCGGAGCCCGTGGGGGGCGTGGTGGAGCCGCCGTTGAGTGCGTTGAGGACGGCGGTGTAGGCGGGCTTCTTGCTGCCGTCGCCGTTGAACAGCAGCGGCGTCTGCTCCGCTCGCCAGGAGTCGGTGTCGCGCACCCCCCAGACGGTGATGCCGAGGCAGCGCGGGACGGCCAGGCAGTCGTTGGTCACGTTGGCGTAGGTCGAGGCCGACGCGCCCTGGATGTCGAGTTCGGTGATGGCGACGTCGACACCGAGGGCCGCGAAGTTCTGCAGGGTGGTACGGAAGTTGGCGTTGTAGGGGCTGCCGCTGTTGAAGTGCGCCTGGAAGCCGACACAGTCGATCGGCACGCCCCGCTGCTTGAAGTCCCGGACCATCGCGTACATCGCCTGGGTCTTGGCCCAGGTCCAGTCCTCGACGTTGTAGTCGTTGTAGCAGAGCTTGGCCGCCGGGTCGGCGGCGCGTGCGGTGCGGAAGGCGACCTCGATCCAGTCGTTGCCGGAGCGTTGCAGGTTGGAGTCCCGCCGGGCCCCCGAACTGCCGTCGGCGAACGCCTCGTTCACGACGTCCCACTGGGCGATCTTGCCCTTGTAGTGGGCCATCACGCCGTTGATGTGGTCGATCATCGCCTGGCGCAGTGCGCTGCCGCTGAGGCTCTGCATCCAGCCGGGCTGCTGGGAGTGCCAGGCCAGGGTGTGGCCGCGCACCTGCTTGCCGTTCTGCACCGCCCAGTTGTAGACGCGGTCGGCGGCGGCGAAGTTGAACTGCCCCCGCTGCGGTTCGGTGGCGTCGATCTTCATCTCGTTCTCGGCCGTCACCGAGTTGAACTCACGGTTCGCGATCGTCGTGTACGTCGAGTCGTTCAGCTTGCCCGAGGCGATGGCGGTACCGAAGTAGCGGCCGCTCTGCGCCGCCGCGGCGCCGAGCGTGCTCTCGGCGGCCTGTGCGGTCGACGGTGCGACCAGCGCGGTGGCGACACCGAGGATGCCGACGAGCACCGCCAGCAGCAGGCCGCGGATCTGTCGGCGGATGCCGGGTCTGGGGAGGGCGTAGGAGCCCATCACTGTGCCTCCAAGGTCGAAATCACGGAAGGACTGAAGCGCAGGATTGGGTGTTGACCGAGCATCGTCAATACTCGACGCAGAAAATGTTTCTGTTCCTTCTTCGAAACTTTCGAGACGCCCTGACTCCAGGGGTGCCTCAGTTTTCGCGCTCTACCGAGGGCTTGAGGTGGCGAGCGGGGGACCTTATGTCGCGGCACCGGCTTGAATGTTTCGCTTCCTGAAGCGATAGGTGCGAGAGGGGTTGACGCCCGTCCTCGGCTCTCTAGCATTCAGCCTGCTCGATATTCCGGCTCTCGTTCGATATTCCGAACGTTCCGCATCGTCCCCTCACGGTAGAGGAAGTCCCCATGCGCAGAGTAAGTCCCACCCGCGGGCGCCCGTCCGCGCTGCTCGCCGCCGTGGTCGCCGCCGTCGCGGTGCTGGCGGCGCTGCTCGTCGTCACCCCGGCGCAGGCGGCCGCCACCGGAGCCCTGCGCGGTGTCGGTTCGGGCCGGTGCCTCGATGTGCCCGGTGCCGTCCGGACCGACGGCACGTACGTGCAGGTGTACGACTGCTGGGGCGGGGCCAACCAGCAGTGGACGCTGACGGACAGCCGGCAGCTGACCGTGTACGGCGACAAGTGCCTGGACGTTCCGGGTCACTCCACGGCGCCCGGGACGCGGGTGCAGATCTGGAGCTGTTCCGGCGGTGCGAACCAGCAGTGGCGGGTGAACCCGGACGGCACGGTCGTCGGCGTGGAGTCCGGGCTGTGCCTGGAGGTCGCGGGCGCCGGCACGGCCAACGGCACGGCGGTCCGGATCGGGACGTGCGGCGGTGGCGCCGGCCAGAAGTGGTCCGGTCTGACCGCGACGCCGCCGACCGACGGGGTGTGCCCCCTGCCGTCGACGTACCGGTGGACCTCGACGGGTGTACTGGCGCAGCCGGCGAACGGATGGGCGGCGGTCAAGGACTTCACCGCCGTGACCCACAACGGCAAGCGCCTGGTCTACGCGTCGAACGTGTCGGGGTCGTCCTACGGCTCGATGATGTTCGACCCCTTCACGAACTGGCCGGACATGGCGTCGGCCGGCCAGAGGGGGATGAGCCAGGCCGCGGTGGCACCCACCCTGTTCTACTTCGCGCCCAGGAACATCTGGGTGCTGGCCTACCAGTGGGGTGCGTCGCCCTTCGTCTACCGCACGTCCAGCGATCCCGCCAACCCCAACGGCTGGTCCGCCCCGCAGCCGCTGTTCACCGGGAGCATCTCCGGCTCCGACACCGGCCCGATCGACCAGACCCTGATCGCCGACGGACAGAACATGTACCTGTTCTTCGCCGGGGACAACGGCAAGATCTACCGCGCGAGCATGCCGATCGGGAACTTCCCGGGCAACTTCGGCTCCTCGTACACGACGATCATGAGTGACACCAAGGCCAACCTGTTCGAGGGCGTACAGGTCTACAAGGTCCAGGGCCAGAACCAGTACCTCATGATCGTCGAGGCGATGGGCGCGAACGGTCGCTACTTCCGCTCCTTCACGGCCTCCAGCCTGAGCGGCTCGTGGACCCCGCAGGCCGCGAGCGAGAGCAACCCCTTCGCGGGCAGGGCCAACAGCGGGGCCACCTGGACCAACGACATCAGCCACGGTGACCTGGTCCGCGACAATCCCGACCAGACCATGACCATCGACCCCTGCAACCTGCAGTTCCTCTACCAGGGCAAGTCCCCGACCGCGGGCGGGCCCTACGACCAGCTGCCGTGGCGGCCGGGCGTGCTCACCCTGCGGCGCTGACCTCCCGGCACCGGCCCGCGCGGACGCTCGCCCCGGGCGTCCGCGCCTTCGGACAGGGCCGCTAGGAACCCGCCCGACGGATGCGTACCGGCCCGCGGGCCTCGGTCTCCGTGACGGGTCGGCCGGCCTGCGTTCACCTCGACCTCGCCGGCCGCCACCAGACGCCAGGCCGCCCGGCGGGCGGGCTCCATCAGGGCTCGCCAGCCGTCGTCGTCACCCTCGTGGACCCGGCGCGCGGCGTCGGACGGACAGATGGAGGCCGTGGCCGCCCGTTGCTCCAGCAGGTCCCTGATGGCCTGCTCCAGCCGCTGAACGAGCTGCCGATCCGCCTCCGTCACGCCTTCCAGTGTGCGCCGGTCGCGGCGTCCCGGCCGCATGGTGCCCGTGCCCGGCGACCGGGGGCGGGGCGGGCCCGCCGACGGCACGTGGCCCGCGCGCAGCCGCCCCGCGCAGGGCGGGGCGGCTGACCGGCCTCGTGCCGGACTCCGTGCGGGGACCGGCACGGGGGAGGGTCAGGGCAGGGTGACCTCGCCCTGGTTCAGCACACGCGGGTGGAAATACGCCGCCTGAATTTCGGCGTTGGAATTGTTCCCGCGCAGATGCTCGGACCACATCATGAACCATGTCCACCGCGTCTGACTGTCCAGCAGTGCGGCGGTCGGCATTTTACCCAGCTCCGCGAGCGCCATGGGTTTTGTTCCCGCGATACTCCGCATCTGCTGGTAGTCGGCGGAACTCGGGTGGTTCTTGTACCAGACGTCCAGCGACACGACATCCACGTACTGGTCTCCCGGATAGTAGCTGCTCCAGTTTCCCGCCGGATTGTCCTGGACGTTCCAGACCCAGATCAGATTGTCCAGCCCTTTCGTCCCGGCGAGGTAATCGCGGGTGATCTGGTAGAGGCGCGCGCTGCCGTTCGCGCCGGGCCGGTTCCCCCACCAGTTCCAGGCCTCGTTCATCTCGTGCAGCGGCCGGAAGAGGACCGGGACGCCCGCGTTCTCCAGCTGCTGGAGGTAGGGGACGACCTCGTCGAGGCGCCGCTTCCAGGCGTTGTTCAGGGCACTGCCCTGCGTCAGGACCTGCGCGAACTGGGCGTTGGTCAGGTTGGACTTGACGCCGCCCTCGAACGCGCAGGTGCTGCCGCCGGTCGGCGGACAGACGTGCCAGGTGAGCGAGACCAGGGAGCCGTTCGCCCACTCGGTCCTGGCCTGGTCGACGACGCGCTGGCGGCCGGCCACGTCCGCCGCGGCGAACATCAGGTCACCGCCCCACAGGCCGGGGTACTGCCCGGTGACGTCCTTGACCTGCTGGGTGTACTGACCCGGAGCGGAAGCGGGTTCCTTGTTGTGCTGTCCGGATACGATGTGATTTCCGGAAAGGGAGCGGAGGTGGTTCAGTACCGTCTGCTTCGGGGTCGGGGGAAATGCTTGGGCGGATTGTGTCGCCGGCCCGAGAAGGAGGGTCGCGGCAACGGTCGTGAAGGCCACGGCGAGGCGGGCGGAATGTCGAATTGCTCTCATGGGCGTCCAAGCTCTTGGGGGTGAACTCGATATGTGCCGCCAATGTGGCCGCTGCGCCGGGGCGCGTCAATGGGTTGCCGTCCTTGGCAATCCGTCCGCCCAATTCTTTACTTAACTTTTCCTAAACACTGTCGCGAAGGTGGCGTCTTGTCCCACCTTCACGCGAAAGCCGGGGGAGGGGTGCGAAAGCCTCGGAAGGTCACCGGTCCGCGGGTCCGGAAGCCCAGGCGTTCGTACAGCGCGATCGCGCCGGTGTTGGTCTCGGCGACGTGCGGCGAGCAGCCCGGGGGTCGCAGGCGCTCTCCCGCCATGGCGACCAGCGTGCCGCCGGCCCGGACACCGAGGTAGGTGCCGGGTTCGTGGGTGCGGGGCCGGAAGGGGCCCGGCTCGGTCCGGGCGACGGGGCCGAGCATCTCGGGCACGTCGTCCGCGCCCAGTTCGACCGCGTCGGTCCCGGGCTCGGTGAGGGAAGGGGCGAGGGCGCGGTCGGGGCGGGCGGCGTCGGCCAGGATCAGTTGGCGGCGCAGCCCGGCGAGGTCGGCCCAGGCCTCGGCGCTCGGGTCGGCGGGCACGGCGGAGAAGGTCGCCACGTCCGCGACGTAGGTGGCGGCCCGGCCGAGCCGGCGGGCGAGGTGCGCGTGTCGGCCGCCGAGTGACCGGCCCACGGGGTCGTCGAGGGCGGCCTCGTCATCGGTCATCATCGTGCTGCTCCCGATCCCCATCGTGTTGTTCACCCGCCTGAGGCGGCGTCGGACGGTCGCGGGCCGGCCCGGGGACCGCGCACGACCACCCGAAGGTTCTCGGAGTCACCGGCCATCCGACCCGCCAGTACGGCGGCCGGGAGGTGCGGACGCACGAGGGGAGGGGGGCGGGGTTCGCTCAGTGGTGACCGGTTCCAGGTCGGCGCGGGTGGGGCGGGTCGCGGGGGTGATGCCGCGCTCGCGTTCGTAGCCGGCCGGCTCGGCGGCGGTCACGGCGGCCCCGCCGGGGTGCGGGACGACCACGGCCTTGACCGCCTCGCCCCACCGCTCGTCGGGGACGCCCACGACGCAGGCGCGCCCGTCAAGAGGGGCGTCGGCCCACACGGTCGAAAGGGAGGGGCGGTGGCCGGGTGGGGCCGGGGCGGCGACGGGCGTGCGCGGCGTGACGTCTTTCTGACGGTCCGTCATCCATGGAGGCCGCGCGATGACGGGATCGTCACCAGCTGTGGCCAAATGATTGCAGGCTGTGGCGAGTTGTGGTGCCCCGACACCCCTGCCGGGGTGCGTGCGGTGGGCTTCCCCCCACCACGCCGAGGAGCGGGAGTGCTCCGCGCGCGGGGCGTGGCGCCCGGGGAGCGAAGCGGAACGAGTGTGCCCGGTGTACCTGGGGAAGGCCGGGGTGCATTGGCGATGCTGGTCGCAGTCCACTCGCAGCAATGACGAGGCCCCCACGAGGACTCCTATGACCTTACGCACGCTTCGACCCGCCGGCGCGGCGCCCCCCTCGGGCCCCACCGCGGGGCACACCTTCGACTCGCTCGTCTCCGACGCATGTGCGGAGTTACTCGGTTCGCTCCGCCGCGCGGACCAGCGCAGAAGGGGGGAGCAGTACATCCGCGGACTGCTCACCGCCCAGGGACGCAAGACCGCCCGGAACCTGGCCGCCTTCGTCGGAGAGGGTGCGGCGGAGCAGAGCCTGCACCACTTCGTCGCCGGATCGACCTGGGACTGGGGTGAGGTGCGGGCCGCGCTGGCCCGCTACGTGGACGACAGGCTGACCCCCGACGCCTGGGTGATCGCGCCGATGGTGGTCTCCAAGGCGGGTGTGCGCTCCGTCGGGGTGAGCCGGCGCTTCGTGTCCGACCTGGGCCGGGTGGTGAGCTGCCAGCAGAGTCACGGACTGTGGCTGGCCTCGGGCCAGACGGCCGCCCCGGTCAGCTGGCGCCTGACGCTGGGCGGCGCCCGGAGCGGCGAGGGCGCTGCCCGGCACCCGGGCACACCCGGGGAGGAGGAGAACATCGTCCGCCTGGTGGCCGAAGCCGCCCAGGCCAACCGCGCCTTGGCGCGCCCCGTGGTGATGGACGCACGCGCGGCCGTGCTGCCACGCCTGGTGCGGGGGCTCGGTCTCGCGGGCCTGCCCTTCATGGTGCGGGTGGGCGGGAACCTCCGGCTGGCCTCGGCGAGCGGCCGCGGCCCGGTGGACCACCACACGGGGACCACCTCGGCCCAGCAGTTGATGGAGCAGCTGAAACGGCTGAGCCGCCCCGTGGAGTGGCGGGGCTCCCTCAGTCTCGTCGTCCCGCACCCCGTCGTGCTGCCGGGCGTGGTCCCGAGGCGGACCCTGGTGCTGATGGGGGTGTGGCGGGGCAACCGGCGGCGCCCGGCCGACCTGTGGCTGACCGACCTCACGTCCTGGGACCGCGGCGCCCTGCTGCGGCTGGCGATGCTCACCGAACAGGTCGACGCCGACTTCGACCGGGTGAGCGTGGGCGTGGGCATGCGCGACTTCGAAGGACGGTCGTTCCAGGGCTGGCACCGGCACGTGACGCTGGCGTCCATCGCCCACACCCTGCGGCTCGCGCAGCCCTCCGCGCGCGGCGACCTCGGTGAGGCGACGGCGGTGTGACCCCGCCCCGTCGCGGCCGGCCGGGCAGGCGTGCCGGTCGCGACGGGGGAGGAGTGCCCGGGACGGACGGCCGCCGAAATCGGCCGCCCGCTTTCACCGTTCACGACGAACCGCGGTACCGGAAGGAAGAAAGGGCCGCACCCTTTGGGTGCGGCCCTTTCCGCCCGCCGGAGGCGAGTCGCCCCGCGCTGCGGGAAATCGCGTTCAGATTCCCGTGCGATCACCGGCGGCGGGCACGGACTTGCGCACCCGTAAGCAGTCCTCGTACGTGGGCAGAATTCCCGCGGAAGCGGCCGCCCGCAAGGACGGCGCCGCCGCGTCCCTGGCGGAGCGGACGGGTTTCCCGGTCAGTTCCCAGGGCAGGCCGAGTTCGGGGTCCAGCGCGTCGACGTCGATGACCATGCCCGGGACGTACTCCTCGGTGCACAGGTAGTTCATGCAGGTGTCGTCCGCGAGGGCCACATAGCCCAGGCCGATGCCGTCCGGCAGGTAGAGCGCCGTGCCCGCCCCGGCGTCCTGCCGCAGCGCCTCGTACCGCCCGAAGCCCGGCGACCCGACCCGCATGTCGACCACCATGGTCAGCGCCGCCCCCCGCACACAGGTGAGGATCTTGGCCTGGCCCGGCGGCAGGCTGGTGGCGTGGAGACCGCGCAGCACGTTGCGCCCGGAGACGGTGCAGTGGACCTGCCGTATCTCCACCGCGTGCCCGACGGCGGCCTCCAGCGGGCCGCGGCGCACCGCCTCGTAGAACCGGCCCCGGTGGTCCGGCAGCGGCTGCGGATCGATGCGGAAGACGTCGGGCACTGCTGTCTCGGTGATGAGCATGGAGCGATCCCGCCGGTCGGTAGGTGGACGCGTGTCGGACGCGGGCGCTTCAGCCCACCCGGGGCAGCAGTCCCTCGATCGCGTCGGCCGCCGCGGGCGCCCCGCCGGCCGCCGTGATCTGCTCGCGCAGCCTCCGCAGGTTCCCTGGGACCGCGGGGTCCGCCAGTACCCGGCGTACCGTGGCGCGCAGGGACCCGGCCGTCAGCTCCGAGTTCAGCAGCTGGTCACCGACGCCCAGTTCGACGATCCGCCGCGCGGTGGCCCGGGGCTCGGGCATCACCGGGATCGCCACCACCGGCACACCGTGCGAGAACACCTCCATGGCGGTGCTCATCCCCCCGTGGTTCACCACCACCGCCGTGTGCGGCAGGACATCGCGCAGCGACACGAAGTCGGTCACCCGGACGTTGCCGGGCAGCGGGCCCAGGTCGGCCGCCGGCACCCCGCCGCCCAGCACCAGGAGCACGTTCCACGGCTCGTCGCCGAACGCCTCCAGACAGGTGCGGAAGAAGTCCGGCCGGTCGTTGTACAGGGTTCCGAGACTCACCAGCACCAGCGGCCGGCCGTCCTCGTCCCCCGGACTCCACTCGCCGTGGAACGCGGTGCGGGGCGGGCAGGGACCGACGAAGTGGTGCTGCTCGTCGAAGGTCTCGCCCGCGTACTGGAAGGAGCGGGGCATGTACAGCAGGGCCGGCCCGCCGTGCAGGACATCGGTGAAGCCGGCCAGGTCGTGCTCGACGCCCTGCTCCTCCAGCAGCCGCTCGATCCGCGCCAGCAGCTTGTGCAGCTCGGGGTCGTCCGGTGGCTCGGCCGAGTCGACCGGCGGATGCAGCGACCAGTGTTCGTTGGCGGCGTAGGTCGGCGTGCTGCGGATGACCGGGATGCCCCACCGGTCCGCCAGCAGCCGCCCCGTCCACAGCGACGACGGGTCGTTGACGACGACGTCGGGACGGTTCTCGGCGAAGTGCCGCTCCAGCGGTTCCATGGTCTGCGCCGTCATGTCCAGCAGCCACTCCAGGACCCGTACGAACTCGTCCTCGTCCGTGTACTCGTCCGCGTCCTGGCGAGGCACCATCTGGTCCAGGAACCGCTGCCGGTCCACCGGATAGGTGACCACCTCGGCGCCGATCAGCCGGGCCCGCTCGGCCAGGTCCTCGGAGAGCGCGAACGTCACCCGGTGGCCGCGCGCGACCAGTTCCTCGGCGACGCCCAGGGTCGGATTCACATGCCCGGCAACCGGAAGGATGAAGAATGCGATATGAGCCACGTGAAACCCTTCATGCGTCGAGGTCCTTCGAACCGCGGGTCCTTGGCGGACGGCGGACCCAATTCCGCCGTGCGTTCACCGGGCGCACTTTAGGGAGGGAACTCCGGGGCGGACAAGGCCGAGATGACATAGCCTCCGCCGGGCCCCGCCCCGCTTCCTAGGTGACAAAGTCACGGCCGGGTGATGGAGCGCGGAAGCGATTCGGGACAGCATTTCGCACAGCCGCCGCCCCCGGGATTCTGGAGGATCCGTGCCCGATTCCAAGGAAAACTCCCCGCTCGTCGTACTCGGCGCGGGCGTCATGGGCACGGCCATCGCGGCACTCGCCGTCGGACACGGGCACCCGGTCACCCTCGTCGACACCTCCCCGCAGGCGCGCGCGTCCGCCGCCGACGCGGTCGCACTGCACCTGCGTACGGCCCGGCTGATGGGCGCACTGCCCCACGACCGCCCGCCCGGCGAGCTGACCGTCGAGGAGACGCCGGCCGCCGTCGCCGGCGCGACCGCCGTGATCGAGGCCGTCACCGAGGACCCCAAGAGGAAGGCCGAGGTGCTGGCGGACCTGGCGTCCGTGGCGCGCCCCGGGACGCTGCTCGTCAGCAACACCTCGGGCGTCCCCATCGACGAGCTGGCCGACGCCGTACCCCGCCCCGAGGACCTGGTCGGCGTGCACTTCATGAACCCCGCGTACGTGATCCCCACGGTCGAGGTGGTCCTCGGCCCGCGCAGCTCGGAGGCGGCCGCTCGGGCGACCCGGGAGCTGCTGGCCGGACTGGGCCGCCGCGGCATCGTCGTCGGCGACGGCGCCGGCTTCGTCACCAGCCGCCTGCTGCACCGGATGCTGAACGACGCCATCGCGGTGGTGCACGAGGGCCGGGCCACCCCGGAGACCGTGGACGCGCTGATGCGCGACTGCATCGGCCACCGCACCGGACCCCTGGCCACGGCCGACCTGATCGGCCTGGACAACCTGGCCGACTCGCTGCGGGTGATGCACGAACGGACCGGCGACCCGGCGCTCCGCCCGAGCGAACTGCTGCTGGACAAGGTCCGGCAGGGCCTGCTCGGCCGCAAGAGCGGCCGGGGATTCTACGACTACCAGGAGGCCACGCGATGACCACGACGTCCGGCCGGCCGGACCCCACCGGCACCACCCCCGCAGCCGACGAGGTCGCCGAGGAACTGCTCGCCTTCCTCACGGACCGCACCAAGACCACCTGGGAGCGCGACCAGGACCTGTTCGCCGTCGGCGGGATGTCCTCGCTGTTCGCCATGCAGCTCGTCGTGCACCTGGAGAAGACCTACTCCATCGTCATCAGCGGCGCCGACCTGATGCTCGACAACTTCCGCACCGTCGACGCGATGGTCCGGCTGGTCGGACGGCTGGCCGCGCCCGGCGAGGCGACCGGGCACACAGGTGGCTGACATTCCCCACGCCGACGGCACCGAGGCCGAGGACCTGTTCACCGCCCTGGTCGGCGACCGGGCGGGCGACTGGGACCGGACGGGCGAGCTGCCCCTCGGCCTGCTGCGCGACCTCGGCTCCCGGGGCCTGCTGTGCGCCCAGGCGCCCGCCGTCCACGGCGGCCTCGGCTGGACCAGCCGGCGCAACGGCGAACTCACCGCGCACGTCGGCGCCCTGTGCAGCTCGCTGCGGAGCGTCATGACCTCGCAGGGCATGGCCGCCTGGACCCTGCGCCGGCTCGCCGGAGCGGCCCAGCAGGCCGTCCTGGTGCCCCGGTTGACCGGCGGTGAGCTGGCCGCCGTGGCGTTCACCGAGACCGGCGCCGGCAGCGACCTGTCCGCCCTGCGGACCCGCATCACCACCGACGGCGACGAGATCGTCGTCGACGGGGCCAAGGTGTGGGCGACCAACGCCGCCTACGCGGACCTGCTGGTGGTCTTCGGCCGCACGGAGCGGGGCGCCGGTGCCGTGGTGGTGCCCGCCTCGACCCCGGGTGTCCGCGTCGAGCGCATCACCGACGCGCACGGCTGCCGCGCGGCCGGACACGCCGACATCCACCTGGACGGGGTCCGGCTGCCGGCCGACGCCCTGCTCCAGGGCCACGACCGCACACCCGCCCTGCTGGTCACCACCGCCCTGAGCTACGGCCGGATGTCGGTGGCCTGGGGCTCCCTGGGCATCCTGCGCGGCTGCCTGGCCGCCGCCGCGCGGCACGCCGGCGGACGGGAGCAGTTCGGCACCCGGCTCTCGGACCACCAGCTCGTCGCCCGGCACCTCGCCGACCTGTTCGTCGCCGAACAGCACGCCACCCGGGCCTGTGAGCACGCCAGCGCCCAGTGGGACGAGGGCAGCCCCGAGATGGTGGTCGCCGCCGTCCTGGCCAAGCACGTCGCCGCCACCGGCGCCGCCCGCGGGGCCGAACGGGCCCTGCAGGTACTGGCGTCGGCCGGGGCGCGGGACGGACACGTCGTCGCCCGGGCGCACCGCGACGCCAAGCTCATGGAGATCATCGAGGGCAGCAACGAGATCTGCGAACTGATCCTGGCCCGGCACGTGATGTCCGCCGCCGGGTGAACCGGCCCGTGTCGTCGCCGGCCGCGAGCCGAGTACGCCCTGCCGAGGAGTCGCGGTCCGCGACCGCCGTAGCGAGAGAAGGGAACGACGTGCACCGGGACAACGCCGCCGAGCAACCGGTCAAATGCCTGGTCTGGGACCTGGACAACACCCTCTGGCAGGGCACCCTCCTCGAGGAGGACGAGGTCCGGCTCGCCCCGGAGGTCCTGCGGATCATCACCGAGCTGGACGCGCGCGGCATCCTGCAGGCCGTGGCCAGCAAGAACGACCACGACCACGCCTGGGCGAAGCTGGAACAGCTCGGCGTCGCCGAGTACTTCGTGCTCCCGCGCATCGGCTGGGGCCCGAAGTCCAAGTCGGTCCGCGAGATAGCCGACCGGCTGAACTTCGCGCCGGGCACCGTCGCCTTCATCGACGACCAGCCCTTCGAACGGGCCGAGGTCAACCACGAACTGCCGGAGGTCCGCACCTACGCCGCCGAACAGGCGACCCTGCTGACCGGCCTCCCGGAGTTCAGCCCCGGCACCGTCACCGTCGACTCGACCCGCCGCCGCTCCATGTACCAGGCGTCCTTCCGCCGGGACGCCGAACGCTCCGACTTCACCGGCCCCGACGCGGACTTCCTGCGCTCGCTCGACATCCGGATGCGGATCAGCCGCGCCACCCCCCTGGAACTCTCCCGGGTCGAGGAACTCACCCTGCGCACCAGCCAGATGAACGCCACCGGAGTGCACTACTCCGAGGACGAGCTGCGCGCCCTCATCGACGACCCCGACCACGAGGTGCTGGTCACCACCATGACCGACCGCTTCGGCCCCTACGGCGCGGTCGGCGTCGTGCTGCTGCGGCGCGGCCCCGAGGCCTGGCGGATCAAGCTGCTGGCCACCTCGTGCCGGGTGGTGTCCCTCGGCGCCGGCACGGTGCTCCTGCACTGGCTGACGGACCAGGCGCACCGGGCCGGGGTGCACCTCGGCGCCGACTTCCGCGCCACCGAACGCAACCGGATGATGGAAGTGGCCTACCGCTTCGCCGGCTTCACCGACGACCCCTGCCCCTGCCAGGACGCCTCCGTCGCCACCGGCGCGATCGGCCGCCTGCACCTGGTGCCGTCCCCCCGGCCCGCCCCCGACACCCTCCGTCTGGAAGCTCCCGACCTGGCCCCGGACCGGCGGCGCCCCGCCCAGGATCCCGAAAGGACCCCATGATTGCCACCGCGTGCCGCGTCTGCGGCAACAAGGAGCTGCTGTCCGTACTCGACCTGGGCGAACAGGCGCTCACCGGGGTGTTCCCGGCCACCCGCGACCAGGTCGTACCGTCCGTGCCGCTGGAACTCGTCGCGTGCTCACCGGCCGGATGCGGCCTCGTCCAACTGCGCCACACCCCCGACCCGGACCTCATGTACGGGGAGGGTTACGGCTACCGCTCGGGCATCCGGCCCTTCATGGTCGACCACCTGCACGGCAAGGTCGCCGCCGTCCGCCGGCTGGTGGACCTCGGCCCGGACGACCTGGTCCTCGACATCGGCAGCAACGACGCCACGCTGCTCAAGGGCTACCCCGCCGACGGCCCCCAACTGGTCGGCATCGACCCGACCGGCGGCAAATTCCGCGAACTGTACCCGCCGAACGCCGAGTTGATCGTCGACTACTTCACCCGCGCGACCTTCGAGAGCCGCTTCGGGGCGCGCCGCGCGAAGGTCGTCACCTCGATCGCCATGTTCTACGACCTGCCGGATCCGCTGCGCTTCATGAGCGACGTCCGCGACGTCCTCACCGAGGACGGCGTCTGGATGATGGAGCAGAGCTACCTGCCCGCGATGCTCGAAGCCGACGCGTACGACATCGTCTGCCACGAGCACCTGGAGTACTACGCGCTCCGCCAGATCGAGTGGATGGCCGAACGCGTCGGCCTCACCGTCATCAGGGCCGAGCTGACCGAGGTGTACGGCGGCAGCCTGTGCGTCACCCTCGCCAGGACCGGCTCCCCGCACCCGAGGGACGAGGCGGGCCTGGCCCGCGTCCGGGCCGCCGAGGCCGCCGCGGGACTGGACGGCACGGCGCCCTTCGAGGCCTTCGCCCGCCGCGTCACCGACCAGCGGGACGCCCTGCGCGGCTTCCTCGACCGCTCCCGCGAAGAGGGCCGGCTGACCCTCGGCTACGGCGCCTCCACCAAGGGCAACGTCATCCTGCAGTACTGCGGGATCACCGAGCGGGACCTGCCCTGCATCGGCGAGGTGAGCGAGGAGAAGGCGGGGCGTTTCACCCCCGGGACGGGCATCCCCATCGTGTCCGAGCAGGACGCGAAGGCGCAGAAGCCGGACCAGCTGCTGGTCCTGCCCTGGATCTACCGGGACGGATTCGTCGAACGGGAACGGGAGTTCCTCGACGGCGGCGGCCGACTGGTCTTCCCGCTGCCCGCGCTCGACGTCGTGTGACCGGCCGCATCGGCCGGCGGGACGTCGGCCGATGCACCCCGTTCAGCTGAGCCACGCGTCCGGCGCCCGGCCACCCTTGCCCAGGGGCGGGAAGATGGCGTCCAGCTCGGCCAGTTCGTCCTCACCGAGGACCAGGTCCAGCGACCGCAGCGCCGAGTCCAGCTGTTCCACCGTGCGCGGACCGATCACCGCGCCGCTGATCCCCGGCCGGGACAGCACCCAGGCCAGACCGACCTCGGCCGGATCCGCGTTGATCCGGCCGCAGAACTCCTCGTACGCCTCGATCGTCGCGCGCAGCTCGGGCAGCAGCAGCTGGGCCCGCCCCTGCGCCGACTTCACCGCGACGCCCGCCGCGAGCTTGCGCAGCACCCCGCTGAGCAGCCCGCCGTGCAGCGGCGACCAGGCGAACACGCCCAGCCCGTAGGCCTGGGCGGCCGGCAGCAGCTCCAGCTCGGCGTGGCGTACCGCCAGGTTGTACAGGCACTGCTCGGAGACCAGACCGAGGGACTGGCGCCGCCGGGCCGCGTCCTGCGCGGCGGCGACGTTCCAGCCGGCGAAGTTCGACGACCCCACGTAGGTCACCTTGCCACTCGCCACCAGACGGTCCATCGCCTGCCAGATCTCGTCCCAGGAGGCGGCATGGTCGACGCGGTGCATCTGGTACAGGTCGATGTGGTCCACGCCCAGGCGCCGCAGTGACTGCTCGCAGGCCGTCACGATGTGCCGCGCCGACAGTCCGCCGTCGTTGAGCCGTTCGCTCATGTCCCCGCCGACCTTGGTGGCCAGCAGGACGTCCTCCCGCCGTGCGGCGCTCTTGGCCAGCCAACGGCCCACCAGTTCCTCGGTGTGCCCCTTGTGGATCCGCCAGCCGTAGATGTCCGCCGTGTCGATGCAGTTGATGCCGCGGTCGACCGCCGCCTCCATCAACTGCATCGCGTCGCCGTCCTCGACCCGGCCGCTGAAGTTCACGGTGCCCAGCCAGAGCCGGCTCACCAGGGTCGCGCTGCGGCCGAGCCGCGTGTGCGCGGCCTGCTCCCGGTCCGTGCTCACGTTCGGATCCCACCCCTCGCTCCGTCGGCCACCATCGTCTCCGCCACGGCGTCGAGCCCCGTCCGCAACGGCACGAGGGGGGACCACCCGGTCACCGCGCGGAACGCGGAGGGGTCGCAGACCGCGCTCTCGAAGTCGCCCGCCTCGGCATGGTCGGGCGGCTCCGTGGACACCACCGGCACGGGCGGCCGCCCCGTCCGCTCGGCCACCAGCCCGGCGACGGCCGAGAACACCTCTCCCAGGGGCTCCGGCCGGCCCGTGCCGACGGGCCACGTGCCGCCCTCCAGCCCCACCACGTGGCCGAGCGCCGCCGCGAAGGCGCGGGCCGCGTCCTCCACATGGAGCAGATCGCGCCCGACCGTGCCGTCGTGCCACATCGTGACCGGCTCGCCCGCCACGGCCTGCCGCGCCACCGACGCGACCACCCCGCGACCGGTCCACCCGGTCAGCGGGCTGCGGCCGTAGACGGTCGGCAGCCGCAGCACCACCCCGCGGACCACCCCCTCGGAGGCGGCCCGCAGCAGCACCTCCTCGGCCGCCGCCTTCTGCCGGGCGTACGCGCCCTGCCGGGCGGCGTCGGCGCCGGCCTGGAGGGTACTGGCGAGGACCACGGCCGGGGCGGGCCCCGGCCGGTCCCGGAACGCGTCGGCCACGTCGTGCAGCAGGCCGACGTTCACCCGCCGCGACCGTTCGTCGGCCGCGCGCCACGACCGCGCCCCGCCGATGTGGGCGGCGAGGTGCACGACGGCGTCCGCCCCCTCGACGGCGGCCCCGACCTCGCCACTCCGGGCGAGGTCCGCGCGGCGGACCTCGACGGCCGCCCGCGCGTCCGCCGGGACGGGTGTCTCGCGGCGGGCCACCGCCCGCAGCCGCACCGGCATGCGCGCCAGCTCGGCGACCAGGGCCGAGCCGATGAAGCCGGACGCGCCGACCACCGTGATCAGCGGCCCGCGCGGATCGTTCGAACGGTTGAGTACTTCCAGATTCACGTCACACCGCATCCTCGTTCGGGTAACTCCGCGGCATGCCCGGCCGGGGCCCCGGGTGTTCCAGGAGTCCGACCGCCGCCGACGGCGACGGCAGCAGCGCCATCTCCTCGGCGAGCCCGGCTGCCGCCTTGGCATACAGGGCGTTCTCCAGCAGTTCGGCGCACCCCGCGGCCACGGCCGCGGGAGTGGCCCGGGACGGCGGTACGAGCAGGGCCGCACCCGCCCCCGCCAGTGCCCGCGCGTTGTCGAACTGGTCGTCCAGCCGGGGCATGACGACCTGCGGCCGACCCGCGGCCAGCGCGGTCAGGGACGTGCCCTGTCCGCCGTGGTGCACCACCGCGTCGCACGCGGGCAGCACCTCCGCCAACGGCAGCCGGCCGGCGTGCCGCACCGCCGGGGGCAGCGGTGGCCACCGCGCGACGACGTCGTCGTCGACCGCGACGAGCAGCTCGCAGTCCCACCCGCGCGTCTCCGCCACCAGCTCCGCCAGGAAGTCGCCCGTCGCGGCCGCGCCGTGCCGGGGCAGCATGGTGCCGAGCGTCACGCAGATCCGCGGCCCCCGACCGCGCGTGAACGCCCAGTCGGGAACGGGGACGTCCCCGTGGGCCGGTATGTGCCGGACGCCGTCGTGGGCGACCGCGTCCGGCCGGCGCAGCGACACCGGCCACGGGTCGAGCACGCGCGCCGGTTCCGGGAACCGGTCGAGGCCGAGCGCGGCCAGCTCGGGCGCGAACTCGGCCTCGGCCGCGCGCCGGTACTCCTCCAGGGACGAGACCGACCAGTGGTAGCGGACCCACGGCACGCCGAGGGCCGCCGCGACCAGCGGCCCGGCGTACTCGGCCCGCTCGCTGACGATCAGGTCCGGCCGCCACACCTCCGCCAGCCGGCGCACCCCGGCCAGTCCGCCCCGGGCGACGCGCGCAAGCGCCCCGCTCAGGACACCCCGGGCCTCGCCGCGGGGCCGCGCGAGCGCCCCCGCCCCGACCGCGCCGGCCAGGTCCGCGGGGGGCCCGCACGAGGCGGACGGCAGACCCGAGCGCAGGGCGACCGGCACGAAGTCCTCCCGGGTCGCGACCAGTACCTCGTGGCCGGCCGCCCGCAGGGCCCATGCGGTGGGCACGAGCGGAAGCAGGTGGCCCGCGAGCGGCGCGGTCGTGAAGAGGGCCCGCATCAGCACTCCAGTGTCGGGCGCGGACGGGCGAACCGGTCCACGGCTGAGTCGACGAGATCGATCACATGCGAAAGTCGGGGAAGGCGGCCACCGCCGGCGGCCGGCACGGGCCCGGTCAGGTCGCCCGGCGGTGCTCGGCCGTGAGGCGCTCCAGGGTCGGGACGATCCCCGCCGGACTGGGCATGGCCCGCATCCGCTCCTTCAGCCGCCGCGCGCCGTCGCGGAACTTCGGCTCCTCCAGCAGGCGTACCAGCGCGCTCCGCAGCGCCTCGCCGGTCACCTCCTCCGGGGCGAAGGTGAGGGCGGCGGAGGACTGCGCGAACATGTGCTGCCGCACCGCGGCGTCCAGGATGCCGCCGAGGATGATCTGCGGCACCCCGTGCAGCGCGGCGGTGTTGCACGTGCCCGAACCGCTGTGGTTGATGATCGCCGAGCACGTCGGCAGCAGCGCGTCCATGGGTACGAAGTCGACGATCCGCGTGTTGTCCGGGATCCGCGGCAGCAGGTCCCGCTGGGCGTCGTCCAGGGTCGCCACCAGCTCGATGTCCAGGTCGGCCAGCGCCTCGACGAACTTCTGCACCGGGACCTCGTCCTCACTGTGCTCCCGCGAGGACACCCCCAGGGTCAGGCAGACCCGAGGCCGCTTCGGCTCCTCGGTCAGCCACTCGGGAATCACCGCCGAGCCGTTGTACGGGGTGTAGCGCATCGGGACCGTCGGCAGGTCGAGGCCGAGACTCACGCCCTCCGCCATCGGGTCCACGCTCCACTGACCGAGCACGTCCTCCTCCCGGAAGTCGCACCCGTAGCGTGCCAGGGCCCAGGTCATCCACTCCGCGACCGGATCGTCGCGGTGCTCCTCGGGCTGGAGCGCCTGGGCCTGAAGGAACTTCGTCCGCAGCAGCCCGATCGTGTCCGGCCCCCACAGGACGCGGGCGTGCGCGGCCCCGCACGCCCGGGCCGCCACCGGCCCCGCGTAGGTGAACGGTTCCCAGAGCACCAGGTCGGGCTTCCACGCCCGGGCGAAACCGACGATGCTGTCGAGGGTCGTCGCCCCGTTGAGCGGTTCCAGCCACAGACCGGACAGGATCACCTGCTGGGCGAGCAGCTTCTCCCAGTCCAGCTCGTCCTTGAGGGTGCCGAGGAAGTCGAACTCGTCGATGCCGTGCTGGTACGGCTGGAGGTCGCCCTCGACCTCCTCGAAGATCTGCGCCAGCGACTCCTCCTCGGCCAGGGGGAACGCCGGGATGCCGCTGGCGGTGATGGCGTCGACCAGCGACGGCTGGCCGGCCGCCACCACCTCGTGCCCCGAGGCGCGCAGCGCCCAGATCAGCGGCACCAGGTGGTAGTAGTGCGTGTGGTGCGGGATGGAGGTCACCAGGACGCGCACGGCACTCCTTTCATCGGACTTCGTGGGGGGACTGAGGGGGCAGCGGCCGCGGGCCCGTCAGGAGTACGCGACCGGGAACCGCGCGTACCTGCCGAGGACCGGGGAACGGCGCCACCGGACGATGTCGCCGTCCCGCCGCAGTCCCGGGGCGGCCTCGGCCAGCACGCCCAGCGCGGTCTCCGCGGTCCGTCCGACGAACTCCCCGGACAGCGCGAACCACAGGTCGTCCGGCAGGCCCGCCGCCGGCGCGTCCGTCAGGTCCGCGGGCTCCCCGTCCTCGGCGACCGCGCGCCGTGCCGCGCCCACCAGCACCACCACGTGGCTCCCGGCGGGCAGCGCACGGCCCGCCACCGTCACGTCCTCGTGGGCCACCCGGCTCTCCAGCCGCACCGGGGGCGCGTACCGCAGGGTGTGCCGGACCGCCGCCGGCGCCAGGGCGGGGGAGTCGCACAACCGCCGCCACCACCCGGGCCGGTCGAGCAGCGACCGGACCGCCTCGCACACCAGCGTCGCCGTCGGCTCGACGGCCGAGAGCGCCAGGCACACGGCGGCGGCCACCGCGTCGTCCCGGGCGGCCCCGGCGCCGATCATGCGGGCCACCGCGCCCTCGCCGGAGCGTGCGGCGGCCACCTCCTCCAGCAGCGCGCGCAGGCCTTCGGCGGCATCGTCCGCCGCACGGGTGGCCGCCAGCGTCTGCGGGCACAGCAGACCGTCCAGCAGCGGCCCCGCCGCCCGCAGCGACTCCTCCCACGCGTCGAGCCGTTCGTCCGGCACCCCGAGCCAGGCGGCCAGGACCAGCGCGGGCAGCCGGCGGGCGAAGTCCGCCGCCAGGTCGAAGCCGGAACCGCGCCCGGCGAGCAGCCGGCGCCCGGCCTCCTCGCCGAGCCGACGCCACTCGGCGGCGGCGTCCGCGCCCAGCACGGGCTCGGCCACCCGCCGCAAACCCACGTACCCGGCACGGTCCAGCCCGAGGCACGAGGCGGGCGACGGCCGCAGGTACTCCTCCGGGCGCCGCCCGGCGCGGTCCAGCGCACCGAAGCGCGAGTCGCCCAGCACGGCCGTGGCCACCTCCGGGTCCGCGGTCACCCACGTCCCGGTACGGCTGCGGAACAACGGCCCGCCCTCGCGGACCCGCTCCTCGTACACCGCCGGGTCGTCGCACTGGCCGCGCAGGATGAGCGCGTACGGGTCACCGTAGTTGCCGAAGTACCAGTGGGCGCCGCGTATCCGGTGCAGTCTGCGGCCCAGTTCGCGGTCGGCCAGCTCGGTCGTGATCGCGTCCGTCACCCGCGTCTCCTCTCTCCAACGGCGTGCCCCGAGGGCCGCTTCGGACCGGCGTCGCGGTCACCGCGGGCGCCGCGCTCACCTAACCCGGGCGAGCGCCGCCCCGTCCACAGATTGGTCGGCGTCATGTCAGGTCAGCGGGTCCGCGGGGCACCCGGGGCCCCTCGGCGCGGCACTGTGTCAGATCGGCCTTGCCGTCCCGTCCCGCCGCCGGGTAGCTTCAGGGCCGCCCATTGCCGGAAGCGACTCGTGGGTGTGCGCCGGCCGTTCACCACGCTGTGCCGTGACCATCCGGACCGATTGACGGAACCATCCATGACCGCCCTGGGTACTTCTGCTGAACCGTTCGCCGCCCCCGGCCCGCCGCGGCCGGAAGCGTCCCCGGTGCTGCGCTTCGGAGCGATCGGCTGCGGCGACATCGCGGGCCGTCGCACCCTGCCCGCCCTGCTCTCCACCCCCGGCACCGTGCTGACCTGCGTCGGCAGCCGCGACCCGGAGCGCGCCAAGGCCCTGGGCAAGCACTTCGACTGCGAGGCGGTCGCGCCCTACGAGGCCCTGCTGGAACGCCCCGACGTGGACGCCGTCTACATCGCGGTGCCCAGCATGCTGCACGCCGACTGGGCCGCGGCGGCGCTGCGGGCGGGCAAGCACGTCCTCGTGGAGAAGCCCGCCGCCGCCAACCACGCCGACGCGCACCGGCTGTTCGCCATGGCGCGGGAGCGCGGACTGATCCTGATGGAGAACTTCATGTTCCTCCACCACTCACAACATGCGACCGTCAAGGCCTTGTTGGAGGCGGGCACGATCGGCGAGCTGCGCACCTTCTCCGCCGCCTTCACCATCCCGCCGCGCCCCGACGACGACATGCGCTACCGACCCGACATCGGCGGCGGCGCGCTGCTCGACAACGGCGTCTACCCGCTGCGGGCGGCCCTGCACTTCCTCGGTCCCGACCTGCGTCTGACGGGCGCCGTGCTGCGTCGCGACCGCCGCCGGGGCGTGGTCGTCTCCGGCAGTGTCCTGCTGGCCGCTCCTCAAGGAGTCGCCGCTCACCTCGCCTTCGGCATGGAACACGGCTACCGCTCGGCGTACGAGCTGCACGGCAGCACCGGCTCGCTCGCCCTGAGCCACGTCTTCACGACCCCGGACAGCCACCACCCCGTGCTGCGGCTGTCCCGCCAGGACCACCGGGAGGAGCGCGTACTGCCGGTGGACCGGCACTTCGTGAACATCCTGTCGGTCTTCCGCCGCGCGGTGATCCGGGCCGAGGACGTCTCCGCCGAGTCGTACGCCGCGCTGCGCCAGGCGGGGCTGGTCGACGAGATCGTCGCCCGCGCCGAGACCTTCACCGTGTAGGTGCGCGCGAGGCGCCCACGGGACGCGCGGCACGCGGGGCGGACACACGAGCACCGCTCCCCGCGAGCGGGAAGCGGCGTCGCCCTCCTCGGGGGCCGCGTCGTCAGCCCGCCGCACCGCCGCGAGCGTCCCACGCGGCGAGCAGCTCCTTCTCCCGGGCCAGGGACAGGCCGCAGCCGACCGCGAGCGGCAGTTCCGGAGCGGGCCGGTCCCGGACCACCTCCCAGGCGTCACGGACGGTGTCGGAGACGGGCCGGCAGGTCAGTCCCGCGGCCCGGGCGCGCGGTGCCCCGGCCGCCCACACCAGGGTGTCCCGCGCGGTGTCGGGCACCCACATCGGCAGATCCGTCCACGGACTCACCCCGTGCTCCGCGATGAACGCCTCGTCGACCCAGACCGGCTCCGCGGCCGAACCGGTGGCCTTGACGCACTCCGTGAGCAATTCCCCGAAGGTGGTGTTCTTCTCCGGCGGGTTGACGATGTACGCGCCGGTGCGGCCCTCGGCGAGGCAGTCGAGGCCGAAGACGGCGACATCGCGTGCGTCGATCAGGCGCATGCCCACCTCGGGGTTGCCCGGGGCCAGTACCCGGCGGTGCTCCCCCTCGGCGAGGCGCATGCGCCACAACCAGGCGTCCAGCATCCGCATGGTGTCGTGCGGCCCGAGGATGACTCCGGCCCGCAGGTGCAGCGTCCGGCCCGCGAAGTGCCGGTCCACGGCTCGCTCGCACCCGGCCTTCAGGGTGCCGTAGTCACCGTCGGCGTGGTCCGGACCGGCGTCCGGCGGGCAGTCGTAGGCGGGTGAGTCGTCGTCCACCGGGCGGACTGCCCGCGACCAGTCGGGCAGACAGGCGATGCTGGAGACGTAGAGGTAGGTGTCCGCGTGCCCGGACAGCGCCGCGGCCGAGGCCCCCACCGTGCGGGGCACGTAACCGCAGGTGTCCACGACCGCGTCCCAGTGCCTCCCGGTCACCAGCCGCTCCAGGTCACCGGCCTCCTCCCGGTCGCCCCTGACCGCCTCGACCCCGGGCAGGTCGGTGCCGCTGACACCCCGGTTGAACGTGGTGACCCGGTGCCCCGCCGCCAGTGCCTCGGCGGCGAAGGCCCGGCCCACGAACTGTGAACCTCCGATAATGAGTACGCGCATGACATCCACACTCACCCGCCTCACGCCCGCGGGCGCAGTACCCGGTGCACACTCTGTCAGCTGGGGGCGTGATCGCTGATACGTCCTTGCACACCACGGCGGGATGGCTAGGGTGGACGGCATGTGAGTTCCGGCAGCGACCTCCACGGCACCGGCCCCTGACGGCGAGGTGCGGACCCGTCGGCCCCGACCCCCCCCCGGCCCCCGCGCCCGGCCCCGCCGGCCGGTCGCACCCCGCGCCCGGAACGCAGCCGAACACCCCCCAGATTGGAAGTACTTTGACGCATCCCGAGGACTTCGCCGGCGCACCCCAGCGAGCCGACGCACTGATGGACGACACGATCGCCGGCGCCGACGCCGAGGAGTGGGACGGCGACCAGTTAGACCGCGAGGACCGGGCCTCCCTGCGCCGCGTCGCGGGGCTCTCCACCGAACTGACCGACGTCACCGAGGTCGAGTACCGCCAGCTGCGACTCGAACGGGTCGTGCTCGTCGGCATCTGGACCTCGGGAACGGCCGCCGAGGCCGACAGTTCACTCGCCGAGCTGGCGGCGCTCGCCGAGACCGCGGGCGCCCTCGTCCTGGACGGCGTCGTGCAGCGCCGGCAGAAGCCGGACCCGGCGACGTACATCGGCTCGGGCAAGGCGTCGCAGCTGCGCGACATCGTCGAGGAGACCGGCGCCGACACCGTGGTGTGCGACGGGGAACTGAGCCCCAGTCAGCTGATGCACCTGGAGAAGGTCGTGGGGGTCAAGGTCGTGGACCGCACGGCCCTGATCCTCGACATCTTCGCGCAGCACGCCCAGTCCCGGGAGGGCAAGGCGCAGGTGGCGCTGGCGCAGATGCAGTACATGCTGCCGCGGCTGCGCGGCTGGGGCCAGTCGCTGTCCCGGCAGATGGGCGGCGGTGGCAGCGGTGGCGGCGGCATGGCCACGCGCGGCCCCGGTGAGACGAAGATCGAGACGGACCGGCGCCGGATCAACGACAAGATGGCCAAGCTCCGCCGGGAGCTGGAGCAGCTGAAGACCGGCCGCGACGTGAACCGGGAGGAGCGGCGGCGCAACAAGGTGCTGTCGGTCGCCCTCGCCGGCTACACCAACGCCGGCAAGTCATCGCTGCTCAACCGCCTCACCGGAGCCGGCGTGCTGGTGGAGAACGCCCTGTTCGCCACCCTGGACACGACCGTGCGGCGGGCGACGACGCCGAGCGGGCGTTCCTACACCATCGCCGACACCGTGGGCTTCGTACGGCATCTCCCGCACCACCTGGTGGAGGCGTTCCGCTCCACGATCGAAGAGGTGGCGGACGCGCATCTGGTGCTGCACGTGGTGGACGGGTCGCACCCTGACCCCGGCGCGCAGCTGGCCTCGGTGCGCGAGGTGCTGCGGGACGTGGGCGCCGGCGAGTCCACCGAGGTCGTCGTCGTCAACAAGGCCGACGTCGCGGACCCGGACGTCCTCGCCCGGCTGCTGGAGCAGGAGCCGGAGGCGATCGTCGTCTCCGCCCGCTCGGGCCGGGGCATCGACGAGCTTCAGGAACTGATCGACCGCCTGCTGCCGCACCCCGAGGTGGAGGTGGAGGTCGTGATCCCCTACGACGAGGGGAGCCTGGTCGCGCGGGTGCACGACGAGGGCGAGGTGCTCAGCACCGAGCACACGCCGGAGGGCACCCTGCTCACCGCGCGGGTCCACCCCGACCTCGCCTCGGAGCTGCGGACACGTCCGCGGCCGTGAACGCCCTGGAGGGGAGGACCGCCCCGGCCCTCCCCTCCCCGTGTGCCGCCGCCCGTCAGGAGTGCTTGAGTACGAACTCCCGCACGGTGTCGGCGACATAGGCGATCATTTCCGGGGTGATGCCCGGGAAGACCCCGATCCAGAACGTCTGGTCGGTGATCAGGTCGCTGTTCTCCAGGGACCCGGACACCCGGTACTGGCGGTCGGTGTAGGCGGGGTGGCGCACGAGGTTGCCCCCGAACAGGCGGCGGGTGCTGATCCGGCGCGACTCCAGGTGGTCGACCAGGGCCGCCCTGCTGTACGCGGCGTCCGGGGACACCGTGATGAGGAACCCGAACCAGCTCGGATCGCTGCCCGGTGTGGCCTCGGGCAGCAGCAGACCGGGCAGCCCGTCCAACGCGGTGCGCAGATGACGCCAGTTGGCGCGCCGCGCCTCGGTGAACTCCTCGATCCGGGTCAGCTGGGACAGTCCGAGGGCGGCCTGGAGGTCGGTCGACTTCAGGTTGTAACCGACGTGCGAGAAGATGTACTTGTGGTCGTACCCGGGCGGCAGGTCGCCCATCTTCTGGTCGAAGCGCTTGAGGCAGCGGTTGTCCTCACCCGGCTCGCACCAGCAGTCGCGTCCCCAGTCGCGCAGTGATTCCACGATCCGCGCCAGGGCCAGGTTGTCGGTGAGCACGCAGCCCCCCTCGCCCATCGCGATGTGGTGCGCGGGGTAGAAGCTGACGGTCGACAGGTCGCCGAAGGAGCCGGTGAGCCTGCCCCGGTAGCGGGACCCCACCGCGTCGCAGTTGTCCTCGACGAGGAACAGGTCCCGTTCGTCCGCGAGGCGGGCCACCTCCTCGGCCTCGAAGGGGTTGCCCAGGGCGTGCGCGATCATGATCGCCTTGGTCCGGGGGCCGATGGCCCGCTCGATGCGCTCGGGCGTCGTGTTGTACGTGCCCAGCTCGACGTCGACGAAGACCGGCACCAGCCCGTTGTGGAAGATCGGGTTGACCGTCGTCGGGAACCCGGCGGCGACCGTGACGACCTCGTCCCCCGGACGCAGCCGTCGCTCCTCCAGTTGCGGCGAGGTGAGCGCGGTGAGGGCGAGCAGGTTGGCGGAGGAGCCGGAGTTGGTCAGGTGCGCCTTCCGGAGCCCGAGGTACCGGGCGAACTGCCGCTCGAAGCCCCGGGAGGCCGGGCCGGCCGCGATCCGCATCTCCAGCGCCGTCTCCACCAGCGCCAGCCGGTCCTCCTCGCTCAGCACCGCGCCGGAGACCGGTACGTGCGTCGTCCCGGGAACGAAGTCCCCGGGCGCCTGTTCCCGGTGGTACGCGCGGACCAGCTCGGTGATGCGGTGCCTGAGATCGCCCATGGTCGACCCTCTCCTGAAAGACCGCTGTAGTTGCTCCCGAGGCTAGGCACCCGGCCGTCGGACGAGCGATCATCCCGTTCCGACTGCATCACGTCGGCCGGTGCGGCACGCATACCGTTGCGCGGCTCCGGGTAGCAGGGCTATAGTTCTGCGCATGGGATCTCTGTGATAGATGAGGATGCCCGGCGTTGAGCTGACTCCGCCTGCCGCATCCAGCAGCGCGCTCGTGACACCCCCTGACCGGCCATGTCCGCAGTGGTGGCGTCCGTTCTGCTTCCCGTTCCTTCTGCGAGCGCGCTCACGCATCCACTCATCCTCATCGTGGAAACAGGAGACTCACGCGTGTCGATTGCGCAATACGCCCTGCACGACATCACCAAGCGCTACCACGACGTCGTCGTGCTCGACCGGGTCGGCTTCAGCATCAGGCCCGGCGAGAAGGTCGGCGTGATCGGCGACAACGGTTCCGGCAAGTCCACACTGCTCAAGATCCTCGCCGGTCGCGTGGAGCCCGACAACGGCACGCTCACCGTGGTCGCCCCCGGCGGCGTCGGCTACCTGGCGCAGACCCTGGAACTGCCCCTGGACGCCACCGTCCAGGACGCCGTCGACCTGGCCCTGTCCGACCTGCGCGAGCTGGAAGCGGCGATGCGCGAGGCCGAGGCGGAGCTGGGCGAGCGCGACGAGAAGGGCTCCGAGCGCGAGCTGTCCGCCGTCCTCCAGCGCTACTCCGCCCTGGTCGAGCAGTACCAGGCGCGCGGCGGCTACGAGGCCGATGTGCGGGTGGAGGTCGCGCTGCACGGTCTCGGACTGCCGAGCCTGGACCGCGACCGGAAGCTCGGGACCCTCTCCGGGGGTGAACGCTCCCGCCTCGCGCTCGCCGCGACCCTCGCGTCGTCGCCGGAGCTGCTGCTGCTGGACGAGCCGACCAACGACCTCGACGACCGGGCGATGGAATGGCTGGAGGACCACCTGGCCGGCCACCGCGGCACGGTGATCGCGGTCACCCACGACCGGGTCTTCCTCGACCGGCTCACCACTACGATCCTGGAGGTCGACTCCGGCAGTGTCACCCGCTACGGCAACGGCTACGAGGGCTACCTGACGGCCAAGGCCGTGGAACGCGAACGGCGGCTGCGGGAGTACGAGGAGTGGCGTGCCGAACTCGACCGCAACCGCGGCCTGATCACCTCCAACGTGGCCCGGATGGACGGCATCCCGCGCAAGATGTCCCTCTCCGTTTTCGGCCACGGCGCCTACCGCAGGCGAGGGCGCGACCACGGCGCGATGGTCCGGATCCGCAACGCGAAGCAACGCGTGGCGCAGCTGACCGAGAACCCGGTGCACGCTCCCGCGGACCCGTTGTCCTTCGCCGCCCGCATCGACACCGCGGGTCCGGAGGCGGAGGAGACGGTGGCCGAACTCACCGACGTGAGCGTCGCGGGCCGGCTCACCGTCGACTCGCTGACGATCCGGCCCGGCGAACGGCTCCTCGTCACGGGCCCCAACGGGGCGGGAAAGTCCACCCTGTTGCGGGTGCTGGCGGGTGAACTGGAGCCGGACGGCGGCTCGGTGAGCGTCGGCGGCCGGGTCGGGCACCTGAGGCAGGACGAGACGCCCTGGGCGCCCGGACTGACCGTGTTGCGGGCCTTCGCCCAGGGCCGGGAGGGGTACCTGGAGGACCACGCGGAGAAACTGCTGTCGCTCGGCCTCTTCAGCCCGTCCGACCTGCGGCGACGCGTGAAGGACCTGTCGTACGGGCAGCGTCGCCGGATCGAGATCGCCCGGCTGGTGAGCGATCCGATGGACCTGCTGCTGCTGGACGAGCCCACCAACCACCTCACCCCGGTGCTGGTGGAGGAGCTGGAGCAGGCACTGGCGGACTACCGCGGCGCCGTCGTGGTGGTCACCCACGACCGGCGGATGCGGTCCCGGTTCACCGGCGCCCGGCTGACCATGGGAGACGGGCGCATCGCCGAGTTCAGTGGCGGCTGAACCGGGCCTGCCCCAGGCGCCGTCCCCCGCGGGACCGGCGGCCGACGCCCGCCCGCCCGCCGGCGCACTCCGCGCCGGCGGGCGAAACCGTTGCCCGCGGTGCCCGTCGGCCGGCGGGGCGGGCGGGTCCGGCGCCGACGGTGCCGGAGGTCACTCGCGCAGCGATCCGAGGACGGCCCGGGTCTCGGACGAGGGGTGCGAGGAGAGCGCCGAACGCACCTGGTACAGCCGCAGGGCCAGTTGGATGTCCAGCACCCGCTCCGGTGACTGCCAGTCCTCTCCCAGCAGCACTCCTATGCGCTCCAGCCGCCGCGAGACGGTGTTCGGGTGCACGCGCAGGGTCTCCGCGGCCCGGGTGGGGCTCCGGCCCGACTCCAGGTACACCCGCAGGGTGGGGACCAGATCCGTGAAGCGGTGGGTGTCGTAGTCGACCACGGGGCCGATCGTGGTCCGGATGTAACCGGGGACATCGTTCTCCTCGGCCAGGAGCATGCCGAGGAACCCCAGGTCGGAGGCGCAGGCGGTGCCACCGTCGCCGCCGAGCGCGCGGAGCGTCTCCAGGCACTTCGCGGCCTCACGGTGCGCGTCGGCGATGCCGTCGACGGTCGAGGCGGGGCCCGCGACGCCCACGGTGACCGGGTGTCCGGCCCGGTCGGTCAGCTCCGGGGCGGCGGTCTGCGCCACGGCGACGGGGTCGTCGCCGGGCAACAGCAGGACCACGGTGCCGTCCCGCACGCTGCACAGCCCGCCCAGCTCCTTCGCGTAGTCGGCGCCGCAGGCCTCCAGCCGCGGCGAGGCCCCGCGGGACCCGCCCGCCACCAGCACCACGTGCGGGCGGCGGAAGCTGAGCGAGAACATCAGGGCGCGTTCCCTGAGGAGGGTCGGCGAGCGCGGCGCCCCGATCAGGTCGTCGAAGAACTCCTGGTGGCTCTGCGCCTTGGGCGAGTCGTCGTGCTGGACGCGCAGATGCAGCGCGAGGGTGCGGGCGACCATCGGGAGCAGGGGGATGGCGGTGTGGTCCGCGTCAGGTCCGAGGTCCGTCAGCAGGAAGCCGGCGTTGCCGCCGGGGATCAGGGGCACCGTCCAGAGTCCCGGGGCCACCGAGGTGGGCCGGCCGGTCTCCGCGGCCCGGCGGCACGCCGCGCGCAGGTCCGCGGGGGCGACGGGGCGCAGGGTCCCGTACTCGGCGAGCGGGCGCCCGAGCGGACTGCACAGGCCGGCTCCGCCGCCGAGCGCCTCGGCGGCCGTGGCGAGCAACGAGTCGACCCCGCGCCTGTCCATCACCTGCGTGATCAGATGGGACTGGAGATCGGCGGACCTGCGGGTGCACGCGAGGGCGGTGCGGGCCTCACCGATGTCCTGGCGCAACTGCCCGATCGTGTCGCGGAGCTCCTCGACCAGCCGGTTGTGCTCGATCGCCACGGCGGCCAGGTCGGCGAGCGAGCACAGCAGGGTGACCTCGTTGGGGGTCAGGTGCCGCACCTGGCGGTCGGCGACGTAGAGCACCCCCATCGGTTCGCCCCCGGCGGTCAGGGGAACGGCCAGGACCGCGCGCAGGCCCTCGGCGCGGACGATGTCGTCGATGGCCTCGACGTGCACGAAGCTGTTGTCCCCGAGGTAGTCCGGGGTCCAGAAGGGAGCGCGGCAGGTGCGCACCATGGCGCCCAGTCCGCCGTCGGGCGGCAGCCGGTAGCTCTCGGCGATCTTGACCGCGTTGCCGTCGGCGCTCAGCACCACCGTGCCGGGCCGGTCCTCCTCGTGCAGGCCGACGTAGGAGACGTCCAGTTTCAGCAGCAGCCGGGCCCGGCGGGCGATGGACTCGAGCAGGTCCTTGGCCCGGCGGGCCGCGACGAACTCGTGGGCGGCGTCGACCAGCGCCGCCAGCTCCGCCTCCCGGTCGCGGCGGTACTCGATCATCGACTGCGCGGTGAGGGCGAGCCGGTTGAAACGCTCCAGCCGACGCATCCGGTCCTCGTCGGCGCCCGAGCGTTCGGCCCGTGCCATGAGTCCGTCGTATTCGCTCCGGGGTGCCGACCGGGCGATGAACTCGAGGAAGGCGAGCGCGTCGTCCGACTCGTCTTCGTCGGACCCTTCTTCGCCAGAACCCAGGTCACTCATCCCGCAGGCACCCCCATCCCTGTGCTTTACCAAAGCATTGACAGGCTATTACGCATTCAAGCACCCCGTCTAGATCGTCCAGTCCAACCGTTCGTCCCCTTCGTCCGGTTCCGGCGGCTCCCTCGAAGGGCATACTCTATTCACCGCCAGAGGGTGGCTGGCCGAAAAGCCGGGGCTTCGTGGCCGATAGACGACCGCGCCCCCGTGACGTCGCGGCGCGATGGAAATGAATTCCATAAAAGCCGTTTCCGGGTCGAACGCTGCCTGTTCAACCGTTGCACCGAACGAGGCTTAAGCTACCCGGCGACCCGGGCCGCACACCGTCGTTTTCGGTAGAACCGGCAACCGGTTGTCCGAATCCGCGCCCGTCTTCCGCGAGCCCTCGCCCCGAAGGCGGGCCGCCCGACTTGACTGACCGGGCCGCCGTTCCTTGACCGCGACTCGGCGTGAACTGTTGGGTGTCCGTACGGAGATCATCGCGAGGACGGCGGCGGACGGCGCCTGCTCCCGCTCCCGCTCCCGAGCGCACGGCGCACTCCTCTTCCCCTCCCTGCACCCCCACGGTTCCCCCTACGGCCCGGAGGATTCCCATGTACGAGAACGACAGTGCCGCCGAGGTCTACGACCTGCTCTACCAGGACCGCAAGGACTACGCGGGCGAGGCCGCCCGGATCACCGAGCTGATCCGGGAGCGCACGCCGGACGCCGCCGGCCTGCTCGACGTCGCCTGCGGCACCGGCACGCACCTGGAGGCCTTCGCCAAGCTCTACGACCGGGTGAGCGGCCTGGAGCTCTCCGAGTGGATGGCGGCCCGCGCCGAGGAGCGGCTCCCCGGCGTCACCCTCCACCGCGGCGACATGCGCTCGTTCGACCTCGGCGAGACCTTCGACGCGGTGGTCTGCATGTTCAGTTCGATCGGCTACCTGGAGACCACGGCCGACCTGGAGGACGCGGTCGCCGCCATGGCACGGCACCTGACCGCGGACGGCGTCCTCGCCGTCGAGCCGTGGTACTTCCCCGACACCTTCCTGGACGGCCACGTCTCCACGCACGCCCTGCGGACGGAACCGGGGGACCGGGGCGTCGCCCGCGTCTCCCACTCGACCCGGGAGGGCGGGCGGACCCGGATGGAGATCCACTACCTGATCGCGCACACCGAGGAGGGCATCCGGCACCGCAGTGAGGTGGACTACCTCACGCTGTTCTCGCGGGCGCAGTACGAGACCGCGTACCGCAAGGCCGGCCTGGACGTGGAGTACGTCGAGACGGGCGGCGGCTCACCCGGCTTCTTCCTCGGCACGCGCGGCTGACGAGCCGACAGGGCGACGGCGGCCCGGACCCGGACCGTCCCGACCGCGCCGCGGCCCCTGTACCGGCGGTCACCGCCGGTACAGGGGCCGCGGCGCGTGCGTCAGGCCGGGGTCCGGGCCGCGGCGCCCACGGCCCTGCGCAGCGAGGACACCACGGTGCGGACGTCGCTGTCCGACAGGCCGGGATGCAGGGGCAGGCACAGCGTCCGCTCGGACGCCCGCTCCACGCCGGGCAGTTCGCCTCCGGCGTGGCCGTAGGCCGGCACCTTGTGCAGGGGCGCGTAGCGGAAGGTGGTGTAGATGCCGTCGTCGAGCAGGTCGCGTGCCACCCGGTCCCGGACGCCGGGGGCCAGCTGGATCCAGTAGAAGTAGTGCGTGGACTCGTGCCCCGCCGGTGGCGCGGGCGGCGTCAGCACACCCTCCAGGGTGCTCAGTTCGCTGTCGTACAGGGCGACGATCTCCCTGCGGCGGGCCACGAAGCCGGGAAGCCGGCGCAGCTGCACCGCGCCGATCGCCGCGGTGAGGTCGTTCCCGATGACGCGCCGGCCCGGTTCGGGGACCTCCATCTCCCACCAGCGCGCCGAGACCCTGGCGTATCCCAGGCCGCTGGAGCGGGTGAGGCCGTGGTAGGCCAGGCGCCGGATCCGGGCGGCCGACTCGGGGTCCTTGACGTAGATCATGCCTCCGTCCCCGGTGACCAGGACCTTCATGGCGTCGAAGCTCCACATGGCGAGGTCGCCGAAGGTGCCGACCGGCCGGCCGTCGACACGGGAGGCCACGGAGCAGGCGGCGTCCTCGATCAGGGTGATGCCCCGCTCCCGGCAGCGCCCGGCGATGCGCACGATGTCCCCGGGGTGGCCGCCGTAGTGGAGGGCGATGACGGCCCTGGTGCGCGGGGTGACGGCCGCATCGACGTGCTCCAGGGCCGGGTTCAGCGTCCGCTCGTCGGTGTCGCAGAAGACCGGGCGCGCTCCCGACAGCTGCACGGCGTTCGCCGCGGCGAGGAAGCTGGGCGAGGGCAGCACGACCTCGTCGCCGGGCCGCAGACCGAGCGACTCCAGGGCCAGGAAGAGGCCCGCGGTGCCCGAGTTGAGGAAGACGACGTGCTCCGCCCCGACCCCGAGGTGATCGGCGAACGCGGACTCGAACGCCGCGGTCCGGGGGCCGTGACCGAGCCACTGGTCGTCGAAGACCTCGGACACCGCCGCCAGTTCCTCGGCCCCCATCTGAGGCTGAAAAAGATTGATCATTATCGCCTTTCGCGTCGCGCTGTCTCGTCCGGACCCGGGCAGGTGCGCCGGCCGCCGACCGCCGTCCCCGCGAAGTCGCCGTCCGTTGCGCCGGGTATTCGCCCGGCACTCGTGAGACGCCCATTTCCGGGAACGCGAAAGGGAATTCCGTCGCCCGTCGGGGTGGTATTCCGTTATTCGGGCACGAAGTAAGGGCGGTCCCGCGTCGGGGCGCACCGCGGCGGGAGAAAGCGGTTACCCGCATGGGGTTCCGCGGGCTTCTCTCCGGTAATTGCGCGCGGTTCGGGGCGGCCGTTCAGCCGCTTCCCGTGCTGGGCCGATAGCGGGAGGACGCCGCTTTACCTTCCGGGAGGCGACCGGCCGGGGGCGCGCCGCCGATTCTCCGGCGGTGCAGCTTCCGTGACCATTCAGTAGGAGGCGTGTGCGCACGCCAGGAGGGTGCGCAGTTCGACGTTGAGATAGTTGCCGTGCGCGAGCAGTTCGGTGAGCTGGCCGAAGGTCGCCCAGCAGAAGCCGGGCGGGCAGCCGATGTCGAGTTCCGGCCCCGCCTCGACCACCATGTAGCGGTTGCGCGCGTGGTAGAAGCGCCCGCCCTCCTCCGACTGCACCGCGTCGTAGCGGACGCGGTCGGCTCCGGCCGTCAACACCCGGTCCAGGTACGGGGGCGACTGGCCGTCCGGCTCGTCCGGCCGGCATTGGACGGTCGGCCCGAACTCGGCGACGTTGAGCGTGCCCACCTCCGACCGCGCCGCCACCAGGGCGTGCAGCACCCCGTTGATCCGCCGGGTGATCAGGGCCGCCAGCCCCTGGGAGCACGGGCGCAGCAACGGCTGGGTCCACGAGGCCACTTCACGGCGCTCCGCCGTCACCTCCACCGCCATGATCTCGAAGTCCCTGCCGCTGCGATGCCGGATCGCGCTCCCGGTCCACTCCCAGCCGTCCCGCCGGGCGTCGTCCAGCGGCACGCTCTGCTGACGCAGCACGCGCAGCGCCCGGACGTCGGTGAGGCAGCTGGTGATGGCGTGCAGGTCGTGCAGCGGCGCGGCCTCCCCGTAGAGGGAGCGGCGCAGCGCCGCCGGGAAGGCGTCGTCGCCGTCGTCGGGCGTGCCGTGCACGGTGGGCAGACAGGCCAGCACACTGCGGGTGTCCATGTTGACGAGGTCGTCCTGGAGCATCAGCCTGCGGATCTGCCCGAGGGTCAGCCAGCGGAAGGCGGCGTCCTCCTCGACGCCGGTGTCGATCTCGACGACCATGTTGCGGTTGCGCTTGTGCAGGAACCAGTCGCCCTGTTCGGACTGGATGGTGTCGATCAGGACCCGGCGGCCGGGGCGGTGGATGAAGTGGTCGAGGTACGGCGTGGAACGGCCGTGGTGCACCTCGTCGAAGTTGCTGCGCGTGGCCTGCACCGTCGGGGAGATCTGCAGCCCGTTGACGTTGCCGGGCTCGGGCTTGGCCTGCATCAGGAAGTGCAGCACCCCGTCGAACTCCCGGGCCAGGATACCGAGGAGCCCCACCTCGGGCTGCACGATGATGGGCTGCACCCGGGCGACCGGAACGGCGTCCGAGCTGGTCCGCAGCCCCTCCACGGAGAAGAAGCGGCCCGTCTCGTGCCGCAGGTCGCCGGTGCCCGGCTCGAAGGACCACCGCCGGAGCCGGTCGAAGGGGATCCGCTCGACGTGGAAGCGGTGCGCCCGGTGGTACTCCTCCAGCCAGCGGGGCACCTCCGCCAGCGCGGTGACCGGACTGTCGAGGGTGTCTGCGGAGGCCAGCACCCGTTCCGCGGTACGCCGGTGGACGGCGTACCCGACCGTGCCCACGTCCCCCGGGCGGACCCGCCGGACGGCACGCGTACCGGCCGAGAGCAGCGGTTCGAGCGTGTCCACCAGGGCCCCGCACACCTCCGCGGTCCGCTGGTAGGGGAAGAAGTGGCCACCGGGGAAGGTCCGCGTCTCGACGCCGGACACCGCCGCCTCGTGCCAGGCCGCCGCCTCGGCCGCGGTCACGGAGGGGTCCTCGGCGCCGGTGAACACGGTGAGGGGACATTCCAGCGGCGCCCCCGGGCGGTGGGCGTAGGCCGCCACGGCCCGGTAGTCGTTGCGGATCACGGGCAGCACCAGCTGGAGCAGCTCCGGATCGGCGAACACCTGGCTGTCGGTGCCGTCGAGCTCGCGGAGTTCCTCCACCAGCCGGTCGTCGTCGTAGAGGTGGACGGTCATCGGCCGGTCCACGGCGGGGGCCCGGCGCCCGGAGACCACCAGGCGCACCGGAGCCGCGCCCCGCTGCTGGAGCGCGCGGGCGACCTCGTACGCCACCAGTGCGCCCATGCTGTGCCCGAACAGCACCACCGGCGGGCCGGCCTGCGCCTCCAGCAGGCCGGCCAGGGGTTCGGCCAGGCCCTCGATGGTGTCGATCAGCGGCTCGCCCCTGCGGTCCTGGCGTCCGGGGTACTGGACGGCCACGACCTCGATCCGGTCCGGCAGCTGCCGGGTGAACGGCAGGAACGAACTCGCCGAGCCGCCCGCGTGCGGGAAGCACACCAGCCGCACGGCGGGCGACGCGGACGGCTGGTACCGGCGGAGCCACAGGTCGAGCTGGTCCACGGATGCGGACGTCACCGTCATCGCCCCCTCTTCGCGGGCGCCCACCACGCGCGGTTCTCCCGGTACCAGTGCACGGTCCGCTCCAGCCCTTCGTCGATGGTGATCCGCGGCGCGTAACCCAACTCGTCCGCGATCTTGGTGTAGTCGACGGAGTAGCGCCGGTCGTGGCCCTTGCGGTCGGGCACCCGCCGCACCGCCGACCAGTCGGCTCCGCAGAGCTTCAGCAGGCGCTCCGTCAGCTCGACGTTGCTCAGCTCGGTGCCCCCGCCGATGTTGTAGACCTCGCCGGGCCGGCCGCCCCGCGCCACCAGGGCGATGCCCCGGCAGTGGTCGTCCACGTGCAGCCAGTCGCGCCGGTTGCCGCCGTCGCCGTAGAGCGGGACGGTGCCACCGTCGAGGAGGCTGCTGGTGAACAGCGGGATGATCTTCTCCGGGTACTGGTAGGGCCCGTAGTTGTTGGAGCAGCGGGTGACGCACACCGGCAGCCCGTGCGTACGGTGATGCGCCAGCGCCAGCAGGTCGGAGGACGCCTTGGAGGCGGCGTAGGGGGAGTTGGGGTGCAACGGGTGCTCCTCGGGCCACGACCCCGCCTCGATCGAGCCGTACACCTCGTCCGTCGAGACGTGCACGAACAGCCCGGGGCGTACGGCCAGTGCCTCCTGGAGGAGGACCTGGGTGCCCAGCACGTTGGTGCGTACGAAGGCGTCGGCGTCGTCGATCGACCGGTCCACGTGCGACTCGGCCGCGAAGTGCACCACCAGGTCCACCCCCGCCATGGCCTGGGTCACCGCCGCGCGGTCGCGGATGTCCCCCGGGAAGATCCGCAGCCGGGGACAGTCGCCCACCGGGGCGAGGTTGGCCAGGTTGCCCGCGTAGGTGAGCGCGTCGAGCACCCTCACCTCGGGCTTGCCGAACTCCGGCAGGGAACCGTCCAGCAGTGCGTTCACGAAGCGCGAGCCGATGAAGCCGGCGCCCCCGGTGACCAGGATCCGGGCCGGCGGCCGCCGGCCGGCGGTGCGGGCGGGCCCGCGCGGGGTCTCATGCGGTGCCTGCACGGGTGGCCACCTCCATCAGGTACGCCCCGTATCCGGAGGTGCCCAGTTCGCTGCCGAGCCGGTGCAGGGTGTCGGCGTCGATGAAGCCCATGCGCAGGGCGATCTCCTCGATGCAGGCGATCCGCACGCCCTGGCGCTGCTCGATGAGCTGGACGTACTGGCCGCCCTGGAGGAGGGAGTCGTGGGTGCCCATGTCCAGCCAGGCGAAGCCGTGGCCCAGTTCGATGAGCCGGGCCCGCTTCTGCTCCAGGTAGGTCTTGTTGACGTCCGTGATCTCCAGCTCGCCGCGCGCGGAGGGCCGGATGTTCTTGGCGATGTCGACCACGTCGTTGTCGTAGAGGTAGAGGCCGGTCACGGCGAGGTTGGAGCGGGGACGGGCCGGTTTCTCCTCCAGGGACAGCAGCACGCCCTGGTCGTCGATCTCGCCGACGCCGTAGCGCTTGGGGTCGCTGACCGGGTAGCCGAACAGCACACAGCCGTCGAGGTGGCGGATGCTGCCCTGCAGCACGGCCGAGAAGCCGGGGCCGTGGAAGATGTTGTCGCCCAGGATGAGCGCGACCGGGGAGTCGCCGATGTGGTCGGTGCCGATGGTGATGGCCTGGGCTATGCCCTCGGGCTCCGCCTGCTCGGCGTACGTGATGTCCAGACCGAGCCGGGAGCCGTCACCCAGCAACCGCTGGAACAGCTCGATGTGCTGGGTGGAGGAGACGACGAGGATCTCCCGGATACCGCCCAGCATCAGGACGGACAGCGGGTAGTAGATCATCGGCTTGTCGTAGACGGGCAGCAGTTGCTTGGACAGCGTGCCGGTCAAGGGGCGTAGGCGGGTTCCTCCGCCGCCTGCGAGGATGATCCCTTTCATTCCGGGACGCCCTGACATGACCTCGGTCATCGTTTCTCCGTCACTAGAGGAAAACGCTGGCCGTCCGGCGTCGGGTACGCCGCCAGCCCTGTCGGGTACGCCGCCAGCCCCGCGGACGCCGCTCGGACCGCCGCCACGACGGCGCGGGCCTCGTCCTCCCCGAGGTGCGGTCCCAGGGGGAGGCTCAGGCTCTGCGCCGCCAGGCGTTCACTGAGCGGGTGGGTCCCCGCCGGCGCGCCCGCCGGGTCGTCGGCGTAGGCCGGGGACCGGTGCGGGGGCACGGGGTAGTGGATCAGGGTCTGCACCCCGGCCCGTTCCAGCCGGCGGCGCAGCTCGTCACGCTCCGCGCAGCGGATCACGTACAGGTGCCACACCGGGTCGGCCCAGCGAGCGGTCACGGGGAGGGCGAGCTGCGGCAGTGCGCCCAGGGCCCGGTCGTACCGCTCGGCGATGCGGGCCCGGCGGGCGTTCCAGGCGTCGAGCCGCGGCAGTTTGGCCCGCAGCACGGCCGCCTGGAACTCGTCGAGCCGGGAGTGGGTCGAGCGCACCTCGTGCCGGTACTTCTCCCGGGAGCCGCAGTTGCGCAGCAGCCGGATCCGCTCGGCCACACCGGAGTCCCCGGTGACCACCGCGCCGCCGTCCCCCATGGCACCGAGGTTCTTGCCGGGGTAGAAACTGAACGCGACCACATGACCCGAGCCGATCCGGCGTCCCCGGTAGCGGGCCCCGTGAGCCTGGGCCGCGTCCTCGACCACGGCCAGGCCGTGCCGTGCGGCGATCGCCAGCAGCGGGTCGAGGTCCGCCGGGTGCCCGTGCAGGTGCACCGGCATCAGGGCCCTGGTACGAGGGGTGAGGGCCGCCTCCACCAGCACCGGGTCGAGGGAGAGCCCGTCCGGCGTCGGGTCGACGGCCACCGGCCGCGCCCCGGTGGCGGACACGGCCAGCCAGGTCCCGATGAAGGTGTGCGCGGGCACCACCACCTCGTCCCCGGGACCGATGTCCAGCGCCCGCAGGGACAGCTCCAGCGCGTCGCAGCCACTGCCCACCGCCACGCAGTGGTCGTTGGCGCAGTACGCGGCGAACTCCTCCTCGAAGGACGCAAGTTCCGCGTCGAGCAGATAACGGCCGGAGGCGGCCACCCGCTGGAGCGCCGCGTCGATGTCGTCCCGCAACTCCCGGTAACCGGCGCCCGCGTCGAGGAAGGGGATGGTCATGTCAGGCTCCGTGCGTCATGCAGGAAGGTGTCGTAGTCGCGGTAGTAGTCCGACTCCTCGTAGTGCTGCGAGGCGAGGACCAGCGCCACGGTGTCGGGGTCGAAGTCCTTCAGGACGCGCCAGACCATGGGGCCGATGCAGAGCCCGGCCCCGGGCTCGTCGAGACGGTAGGTGGCGTGCTGGAAGCCGTCGTCGAGGGTGATGGAGAAGGCACCGTGGACGGCGATGACGAGCTGCTCCAGGGTGCGGTGCGCGTGCAGGCCGCGCGGGGGCGAGGACTGGGTCTGCCCGTGCATGTAGTAGACGCGTCGGACGGGGAAGTCCACGGTCACGCCCGACTCGATCACGGAGAGGCTGCCGCGCGGGTCGATGTGCTGCTCCAGCCTGATCAGCCGGCACGGCTTGATCCTGCCGACCCGCCGGGCAGGAGGCTCGGCTGTGTTCTCGGCGATGGCGGCGCTCCTTATCGGGCGGTCGTGATCGGGCGGTCGTGAGGTCCGGGGCCGGCCGGCTCGGGACGGCCCCGGACTCCGGGACGGGACCCTCGGGGTCAGTTCCAGTCGACCCGGACGGGCAGGTACTTCGGAGTGAGCTGGTCGGCCTCGTAGAACACGGTGTGCTCGTGGTCGATGCGGAAGCCTTCGACCCGGTCCAGGAGGAGTTCGAGCATGACCTTGCCCTCCAGGCGGGCGAGGGCGGCACCCAGGCAGTGGTGGATGCCGTGGCCGAAGGCCATGTGCCGGGTCCCGTCCGAGCGGCGGATGTCGAAGGTGTCCGGGTCCGGGAAGTGCCGGGGGTCCCGGTTGGCGGACTGGCTCCAGGCGATCACCATCTGGCCCTTCTCCATGAGCGGACCGAGGACGGTGGTGTCCTCCTTGACGAACCGGAAGATGTTGTTGAAGGGGCTGCGGTAGCGCAGCGTCTCCTCGATCGCCCCGGGCACCAGGGAGCGATCGGCCCGCAGGTCCGCCAGCGCCCGCGGGTTCTCCTCCAGGACGAGGAAGAGGTTGCTGAGCAGGGTGCTGGAGGAGACGTGCCCCGCGGTCAGGAGCAGCGCGACGATGTTGACGATCTCGACGTCGGTCAGCCGGCGGCCGTCCTGCTCGGCCTGGACCAGCCCGCTGACCAGGTCGTCGGCGGGCGCGTCCCGCTTGGCGTGGATCTGCTTCAGGAGGTAGTCGGTCATCTCCTTGAGGGCCGGCGCGATCGTCTCGGTGAAGTTGTCCGGGAGGTTCGGGTACTCCAGGCCCTCGTTCGTCAGCAGGGTGTCGACCCACTCCCGGAACAGGTCGCGGTCGCCGGCGGGTATGCCCAGCAGTTCGGCGATCACGATGACCGGCAGTGCGTAGGACAGGTCGCCGACGGCGTCGACGACGTCCTGTTCCCCCACCCTGTCCAGGAGCTCCTCGGTGATCGCGCGCACCCTGGGCTCCAGCCGGGCGATCCGCCGGGGGGTGAAGGCCTGGCTCACCAGTTTGCGCATCGGCCCGTGCGCGGGCGGGTCCAGCGCGCCGATCGTGCCCGGACCGATGATCATCTCCAGTTCGGGCGGCGTCGGCATCACCATGTTGAAGTCCGAGGAGAAGTACTGCGGATGGTTCGACACCGTCACGTAGTCGTCGTAGCCGAACACCTGCCACGCCTGCCGGGTCTCGTCCCAGAACACCGGATGACGTGTCCTGTTGTACGCGAACCAGTCGAGCAGCCCCCGGGCGTCCGCGTCCTTGCTCAGCTCCATCGGTCCCGTCACGGCCTCACCCATCAGTCGAACTCCTCGAAAAGCGGTGTGTGGACCGAACGCGCGGCACGGTGGTTCCGGTCCCGGTTACCGGCAGAGCTTAGGAATCGCCGGAGAATGTCGGCAAGGCGGACCTGACACAATGAGTATCCGTCTGAAATCCCGGCCGAGATGCCGGTCCGGGCAGCGCGCGAGCGGCGGGGGCGGGGCAGGGCGGAGGGCTCGGGGCGACCTGACATATTCGTCGCGAATTATTTGTCCCGGGCCGCTCGGTGCTGAAATCTTGCCCGTTCGCCCGATATTCGGGTGCCGTGCGCGGCCTTGCGTGACCGCTCGGGCGCCGGGCATCGACCCAGTTGACCTGGTGCGATGCCCAAGCCACTCCTAGGCGGACCCCGACGAACTCGCCCGACTCCGGGGGAATGCCGGCTGCGTCGGGCGATCCCGGGCGTTGCCGTGCGGTGCCGTGCGATGAGAATCCGCGGGCACCTTCGAACTTGACACAATTGATTGTCGTTCGTCGGCCGTTCCTGTCGCCCGGCAGTTCGCCCGCTGTACGCTCATGAAGATCAAGAAAAGACAGGAAAGCTACGGCGCGGTACGGCGAACATATGAGGGATGCAGGTGTCTGAAGAACTCGCGATTTCCCGAAGTGGCGACCGCTCCGACGCCGTTGCCGTGGTCGGAATGGCGTGCCGATTTCCCGGCGCACCCGGAATCGCGGAATTCTGGAAACTGCTGACCGACGGAAGGGAAGCGATCGACCGGGACGCCGACGGCCGTCGGCGCGGCATGATCGAGGCACCCGGCGACTTCGACGCCGCCTTCTTCGGCATGTCACCCCGCGAGGCCGCCGAGACCGACCCCCAGCAGCGCCTGATGCTCGAACTCGGCTGGGAGGCCCTGGAGGACGCCGGCATCGTCCCCGGTTCCCTGCGCGGCGAGGCGGTCGGAGTCTTCGTCGGGGCCATGCACGACGACTACGCCACCCTGCTGCACCGCGCCGGCGCGCCGGTCGGCGCCCACACCGCCACCGGCCTCCAGCGGGCCATGCTCGCCAACCGGCTCTCCTACGTCCTGGGGACGCGCGGCCCCAGCCTCGCGGTCGACACCGCGCAGTCGTCCTCCCTGGTCGCCGTGGCCCTCGCCGTCGAGAGCCTGCGGGCCGGCACGTCCCGCATCGCCGTCGCCGGAGGCGTCAACCTCGTCCTGGCCGACGAGGGAACGGCCGCCATGGAACGCCTCGGCGCCCTCTCACCCGACGGCCGCTGCCACACCTTCGACGCCCGCGCCAACGGCTACGTCCGCGGTGAGGGCGGCGCCGTCGTCGTCCTGAAGCCCCTCGACGACGCCCTGGCCGACGGGGACCCCGTGTACTGCGTGGTGCGCGGCGTCGCCGTCGGCAACGACGGCGGCGGCCCCGGGCTGACCGCTCCCGACCGCGAGGGACAGGAGGCGGTGCTCAGGGCCGCCTGCGCCCAGGCCCGCGTCGACCCCGCCGAGGTACGTTTCGTCGAACTGCACGGCACGGGCACCCCGGTGGGCGACCCGGTCGAGGCACACGCCCTCGGCGCGGTGCACGGCTCCGGTCGGCCGGCCGACGACCCCCTGCTGGTGGGCTCGGTGAAGACCAACATCGGCCACCTGGAGGGCGCCGCAGGCATCGCGGGCCTGGTCAAGGCCGCACTGTGCCTGCGGGAACGCACCCTTCCCGCCTCGCTGAACTTCACCACCCCCTCCCCGGCCATCCCTCTGGACCGGCTCCGGCTGAAGGTGCAGACCGCCGCGGCCGAGCTGCCGCTGGTCCCGGGCGGCACACCCCTGCTGGCGGGCGTCAGCTCCTTCGGGATCGGTGGCACCAACTGTCATGTGGTGCTGGAGCACCTGCCTCGGGCCGTCCCGGGCGTGGCCGTCGTCGGCTCCGAATCCGACTCCTTCGCCGGCTCCGGCTCGGGCTCTGTCTCGCTTCCGGGTGTCCCGCCGTTGTTGGTTTCCGCGCGTTCGGAGGGGGCGTTGCGGGCGCAGGCGGCTCGGTTGCGTGATCTGGTCGGGCGGTCGGGTGTGGATCTGCGGGATGTTGCTTCTTCGCTGGTTTCGACGCGGACGCTTTTCGAGCGTCGTGCTGTGGTGGCGTGTGGTGGGCGGGATGAGGTGGTGGCTGCTCTGGATGGGTTGGCGGGTGGCCGGGCGTCTGCGGGTGTGTGGACGGGGTCGGCGGTGCCGGGTGGGGTGGGGGTGTTGTTCTCGGGTCAGGGGGCGCAGTGGGTGGGTATGGCGCGTGGGTTGTATGCGGGGGGTGGGGTGTTTGCGGAGGTGCTGGATGAGGTGTTGGGGCTGGTGGGGGAGGTGGGTGGTTGGTCGTTGCGGGAGGTGATGTTCGGGGATGTGGGCGTTGGTTTGGGGTTGTTGTCGCGTACGGAGTTTGCTCAGCCTGCGTTGTTTGCGGTGGAGGTGGCGTTGTTCCGGGCGTTGGAGGCTCGGGGGGTTGGGGTGTC
>NZ_JBVJCB010000014.1:0-195964 GCF_055589025.1 Streptomyces sp. NPDC041968 | reverse complement strand
GCGCCGGCAACCGAAGAGGAAGGTTGATAAGCCACGCCGACAGCCTCCCACCCACACGCCCACCACACCCACCGAACTTACGAAAAGATCAGTAAGGCGTGTTGCAGAAAGTTTGTCCGAGGCAGGTCGGAGCCGGTTATGAGAATGGTGCGTCATGCGGTGAGGGCGAGGTTGTGCTGGGGGACACGGCCTGGACCGCTTACTGGAGGCCGTCGCCGCGCTGTCGGCAGTCGCGGAGTCTTTTGCAGTGCTTCATCTGGAAGAAGACGTGCTCGACACGGGCATAGACGAGTCGCCGCCGCGCCTCACGTGTGCTTCGGCGAGCAGGAGGTAGCTACTGGCGGTCCAGGTGTAGGCGCGGTCCCGCAGGCCCGTTCCAGTCAGGGCGTCGAAGTTTTCGGCGAAGCCATGATTTTCGCACAGGGCGCGGAAGCGGGCGCTGACCTCGTCCGCCAGCCGGCGCTGTCCGGCGCGGCGCAGCCCGTCCTCGATGAGGACCGTGGCGGGGGCCCAGATCGGGCCGCGCCAGTAGCCGTCGGAGAGGTAGTGCGGGGAGGTCGGCAGTTCGGTGGCCAGTCCGTACGGGGTCAGGTGGGCCTCGATGCGGGCGGCCAGCACGCCGCTGACGTCATCGGGCAGGTGCTCGCCCAGCACTATGGGCATCAGGTCGAGGAGGCTGTCACTGTGCCAGGTGTTGCCGCTGTCAACTCCCCGGGCGACGAACCGGTCGCCGCTCCAGAGCTGGTCGAGCATCGCCGCCTGCGTCGTCTCGGCGGCTCGCGTCCACCGATGGACATCCTTCGGTATATCCAAGTAAGTTGCTATATTAACTAGTTCGCGAAGCTGGAGCACGAGGAAGGCGCTCAGGTCCGCGGTGACGACCACGCGTTCGGGGTCGAAGGTGGTGGCGTTGTCCCAGCCGCTGTCGTTGCCGTGCTGGTAGTGGGGCAGTGCGGCCCCGGGCGCACGTCGTCCGGTGAGCCAGAAGTCCGTCCAGCGTGTCAGCCTGTCGTACGTCTCAGCCAGCTCCGCCGGGCCGGGCGGCATGCTCAGCCGACGTCGCAGGTAGCCGAACGCCCAACCGTGGATGGGCGGTTTGACGAAGTTGCGGAGAACCTCGGAGTGGGTGACCGAGTCGGGCAGTGCCCCGGCCCCGTCCTGGTGGTCGAAGGGCAGGTGATACTGGTCCCACGCCAGTTCGGGCTGTCCGGGTGCCAGAGCCAGGGCGTTGAAGCAGTGGTCCCAGCTCCAGACCTTGTCCATCCAGTGCTTGGACATGAGGACGCCGGGCCGGGTGACCAACCCCGCCGGATGGACGGTCGCGGACCACACGACGTAGACGGCGAGTTCGGCGGCCGGGGTGGCGGACGACCGCCAGGGGGCCACCGTGTCGACGAAGTCCGCGAAGGAACTCTGCGCGGCTTCGACGATCTCATCGAAGGCTGCCGCCCGGGCGTACGCGGGGCGAGCGGTGTCGAGTTCCTCGATCGCGATCTCCCATGGGCCGTCCGCGTCGGCGGCGACGGTCAGGCCGCGGTCACCGCTGCCCAGGGCCTGGATGCCGAGAGTATTGGTAGCCGTGCCGGAGAGCACGGTGACGCGGTAGCGGCGACCTGTCTCGTACGAGGTGAACACGTACGCGTCGGCGGACGCGTCATGGAAGAAGTAGGTGCCGCTGAACGGGGTCAGCGTCCGGGCCGCCGCGGAGACGCGCAATGGCAGCCCCGCACCGCGCAGGCGCACCGTGTCCGGCGACTCGTAGGCAAGATCGACACGGTCGACGGCGCCGATCCAGCTCAGCAGGCTCGGAGTCGCCACCACGCGGGTCTCGGCCCGTTCCCCCGTCGAGGCGTCCAGCGGCACGAGGCTCAACACGGCGTGCATGCCGTTCTGGTGGGAGACGAGGTGGAGGTCCTCGGCCCAGATCTTCTCCGCCAGCACCGGGGAGATGTCGAACCAGGAACCGTACGTGCTGAACGGGATGTCCTGGACGGAGAAGGCCGGACCGGATCGGGCGGCGGTCATGAGATGTCACTCGTTTCTCGGGCAGGGGGCGCCGGCCGTCCGGCGGACGGGCACGGCCGTGGCGAGGGGGGAGGAGTGGTAAAGAGGTCAGTCCTTGACGGCACCGGCGGTCACACCGGCGGCGACGTAGCGCTGGGCAAGGACGAGGATGACCGCGGCCGGCAGCGAGGCCACGACCGCGGTGGCCATGATGGCGTTCCACTCCTGGTTGTTGTTGCCGATGTAGTGGTAGATGCCGAGGGTGATCGGCTCGTGGGGACCGCCGTTGACCAGGGTTCCGGCGAAGACGAAATCGGACCAGGACCACAGGAACGCGAACAGGGACACCGTGACGACGGCGTTGCGGCTCATCGGCACGACGATCGACCAGAAGGTACGCAGGGGCCCGGCGCCGTCCGTCTTCGCCGCCTGCATCAGCTCGCCGGGGATGCCGGACATGAACGCGGTGAAGATGAGCACCGCGAAGGGAACGGCCAGGGTGGAGTCGGCGACGATCAGGCCGGGGACGGACTGGAGCAGACCGAGGCTGAGGTAGATGGCGTAGAAGCCCATCGCCATGATGATGCCGGGGATCATCTGAGCGACCAGCAGGACGAAGCCGAGGACGCCGCCGCCGCGCGGGCGCAGCTTGGCCAGGGCGTAGCCGGCCGGAGCGGACAGGGCCACGGTCAGGACGACGGTGCCCAGGCCGATGACGAGGCTGGTACCCAGGTAGGGCATCTGCTCGGCGAGGACGGTGCGGTAGCCGTCCAGGGTGCCGTCAACGGGGAACAGGTCCGGTGGGCTCTTGCGCATGTTCTGGTCGCGTGTCAAGGACACGTTCAGCATCCAGTAGACCGGGAAGAGCATGATCCCGGTCAGCAGCAGGCCGACGGCCGTCTTTCCCCAGGTGCGCCTGTTTTCCCCCCGGGTGGGCTTGGTGTTTCCCCGCGTGTGCGTGGTGTTTCGGTTCATGACCATGCCTGCTTTCGCTGCACCCGGATGTACACCAGTCCGAAGACCAGGGCGGCCACCACCAGCAGGTTGCCGACGGCGGCACCCGGGCCGAAGGCGGGAAGCAGGTTGCCGAATCCGAGTTGGTAGGACCAGGTGGCGAAGGTGGTGGAGGACTCCGCAGGACCGCCCTTGGTCATGATCCAGATGATGTCGAAGACCTTGAGCGTGTAGACCAGGCCCAGGAGCAGGGTGATCGCGGACACCGGGCGCAGCAGCGGGAAGGTGATGCTCCAGAACCGCCGCCAGGCACCCGCCCCGTCCAGGGCTGCGGCCTCGTACAGCCCTGCCGGAATGGATTGCAGGCCGCTGTAGAGCACAACGAGGTTGAACGGTACGCCGATCCAGATGTTCGCGATGATCACCGAGATCAGCGACCAGCTCGGCGAGGTCAGCCAGTTCACCGGGGCGATGCCCATCCCGTGCAGGGCGGCGTTGACGATGCCGGAGTCGCTGTTGAGCATCCACGACCAGGTGGAGGCCGACACGATCAGTGGCAGCAGCCAGGGCACCAGGAACAGGGCCCGCAGCGTGGCGGAGAGCCGGAAGTGCTGGTGGAAGAAGACCGCGAGCGCCAGCCCGATGACGTACTGGAAGGCCAGGCACACAACGGTGAAGAGGACGGTGTGGAGCAGGGCCGGGAGGAAGGTCGCATCGGCGAGGACGGTCCTGTAGTTCTCCAGGCCCGTGAACGGGGCATCACCCTGGACGAAGGAACGGACGGTGTAGTTGCGCAGGCTCAGGTCGATGTTGCGGTAGAGGGGGTAGGCGTAGAAGAGAATGAGGTAGAGGGTCACCGGGGTGAGGAAGGACCAGGCGGCCCACTGCTGGGATCTGGGGCGGCGCCGGGTCCGGGACGGTGCGGCAGGGGCCGACTCGCCGTCGCCGGTCTCGGGCCCTGAGAGCGGCAATTGTGCCATGAGTCTCATCAACAGTCCCTGACGTGCGGCTACTTGACGGCGGACTGAGCGGCGGCAAGCGCGTCCTTCGGAGACTTCGAGCCACTGAGGGCGGACTGGACGGCCTTCCACAACTGTTCCGAGACCTTCGGGTACTTGGTGCCCAGATCACCGCTGGTGCGGCCCTTGGCCGCCTTGACCGCATCCACCCACGGCTTGAGCTCGGGGTCGGCTGCCATCTGCTTGCTCTGCACCTCGGTGGTGGGGGCGACGTAGGAGAGGGTGGTGTCGGTGTCGTACAGGTTCTGAGTGCTGGTCAGGCAGGCCGCGAGCTTCTGCGCGATGGTGTAGCGACCGGCGTCGCCCTGCACCGGGAGGGTGACGAACTCTCCACCGATCGGGGCCGCGGCGCTGCCGCCGTCGGAGGCCGGTATGGGCAGGACGCCGTAGTCGAATCCCGCCTTCTTGGCGTGGGCGAGCTGCCAGGTGCCGTTCTCGGCGAATGCGTAGTCGCCGGTCGCGAACTCCTGCCAGCTGGTGGTCTGGGTGTTGTTGAGTACGGAGTTGGGGGCGTAGCCCTTGCCCAGCCAGTCCGTCCACAGGGACAGGGCGGAGACGGCCGCGGAGGAGTCGATGTCGGTCAGTTCCGCGCCCGAGCCCCAGAACCACGGCAGGAACTGGAAGCTGCCCTCCTCCGTGCCGATCGCGGAGAAGGTGATGCCCTTCTTGCCCGCCTTCTTGACCTTCGCCAGCGCCGCCGTCATGGTCGGCCAGTCCTTGACCGAGGCGATGTCCACCCCGGCCTCCGTCAGAACCTCCTTGTTGTAGTACAGGGCAAGGGTGTTGGCGCCGATCGGAGTGCCGTAGGTACTGCCTTTCAGCTGGCCGGCCTCGAGCAGGTTGGGGTCCACGCCCGAGGTGTCGAGCTTGTTCTCGTCAGTGGTCGTGAGGACGCCGGCCTCGGCCAGGGTCGACACCACCGGGTTGTCGACGATGAGGACGTCCGGGGAGTTGTCCTGCTGCGCGGCAAGGAGTGCCTTGTTCGCCAGGTCGCTGGTGTCGAAGCCGGTCCGCTTGATCTGCACATCTGCCTCGGCACCGCAGGAATCAAGGAGCTTGTCCCAGGCCGAGCCTTTGGCGAACTGCGGGTAGGGATCCCAGACGGTGTACGTGCCGTCGTCGGCTTTCTTCGCCCCGGTGCCTCCCGAACCGCAGGCAGTGGCGCTGAGGGCGACGACCAGGGCGGTCGCAGCCGCGGTCGTCAGACGGCGCTTTCTGGCGGAGCTGTTCATCGCGGGTTCCTTTGTCTTGAGCATGCGGGTGCCGAGGGCGGTGAGCAGGTGGAGAACGCGGGCATGCCGAACGGCGCGGGTGACCGGTTCGGGTGCCCAGTGGTCTGACGCGTAGGGAGGTGATCAGGGCGTACGGGGCCCAGTGCCCACCGGGGGTGTGGCGCCGGCCGGCCCGGTGCTGGCCCGCAGGGACACCGGTGGTACGAGGAGGTGGTGCCGGGGCGGTGCGCCGGGGTTGTCGAGCCGCTCGACCAGGAGGTCGACGGCGAGACGGCCCAGCTCCGCCGCCGGTACGTCCGCAGCGGTGAGCTGCGGGGTCACCGTCTGGGCCCAGCGGCTGGCCACGACGCCGGTGACGGAGAAGTCACGCGGCACATGGCGGCCGGCCTCGACCAGCCCTCGGTACAGGCCGCCGAGCGCGGCCTCGTTCAGGGTGACCAGGGCCGTGGTGGCCGGATCGTCGTGCAGGATCTGTTCCAGACACGTCTGGCCCGAAGCGGGGTCGTCACCGCAGCAGTACGTCCGGACCGTCAGCCCGCGTTCGGCCGCGGCCTTCGTGAAGCCGTCCAGGCCGCGGTGCGCGGACTCGTACCCGCTCCGCAGCAGTTGCTCGGGGCGGTTGACGAAGGCGACTCGGCGGTGCCCGAGATCCGCCAGATGGTGCACGCACGCCTCCACCAGCGCGGTGTGGTCGAGGCCCGCCCACCAGCCGCCCTCGGGACGCGCGGTACGGCCGATGGCGACGAACGGGAAGTCCACAGCGGCCAGATGGTCCACTCGGTCGTCCTCGAGGCGGATTTCCATCAAAATCGCGCCGTCGACCCGCCGCTCCCCCAGCAGCCGCTGGAAGGAGCGGTCGCTGTCCACACCACTGGGGGACAGCAGTACGTCGTAGTCGCAGGCCGCAGCGGCCTCCACCACGCTGCCGATGAAGTCCAGTTGCATGCCCGTGTAATGGTTCCCGGCCGGCGGGAAGACCAGCCCGAGCGTGCTGGTACGCCCGTTGGCCAGGGCGCGGGCGCTGGCGCTGGGTCGGTAGCCCAGCTCGTCCACGACCTGCTGGATCCTTCTTCGGGTGTCCTCCGAGACTGGGCGCTTGCCGCTCAGCGCGTAGGACACGGTGCTCCGCGAGACACCGGCCCGGCGGGCGATCTCACCGATGTTCACGGCGACTCCTTCGTCGAACCGGTTCGCATGGAGCGAAGGTAGGAAGCGCCGGAGCGGCTGTCAATACTCGGGACGCGCTTCACCAAATCCCGTCAGCGGAACGGGAAATTCTCTCCGTCGGGGGGATTGCTGGCCGCTTTGCCCGGTGCTAGCTTCGCCGAACCGGTTCGATGAAGCGATCCCTCCGCCGAACCGACGGGGCAAGAAGCCCCCTGGGCCCGATCCACCTCCACCCCGGAACCCGAACCCGGAGCCTGGAACTGCCTTTCCGCTCGTTGGAGCGCAGCTGACCGAACGGGTTCGGCGTACTCCTCCCCAGGCTCTCCGCACGGAACGGCACTTGGACGAGCTGCCGACCGAGGAGGGCCGACCGGATCCCGGAACCCCTGACTGAAGGATTGAGGACGTAATCCATGCCATCCGCTGACAGATCCGCCCGGCGCCGAAGCTCGGCCGCCGTGGCCCTGGCTCTCGGCGCGGGCCTGCTGGCCACACCCGCCGCGTCGGCGCAGGCGGCCGACGCGCCCCGGCCCGCCGCTCACTACACCTTCGACCAGGACGACCTCGCCTCCGGAAAGATCAGCGACAGTTCCGGCCACGGTCTGACCGCGAGTCTGCTCAACGGATCCACCGCGCAGTCCGTCACCGGCACCGGCGGAGGCAAGGCGCTGGCTCTGCCGGGCGGGGCGCCCACCTCCGACGGTGCGTACGTCCGCCTTCCTCGCGAAGTGGTCGGCGGAGCAGACGACCTGACGGTGTCCGCCCGCGTGAAGTGGGGCGGCGACAGGTCGGCCTGGCAGCGGATCTTCGATCTGGGCAGCAACGACACCAAGTACCTCTTCGCCACCCCGTCCAACAACAGCGGCCTGCTGCAGACCTCGGTGACCACCGGCGGAGGAGGCGCGGAGGCGCAGACCCGCGGGTACGCGATGCTGCCCGCGGACGAGTGGCGGACGGTCACCGTCGCCCTCGACTCCACCGCGGGCCGGGTCACCACCTATCTCGACGGTGTGGTGGTCTCCTCCGCCGCCACCAGCATCAAGGCCAAGGACCTGCTGGGCGCTCCGGCCACGACAGCCGGCTACATCGGCAAGTCCTTCTATCCGGACCCCCTGTTCAAGGGGGCCATCGACGACTTCACCGTGTGGCACGCGGCGCTCAGTGCCGAGCAGGTGGCCGGCACGGTCGGAACCCTGCCCACCCTCAAGGAGCTCTCGAAGACGTCCTTCGAGGTCCGTACGACGTCCGGGACCGCGCCATCCCTCCCCGCCGCCATCCGCTCCTCCTTCTCCGACGGCTACGACCGCGACACACCGGTCACCTGGAACGACGTACCGGCCGACAAGTACGCCCGGCCGGGAACGTTCACTGTGGCGGGAACGGCAGCCGGGCGCACGGTGCGGGCGACCGTCACCGTGGTCCGCGAGGGTCAGCTCACCGTCGACCTCGGATCGGACACCGGCGCGTTCCACGGCGGCGCCTCCGGCACTCTCTACGGCGTGTACGGACCAGACGTCCCCACCAACAACCTCATGGAGGGCATGGGCCTGCGCACGGTCTCCACGAAGGCGCAGGACGGCCCGCAGCACCCCGGCGCCGACGCCCTGGAGGTGGTCAAGCCGCTGGCCGACTCCACCGACGGTGACGTGTACATCTACATGACCGACATCCACCGCGGCTTCCCGTACCAGTGGCCGGGCGACACCCCCGAGCAGAAGCTCAAGCTCTACCGGGAGAAGATCGTCAAGCAGGTCGACCAGGTCCTGGAGCTGCCGAAGGAGTACCAGGACAACGTCGTCTTCGTGCCGTTCAACGAGCCCGAGGGCAACATGTTCGGCACCGGCGAGTGGAGCTACAACAAGGTCAGCTGGCTGAACGACCCGGACGACTACTTCGCCGCCTGGGACGACTTCCACCAGCTCATCAGGAGCAAGATGCCCGAGGCCCGCATCGCGGGTCCCAACACCAGCATCCTCTTCGACCAGGTGAAGGGTTTCCTCACCCACGCCCAGGCCGCCGGTACTCTTCCCGACGTCATCACCTGGCACGAGCTGAGCCACCCGGAGGCGGTGCGCGAGAGCGTCGCCAAGTACCGGGGGTGGGAGAAGGACCTCTTCAAGGGCACCGCCAAGGAGGGCACCCAACTCCCCGTCAACATCAATGAGTACGCGTTCAACTACCACACCTCCGTGCCCGGCCAGATGATCCAGTGGGTGTCCGCGATCGAGGAGTCCAAGGTCGACGCCGACATCGCGTACTGGAACATCGACGGCAATCTCTCCGACTCCGCGGTGCAGTCCAACCGCGGCAACGGCCAGTGGTGGCTGCTCAACTCGTACGCTTCGATGAGCGGGCACACGGTGAAGGTGACCCCGCCGTTCCCGGGCGAGAACTACACCATGCAGGGCGTCGCCACGCTCGACGAGAAGAAGAAGCAGGCCCGGCTGCTCTTCGGCGGGTCCACCGGCAAGGGCCACATCACCTTCGACAACGTACCGGAGGAGATCTTCGGCGACCGGGTGCACGCCTGGGTGCGGGAGATCGAGTGGAGTGGCCAGCTGGGAGACTCCCCCGGGCCGCAGCTGCTCGCGGAGCGGGACGTGCGGGTCGGTGACGACGGTACGGTCGTCCTCGGCTTCGGCGACGGCGGACTGCCGAAGCTGAAGGAGTCCTCGGCATACGAGATCATCCTCAGCCCGGCCGGGAAGGCCGGCGGCACACAGTCACCGTCCACGCGCTGGAAGTCGTCGTACGAGGCGGAGGACGCCGCCCACACCGGGTCCGGTTACTCGAAGAACGGCCCGGAGGGTTCGCCCCGAGACGTGTCGAAGTTCTACACCTCCGGCGGCTACGACGTGGGGGGCCTGCGCACCGGCTCGGACCTCACGCTCGACTTCACGGTGGACGTGCCCGAGGACGGCACGTACGACCTTAGTGTCTTCGCCAACTCCCTCAACACCTTCGACAAGGTGAAGGAACAGGGCCCCACCAACGTCTTCCTGCGCGTCGACGGCAAGGCGGCCAGCGAGCAGGAGCTGCACCTTCCGCTCGGCTACAAGTGGGTGGTGTGGGACCACGCCGACACCAAGGTGAAGCTCACCAAGGGCAAGCACACCCTGACGCTCGCCGCGAAGAGCGCCGACGGCAAGCGCGCCACCCAGGGCGATGCTATCGTCGACCGCCTCCTCCTCTCCCTCCCCGGGGCTTCGGCCACCGCCCAGGTGTACGAGGGCGAGCTGGCCTGGCTGGACGGCGGGGCACGGCCCACGTACACGCTGCCGAAGCAGGCCACAGCCCCCGCCACCGGCTCGGGCGCGGTCCAGCTCAAGAGGGGCCAGACCGCAACGTTCTGGGTCCACTCACCCGCCGACCGCGAGGCCACCCTCCAGGTCGACACTCTCCGCAGCGCGAACGCCCGGCTCACTGTCAACGGACACGATGTCCTGCGCCTGTCCCAGGGCAGGAACAGCGTGGCGGTCTCCCTTTCGGGAGGGGTCAACAAGGTGACTGTAACCGGAGGTTCGTCCAGCACGCTCGTGGACCGGCTCACGGTCACGCCCACCCAGGGCGCGCTTCCGACTCGTACGTACGAGGCGGGCGACGCCGAACTCGCGGGCTCGGCCACGCTCGCCCCGCTCTCCCTGGCCACCGGCGGCACTGCCGTCACCGGCATCGGCGGCGAGCCCGGCAACGGCAACACCGCGACGTTCACCGTCGGCGCCGACCGGGCCGGCCTGTACGCGCTGCGCGTCCGCTACTCCAACCCCGAACAGTCCGAAGCCACCCACTACAACCCGGACCCGCTCGCCCGCCACGCCGACATCACCGTCAACGGCGACAAGATACGCCGCGTCGGCTTCCCGCACAGCTTCCACCGCAACAATTTCTGGGAGCTGACCATCCCGGTCCACCTCAAGAAGGGACAGAACACGGTCTCCTTCAGCTCCGAGGAGTTGCCGAACTTCGACGGCACTACCTACGCCTCGGACACCTTCCCCGGCGTACTGCTTCGTTCCCGCTACGCGCCGCTGATCGACCGGATCACCGTCGCGCCGTACGCGCGGAAGGTGCGATGAGGTCGTCACCACCTGCGGCACGGTGACACGCACGGTGGTCGGGTAGCAGGGGATCCATGCCTCACCCTGTCCGGCGGGGCGCACCCGCTCGACCACCGATGCCGCAGGCAGGCGCCTGGGTCCGACACAGTCGAACCGGGGATGGACGGCAAGTGAGGGTGCCGTCCATCCCCGGCAGACCGCTCCCGTTACGGCGTGGCGAGTACGGCGGTACGTCCGCCCGGCAGGGCACACCTGTGTCCCCGGCCGATCCAATGTGCCCTCAATGTGCCCTGGCCCCCTGAAGGCCCCTCCGGCACACGACGAGGGCGGAGCCCGAAAGCCCCCGCCCGAATCCCGCGAAACCCTAGGTCAGATCAGCTCAAGGCCACACCAGGCAATACGGCTGATGCCCCGCCTCATGCAATCGGTGCGAGAAGTCCTGCCACTCGTGCAGCATCTGAGCAATTCACTGCGCTTCGACCAGGAGACCATGTCCACCGCATCTCACCAGCCCTCCGCCAACCGTGTCGCCGCGCCTTCCACACCCGGCCGGACCGCTGAGATGCTTGCGTACGAGCTGCACCCGGCAGACATCACGCGTATCCCGGAGGGCACCGCGACGGACAATTACGCCGTCGTGGACCAGGCGGGCCGGCGGCACTTCGCCAAGGTCTACCGCACCCGCGAGCACCTGGACCTGGAGCGGGCGTCGGTCGAGCTGTCCGAGTACTGCGCCGACGGAGGTGTCGCGACCGCACGGGCAACCCGCGCGCGCGAGCACGAACTCATCGAAACCCACGGCCGCCTGCCCATGTCCCTGTGGTCGTACGTGCCGCACACCGCGACCGCCGAAGGCGGCCTGAGGGGCGCACGGTACGCATCCGTCGGCACAGCGAGCGTCAGGCCATGAACGGGACGCGACCAGCGCGTCGACCGCATCGAACAGCTCGGACATGGAACACCTCTCGACCGACCCTCTACTCCATGAAACGAACAATACGCGTGCTAATTCCGTGCGTAATGCATACGGATCGCGTTCTCGGATTAGGAACGGTGCGCCGCGTCATCCTCGGCCGGTGACCTCTCGCAGTGAAGGTTGAGCGTTGTCATCGAAGGTTGGTGACCGCTAGGTTTTCTCACCGAAGGGGGAACCGATACGCGCGTACGGCGATCCCGTGCTCAGCGCCCGTGATGGGAGACTCTGATGGGCCCGTTCGATGTGCCGTTGGATGACGAACGAACCCAGCTCGATGCGTTCGTCCAGGAGTATCGGGACGCCCTCGAGGTAACCCTCGTCGGCCTCACTGAGGAGCAGACCCGCCGCCGGCTCGTCCCGTCGGCGACAACGTTGCTCGGCTTGCTCAAGCACGTTACGTGGATGCAACGGGTGTGGTTCGAGGAGTGTGTCGGCGGCACATCACGTCAGGAGCTCGGCTTGGTTCAGAGCCCGGACGAGTCCTTCCGGCTTGCCGACGACGACACCGTCGCCTCCGTCACGGCGGCCCACCGGAGGGCCTGCGCGACGGCCCGGGCGGTGGTCGCCGACCTGCCGCTGGACACCATCGTGACCGGCCACCGTGCCGGGCCGCGCACGCTGCGCTGGGTGTACTTGCAAGTCCTACGCGAGCTGGCCCACCACTGCGGGCACGCTGACATCTTGCGCGAGCAGCTACTTGCCGCCGACTGAGTTCTGAGACCGGACACCTGCGTAAGGAGGAGCGGCTCCCTCGCAGTCACAAACGATGATGCCCAGGAGTAGTCACTCAACCTTCGATGAGAGGCGAGCGGGGTGGTTCCCTGCCAGGCCAGGCCGACGGCGCCCCGGACGCCCCCTCCTGAAAGGCGAGGATTCGGCATCGCTCGCCTTCACAACCTCGCCCTGACCGCGTAGCGGATCCATGTCGATGGTCGATGAGGAGCATGGTCGCGATCACTACGCTGTCAGGAACCTCGACTCAACCGATATGAGCGACCAGGCCCGGTCCGACGAGGACGTGTCGAGCAATTCTCGACTCAATGGCGGGTCGATGTGCAGGTGGCAACTCTTGAGTTCGCCGTTGGTCCAGGTGCTCCGTGAGTGGCGGACGGGACCAATGTAGACGGCTAGACCGTCGACCCGGACGAACAAGTGCGCCGGCCGGTCCAGATCCGGTTCCGATCCTGCGAACAGCTCTCGGCCAGTGAGCCTGGACGCGGCTACTGCAGGCGTAAGACCTCGTAGAAGGAACTCCTGGTCGTTCCACACACCGCCTGCTGCTGGATCGTCCGCTGCATCCCCGATGATCACAACAGCCGCAGCTCCAACCACGATCGTGGACCTGCCTACGTCCAACACCTCGGGCTCTGCACCCGCGAGATCGAGTGCCACGCTCACGTCTACGATGGCCGAACGCGTCAGCGACATTCGGCGAGTCTATCCGGGGAACGATCACTGCGGCGCCGGGAAAAGATCCCCAGCGGTCTTGAGCGCGGCAGGCCGGACCCACTCGTGAACGCCGGGGAGCAGACATGCTGCAGACTTCCCGGGTGATCGTTCTGCAGCCCGTCCTGGAGGTCTACGCCTCCGACGACTTCACCCTCTGGCCAGTCGCCAAGTCCGCACCGTACGGCTTCCTGCTACTCAGCGGCGCACTCGATCCCGCCGAGGTCGGCACGGCGGTGATGCGCATCGCCGACTGCAACAACATCGATCCCGAGGACGACGGTCGCCCACCACGGCCTCGACCCACCCGGCAGCTTCCTGCATGGACTGTTCACCATGGACGAAGAGACGCGACGGGCTTGAGGTCGTAGACGGCACCGGCTGGGCCTCCTTCGGTCACGACCCATCTCCGCTCGCCGAACGTGACGGCGAAGTCGTCCGGTTGACCGTCGACGCTGAGCACGACAACACCCCGTGATGGAGGTACCCGTTACGGACCTGCGTCGCCTCCTCGCCGGCGCAGAGCAGGACCTGATCGACTTCCTCCAGCTGGCCGCTGTCTGGGCCGCTCGGCACCTGCCCGCTTACGCCGCCCCGGTCGCCTCCGCCCTCGGCCGCGCTCTAGACCTGCCCGCACCGGTGATCCCGACGAACCCTTAGGGCTGCATCCGGCGCGCTGCCTCAGGTTCATCGGCAGCGGTCCAGACTGGAAGCGGCGAGTTGGGTCTTGACGGGACAGCCCTTACGAGCTCGTGCACCGTAAGCGGTCAGACGTCGAGTTCCTGATCGCCGATCACGGTCGTGTGATGGGGAACGCGTCTCGTGCAGTGATCGTCAGCGACCGGAGGATCACGGGCTGTCGGCTGACGTGATCGCTGAACTGGTTGCTGAGATGGGGCCGTTGTGGCACGCATGGCACCAGGCCAAGCTCGCGTCCAGGTCGCGGAAGCGGGCTGTGGGCGCAGGTGCGAAGCACCGGCTGGTGTTCGTCCACCGTCTCCTGGCCACGCTCGTGCATCTACGCCATGCCGTTACTCATGACGTGCTGGCCTGCTGGTTCGGTGTGGACCGGTCCACCATCACCCGTGCTATCGGCGAGGTGCGGCCCCTGCTCGCCGCGCGAGGGTGCGCCATCAGCCCGGGTGCGCGGCTGCGGACACTGGCCGAGGTCGTCGACCACCTCGGAACCAGCGGGAAGACCGGCATCATCGCCGGAACCGAGATCCGCGTCAGGCGCCCGGCCGCCGGGCGCAGGGACCAGGACAAGTTCATATCCGGCAAGAGCGAGCAGAACGCGGTCAAGACCGTGGCTGTCACGGACGGCGACGGCCGCGTCCTCTTCTGCAGTCCGGCTCAGCACGGCAGCTGCGCGGACATCACCCATGCCCGCCAATTGGGGCTGGTCAGGCTCCTGGACCGCGGGCCGGCACTGGAGCTCCTCGCGGATGCCGGCTACCAGGGTCCGGGAAGCCCAGACCGGCGGGCGCGTGGTGACGCCACCGCACCGCAAGTTCAGGAAGAACGCCCCGGACTGGTACGAGGAGATACACGAGCGCCATCGCAAGGCCCACTCCTCCCGACGCATCCGCGTCGAGCACGGCATCGCACACTTGAAAGAACTGGCGGGCCCTGGCCCGCCACCTCGGCCGCCGCGAACACATCAGCGACATGGTCCAAGCCATTGCCGGACTGCTGACCCACCAGCAAACTGCGGACCTGACCTCGGCACAGCAGATGTGAACACTGAGCCCCGCCGCAGTCCTCGACGCCTCACCGCCTACCGTGCACGAGCTCGTAGAGGTTGTCCCGTAGGGGTGTGAGTTATCGGTGAGGGCCAGGTTGTGCAGCCGGGCGATGCCGAGCATGGCCTTCAGCCGCGACAGGCGTGTTCCACCCGCGCTCGTGCCCGGGGATGGACGGCGTTCCCTGCTTCTTGTTGTGGGCTGAGGTGGTTCTGGCCTCGTCGTGTCGCCTGCAGCAGCACATCAGTCGCCTCGACGCGACCTTGACCGCGCTGGTGCGAGCTGCGGACCCGCTCGTCCCGGACCCCGGCCGCACCACCATGGTCCCGCCCGAGAGCGTTGACATCCCGTCGCCACACGGGCCGGCCCCTGTCGCGTTGCGCTGCGTTGATCTCGAGGACCAAGGCACCGCCCAAGCAGTCGGACACCCGCCAGAACGCATCACGGGGTGACCGCACGCCCTTGCATTTTGCTGATGTGCAGGCATCAAAGCCGTCGGTGTGAAAGGCAGGGACAGTCACCGCACACGACACGGCCGACAAGCGGGCATACGGATCCGGCTGCCGTCTCGTGAACGCGGTGAGGTAGCCACGCGCTCATCCACAAGGCATCCGGGAACGGAACTGGAACGGGGAGCCCGCCTCGCCTTTCACCTGGCCCAAGAGAAGAAGGGTCCCTGTTCAGAGCCGTACGCACCGGTGCAGTCACGTGACGGATACCGGGCCCGCTGAAGTCGCTCGTACGGTTGGGTAAACCCTACGAACTCCAAGGAAATCACATGGAAAAGATCACGCTCGGCAACGTCTCCATCACCCGCGTCTGGGAATATTACGGGTCCGTCGAAATGGATCCCCACGCCTTCTTCCCGGAAAGCTCGCAGGAAGTCTGGAAGGACGGCGTCCACTGGCTGGCCCCGCATTTCCTGGACTCCGAGACCAACATCGTGAATTCCGCGATCCAGACCTGGCTGCTGCGCAGCGGAGGCAAGACCATCCTCGTCGACACCGGTGTGGGCAACCACAAGGAGCGCCCGTACGCGCCGGTCTGGAGCCACCTGGAGACGGACTTTCTGGCCAACCTCGCCCGGGCAGGTGTCCAGCCCGAGGACGTGGACATCGTGATCAACACGCATCTGCACATCGATCACGTCGGCTGGAACACATACCTGGACGGGCGGAGTTGGGTTCCCACCTTTCCCAACGCCACCTATCTGATGCCGAAGGACGACTTCGACTTCTGGAACCCGGCAAACGGCCACGAACCGCTGCCCGGCCGTGGCAACCAGAACGTCTTCGAGGACAGCGTGGCCCCGGTGCACCAGGTCGGCCAGACGCTGCTGTGGGAGAACAGCCATCAAATCGACGCCGACCTGCGCCTGGACGCGGCTCCCGGACACACCCCCGGCTCCTCCGTGCTGACCCTCAGCTCCGGGACGGACCGCGCGGTGTTCGTCGGTGACCTGCTGCACAACCCGGTGCAGATCGTCGAGCCGGACGCCAACAGCTGCTTCTGCGAGGACCCCGCGGGCGCCCGCGCCACCCGCCGCAAGGTGCTGGGCTGGGCGGCCGACAACAACGCGCTCCTGATCCCCGCGCACCTGGGCGGTCACGGTGCCGCCGAAATCGCGCGTAACGGCAACACGTTCGACATCAAGGGCTGGGCGCCCTTCGCCCCGTACTCCGAGCAGGGCTGACGCCCCGGAAAGGCATAGCTGTGAGCCACGAACCGGAGCCCGTCGTCACCACCGCACAGGGAGCCGTCCGCGGCCTCCGTCAGGACGACGGCACCGCCACCTTCCTGAACATCCCCTACGCCGCTCCTCCGATGGGCGCCGGACGGTTCGCCCCGCCGCAGCCGCACGAGCCCTGGGGCGGCGTACGGGACGCGATCGTCCCCGGCCCCAACGCCCCGCAGTCCGAGCGGAAGCTCGGCAGCATCGACATGGCCCCCTACTTCGGCGCCGGCTGGAGCCGTGGCGAGGACTACCTCACCGTCAACGTCTTCCAGCCCACCACCGCGGACAGCGGTCTGCCCGTGATGGTGTTCGTCCACGGCGGCGGGTTCGTCGCCGGATCGACGCGGTCCGCGCTGTACGACGGTTCCGCCTTCGCCCGCGACGGCGTCGTCCTGGTCACACTCAACTACCGGCTGGGCATCGCCGGGTTCCTCGACATCCCCGGGGCGCCCGCCAACCGCGGCCTGCTCGATGTCGTCGCGGCGCTGCGCTGGGTACGGGAGAACATCGCCGCCTTCGGCGGTGACCCGGACGGCGTCACCCTCTTCGGCCAGTCGGCCGGGGCGACCGTCGTCGGCGGCATCCTCGCCACCCCTGAGGCCGCGGGCCTGTTCCACCGGGCGATCGTGCAGAGCGGCAGCGGTCTGGGGGCGTTCACCTCCGAGCAGGCCGCCCGTGTCACCAAGGCCGTGGCCGAGGAACTGGGCATCGAGCCGCACACCGACGCCTTCGCGGACATCTCCGACGAGCGCCTGGTGGAGGCCGCCTCCCGGCTCGCGGGCATCGACCTGCAGACCGAGACACACCACGATCCGCTGATCGGCCTCAGCCCCTTCAGCCTGGTGCTTGACACACAGCCTGCCGTCTCCGTCGGCGCCGGCCTGAGCGCTGATGTCAACCTGCTCATCGGGACCAACACCGAGGAGGGAAACCTCTACCTGGTCCCGGTGGGGAAGTACGCCTCCTCGACCGCCGGCGATGTCGCCGATACGGCGGCGCGCTCGCACCCGAAGCCCGCGCAGCTTGTGGAGACGTACCGCACCACCCGCCCCGAGGCGTCCTTCGGTGTGCTGCGGTCGGCCATCATGGGCGACGCGCTGTTCGGAGCGGGCAGCTGGGCCCTGGCCGACGCACATGCCGCCCACCCCCAGTCCGCCACGTTCAGCTACGAGTTCGCCTGGCGCTCCCAGGCACTGAGCGGAGACCTCGGCGCCACCCACACGATGGAACTCCCCTTCGTCTTCGACAACACCGAACTCCCGCAGCTGGCGGGTGAGGGCGCCCTGCTCGGCCCCGACAAGCCCGCCGGGGACCTCGCCACCCGCACACACGAGGCCTGGATCCGCTTCGCCAGGACCGGCAACCCCGGCTGGGACCAGTACGACACCACACGCCGGACCACGATGCACATCGACGCCGAGTGGACCCAGGTCGACGACCCCCGCAGCCAGGAGCGACAGGCCTGGGCCTGCCCCCGTCACACAGATCGCTCTGTGCGCCCTTCCGACAAGGACACACCATGAAAGACGTCATCACCACCGAGAACGCACCCACTCCGGCAGCCCCGCTGTCCCAGGGCATCCGCATGGGCCCGATCCTTCAGGTCTCCGGGCAACTCCCGTTCGACCCGGCCACCGGCGTGGTCGTCGGCACCACGGTCGCCGAGCAGACCACGCAGACCCTGCAGTCCTGGACGACTGACTCGGCTTCAGGGCAAGGCCGGTCCGGCGCGGCCCCCGGTCCGCGCCGGACCGGCCTCCATCCCTGAAAATGGAGGGGGACACGATGGATGGTCGCCTGTCGAGAGCGTGCGTCAACCTGAGGGTTGCACCGGTGAAACTGCTGGCCGCCTTGTGCTCCCTGTCGAGGCGCCCTGCACCGCCCTCCGGTCCTCATCCGGCACGGCGCGTCTACGGGCGCGTACTTCACGCAGCGACCTCGCTGCCGCTGGGCGCGCCGCAACCGGGCGACGTGAGCGCGGCCACCGAGGTGCGCGCCGGCCTCCTGAACGCCCACGTCCCACCCCTGTCGGACGCGGTCGCACCATGCATCCAGCACACGGTCGACGACCTGGGGCCCGCCGACCTGTGGACGCTGGCACGCTGTACCGCCATGACCCGCGACGACCTCGCGTGGGGCGCCACCGCATCTCTGGCGGGAGAACGCCTCGAACAGCCGGACTTTCTGGACGACATCGCCGCGCAGGTCATCGTGGATGAAATCGCTGAACGGACCCCCTGCCGGTGGGGCCGTCACCACAGCGACACGGCTCGTACCGCGCTGTATCGGACTTTGGCCGACCTCGCCGACGTCCTCCTGGAAGTGTCGGAGTCCTCCCCGACGCCCCTGGCCTGGACCACCGACGATGACACGAGCAAGAACACGCCCTCACAGCCTAAGCATCGAGTGTCCACAATTGCGGGGAAACGGCACTCAGCCCTGGACGCCAGTACCCGACAGGATGCCTTCGACCATGTCGCGGAGCTGTGAGCGGGCGGTGATGCCGAGCTTGGGGAACACCCGGTAGAGGTGAGAACCGACCGTACGCGGTGAGAGGAACAGCTTTTCCCCGATCTCACGGTTCGTCAGGCCACGGGCCGCCAGCTGGACGATCTGCTGCTGCTGGGGGCTGAGTTCCGCGACGGCAGTGGGTACGACGTCGCCGGCCTCGATTCCGGCGGCGCGAAGTTCTGCCTTTGCCCGCTCGCCCCACGGCCGCGCGCCCAGCCGCTGGAAGGTCTCGAGGGCGGCGCTCAGCAGCGGACGGGCCTCGGCGATACGGCGCTGCCGCCGAAGCCATTCCCCGTAGTCGAGCTGTGTCTGCGCCCGTTCGAACGGCCACTGCTCACCTGCGGGTTCCTTGAGCGCTGCGCGGAAGAACGGCTCCGCGTGCTCGGGTTCCGCCAGCAGGGCGCGGCCCCGGTCGATCAGTGTCCTCACGCGTGCGGACATGCCTGTACCGAGGCGCCGCGCCGACCGTCCCAGGAGCTCTGCCGCGTGCTCCTGTCGTCCTCGGCGGACGGCTGCCGCCGCCAGTTCGGCCAGGAGGGTGTAGGAGACGTGGTAGTGGACCGGATCGCCGTCATCGGTGAACGCGGAGCGGAAGTGCCTGTACGCGGTGTCGTAGTCGCCCTCGGCCACGGCCGCCATCCCCAGGGCCCGATGCGCGAAGACCGCGACGGAGCGGCTCTCCAGTGGATCGACGAGAGCCAGGGCTCGTTCGACGAGCCGGCGTGCGGTGGCCGGATCGCCCCGCAGAGCGACCACCGTGGCATCGAGTGCGTGAGCACATGCCTCGGCATGGACGAGTCCGGCCGACGATGCCATGGCCGCGATGTCAGTCGCCACCGAGCGGGCCTCGGCCCATCGGCCCTGCTCCAGGCGGGTCCAGCCGACCGCGCATCCCAGTCCGTCCGGGAGCCATCCACGGGCCTGCCACTGGTCGAACGCCTCGCCGAAGGTCCTGTCGGCGAGGGTCGTCTGGTCGAGCAGCCAGGCGACGATGGCCAGCATGGTCAGGCGACTGGCGTCGCCCTTGGCCTTGGCGATGAGCCCGGGCAGGGCCGGTGTGAGGAAAACTCCTGCGCTGCTGGGGTCGGAGACGGCCAGGACCCAGGCGCGCAGCGCCGCTGCGGCGGCATCGTCGGGCATGCGGGAGAGCAGGCTCTGGATCTGCCGCTGTTGGGACTCCTCGCCCGAGTAGTAGCAGACAACCGCCGCCGCGGCCAACGCGTCGAGAACGAGGGGCGACCGGGCTTCCGTCGCCTCGTTGGCAACACGCATGAGCAGAGCGAAGGCTGCTGTGTGAGGGGAGCCCAGGGACATGAGTTGTCCGGTGGCCAGCGCGGCTTTGCCCAGCAGTGCCTGGTCGTCGGTGCACTGGCGGACTGCGGCGGCCAGTTGTTCCACCCAGCCGAGTTGACCGGTGAAGACGGCGGTGGTGGCGGCTTCGGTCAGAAGACGCGCCCGGTCCTCGCGGCGCGGGCTGAGTTCCGCGGCACGCTCCTGGGCCGCTGCCGCGGCCGCGAAGCCACCCCGGCGCCGGGCCCGGTCGGCCGTCTGCTGCAGTGCGGCCGACACATCCTGGTCGGGGCGTACGGTCGCGGCGGCGAGGTGCCAGGCGCGGCGATCGGGCTCCTCACGCAGCAACTCCGCGAGGGCGAGGTGGGCCCGGCGGCGTTCCTCGAACGACGCGGCATGGTAGACGGCGGAGCGGATGAGCGGGTGGCGGAAGAAGATCCGGGATCCTTCCTGGCGTACGAGACCGGCCCGGTCCGCGGGTGTCCATGCCTCGTCGTCCGCCTCGGGAAGTCCCACGGCCGCCGCCTGAGCGTCCGCCGCGTCGGCGGCCGCGAGCAGCAGCAGGATGCGGCGGGTCCGTTCCGGCAGGTCCGCCGTGTGCCCCGCGAAGATCCGCTCCAGTCGGTCGGTGACCGGCAGCGGTCCCTGCACGCCACTGCCCACGGGGTGCCGGATCCCGGTGGCGTGGGTCAGTTCCACCAGGGCCAGCGGGTTGCCGGCCGCCTCCTGGAGGATCCGCACCCGGGCTCGGCCGGTGGGCGGCGTGGGTTGCCGGTCCAGCAGTAGGTTGGCCGCCTCAGCGTCCAGCGGACCGAGTTCGAGGCGCTCGTATCCCTTGTCGAATCCAGGCAGGGCGGCCGCGGTGCGGACTCCGACCAGCAGCGTGACAGGCTCGCTGTCCATGCGTCGCGCCACGAACGCGAGAACGTCCAGTGATGCGCGGTCGATCCACTGGGCGTCGTCGACCACCACCAGCAGCGGGGCGGTGTCCGCCAGGTCCGACAACAAGGTCAGGACCGCCAGACCGACGAGCATTGCGTCGGGAGTCTCCGCACACTCTTCGAGCCCGAGGACGGCTCGGAGCGCGGAACGCTGCCGCGACGGCAGTCCCTGCGCTTCAGCGAGTACCGGGCGCAACAACTGATGAAGACCGGCGAATCCGAGGTGCGCCTCGGATCCGCTCCCCACCGCCCGCAGCACTCGGCCACCCGCGCCCCGTGCGCGATCGGCCGCGAGGTCGAGCAGCGTGCTTTTTCCGGCACCGGGGTCACCCGTGACGATCAAAACGTCACTGTGGGACCGGTCAGTGCCCACACGCCGGATGATTTCCGCGGTCTCGGCTTCTCGGCTCAGCACCGCCGGACCGGAATTACGCGTTGAGCGCTGGTCCCCATGAGCCCTTCCATCGTTTTGCACGGATGCTCCAAGGAATCGAGATACCCCAGACACTAACGTGGGGCTACGGCGGCAGCGCCGGCAGCGGTATCGAACCCAGCTCAGAGCATTCAGAGCGCAGGCGTCGTCCGGGGCACCGATGCAGTCACGTGACGCATACCCCGGCTGTTCGTCGAGCCGCAGAATCGTCAAGCGGGCACGGCCGCGTCCTTCCGGGACGGCGGGCAGGAAGGGCCGTGCGTCGCCGGTGGTGTCGTGCCACCGACGATGAGGTTCGCATAACTGGCGCCAACAAGAGCTGCTGATCATGAGACTCTCGGCCTGCTGTCTCGTAGGTCTGGTGATGGGAAACCGTCAGTCGCGGCCGTGGATCGTGTGAGACGAACTGTGTTCGCTGGTTGGGCCGTTGCTGCCGAAGCCGGGTCCGAAGAAGGCCGAGGGCAGACCGCGGGGTACGGACCGGCAGGCCCTCTGCGGGTTCCTCTTCGTCCTGAAACACCGGCATCCAGTGGGAGTGCCTGCCCAGGGGAACTAACGAAAAACTCAGGAGGGACTGTATCGAAAGTGGCTGGTTGTGACTCTGTGGCCTGTGTTTCTATGCCCGAGTGAACATCAAGAGCTCCGGGGTGCCGGATGAGAGGCCGAGCCGCCGGGTCCGGCAGAGGGCCGATGGCGATGTTGAGGAGTGCGTGCGGATCCTCGCTGAGGTCCATGCGCGCGACGGCTATCCGGTGAACTGGCCGGATCAGCCCGGCGAGTGGCTGTCACGCGGTCCCCTGCTGGGCTCCTGGGTCGCCGAACTCGAAGGCGGCCTGGTCGGGCATGTCAGTTTGTCGCAAGGCGGCGAAGACGATGTGGCCCCGACGTTGTGGAGTGAGCGGAACGGGGCGACGCGGGGTACGACCGCCGTGGTCAGCAGGCTGTTCGTTGCCCCGCAGGCGAGGGGACATCGGATCGGTGCACTGCTGATCGGCCAAGCGGTGGAGGAAGCGCGGCATCGTGGCCTGCATCCGGTGCTCGACGTCGTCGCATCCGATACCTCGGCGGCAGCCCTGTATGAGCGGCTGGGCTGGGAGCTGATGGCCACAGTCGAGCAGCAGTGGAGTCCGCACCAGACGGTAGCCATCCGCTGTTACGCGGCGCCATCGTGACGTGGTCAGTCATAGCCACTCGTCGATGACCGCGACGAGGACGGTCGCCTCGTAGCGGACCACGAGCTTGTCGTACCTCGTGGCCACGGCCCGGTGTCTCCTGAGGCGCTTGATGCCGCACTCGACCACGTGCCGAGCCTTGTAGTCCTGCGGGTCGGACTTCGGCGGCCGGCCACCGTGCGAACCGCGTTTCTTGCGGTTGCCGGCCTGGTCGGCCTTGTCCGGGATGGTGCAGCGGATCCCGCGCCGCCGCCGGGCGGCTCGTTCCGCAGGTCCCCCTTTCCTCGCCCCGGCGGCGTGCTGGTGGGCCCGGCACACCGTGGAGTCGACGTTGAGGTCCCAGGTGATCAGCTCTCTCGCAGACTGCCTTCGCTGCTCAGGACGACGACGCCCTCGGCGGTACGAGTCGCTCCCGGCCCAAGTCTCGCGGGCGTGGAGACTCCGTCCGCTCGTGTCAGCGCGGTGCATCAGGCTCGTATGTCGTGGGGGCTGGCGTCGTTGATCCCTCGCCCGCAGGTCGCAGGCGGCTTCTCGCTGGACGATGTCGTACCGCTGCAGACCCGGGTGGTGTTCCAGCTTCTCGGAGTCGGCAGTGCCAGCGTATGTCCACGGGGTCGGGCGGTTGCGTCGCTGAGAAATCTCGACTTTCAGGTGACGGCCCCTGCCGAGGGCCACCCGAGCCACCAGATGAACAGGCCGCTCAGCAGGACGAGCAGGAAGAGTGCGGTATTGGTACGGCGGTAGACGACCAAGAGGGCCACGAATTCGCGGATCATGGCGCTCGGCCAGAAGTAGGCGGCGGTCGGGGCCCCGATCACGTGGCCCCGGACGCCGGTGCGGCGGGCGGTGATCGCGGCGCGGAAGACGTGGTAGTTGTTGGTGACTATGACGCACCGGTAGTCCGGATTCGCCCGCTCCATCAAGGCTTTGCTGAACATCAGATTCTCGTCCGTGGTCGTCGAGCGGTCCTCGCGTTCGATCAGGTCGGCGGGGAAACCGCGGGTGACCAGGTAGTCGGCCATCGCATGGGACTCAGGCAGCTTCTCGTCGGGCCCCTGTCCTCCGGAGGTGATCAGGACTGGGCGCCGGCCCTTCCGGGACAGCCTGGCGTGTTCCTTCCGGGCCCGGTCGAGACGGCCGGCCAGCAGCGGGGGCACGGTGGTACCGCCGGTCAGGCCCGAGCCGAGGACCACCACGTAGTCCGCCCGGCGCCGGATACGCAGACGTCCGTACAGGCCTCCGTAAACGAGGAAGCAGAGGAACAGGAAGGCGACGTACCCGGCGAGTGCCACCGCCGTCGCCGCGACGACCACGAGCGTGTGCGTGTGCAGCACCAGCGCGGTGATCAGCAGCGCGAGCAGGGCGACCAGGGCGATGCCCGCCCCCAGGGACAGCAGGTTCGCCAAGCTCCTGCCCTCCTTGCGAACCATGGTCATCCCGTTGGCGATGAGGAACCACGCCAGCGTGACGACCCCCACGCCCGCCAGGGTCAGCAGCACGACGGCCAGATCGCGGCCTAGTTGGGCCCGTTCGGAGGCCACATGCTGCAAGAGCGCGAGCACCGCGAAGACGGCGGACAGGCCCAGCAGGACCGCGTTGCTCACTCGGCGGCGGTCTCGTACCACACCAGCACAGAAGAGGGTGAAGCAGACGAACGACGGTACGAAGGCCATCATGGCGCCGATCCTACGAGGCTCGGCGCCGTCCCGGGCAAGCCGGGTGGTGCTCACGCACCGGCCGTTTCGTGGGGCCGCCGGCGGCGCACGCCGCAGGGCGGGCGGTGCCGGTGGCCCGTGCCGGGCCTGCCCGGGCCGTTCCCAGCGCGGGACGCGCCGCCCGCGGTCCTTTCGAGAGTGTGACGAGGAGCCGTTCGAGGCGGGAACTGTGCTGCTCCCTCCGGGGGTTCGGGCCGCCCTCCGAACCGGGGCAGCCTCTGATCGTTGCCCCACCGCCATGAGATCCCCGGCCCGCCGACAAGGCTCGGGTTCTCGTCATGGGTGGGGTGATCTCAGCAGATGATCCGAAGTGGATCGGGCCGTTTGCAGGGATCACCGAGGCGCAGTTCGCGAGGCTGGTGGCACTGGTGCGGCGCCGAGGTGGCGACGTTCAGCGTGGCCGGCCGTGGCGGCTGCTGCTGGAAGGCCGGGTGTTGCTGGTGGCGACGTACTGGCGCACGAACCTCACATTGCGGCAGGTGGCGCCGCTGTTCGGGGTCTCGAAGTCCGCGTCCGACCGCATCCTGGACCATCTCGCACCGCTGCTGGCCATCTCGCCCGCGCGTCGGCCGCGCAAGGACACCGTCTACATTGTCGACGGCACCCGGGTGCCCACCCCCGACCGCAGCGTCGCCGCGTCCAGCAAGAATTACCGGTACTCGACCAACCCTGCAGGTCGTCATCGACGCCAACAGCCGCCTGGTCGTGGCCATCGGACTCCCCCTGCAGCCGCAACGGCTGCCGGGCCTTCACGGAGTCCGACATCGACCGGGTCTGCCGTGGAACCCCCCGACCCTCGCCGACGGCGGCTACCAAGGCACTGGTCTCTCATCCCGCACCGCAAACGACGACGCCAGAGCCACCTCAGCCCACAACAGGAAGCAGAGAACGCCGTCCATCGCCGGGCACGAGCGCGCGTGGAACACGCCCTGGCCCTCACCGGATAACTCACACCCCATACGGGACAACCTTGAGAAGCACCAGCTGACAACGCCCCCTCCAATCGGGGACCGACGCCGTGCAGCGCCTCGACCGGCAGCGGGGCCAGCCAGTGGGTCACGTGGTCAGGGGCGACGGTCATGGCTCCGCCGGGCAGGGAGACCTGTGCGGAGGCCGTCGCTGCAACCGTGATTGAGGGGCCGATACCGCCCCGGACGGGGCCTCGGGCGGCAGGTCAGCAACTTCGGGCGGGTGACCTTCGGGCCGCGGCGCCTGATCGTCACAGAAGGCGCAGGCCGATTCGCCGCACGCGCCGGACTGCACCGCGATGGCAGCGCCACCATTGCCCTGTCCCTGAAGGGGCGCATCCATGAAAACGACTACGAGGAGACCCGCCTCCACACCGCGGAGCCCGGTGATGTCGTGTACCCGCTACTGTGCGCACTGCCCTTCCTGGCTGCCACGCACGCGACCGGGCAGCCGCAAGCGGTCTCGCACAGGCCAGCGTCACCCTGGTGACCGACATGGCAGCGCACCCGTCCCAGGATCGGGTTCTCGAGCTCGGTCGGCCGGACATCGTGCCTGTCCGTGTCGACCGGATCGATCCGGCGACAGGCCGGCCGCGGCCGCTGACACTCCAGTCCTACCCGCACGCCACGGCAGTCGCCGGCACCCTCCTGGACCGCCTTGCCCATCGAGGACGCGGCCTCCTGCAAGCCACCGCTGCCCTCTCCGACGAACTCCCGCAGGCGTACGGCTATCCCGAGACCGGCCTCATCACCCGCGCCGGGATGCCAACCCCGCCGGCTTCTCTCAGCGCACTTGCGGGGCCGTCGCCCAGTGGGCCGAGCAGCACGGCCTGCTGATCCCGCCATAGAGTCGCGTTTACCCGTTCCCTGGGCGCTCGGTGTTCGCGCGCTGCGGGCCGTCTCCAACGCACAACGCTCTGTATAGGCTCCGTCGTCGGGCCGGGGGCGTTGCGTGGGCGATCACATCCTCCGCAAGATCGACCCATGACCACTGGCAGACCGGCCCGCTTTCCGGCTGTGCCGCGCTTCGCCCAATCCTCTCCTGCAGGAGGCCTGCCCTTTCTCGGCGTACGTCGTACGTCAAGGCCGCCCTCACCTGCGGCGACCAGAGCCCCACCCCCGGCAACGGACTGCTCCTGGTTGATCTCGTTCTGTGGGCATGTAGAGACCTGACGGAAACTCAGCACGGTCCGGGGTGCCGCCGTGACGCGAGACCTCGAAGATCGTTTACCGTGCGTGATCTACTCCGGCACGCCGCTCAAGACGCCGCATCTCCCCGCCGAGACTGCTCCGCCACCGGGCGAGCCACTTGTGCGAGCACATCGTTGGCAGGGCTTCTCCTGCGAATCACGTGTGATCCGCGCATCCACCCCTCGATTCCCGCCTGTGCTGATTATCGGCGGTGCGTTCCAGCGCAAGGAGTCCTGGGGGCGCTGTGAGGAGGTGTTCCTCGGGAGCATGGACGTGTTCACCGTCGACCCCCCGGGCTGGGGGGCAGCCGACTTGCTGCCCGAAACCTACGGCGTCGACTTCCTCGCCGACGCGGTCTGCCACATGCTCGATGAATGGGATGCCGGTCAGGTCAACGTCCTCGCCGGCTCCTACGGAAGCGCCATCGCCTACGAGATCGCCCGAAGGTATCCGGACCGGGTGGGGCGCATGGTCCTGGTCGGCACGATGATCGCCATCCCAGACCACGCACAGGCCGCGATGCGCCGCACTCTGGAACACCTGGCCGCCGGAGACATGGAGACTTACGCGCACGTCACGCTCGACCTGCTCATGACGCCCGAACGCCTCGCAGATATCCCCGACGGCGACCGCATCCGCAGACTGCTGCTGCGCCGCATCACCAACATCTCCGAGGCGGAGGCACACCAGATGCGTGCCAACACCCTGCGCCTGCTCACCCATCAGGCTCTCGATACCCGCCAGCCGCCTCGTGCGCCGGTTCTGACCGTGGCCGGCGAGTACGACTCGTTCACCACGCCGGAGCTGTGCCGCCAGATGGCGGCGGCGTGTGCCGACAGTTGGCACGCGGAGGTCCGCGACGCCGATCACATGGTCATCCTGGAACGGACAGCGGAAGTCGCCGACTTGATCACCCGGTTCCTTGCCGGGGAGCCGCTACACGGACTGCCGTACTGCCGCAGCGTTGAGCGAGTGTCACCAGGCATCACCGGGTGAGCAGTCGCAATACGGAATACACCGCTGAGCGCGCCCGTACGACGCAGCGCGATCACACCACGGTCGTCGTCTTCGAGGAAGACTGCCCCAGCTTCGCCCCGCCAGCCTGTCCCTGCCTCGCCGCGGTATCGCCACGTGCTGATCACAGCCACTCGTTGATGGCTGCTACGAGGACAGTGGCTTCATAGCGGACCGCGAGCTTGTCGTAGCGGGTGGCCACGGCCCGATGACGCTCGAGTCGGTTGATTCCGCACTCGACCGCGCGGCGCTCGCGGTAGTCGACCGCGTCAAAACGTGGCGGCCGGCCGCCACGCGAGCCGAGCTTCTGGCGGTTACGTGCTTGGTCCGTCTTGTCCGGGATGGTGCAGCGGATTCCCCGGCGGCGCAGGCAGGCGCGGTTCTTCCGGGAGGCGTATGCCTTGTCCGCCCGGACCCGGCTGGGGCGCACGCGGGGTCGGCCCGGCCCGATGCGAGGCACGCGGACCTTCTCCAGCACGGGTTCGAATTGCGGCGAGTCGCCGCGCTGTCCCGCCGTGAGCACGACCGACATGGGCTTCTGGCCCTGGAGCCGCGTGAAGATCCTGTGCCACATGCCGACTCGCTGCCACCGGCGGAACAGGTCATAGATCCCGGCCCCACGGTCCGTACTCAACGGGCACGTCCCGCCATGGAACACCGGTATGGACCCGGAATCGTATGCCGTCGATCAGCCGCCGCCGAGGCCAGACGGGCGGCCGCCCCGCCCTCGTCCCCTTCGGCAACACCCTTTAGGCGCGTTCCAGCCGGCCAGTGTGGTGTGCCCTGCCCCCTCGGTGCTCGCCCGGTGTTCTGCGGATCTGACGATCCTGGTCCCCGGCTGGGCCTGGCTCCCCCTCGGGGCGGCCGCCCGGAGCCCGCTGAAAGTCGCCGTTCTGAACCCGGCCACCAAGCGCTGCAACGCGTCGGTCCCGGGCCGCGACGCTGACATGGCCGGGCAGGACGGTGAAACTGCACGGTTCCTCCGGCGGACGCCCCGTCCCAGAGCGGGCGCCTCGGTACAAGGACGAGACCACTTTGCGCTGGCGGTGCCGCGCCCGGCGCCCCGAGAGGCGGCACCGGGCCTGCGGGCATCAGGTCGCGGTGGGCCAGCTACGCAGCAGGACGGCGATCTTCCCGGCGGTGCAGGCCGGGTCCAGGAGCAGGTCCTTGAGGGCGATGGCGTCCTCACGGGCTGGTTTGACGGTGATCCCGGCGGCCTCGAGGTACATGACGCCGGTGGCGGCGGCGACGGCCAGGTTGGAGCGCTCCAGCCAGCGGCAACGTCCCAGTGTGTGCACCATGGCGGCGGCCTTGGCGTAGGGGCCGTCGTAGACGGGCTGCTCGAAGAGTTCGGCTCGGTGGCGAGCAACCGCTGAGACCGGGACGCCGTAGTCGTCGGGGGCCGGGTCGTTGACCCCTGCGGCTTCTGCCACCTGGAGGATCCACGGGACGTCGATGTGCAGGTCCATCAGGCGGCGCGCGCTCCCCGGGGCGTGTGCTGGATGTCTTCGGCTTCGTCGAAGATCGTCTGGTGGTCGGCCAGGAAGCGGGCGGCGGCGTCGACCGCGCGGGCGCGCAGGCCGCTGGCGTCGTCCTGTACCAGCCGGGCGAGGTAGTCGCCGATACTCAGTCCCAGGTCGGCGGCGCGCTTTTTCGCGAGTTCCGCGACGTCCTCGTCCACGCGCGCGCCCAGCTGTGTCTTCGCCATACCGGCATGGTAACAGGTGTTACCCATATGAGGGCTGCCGCTGGCCCGAGATCCCCTCCGTCCGGTCTCCGTCGCAGAGGGCGGGTGACCAGGCCCTCATGACCAGCGTCCAGTCGGCGGGCCCACCGCTCGGGGCGGGCCCTCGGTACTGGCCGTGTCACCGGGTGGTCGCACGAGCGTCGGGAACGCTCAGCCCTCATGGTGCTCGAAGGTTCGGCGCGTGTGGCGGGCGGGGTGAGCAGATCACCCTCGGGAGCCGAATCAGAGAGAGGTCATCAGGCGCTGCTGGCGGGGGTGGACAGCGCGTCCGGCCGTGAGCTGGCGGTGCGGTCGGAAGTCGCCCCTGACTACCGGCCGGAAGGGTGCCGCAGGTGACGCGGCCAGGCCGGCGCCCCGACGGAGCCTGCCTACGGCGCAGCGGCATTCGGCGAAGGCGACTGCGCGGGCGTGGCCGGTCATCGGGAGGGTCTGCTCCAGGCCGCGGGCGGAGAGGACCGTGAATGGCGGAGGGCCGACCCGCGGGTCGCGGAGCGGGCCAGCCCTCCCGGGTCAGTTCCTGTTGGCGGGGCGGACGCCCCGTGCCATGTGCATGCTCTCCGCGACGGGGCGGGAGTGATCAGTGATGTGATGTGGAACAGGATCGACGGCCGCACTCCGCCTCGCCGCCATCCTCATCTGGGCACGCCGATGACCGCGGCACAAGAACCTAGACCCGTTCCAGCGGGCGGTGAGGGGGTGGCGGGGGCTCGACCTGGATGGGGTCCTCCGGGCGGACGGTCCCTCCACTGCGGACCACAGCCATGACGCCACATTTGAACGTGAACTCGCCGGACAAGGGGTCCATGGCGAAAACTTCCCCGAGCAGCCCCTTGCGGAAGTCGTTGATCTTCGAGCACGGGTTGCGCAGTCCGGTCACCTCGAGCACCGCGTGCTCCCCGAGATGGAGCAGGGCGCCGGTGGGCAGGCCCAACAGGTCCGTCCCGCGCGTGGTGATGTTCTCACCGAGCTGGCCCGCAGAGACCTTGAAGCCCTTGAGGGCGAGTTCGTCGAAGAGTTCCTCGTGCATCAGGTGGACCTGGCGCAGGTTGGGCAGGTTCGGCTCGTAGGTCATGCGGAACTGGTGGCGGATCGTCTCACCTGCGTGAACGTCTCCTTCCACTCCGAGGCCCGCGAGCAGCCTGATGGAATCGCGATTGGGCTTGCTGAACGAGTACCCCTCGTTACGGCTCACTGCGGTCACCTGACCAGGCATCACGCTCTCCACCTGTCGTCGTTCTGCGGCCGGTCGATCATAGAGGTGGTGCAAGCAGCCTTGTGATGGAGGCGTCCAGTGAGGGTGTTCGGCGACGGTGCGTCCGTCCTTCCGAGAACTGCCAGTTCCGCCGGCACAGCGCTACCTCGTCTCGGATGGATCTTCGCGAGCAGAACCGCGACGGGACTATGCAGTGAGCTGCCTGCCCCGTGTCCCAAAGGCCACGGGCCTAGCTCCCTTCGTGATCGAAATAGGCAGCCCAGAGCAAGATGCTCGGTGTGTCCCACCTCGCGGTCGCTGCTCCCGCGCAGGTACCGCCGAGGCGGTCCGCCTGGCGGAGAACGTCGTCGTTCCCGTGCTCGGCGGCTACACGCCTGACCTCGCCGTAGCGTCGCGTGCACAGGCGAGGCCGGACGCGGACAGGCGGCGGCGGTCGAGGAGGGGGTGGATGTGAGTGCCTCGTGCGCAGCGACCAGCGCGGCACCTTGGGATCCTCGGCCCGCAGGAAGGCGTCACGCTGTCGCTTGTAGCCGGATTCCCAGTGCAGACGGCTCAGCGGAAACGGTGCGTCCTGTCGTCGCAGTGTGGCCAGCAGGGCGGCCGGCACGGGATGCCCGGGTGCCGCGGCAGACTTCTCTGCCCTGTCGGTGACCTCCGTCATTCCGTCGTCGCGGATCCTGATGAGGCCGGCGAGTAGCAGTTAGGCGGCTGCGGCCTTGTCCACGTGGGACGGTCTGCGGGCCGTGGCCACCGCGTGGTAGGGGTCGATGCCCACCGTGTCCAGCCCCGCTGCCGCCGACCGATCCGCCCGGTCCCGGACCCACCACAGCACTCCGAGCACGGGAAACGCCGCGCAGACCGACGCCAGCGCGACCAGGAACATGTCCATCTGGCTCAAGACCGCACCCTCCCCCTCTCCGGAAGCCCGTCAGTTTCCTTCCCTTCTCTGAAGGCGCACATCCACGGGGAACGGCTGCGGACACGAGTGACCTCCGCCCCCGGGGTGTCGGGAGCCCGCTCGATGACGGTCGCGGTTCAGGAACATGCACAGCGGACCATCGTCTCGGCCCTGCGCCATCTGGTTCTGAACGTGAGAGCCGACAGCACTTGTCGCTCAGGCCGGGGGGACGCTCAGGCCGGGGGGACGCCGGTCTTCGCCGAAGAGCGGCGTCTTTGAGCTTGGCAACGCCCGGGGGTTTGCGGCGAGGGGTAGGTGTGGAGGTCGGCCCCCAGAGCGATGCGGCGCTGAAGGATCACGTCGATCGCCGCGTAGCGCCACACCGGCACCCAGGAGGTGTTCGCCCGCATCGCCACCTCTGCGACCGCGGCCTGCCGAAAGCCCCGGAACGAAGAAGTGACCGGGAGCGCGTCCCGCTCTATTCGTTGACGAACGCGAGGAGGTCGGGGTTCAGGACCTCGGGGTGCGTGGTCAGCATTCCGTGCGGGTAACCGTCGTAGCTCTTCAACCTGCCGTTGCGCAGCAGCTTCACCGACAGCGGTGCCGAGTCGTCGTACGGGACGATCTGGTCGTCGGTGCCGTGCGCCACCAGGACGGGTACGTCGATCTGCTTCAGGTCCTCGGTGAAGTCCGTCTCGGAGAATGCCTTGATGCAGAGGTAGTGAGCGTTGGCCGCGCCGCGCATGCCCTGCCGCCACCAGTTGTCGATCACGCCCTGTGACACCTCGGCGCCGGGACGGTTGAAGCCGTAGAACGGTCCGGCCGGCACGTCGATGTAGAACTGGGCGCGGTTGGCCGCGAGCGAGGCCCGGAAACCGTCGAAGACCTCGATGGGGAGGCCGCCGGGGTTGGCCTCGGACTTGACCATGATGGGCGGCACGGCGCCGACGAGCACGGCCTTCGCCACCCTGCCCGGCTTGGCCCGTGCCACGTACCGCGCGACTTCGCCACCTCCGGTGGAGTGGCCGATGTGGACGGCTTCGTGCAGGTCGAGCGCGTCGGTCATCGCCGCTACGTCGGCCGCGTAGGTGTCCATCTCGTGGCCGGACGCGCTCTGACTGGAACGCCCGTGGCCGCGCCGGTCGTGCGCGATGACGCGGTAGCCGTGCCCCAGGAAGTAGAGCATCTGGTTGTCCCAGTCGTCGCCGCTCAGGGGCCAGCCGTGATGGAACACGATCGGCTGGGCGTCGCGTGGTCCCCAATCCTTGTAGAAGAGGTCGGTGCCGTCCTGTGTAGTGACCGTTCCCACGGCGTTCCTCCGCTCAGATCTGTCGATGCGGTGCGGTGTCCGTGTGGCGATGTCCACGCGGTGAGGCGGCCGCCGGAACCGGAGTGGCGCTGTTGACGCGCGGTCGGTCGCGGCCCCAGGAATCCAATTTACTGGTATGTCCCACTTTCTTCACTTCGTTCGATCGGGTGACCAGAGGAGTCACTCGCCTGGACCTTCCCGGCTGTGCGCCTGACCGGCCCGGGCGCAATGTCGACGGCGAGCAACCCCCTCCACACGGAAGTGAACATGAAGCGAATAGCGCAGCACCCCCGCGTCGGGCGCACCCTCCCCCTCGCGCTGGCCGTTCCCGCGACCGTCCTCCTCGCGGCCATGCCCACCGCGGCCTCCGAGAGCGGCGGTCAGACCGGGTCCCACGCGAGCACCAAGCCGACGGTCGTGCTCGTGCACGGAGCCTGGGCGGACGCCTCCGGCTGGGACGAGATCTCCGAGAGCTTGCAGTCCCAGGGCTATCCGGTCGTCGCCACGGCCAATCCTCTGCGAAGCCTGTCGGGCGACGCCGCCTACCTCTCGGCCCGGCTCCAGTCGATCAAAGGACCCATCGTCCTGGTGGGCCACTCCTACGGCGGCGCCGTGATCACCAACGCCGCGGCCGGGAACCCGAACATCACCTCGCTCGTCTACGTCGCGGGCTTCGCGCCGGACAGGGGTGAGACCACGCTGGAACTGGCGGCCAAACACCCCGGCAGCCGCCTCACGGACGACCCCGAGGCTCCCGTGCCCACCGCCCTGGACGCAGTCCCCCTCGGCGACGGGCCGACGGACGTGGACCTGTACATCAAGCCCGACAAGTTCAGCGACGTGTTCCTGAGTGACCGGCTCGACCCGAGCGAGGCCGACGTCCTGGCCGCAGCCCAGCGCCCTGCGGCGGTCGTCACCGGATCGGAGCCGACCGAGGCGGCGGCCTGGAAGTCGATCCCCTCCTGGTACCTGGTGCCCACGGACGACCGCACCATCGGCACCGAGAACCTGCGCTTCATGGCCGAGCGCGCCAACTCCACCACCGTCGAGGTCGACGCGCCGCACGCAGTCATGGAGACCAACCCCGGTGACGTCACCCGGCTGATTCTGCGGGCGGCCGAAGGCACCCGACCCAGCCTCGCCAGCACCGGCACCTCCGCCCCGGCGCTCTCCGCCATGGCGGGGGTCGCGGTGCTCGCCGTCGCGGGCGGCACGACCCTCGTCCTGCGCGCACGACGCCCCGTCCGCGCGTCCTGAGACCTTCCTCAGTGGCGTCGCCCCGACCCTGATCTTCGTTCAGGGCATGTGGACGCTGCTGTCGGCGCCGAGTACTCGGGCGCACTCCCGCAAGTCGAGCAACGTCACCGACACTCGCGCGGGCCGCGGTGCGGACGGCCCGTTCAACCCGCGGCCACGGCTCAGTGGGCCGTGTGCCCCGTACGTGACCCGAGAGCGCAGCCCGCTCCCCCGATGTAGTACGCGTTGAGATAGTTCGGACCGGCGCCGGGGAGTTGCGTGGCGCCGGGGCCGACGCAGAGGTGGTAGTCGTTCGTGCTGCCACCGCCCCTGACGTCGACGTGGACCAGCACCGTCGTCTCCCCACAGTGGCGGTAGCCGGCGAACTGGGACTCGCGGACGCTGTACCGGAAGAATCCGCACGGGGCGAGGGAGCCGGCAACCGCCTGACGCACTTCTGGACCGCGCACGGACTCGGCGTGGGCCGGGCCCGGAAGCGCCACCGCGGCCAGCGCGGTGAGGGCGCCGGACGCTGCCGCCAGAACGGCACGGCGAGGACGGAGGGAAAGCTTCACGAACACTCCTTGAGGTGAGCCATGACGATGGACGACCAGCTGATCGGCTCTGTCTGACACCACGACACCTCTAGCGCGTCGCACTGGTGCAGCGATCGTAACTTCACGCGTCGTCCCTGTTACCGTGTGTCACGGTATCGAGTGACGAAGAGGCATCAAGCGGAGAGACTGGAGCGGCGTCAGGTGTTGTCCGTGGCGGCTTCGGGTGTGCGTGCCTGTCGCCCTGCGCAGGCCGACGGCTGGTCAGACTCTGCCGAGGGCCGTAGCCAGCGCGGTGGCGGTGGATGCGATCACCTTGTCGTCGTGTGCGGTGTTGTCGTGGCCGCGGTTGGTGTACACCGACAGAATGAGCGGCGCGTCCGATCCGGGTGGCCAGACGATTGCCAGGTCGCTGGCGGTGCCGTAGTTGCTCGCGCCACCGGTGCCGGTCTTGTTTCCGACCGTCCAGTCCTTCGGCAGCCCCGCCTTGATCCGGTCGGCGCCGGTGACGCTGGCCTTCAGCCAGCCGACCAACCGCGCCCGGTCACCGGCCTGAAGGGTGTCACCGGTGGTGAGTTCGGTGAAGGTCCGTGCGGCCGCTGCGGGGGTGGTGGTGTCCCTGCTTTCGCCGGGCCCCCACTCGGTCAGCCACGGTTCCGGGCGGTCCAGGCGGCTCGACCGGTCGCCGACGGCGCGGAAGAAGGCGGTCAACCCGCGCGGCCCGCCGATCTGCTCCAAGAGCAGGTTGCCCGCGAACCCGTCGGACTTGGTGATCCCGGCGCGGCACAGCTGCGCGGGTGTCATTCCGGTGTCGGTGTACTCGGTGGTCTCCGGGGAGTTCGCGGTCAGCCCGGCCATGTCGGCGGGCTTCCAACGCACCACCCGCTCCATCAGCCCCGGGGCGCTGGTGCGTGCCTCGTCCAGCACCGCGGCGCACGCGAACACCTTGAACGAGGAGTTGAACGGGAAGCGTTCGTCGGCGCGGTACGCGACCCTCCGGCCGTCCCCCAGGTCGACACCCACCGCACCGATCCGCCCGTCGTAGGCCTTCTCGAGTGCTCTCAGCTTCTGGGACAGACCGGAAGCGGAGGAGGCGCTGCCCTGCACCCGGGTGGCACCTCCCGAGGCCTTCGCCCCATCGACGGCGTGCGTGTCGTCGGTGAGCGCACCTACCGCACAGGCGAGGCCACCCAGCAGCACCAACGCGGTCAACGTGGCGAGTGATAAGCGCAGTCGGAGATGTCGCGTCATACCGGAAAGACAACCAAGGAGCACTCAGCGATGTCCAGTATCGCTGGAACGCCGATCCCCCCAGCCCGGGTTGTCAACGAGTGGTTGTGACCCGCACCTTCAGGAAGGGCGGCGGAGGGGCACTGAGGTGCGGCGGTTCACGGGTTGATGGCGTGTTCCGTGAACTGGCCGCAGGAGCGGAACCCCAGCTGGCGGTAGACGGGCTCGCCGTCGGCTGATGCCTGCAGGACCGCGATGCGGTGGTCTCGGTCGCGGGCCGTGCGGAGGGCCGCGAGCGTGATGGCGCCGCCGTAGCCGCGTCGGCGGTGGGCGGCCAGAGTGGAGATGTTGTAGATGCCGGCGACTCCCGCGTGGTGAAACACCTCGGCGGAGCAGACCGGACGGTTCTCCACGTAGCCGACCAGGTACTGGGCCGGGCACTGTGCGGCCAGTGCCTGCGGGGTGGCCTGGGCGAAGAAGCGGCGCACGGTTTCGGCGGGCGGGTCCCAGTTCGCGGCAAGAACCATGGCGTAGTCGGCGAGCTGTCCGGGCGTGACCACCCTCTGGATGTCCAGTCCCTGGACGGCAGGCGGTGGCAGGGTGTCGTCGAGTTCGGCCCACATCGCCGTCTCGCGTTCGGAAGGCGGCAGACCGGCCGCCGTCAGGCGGATGGCGAGGTCCCCTGGTGTCGAGGCGGGCCCCACCCACCAGGAGAAGCGACGGCCGGTGCGAGCCAGTGTCCCAGCAGTCTCGGTGATACGCGCCGCAGTGTCGGCGGCGGTGAGACGGGCCGCAGCAATGATGTTGAACGTGTCGTCGTCCAGGCCGCTGTCCGCGACCAGGAGGTCACCGGCATCTGTGACGGTCGCACCGGCCATACTCCGGTGCAGGTGACAGGCATGTTCCGCCAGGTTCCGTTCCATCCTGTCCAGCAAGTCGGCTTCATTGAGGGAATCAACATTCATAGCGAGTGATCCCAGCATGCCCGGGCGAAGGTCGCATGCGAATTTGAGGCGTTCGTCGGCGGTGTCGCGCCGCCGACCGGCACGTTCATTCCCGCCCTAGTTGTATTGACCACGAGCGTTGCCAAGGCAGGCGGGGCTCGATCTTGGCGACGACCTCCGGCGTGGTGGAGCTGTCCAAGAGGTCCTAACGAAGTCGTTGGACGTGGCGGTGGGTGATCAGGCAGGTGGCGAGGCCGAGGAAGGCTTCATGGATGTCGTCGCGTAGGCGGCCGAGCGAACGGGCCGCAAGAGCTACCCACCCTGTGACGATGCGGGCCCGGGCCCCGTCCCCGCCCAAGGAGCCGCGGTGTTGCCCCTGGCCAAGCGTCGCCTTGACCGGGCCCGCGAAGATGCCGTGGCCAGGGCCGATGATCTGTCGCGTCAGACAGTTGTGCCGAAGCCGGAGGCGACTGGTTCCTGCGGTGAGGGCCCGTAGGGCCCGTTCCTGGGAGCCGCCCGGTGAGTGCCAGCCGATGTGCCGAGGCTCCTGCCACCAAGGCGCTGGTCACCCTGCACGCGCGCTGCGCCCGAATGGCATCCCAGGCCGGACCCCGAGTCGGCAGTGCCGCGCCCACGGATCCCTCCCTCGCAGAGCCGACCACGGCACATAATTGTTGACCGACCGGTCTAGATAAGACTAGGGTCTTCGACGTGGCCAGGACCAAGGAATTCGATCCGGACGCCGCGCTGCAGTCGGCCCTCGAGCTGTTCTGGCGGCGTGGCTACGAAGCGACGTCGATGGCGGATCTCGTCGAGCACCTCGGCATCGGCCGCGCCAGCATCTACGCGACCTTCGGCAACAAGCATGAGCTGTACCTGAAGGCCATGGACCGGTACACCGAGACGCGCGACCCGCTCCTCCTGGCCGAGCTGTCCCAGCCGGGCCCCGCACTGCCCGCGGTGCGGGCGATGGTGCGCCGCGCCGCCATGGAAGCCGCCTCCCCGCAAGGGCGGTTGAACGGCTGTTTCGTCACCAATACCGCGGCCGAACTGGCACCCCACGACCCTGCGGCGGCCCGCCGGGTCGAGATCAGCTGGGAGCACGTCGAGACCCCGCTGCACTCCGCGCTCGTACGGGCCCAGGCCCAGGGCGAGCTTCCCGGGGACCGCGATCCGCGCGCGCTGGCCCGCATGCTGCTCGTCCTGCTGCAGGGCGTACGCGTCGTCGGCAAGGCGTCGAACGATCCCGCCCGGGTGCGGGACGCGGTCGAACAGGCGCTGGCCCTGCTGGACTGACCCGCGCTCAGCGCAGTCACCGGGTCCACTTCCGCGTACCCAAATAATGAACCGATCGGTCAAATATCGGGGGGAAGCATGACCGCCACGGGCACCGACCGCGTCACCGCCATGCAGCACCGACGCGCATTCGTCCTCCTCGGCAGCATCCAGACCACGCTGATCTTCACGCTCGCCGCGATCGCCGTACCGCTGCCCCGCATCGCTCGCGAACTCGGCCTTGAGCGCGCCGACCTGATCCTGCTCAGCGCCGCCTACGGACTGACCTTCGCCGGGCTGCTGCTCCTCGGCGGACGGCTCGCCGACCGCTACGGCGGGCGGCGTGCCCTCACCGCGGGCCTCGTCCTCTTCGCCGCCGCCTCGGCGGCCGCCCCGCTCGCCCCCGGCTTCGCACTCCTGCTCGCGGCGCGCTTCGCACAGGGCGCGGGCGCGGCCCTCGCCGCGCCGGCCGCCCTGGCCGTGCTGCGCGCCGTCTCCCCCTCCCCCACCGCGTACGGCAGGGCGATGGCCACCTGGGGCGGGTTGTCCGTGCTCGGCGCGACTGCCGGCAACCTGCTCTCCGGCGTCATCTCGGCGCTGCTGTCGTGGCGTTGGACCTTCGCGGTACCGCTCGCGGTGGCGATCGCAGCCCTCGCCCTCACGCCCCGGCTGCTGCCGGGTACCGCGCCGGACCGGGGTAGGGCCCTCGACCTGCCGGGCGCCCTGCTCGCCACCGCCGGAATCGCTCTGACCAGTTACGGGCTCGTCATCACCGACTCCCGCCCCTGGTCGTCGGCCGGCGTGCTCGCGCCGCTGCTCGGCGGGATCGCGCTGCTGGCCTCGTTCTGGCACACCGAGCGCCGGGCCCGCGACCCCCTGCTGCCGCCCCGTTTCCTGCTCGACCGGCGGCGTGCCCTCGCCCTTGCGGCCATCGCGCTGAGTGCCTGCGGAACCGCGATGACCTTCGTGGTGCTCTCGCTTCACCTGCAACAGGCCCGCGACTGGTCACCGCTGCAGACCTCGGCCGCCTTCGTGCCGTTCGCCGTCGCACTGATCGCCTCGGGCCGCGCGGCAGGACCGCTCATCAGCCGGTACGGGGCCGGAGCCGTCACGACCGCCGGGCTGGGCACGGGCGCGGCCGGGCTCGCCCTCCTCGCCTGCACCGGGCTCGACGCGCACCTCTGGTACGCGTACGGACTGCTGCCGGGCCTGGTGCTGCTGCCGGCCGGCGCCGCGTCCGCCTTCGCGGGAGCCGCCGTGCTCGCCACCGAAGGCGTACCGCGGCAGCAGACCGGCCTGGCGGGTGGCGTGCTGAACACCGCGATGGAACTCGGTCCGACCGCCCTCTTCGCCGGCCTGCTCACGCTCGGCGGCGACACCTCGTCCCTGGCCGCGGCGGGGGCCGCCCTCGCCTTACTGGCCCTCCTGAACCACCGCACCACGTAGTCCACCACTCAAGGGAGTCATCAGAATGAACCGCTTCACCGGTAAGACGGTCCTCGTCACCGGCGCGGGCTCCGGCCTCGGCCGCGCCATCGCGCTCGCCTTCGCCGCCGAGGGCGCGTCCGTGGTCACCGCGGGACGCACCGCGGCCTCCCTGGACGAGACGGTCGGTCTCATCGAGTCCACCGGCGGCAAGGCCACCGCCGTCACCGCCGATGTCACCGACTCCGACCGGCTCCAGAACCTCGTACGCGAGAGCGTCGACCGCTTCGGCGGACTGGACATCGCGGTCAACAACGCCGGGATACTCCGCGCCACCGTACCCGTCGGCGAGGTGAGCGAGGAGGACTGGGACATGGTGCTGCGGACCAACGTCACCGGCGTCTGGCTGGCCATGAAGCACGAGATCGCCCACATGAAGGAGAACGGCGGCGGCGCCATCGTCAACGTCTCCTCCAACCTCGGCGCACACCTGCGGATCCCGAACGCCGCCGCGTACATCACCTCGAAGGCGGCGGTCTCCGCGCTGACCCGTGCCGCCGCTCTCGACCACATCCACCAGGGCATCCGCATCAACGCGGTCAGCCCCGGCGCCTCCGCCGCTCCCATGTCGCTGCGGCCCGGCGAGACCGAGGCCGACCGGGCGGAGCGGGTGAAGACAGAAAACCCGCTCGGCCGGGTCGCGGAGGCCGACGAAGTGGCGGCCGCGGTGCTCTACCTCGCCTCACCCGCGGCCGGCGCGGTCGTCGGCACCGACCTGGTCATCGACAGCGGAGCGTCCGCCTGACGGCTCGTAGGCCGGGGTGCCGACTCCCACAGGCCGGGAGTGACGGGGCGGACGAGCTGAACGGGCGGGACACGGCGGGGTGAGCGGCACGTGTCAGATCGCGCGGGGTGAAGTGGGCGCCGCCGAGTTCCTGGTAGGGCAGGCACCCCGCCACCTACGCCCCCCGCCCGCCTGACCCGGACCAGCGACGGCTGGGACCTGTGGCTGCCCGGTGCGGAACCTGTCGGAGGACAGGTTCGACGGACCGCCTGTTTGGCCTCTGGGCTCAGTGCTGGCGCCACACCAGCGTGTAGCGCCAGAACAGCCGGCGGCGCAGTCGTGCACCGGGCAGTACGTGCCGGGCTTCACGGTCGATATCGGCGAAGCCCATGGTCGCCGGCCGAACTGGCGCCGTCATCGAAGCCGGCGGCAATGCCGTGCGGCCCTTGTTCTTGATCCAGCCCGTGGCGGCGTTCAGGGGAAGGGCGGCAGCGTTGAGCAGATGATCGCCAGGGGTCTGCGCGTGCCAGAGCCCGACGACCACCAACGTCCCTCCCGGGGCCAGGTGCCGCCGGAAATGGGCGAGGGCGTCGGTGAACGGCAGATGGTGAAGGGCCGCGACGCACGTGATGACGTCGTAGGAGGCGGCAGGGACACCGGTGAGCGCGTCCGCGGTGGTGAAGGTCACCGGAGCGTCCGGAGGGGTCATCCGTTGGGCACGGGCGACGCTTGCCGCATCGGAGTCGATCGCGTCCACGGCCGCTGCGCGCGTGGCCATGAGCCGGGCCAGGTCGCCGGTGCCGGAGCCGACGTCCAGAGCCGTGCGGAACCTCCTGGGGAGCTGCCGCATGATCCACCGGTGGTAGTGGGCGTTGTGGTCCCAGGGGTGGGCGGCGTTGAACCGGTCGAGGGCATGGAGGAAACGGTGCGGCAGCGTCGTCATGTCTTGAGTCCATCAGGATCGTCTCCTCGTCGGTGGGCCCCGGCATCAAGGATGCTCGCGGCAGTCGTTCGCGGTGAGCGCGAGCCCGGTCACCGGAGCCACCCGGGCGCGTACCGACCGGACGGTGCCGGCCACGGCGCTCGGCACCTCCGGGGTTCATGAGGGCAACGGTCTTTGCCCGGGATCGTGCACGGCGGACCCTGGTGCCGCCGCGGCACGGGCGCAAGGGTGAAGGAAACCTGACCCCACACACGCGGAGGCGAACCAGATGCGGTCGCGGTCGGAGCAGTCGGACGGGGAAACGCTCGGCGCTCGGCAGAAGGCCTCCACCCCGGCCCCCGCACCCCGTCCGCTCACCTCCGCGGAAGTGACCTCGCTCCAGCGCCTGGCGGATCCCGGCGTCGTCGCCCGTGACGCCGGGCCGGACCAGCATGTCCACGGCTCCGGCTGCGGTCACGACGGTGCCGAGGGCGTCGACCCCACCACCCAGAGCGCGCTGCTGGCGTCCGCCATCTCCTCGCCGAGCCGGCCGCTGCCCGGTGCGCTGCGCGCCGAGGCGGACTCCTTCTACGGCAACGACTTCTCCAGCGCCCGTATCCACGACAACCACGTGGCGCAGCGCGCGACCGAGGCTCTGGGCGCACAGGCGATGACGGTGGGGGCGCATGTCTTCCTGGGGCCGGGCATGGCCGGCAACAAGGAGGTCATGGGTCACGAACTGGGCCACGTCGACAAGAACCTGAGGGGCATCCGGGAGACCGGCAACGACAACGGTGCCGGCGTCAGCGTGACCGACCCCGGGCAGGACTCCGAGCGGACGGCGGCGGCCGACGGCGCGGCGTTCGCGGCGGGCGCCCGCACGGCTCCGTCGGCCGGCGCAGCTCCCCTCGAAACCGCACCGGCGGGGGCGGTCCAGCGATCGGCCGACGGGGCCGCCCTAGCTCGGACGCGCTTGCTGCAGGGCACGGCAGGCAACAACGCCGTCGCACGCCTTCTCGGTCCGGGTACGGCTCCGGTACAGCGCGCGGGCAAGGGCGACAAGAAGAAGACTCCCCGGCAGACGGCGAAGGAGATCGACGAGGCCGTCAAGGACAAGTGGAACAAGGCCTACGGCGGCGGACGGCACGGTCAGGGCCCCGACCAGGTCCGGCGACGGTACGCGCGTTCCATGGAGGACGACGCGACCTCCCAGACCCTGTCTCACCAGGCCTTCCTGGTATACGACGCCGTCGCGGGGGCCCAGGAGGAGCAGGGCGCCCGGGACGACCGGGAGCGCGAGGTCCAGGGCATGCTGATCAACAACCGGCTGCTCTTCGCCTCGAACTACAACGAGTCGATGGATGCTCTCAAGGGCTTCACGACCAACGGCACCGAAGACGGCTACGCGAGTATGGTGGCCACGCACCAGAGCACGGCCGGCCGGGAGCGCGGGATGGCGGGACCGGACGCCCAGGAGTATTCGGACCGGGTGAACCGGGCCGACCTCAAGACTCAAGCGGTCATGGCGGGGCAGCGAGGCGGAGAGGACGACGCCACGGCCGAGGCGCTGCGCAAACGCCACGGCAGGCCCGTGGCCCTCGTGGACGTCAGCCATCCGCAGCTGCACACGCTGCTCACCAGCGAGCAGTTCGAGGGCTCGGTCTTCCTGCTCACCTTCAAGGAGGAGAAGGGGCTGCTGCACGCCGAACAGAAGCTGCTGCTGGCCCTGCGCCGGTCCGGGATCAAACCCAAGGAGGTCCGCGGCGAACACGCCATCATGGGCCGATACCGAGGCTGCCTCTGCTGCACCGCGGCTTTGATGTACTACCGGAACAAGGCCGGGTTCGGGAACCTCGACTTCGATCCGAACCCCGGCTTCTACTACTGGGAATCGCTCGAGAACCTCTACCGGCACCAGGCGCACGTCGTCAGCGACCCCGATTTCAAGGACTACATGCTGCACCTGGCGTCGCAGATGCCGGCCACGCCCGCCCTGTCGCGCATGCAGCCGCCCCAGGACGCCTACGACAACAACGGCCCGGAGAGCGTCGTGGACGCCGGGCTCGCCGCACGGCGGAACTACCGGACCCCGTCGCTCAGCGACATCGAGATGGACCACGACGAGAGTGGTCAGCCGGTCTACTCCTCCCACGACCGTAAGCAGGACATCGCGGGGACCGAGGCGGGCACCGCCCGTGTCGGCCGGGGGTCGGATCAGATCAAGTCGAGGCTGCGCGCCGATCGGATCATCACCAACCCCGAACACCGGCGGCAGATCCAGAACACCTGGCTCACCGGATCGTCGGAGGAGAAGAAGACCCTCTTCAAGTACTGGGAGGAAACGGCGAGAGCGAGCCGTCCGGAGCTTGCCGAGATCATCAGCGAGGTGGACGGCGAGCGAACCATGGAGGCCATCAAGTCCGCCATCTACCGGTACGTGAAGGACCGGACCGGCCATGAGGCCCGCGACGGCCGTGAGGCCGGAGCGCCCGTGACCCGCAGGCCGGACAAGGGCAAGTACGCCGAGAAGAAGTCGGACTCGGGCAAGAAGAAGTCGTCCAAGCCCAGCCGCAAGTCGATGAACAAGGAGTCCTCCGGCTGGGCCACGATCAAGTCGGTGATGGCGGCCGACGACGACTTCTACTCCGAGTGGCGCCGCAGGGAGAAAGGCAAGGAGAAGTCGCACATCGAGCCCAGGAGCATGCCGGACGCCCTGGCCCAGACGGTGGCCGCGCTCAGCAACGAGTACACCGTGTCGTCGATGGCGCGGATGCTGCACATGGCAGAACGGTCCCTCACCCGTCTCGTCAACACCGTGGAAGCGGCCAACGTGCCGGACGGCCGGGCATCCGGGCCGACGTACGACGAGGACGTGCCGATGTCCGGAACGGGCAGCGGGGACGCTCCGGGGGCCGGCTACTCCAGGACCCTGTCCGCCACGGGCGGTGCTTACGCGTATGCGATCGCGGACGTGGGAACGTCCACCGGAACCACCCAGTACCGCGACTTCCCGGGCTACACCCGGCAGGTCGACCGCATCGGGCAGGTGACCTACGTCGACGACGAAACCGGCTCCGTCAGCATCTGGGACGAGACCACCCAGCGCATGGTCGTGATCAGGGAACCGGTCCAGGACAGCGGCATGGACTGGAGCTACTGAAAGGGCTCCGGTCGGCGAACCGGCCGATCACGCCATCGGCCGGTCCCGTGGTGGGCTGACGCACCTGAAAAGGTTGTCGTCGCCTTGCGCCGGTCCGAGGATCACTGAGCGTCGAGGACGTACGCCGGCATAGTGCCGCAGGGTCCGGGCGGTCACGCCCGACATCCGAGCGACCTCCGCGATGGGCCAGTCCATCGCTGTCTCCCTCACGATCGCGTCACCGGGCCGGTTTCTCCGTCCCTGTTGAGGACGGTAGAAGCTGCCACAGCGGCAACCGCAAGCCCGCACCCGCACGATCTGGATGGCCGCCCGCGACTTCACCGACGGCCCACTCAGCACACCAGCACTTCCAGAACACGGCCTGTCTGATCATCGCCGCGGCTAGGGTGCGGACATGGCTGTCATGGAGGTCCGCAACGGTTCCCAAGGATGGCTCGTCATGTGGCTGGAGCCACTTGGCGAGGATCGATGGCTCAGGCCGGACGAGACGTTCCGGGTCCGATCCGACTACCACGGCGATGAGCTGGCCTTCTCCCTGACCTTCTGGGTGGATGACGACGACCGGTCGGCGGGGATCGAGAACGTCGCCGTCTGGATCGAGAAGGGTGACTGCTACGCGGAAGTCACCGACAGGGCGGGCAGTCTTGTCGAGTGCGGGCACCAGAGGCCTGAAGAGGTCAACAGACGGTGGCAGGCCGCGCTCGAAGACGCGGACAGGCGTACAGAGGAGCGGAAGGCCGGAGGGGAGGCATTCGGGTGATCGCGGCACCGCGCCGCACCTCGGGGGGGGGGAGGCTGGTCATTCTTCCGCGTCGCGGACCAGGAGAGCGATTTGCACCCGGTTCTCGACCTCCAGCTTGGCGAGCAGGTTGCCTGTGTGCGTCTTCACGGTCGCGACGCTGATGCGCAGCCGCTGGACGATCTCTGGGTTGCCCTGTCCGTCCGCGACGGCCCGAGCGGTCTCGCGTTCTCGTCCGGTCAGTGCGGACAGCTGTCTCCGTGCGGCTTCGCGGGATGAGCCGATGGGCCAAGGGGCGAGGTGAAGGTCCCGACGGCCTCGGCGACGCCCTCCGGCGCCCGGGTGACGACCGCGCACACCCCGCACTGAGCCGCTGGATCGGTGTCCTCTCCTCGATCGCGCTCGTCGGCATGGGGCAACATCGTGGTCGGGCTCGCTCCGGTGGCAGCCAGCACTGAGCGGGCGCTGCGGCTGCGCTACAACGGCTGCTCGACGGCGGAGCGGGCTGACCCGCTTCCTTACCAGGACAACCGAGCCGGATGGACGATCAAGTCCTCAGCGGCCGATCTGGCCACCGCGCTCAGCAGCCTCGAGCGCGGATCAGCTCCAGCCGAACCGGCGGTCCACCACCGCGGTGAACTCCTCGAAGGTGAGTGCCGAGTCGCCGTTCTGGTCGGCGGCGTCGAACAGAGCGGAGGACGCGTCGGCGTCCTGTACCCCCCAGGACGGGATGACGCCCATGGCGGCCAGCGACGGTCCCTTCCTGCGCAGGGCGACGATCACCTCCTCACGGGTCAGCAGCCCGTCGCCGTCCAGGTCGAGAGCCTCGAAGAGGCTGCGGGCCTTGTCACTCATCACGTGTCCCCGGTTGTGTGTGGCCGGCGGGCGAGCCATCCCGCTCAGGTGGATAGACGCAAGCCGAATGGTCCGGGTTCCCCCGCCCTCACCAGCGGCCCACCTGATCGCCCGCGGCCACGGGACCGCCTGCGAGCTGAGCTTCACGACGAAAGTAGTCGTGAGGCACGCCGTGCGCCAGGGAAGGCGGATTCGGCGCCCGGTGGAGCGGGCGTCCTTGGGGCCGCGTCCGCGTCAGCCACCTCGCCCGGTTCGGTCTCTCCCCCGCCGCGTGACCTCTTGGTCCTGCTCAAGGACTCCGAACCGTCACACGGCATCATGCAGGCATGGTCACCATTCATCTGAAGTACGAGGTCGACGTCGACAAGCTTGACGCTTTCGAAGAATACGGTCGCCGCTGGGTCCGGCTCGTCCCCCGTTTCGGCGGGACGCACCACGGCTACTTCCTGCCGAGTGAGGGTGACAGCGACATCGCCTACGCCCTCTTCTCCTTTCCCAGCCTGGCCGCCTACGAGCAGTACCGCACGGACAGCATGTCCGACCCGGAGTGCCAGGAAGCGTTCCAGCTGGCTCGTGACACCCGCTGCATCAAGCGGTACGAGCGCCGCTTCCTGCGACCGCTCGACGGCCTGTCCTAGGCGGTGTGGCCAAAGTGGATCTTGGAGCTACGGACGTTCGACGGACTCGCCGCCCACGCGGCGGCGAGTCGAAGTAACGATCTTCAGTGATCCAGCGCCCGGCTGTCGGTTGACAACCGGAAGCCGCCCGCTGAAGGCGCTTCGCGTGGCCGCCGGGCGGTCCACAGGAGGGCCCTGGGGGTGGTGCGTCAGCCCGAGGCGCCGCTGCGCCGGGCGTAGGCGCGGGCGGCGCGGGCACGGTCGCCGCAGCGTGTGGAGCACCAGTGGCGTCGGCCGTGGGTGCGCAGGAGGAACCGGTCGCAGGGGGCTGAGCCGCAGGCGGCGAGGATGTCGGCGTCGGGACCGGTGAGCAGGTCGGCGGCGTCGGCGGCGAGGGTCGCCAGTGCGTGGTTGACGGCCTGGTCGGTGGGGTGCGCCTGGATGCGGCGCAGACCTTGGGCTCCGTCCCAGGCGAGGAGGGGGGCGGTGGGCACGGCCGTGAGGGCCTCGTTCACCGCGCGCAGGGATTCCTCGGGCGGGGTGGTGGTGTCGACGCGGGCGGCGAACAGGGCGCGGATGTGCGCGCGCAGCGTGCGCATCCGCTGCGCGCACACCTCGTACAGCTGCACGTCCGGGGTGGTCAGGTCGTGGGCGGCGAGCCAGCGCATGGCGGATTCCGGGGCGGCGAGCAGGTCGTAGCTCTGGCCGGCGGGCAGGGTGGCGGCGGTGTCGGCGAAGTCCAGGGAGCGGTACCGGTCGGCACCCGGTGCCGGGGGCAGAACGGTCGGTGCCACGTCGGTGGCCAGGGCGTCGTCCATCCCCTCATGGTAGCGCTTGCGTTTTTCCGTGATGCCCGCCTAGCCTGGACTCACGTTAATCGCAGGTTTTTTTCGTGAGAAATGGAGACGTGATGTCCCAGCTCAACGCCGGCCAGTTCCCGGTCCGCACGTTCGGCGGTCCGACCGCCCTGTTCGAGTACGGCGGCCTGCGCTTCCTGACCGACCCGACCTTCGACGGCCCCGGCGACTACGCCTCGCCCGGTGGCCCGACCCTGTCCAAGACCGCCCCCTCCATCACCACACCCGCCGAGCTCGGCCCCGTCGACGTGGTCCTGCTCTCCCACGACGAGCACGCCGACAACCTCGACACCTCCGGCCGCGCACTGCTCACCGACGTCCCCCTCACCCTCACCACCCCCGGCGGCGGCGAGCGCCTCGGGGCGAAGGCCAGGGGTCTGGCCGACTGGGAGGCGATCGAGCTGGAGTGTCCGGCCGGCGGCACCATCACTGTGACCGGGGTCCCTGCCATCCACGGCCCCGGCCCGCGTGAGGAGGTCGAGCCTGTCACCGGCCAGGTCGTCGGCTTCGTCCTGACGGGGGAGGGACTGCCGACGGTCTACGTCAGCGGCGACAACGCCTCGCTCGACGCGGTCAGGGAAGTCGCCGGGCGCTTCGCCCCGATCGACACGGCCCTCCTGTTCACCGGCGCCCCCCGTTTCCCCATGGTCTTCGATGGCAACCTGATCGTCCTGGACAGTGCCCAGGCGGCCGAGGCCACCCGGATTCTTGACGCCCGCCGTGTCGTCCCGGTCCACCACGACAGCTGGGCCCACTTCACCGAGGGCCGCGACGAGCTGGAGGCAGCCTTCGCCTCCGCGGGCCTGACCGATCGCCTGGACCAGGACTGGGCGCAGCGCGCCTGAGCCCGGGGACCGCAGCTCAGGAACCGAGACCTCGTGCCAGGGTCGGGGCTCCCCACACGTCGAGCCCCGACCCTGGGATCGCCGTCTCGATGGAGGACGAGGCCGGATCCTGGGAGCTGGAACTGCCGCTGACCGAGACCGACAGCACCACCGAACTCCGGCTCGTCCACCACCTCACCTCTCCCGACCAGCTCGCCGAGACCGGACCCGGTTGGGAGTACTACCTGGACATGCTCACCGCCGCACGCAACCGCGGACCACAGCCCGACTGCCAGGACTACTGCCCTGCGCAGAAGGCCTACTTCGAGTCCCTGGCCCGACCACGGCACGGGAGCCGCCACCACGTTTCCGGAGGCCGTGCAGGAGAGCGAGGAGGCGGTACCCGTGAACGTATCGACCTGGGTACCACCTCCGGGGTCGCAGTGGGGCGATAGACAGGTCGTCCGGAGCGGCCGTTGGCCAGCCCGCCTCGGACTGCACGGCGCAATCGCCGTCGGCCCCTTGCGCCAGCCCTCCCGCTAGCTCTCCCTCACTTCAGGTACGGTCCCGTGGACCCGGTCTTCCCCTTCCCGTTCAGGACGTAGACCCGCAGGTTGCCCTTGCCGGGGGCGGTGATGGCGAGCCGTCCGTCGCTGACGGTGCGGACGTCGCCGGTCACCGCGTCGGTGTACGTGCCGTTGGGAATGCCGGTGTAGGTGGCCGCGTGGGTGACGGTGACCAGGGCGAAGCTGTCCGTGGGCCCACTGGTGTAGCGGCGTTTGAAGGCCATGTCGCCGCTGACGCCCTCGGTGGAGTACTGACCCGTCTGGAGCGCGGGGATCGCGCGGCGGATCTCGTTCAGCCGCTGCACGTGCTTGACCAGGGGCTGCTGCAAGGTGCCGGCGACCGCACCGGTGGCCGACTGCACCTTGGAGAAGTCGTTCGCCGTCACCTCACCGGCGACGTGGTCGCCGTAGTAGGCGCGACCGGTGGTCGCCAGCGGACAGGACGGACCGCAGTCGATCTTCCTGCCCTTCTGGAACTCGATCTCGGACCCGTAGTAGAGGGTGGGGATGCCGCGGAAGGTCCACATCAGCGACATGTTCTCCGCCCAGGCGTCCGTGCCGCCCGCATAGCGCTCACTGCCCTTGTTCGGGCCGTAGTCGTGACTGTCCACGTAGACGACGTTGTAGGTGGCGTCGTTGTAGCTGTCGTCGGAGTCCTTGCCGTTGTGGAAGGCGTTCGACGCGTGCCCGAAGTTCATGTGCATGCGCATGTCGATGACGTGCATGCCGGAGAAGCGGCTGTGGTCCGGGGCATGGTAGCTGTTGCCGTCCAGGAAGGCGTTGGCGGACGTGGGCTGGTTGCCGGTGCCCTGCTGCTGCTCGTACTCGTACATCTCCAGGGCCGCCTTCTCGTCGTCGGCGCTGTACTCCTTGCGCTCCTTCCAGGTGTAGAACTGCGCCGAGTGGTTGACCGAGCCGCGGTTCCACTTGTCGTTGACGAAAGCGGCCACCTCGCCGAAGACGAAGAAGTTCTTCGCGGCCTCGACGCCGTGCTGCTGGGCGACGCGCTCCTGGATCGCGGGCAGGAAACGGCGGTTCCAGGTGGTGCGCGGGATGTGCACGGCCGTGTCGACGCGGAAACCGTCGACGCCCATGTCTATGTACTTGTCGTAGGCGCCGATCAGGTAGTTCTGGACCTGGGCGTTCTCGGTGTTGAAGTCGGCGAGGTCGTCGTGCAGCCAGCAGGAGCGGGAGTCCTCGCCCTCCCAGTTGCCGATCCAGCAGTTGTGGTAGAGCGCCTTGGGGAACATCCCGGAGGTCGGGCTGGGCCACTGGCAGTTGTAGATGGTGTAGCCCTCGGGGCTCTTGGCGCCCGTGGGTCTTCCCCAGTTGACGCAGGTGTTGCCGGACGGTTCCGCGGTGGACCACAGGTCGCCGTTGTAGTAGGACTTGCCGCTCTTCGGCTCGACGGTGAGGCCGTCGTACTCGAAGCCGGGCTGCCTCTCGTCGTAGTGCCACCCGCGACGATGCCGGGGGCCTCGCGCGACCGTCTCTTCGGCCACGGACTCACGGGGATGGCTCCATGTCGACGGGCACGGGTCGGGAGCGGTTCGGGGAGCCATCACGTCGAACGGCATGCATGCGAATGGCCCGGTCGATCCCGTGCTGGGTGGGGCGGTTGGTGACCGGCGGGGTGACCTGCACGGACCACGCGCCGGTGCGCCCCCGCAAGCCCACTCCCGGCCAGGGCCGCTGCGGGTCACGGTCGACTGCATGGCAGGTACAACAGAGCAGGTGTGTGAGGGTCGTGGAGACGGAAGCGACTGCCCGAACAGAGAGGACGAGAACCTGGTCGACGGTGTCCGGTGCGAGGAATGCCGGCATTACTGGGAACTGGACGAGACCGAGCGGAGTCGGCGTGCGGCCGTGGAGGAGGGGGTCACGCGGCCGATCGGGGATCCGCGAGAGGCCGGACACGGAACCGCCGCGTAGCCCGGGGCGATCGCGGCGCCTGCCCTCGCCTTACGCCGACGATGCCTCCGGGCGCCCGTCGAGTCCATCCCGAGATCATCCCTCGGGCGCGGCGGGCACACCTCGCCCAGGTGTGCCCGTACAGCGCGCCGGGGCCCGGCTCGCCGAGGAGACCGAAGTGGTGAACACCGGCTGCCGGGACGGCCACCCGCGTTCCGCGCACGGCGGCGACAGTCCCTCCAGGCCGGACTGATCCAGCAGCCCGTACGGTCCGGCCGGCGGCATACACAGAGGGTGTTCAGTAGGGAACGGGGCGGTTCTCCTGGACCCAGAGTCGGTGGGCTTCGCTGTTGAGCGGGGGTGGGGCGAGGCCGTCGAGCATCCACAGCTCTCTTGGTGTTTCGTCGATGTGGAACTCGCAGTACAGGCCGCGGTCGGTGGTGTGCGGGGCCAGGACGCGCGCGAGGATCTCCCGGGTTCTCCTCCGGGTGTCGGGGTCTTCGGTATGGACGGCGATGTGATCAGCCATGATTCTCACGGCTGCCGCCGTGGGTTCGCCGCCGACGTAGAGGGAGTCGGCGGCGACCTCCTGGAAGACGGTGACGACGTAGAAGGCCGGCAGTTTCCCGAAGCGGGTGTAGAAACCTGTGATGTCTGCGGAGAACTGCTGCTTCTGCTGCGGCGTGTAGATGCCGGGCGGATGGTAAACGGTCCAGAGCGGCACGGGGACTCCTCCGGGTCGGGGGCCTGGGTGTCAGCTGCGCAGGGAGGGGAGTACGAGGTTCTCGACCGGGCCGGAGAGGACCGCCTTGACCGTGCGGGTGGCCTCGTCGACGAGGACTTCGTTGTCGCCGTTCTCGACACCGTCCAGGACGGTACGGGCGACCTCGGCAGGTGCGATCTTCTCGGCGGTGACGGCGGCGACCATGTCGGTGTCGGCGAAGCCGAGATGCACACCGACCACCTGTGTGTGCTGTGCGGCCAGTTCGAGGCGCAGGGAGTTCGTCAGCGACCAGAAGGCCGCCTTCGAGGCTCCGTACGCGCCGCTTCCCGCCATCCAGGACAGGATGGAATGGATGTTGACCAGCGCGCCCCCGCCGTTGCCGGCCAGGATCGGGGCGAACGCCCGGGCGACGCGCAAGGGTCCGTAGACGTTGGTGTCGAAGGTGGCGAGGACCTGTGCGAGCTCGCCGGTGAGCAGCGGAGCGTGGTGCAGGACGCCCGCGTTGTTGATGACGAGGTCGACGTCGCGTGCTCGCTCGGCCAGGCCGGTCACCGAGTCGTCGTCGGTGACGTCGAGCGGGACGGGTTCGACACGGGGGTCGTCGTCGGCGAGGGGGGCGCGTGCGGTGGCGTACACCTTGCGGGCGCCGCGGGCCAGCAGCTCTTCGACGAATGCCTTGCCGATGCCCCGCTGACCGCCCGTGACGAGGGCGACGGAGTCTTTGATCGCGGTCATGCGCACTTCCTTGGCGTGATGGTGCGTCCGGGCGTAGGCCGCCGATCCGCAGGTCGGACCTCGGCGACGCATGCAGTGCCTTCACTATAGATGTTTATCATCATCTAAAAAAGCGGCTGCTGCCGTAGGATGAGCACCAGGGGTCAGAAGGCCCCGCGCGCCGGGAGGAAGGGAATGCCGGTATGCCCCGCATGTCGCGCGAGGTGGCCGCACAGCACCGACAGCAGGTGATCCGGAACACCTCGCGACTGATCCGCGAGAAGGGCGCCGACGGCGTGACCGTGCCCGAGGCGATGGACTCCGCCGGGCTGACACACGGCGGCTTCTACCGTCACTTCGCCTCGAAGGACGACCTGCTGGCCCAGGCGCTCACCGCGGCCTTCGTCGAGCGCCGCTCCGCCATGGACCGGATCAGCGAAGACCACGACTCCCCGGACGGTCCGTCGGCCAGGGCCTCGTTCCTGGCGATGTACCTCTCCGAACCGCACCGCGACCATCCCGCCGACGGCTGCCCCGCGGCCGCCGTGGCTGCCGACGCGGCCCGTACCGAGCCCGGCACTCCCCTGCGCACGGCCTTCACGGCGGGCCTCCGCGACCTCGCGGACGGCCTGCGGCAATGGGACGAGCCGGAACGCGAGGGCGGCACCGACGCCGCTCTCGCCGACCTCGCCCTCCTGGTCGGCACCGTCCTGCTGGCGCGCGCCAGCGACGACCAGGAGCTGTCCCGCGCCTTCCTCGAGGCTGCTCGCGACCGTCTGGACCCGCAGAGTACCCAGGGCACGCACGGCACGCAGACGTCCGAGTCCTCCGCCACCTCCACGCCCGGCATCTGATGCCTGACGCCTGAGTCCTCCGCGATCTCCACGCCCCGCGGCGCAGGGTCCGGACCCGGTGAACCCGCGACGGGCTCACCGGCTGCGCACCGCAGGGGTCGCGGGGTTCGGCTTCGCCGACGCCGTCAGCCCGTTCGCCACGGCGGGCGCTCCGCGCTGCGGGACCAGCGGGAGCCGACACGGTGTGGGACCGGTACGTGCCGGTGGACCGGTGGGCGTCGTGGTCGCCGCAGATCGTCGCGGTACCTCCCGTCGGCGCGATGTTGCGGCCCGGCCTGACCGGCACCGTCGAGTCCTTCGCCCGGATCCGCGTGCCGTCCCGCGTCGAGGTGGCCGACGAGGCCCTTCGCACCTGGTCCTGGCAGGTCCGGCCGGGCCCGGTGCGGGTACGGCTGCACCATCGCGTGCGAGCACGGGAGCACGGGTCCGAGACCTTACTGACCATGCGGGGCCGCATGCTCGTGCTGGCCGCCTACGCTCCCCTCCCGCGCCTCGCTCTGGCGCCTCGTACGCTCCTAGGCAAGAAGGTCCCGCCGAGTGCGCCCCGCGGTGCCTGCCCGGTGACGATGGCGATGTCTCTGGATCGCCCCTGTTCTCGCCCCTGTTCTCAGGTGGTGGATAGCCTTCGGGGATGAGTAACGCGACATGGGACGCCCTGACGGCGACGCCCCTTTCCGAAGTGCGGCGCCGCGCGTCCATACTGAACCATCTGGCAGAGGTCGAACCGGTCACGGTGCCCGGCGCACGGCGTCTGGCGTGGAACGACGGCGGCGGCCAGTCCGCGGTCTGGTACTTCGCGGAAGACAGCCGCGTGCTGCTGCTGACCTTCGACCACGAGTCGGCACTGAATCTCTACGCCGAGGACGACTACGTCCTCCAGGAGTCGTTCTACAACGGTGTTCCCGATTCCCTCGTCGCCCTGGTCCGCGACCGTCCCGAGAACTACGAGTCCCTCAACCTCACGGACTCGGCGACGGGGCGGACGATTCACTACGCGGGCGGTGTCTTCTGGTACGACGGCACGCGCTGGCACGTAACCGACGGTTTGTCAGATCACTGTCGCAGCGAGGGTCTGGACCTCTTCGGTGAGTCCGGCTTCGACTACTGCCTCGCGCCCTACCGCTTCGGCCAGGACTTCACCCCCGAGGCCCTCGTCGCGGACCGGGACGACGACGGTCAGTACGAGGACGAACGGGAGAAGGAAGCCGATCTGACCACCATCCGGATGGTCTTCCGCCGGTACGGCTGAAGGGCCCCGGCACAGATCCCTGATCAGTGGGAGCGTCGCGGCGACGGCGGCCACCGGGGCGCCGGGTTGCTCGACCCCGGCACCCGGCCACCGACCGCGCGGAAGTGGCGCCGTCGTCGACGCGATCGCCGACCGCCCGGCCGTGCCCGGTCGGCGGAGGTCCCCGCCTCTCTGAGCCGGCGCACCCGCCGGCCGCCGGTCACTCGGCCGCGATGCGCACGACGCCCGTGATGGTGCCCTGGTAGACGACGCCGGGCGCTATGGAGCCGCCCATCTGGAGGGTGTCGTACAGCGAGGACGCTCCCAGGTGCTGCCTGCGGACGACGGAGCCCGTTTCGGGGTCGATCCGGGCGTAGGAGTAGGGGTCCAGGAGCGAGGTGGCGTCGCTCCCGGGCAGGAGGGAACCGCGCAGAACGGTGTGGATCAGCCCGTCCGCCGTCGAGAGCCGGGGCACGGCCGAGGAGCGGACGGCGGTGTCCCACGTGAGGTCGCAGCCGCTGCCGTCGGCCCGCACGTCCACGCGGGTCAGCCCCTTCGGTCGCCGATGAGTTCGTTGTGCCGGACGGTCCACATCGGTACAGCTGACACAGGGAGAACTCGATGGGTACGACGCACCGCCATCCGCTGACTCACATCGCTCGCCGCATGTTCGAGCTCCTGGAGCCGATCTGCCTGGTCACGTTCCTCGCCGACGAGTGCAACGAGGAACTGGCAGCACTCGGCCACCGCACCTACTGGGACGGCTACTTCGCCAGCCGCGCCGCACCACTGGGCCGGGTGGAGGCCCAAGTCGTGCACGCAGCGTTCTACAACTTCGCCGACGGGGAAGCCGCCCGGCACATCCCCAGCGCCTGGGAGACGATCCCGCCCGAGGCCTCCGTCGCCGCGCGGGAAAGGGGCAGCACGGCTTCCCTACGGCGCATCCTCGGCGACGAACTGGCCGGCTCCCCGGGCCTGGTGCGCGCCGCCGACCTCACCACCAAAGCCGCGACGAACGCGCCCACGGAAGGTCGGGTGATGTACGCGGGAATGCGCACCCTTGCGGTACCCAGCGACCCCGTCGCCCGACTGTGGCATTCCGCGACCATGCTGCGCGAGCACCGCGGCGACGGGCACATCGCCGCTCTCGTCGGCGCGCGCATCGGCGGCACGGAGGCCCACGTGCTCTCCGCTCTGGAACAGGGCATCCACCCTCCGGAGTCCTTCGGGCGCATCCACCACCTGGAGAAGAGGCGCCTGGCCGCAGTCCTGGACGGCATGTGCGGACGCGGCCTCATCGACACCGACGGCCATTTCACCGACACCGGCCGCGCGACCAAGCAACGCATCGAAACCCTCACCGACGAGCTCGCCACCCCGCCGTACGACGCCCTGCCACCCGCGGAACTCGACGAACTGATCACCGAACTCGAGCCCATCACCGCGACCCTGGTGGCAGCCGGCTCGCAGTGACACGTGGAGACCGCTACAGACCCTCGTGATCAGAGAAGGCACGGGATGTCGTCCCGAAGGCGAGCGCGGGAGCCGCTGGACCTCGCAGCGTGACTGCGCTCACCGCTCACCGACACGAGAAGGTCTGCGGTGCTACCCAAGGACGCAGGGTGGGCCTGAGCGACGACACCGAGCACGACGTCAGCCCTCGGCCCGGCCACGTGCCGTGGCTCACGCCGCCGTGGTGCGGAACGTGCTGGGGCTGACGCCCTTGTGGCGCTTGAAGGCGGTACTGAAACCGAAGGCGTCGGCATAGCCGACGGTCCTGGCGATCTGGGCGATGCTCAGGTCGGTATCGGCCAGAAGTGCCTCGGCGTCGTCCATGCGGCACTCGGTGAGGTAGGTGAGGGGCGGACGGCCCATCAGCTCGGTGAAGCGCCGGGCGAACAGCGCCCGGGAGACGCCGGCTTGAGCGGCCAGCGAGGCGACCGTCCAGCCCTCGGCGGGCCGCCCGTGGAAGGCGTGCAGGGCGGGGGCGAGGACCGGGTCGGCGAGGCCGCGGTACCAGCCGGGCGCGTCGGCGCCCGCGCGGTCGAACCAGGTGCGCAGCGTGCAGACCAGAGCCCAGTCGAGGAGCCGGTCCATCAGCGCCTGCGAGCCTGCGGAGAGGCGCGCGGCGTCGGCGGCGGAGTTCTCCAGCCAGGCGCAGACCTCGGCGTCCTCGGCGACGACCAGGACGGGCGGCAAGGCGCGCAGGAGTCGCTCGTGGCGGTGCCCCGAGGCACGGTACGCGCCCACGATCAGCGCGGTCGCTTCCTCCGGGCCGGTGCCCCAGTGGATCCCGTCGAGTTCCTGGCCGGTGCACGCGGCGTCCGCGGTGAAGCAGTTGATCTCGTACGCGCTGTGGGGGCGATGGACAGTGGCGGGCTCGTCCGCGAGGCGGAACCGCGCGGGGCCCCGGACGATGGCCGTGTCACCCGCGCCGACGGCCCGCTCGGTGCCGTCGGACAGCAGCAGCGTGCCGCCACCGCGCAGCACGCTGACCATGGTGAGCGGAGCGGCGTCGGCGAAGGTGATGCTCCAGGGCGCTGTCAGGACGGCATGACTGACGACCGAGCCCTCGGCCCGGATGCCGCTCAGCAGTGAACTAAGAGGATCCACACGGCAATCGTAGACGATCTCCTATGTTCTGGAGAGTTTCTGCCATGGATCATCTACGGCGCTGCGGCTGTACTGGATTCACCGCACAGAACGAGCCTTCGGGAGAGACCGTGCCGCAGCACAGCAGTGACGTCACCAGGACGGCCCTCGTGGTCGTCGCGCACCACCGCAGCGATTCCCTCACCGCCCACACCGCCCGGCGCGCGGCCGCCCAGCTCGAGGCCGCCGGGTACCGCATCGACCTGCTCGACCTGCACGCCGAGGGGTTCGACCCGCGGATGAACGTCGAGGACCAGCCGGACTGGGGCGACCGCGAGAAGCCGTACTCGGACGAGACGCACGCCCACATGCGGCGGATCCTCGCCGCCGATGTCGTCGTCGCCGTCTTCCCGGTGTACTGGCAGAGTGTGCCCGCCGTCCTCAAGGGGTGGATCGACCGCGTATGGAACTACGGGTTCGCCTACGGCCGCAGCAAGCCCCGCCTGGCGGGCAAGCGCATGCTGTGGCTGGCCCTGGCCGGCGCCACCGCCGACGACCCCGTCGCGGAGTCGATGCAGTCCGTCCTCGAGGTCAACCTGAACGACGGCATCGCCTACTACTGCGGCTTCTCCCGCTCCACCGTGGGCCTGCTCCTGGACGCGGAGGAGCGACCGCAGCGCATCGACGCCGAGGGCAACCTGCTGATCGGCGCAGCGGTCGCCGGCGCCGAGCGGGAGGCGCAGTACGCCGATTTCGACCGTAGGGCAGGGAAGTTCGTGGAGGAGTTCCTGGCGGACGAACTCGTGGCGGTCTGACGGTCTCCGCATCCCCATCCCCATCCCCTGCGCCGGCACTGCGGCACTACGTGCGGGACCGGGTGACCCCAGCTCGAGCCGGCGACGCCTGAGCTGGGGCCGCCCGGTCCGGCCACCTGCCGCCCGAGCGCTCCGCCGCCGGGATGCCGCCGTGCACGGCGCAGGCCGCGCAACGTCCGGGCGCGGGACACGACCGCAGGACACGACACGACCGCAGGGCTGGACCGCGCGGCTGTGCCGCGAGGCCACCGAACGCCAGCCGACTCGTAGCCTGCCCGCGGGGAGGGCCGCGACCGCGCCAGGACGGAGTTCGAGGCCTGGCTGGAACCGACCACCGACATCCGCGCTCCGTCGGACGGCAGCCGCGCGCTCCAGCAGTGCGGCGAGTGGTGCGACCGTCCCCCGGAGCCTGTCGTGTGGTGAATGGCACGCACGCCATCCTCTTCGAACGGTCGGCAGCACGGCCGCCCACGACGGACGGCTCGGAACGGAGGTCGGTCGGCGCCCGGCGCCCCGGAGACGCCCCTTGCGAACCACGCGTCACAAGGACGGTCCCCGCCCACTCGTCCGGCCAGAACTTTTCCCTCGCTGATGACAAAGCGTGGACGGCCCCGTCACAAGTCCCTACTGTGTCCGGTGCGACGCTGTGCGCCCTCAGGGCCCACGCACACCCCCCTCCGTCTCCGGGACGACGGCGCGTCCCGGCAGCGGTGGATCTCCCACTTACCCGATCGAGTTCCTCATGTCCGAGGAACCGTCAGGAGGTAACGTGTATCCACGGCTGTACTCCCGCCGGCTGGGCAGACGCCTGGCCGGAACGATCATCGCTTCCCTACTGGCCGTCGGCCTGTCGTCGTCCCCGTCCACGGCGGACGACCCGGCCGCTGCGACTCTCCCGCCGCAGGAACCGGGCGTCACCCTGCGCGTCTTCGACGTGCAAGTCCCGCTGAACGAGATCTGCACGCTGAAGGCGGGCCAGACCCCGAACGTCGACAAGCTGATGCCCGTGATCGACTGGTCCTCGGCCGACGACTTCGGCCTGGAGACCCGCTTCGTCACCCACGTCCTCGGCAACCTCCACGCCGCGCAGGCGGGCAGCTACGCCTTCCGGCTCACCAGCGACGACGGGTCCCGGCTCTGGATCGACGACCGCCTGGTCATCAACCACGACGGTCTGCACGGACCGGACGCCCCCAAGGACGCCACGGTCGACCTGACGGCCGGCTCCCACGCGCTGCGCGTCGAGCACTTCGAGCGTGACGGCGGACAGCAGCTCACGCTGGCCTGGAAACCGCCGGGCGCCTCTGCCTTCAGCGTGGTACCGAACTCGGCCCTCAGCACGGACGCCGATGTCGTACGCGTGACGGCGCCGGGCCGCAAGGAGTGCGAGGGGGGTGCCGACTCGCCGGGAGACGGTCTGCCGCTGACCGGTGTGCACCCCAACTACACCCTCACCGACCTCCGGCCGAACGGCTTCGAGCCGCAGGTTTCCGCGATGGACTGGCTCCCGGACGGACGCCTTGCGGTGGCCACCTGGGGAGGCAGCAACAACACCGCGGGCGAGGTCTACCTGCTGAGCAACGTCACCGGCGACACCGGGCCCGACAGGGTGACCGCCAAGAAGGTGGCCTCCGGCTTGAAGGAGCCGATGGGCATCAAGCACGTCGACGGCAAACTCTACGTCTCCCAGAAGCACGAGCTGACCGAGCTCAACGACACCAACGGCGACGAGATCACCGACCAGTACCGCCGAGTGGCGACCTGGCCCTTCGGCGGGAACTTCCACGAGTTCGCCTTCGGCCTGCTCTACCAGGACGGGTTCTTCTACCTGAACCTGTCGGTCTCCATCAACTACGGCGGCGCCACCACCGACCCGCAGCCCGCCGCCAACCGCGGCACCACCATCAAGGTGAACAAGGCGACGGGCCAGGTCTCCTACGTCGCCGGCGGACTCCGCACCCCGAACGGCATCGGCTGGGGCCCTGAGGGCGGCATCTTCGTCACCGACAACCAGGGCGGCTGGCTGCCCTCGTCCAAGCTCGTGCACATCAAGCAGGACCGCTTCTTCAACCACTACACCAATCCGGACGGGCCCTTCGACTCCCGGCCGGTGACCAAGCCGGTGCTGTGGCTTCCGCAGAACGAGATCGCCAACTCCCCCAGTACCCCGCTGCTGTTGGAGGACGGACCGTTCGCCGGCCAGATGCTGTTCGGGGACGTGACCTACGGCGGTGTCCAGCGCGGGTTCCTGGAGAAGGTCGGCGGCGAGTACCAAGGGGCGGTCTTCCGTCTCACCCAAGGCCTGGAGGCCGGGGTCACCCGGATCAGCGTCGGCCCGGACGGCGCGCTCTACGCCGGTGGCCTGGGCGCGGGCGGCAACTGGGGCCAGGAGGGCAAGCTCGCCCACGGTCTGCAGAAGCTGAGCCCCAACGGCGCCAACACCTTCGACATCCGCGCGATGCGCGCCGTACCGGGCGGCTTCCAGCTGGAGTACACCCAGCCCCTGTCGACGGACACGGCGAACGAACTGGCCGCCCACTACAAGATCAAGCAGTGGCGCTACGTGCCGACCGCCGCCTACGGCGGCCCCAAGGTCGACGAGGAGACACTCACCGCGCAGTCGGCCACGCTGTCCGCCGACCGCAAGACCGTCACCCTCACGATCCCCGGCCTCAAGACCGACCGCGTCGTGCACGTCCGCTCGCCCCGTCCCTTCAGCTCGGCCGGCGGCGAAACGCTCTGGAGCACCGAAGCCTGGTACACTCTCAACAAAATGCCGGGGGGCGCCTCCGGGACCGGTGAGGTGACAGGCGTCAACGGCAAGTGCCTGGACGTCGACAACTCCCAGACGGCCGACGGCACCGAGATCCAGATCTGGACCTGCAACGGCACCGGCGCCCAGCAGTGGACGCTGCCCGGCGACGGGACGATACGCGCCCTGAACAAGTGCCTGGACGTGTCGGACGGCGGCAGCGCCGACGGCACGAAGATCCAGTTGTGGACCTGCAACGGCAGCGGCGCACAGACCTGGCAGCCGCAGGCCGACGGCACGGTACGCAACCCGCAGTCCGGCAAGTGCCTCGACGCCTCCGGCGGCACCTGGAACGACGGCACCCCGGTCCACCTGTGGACCTGCCACACCGGGTCCAACCAGAAGTGGACACTGCCCTAACACCCAAGCCGGCATCACACTCAGCCGACAGCGGCGAGGCGGACTCCGGCATCTCCTACGGGAACCCGGGGCACGCCTGGTCGACGTACGCGACCGCTTCGTGACGAACAGGCGTAAACCTGCGCTCTGCCCCAGCCCGCCGGCGCTCAGGAGTCAGCCTCCTGGCCTCGCGGTCACGGCATGGATCGCAAGGGCGGATGCTGTGTCGTGATTCCCGGGGGCTGGAGCAGTGGCGGAGGTTCGGGGCCTGGATCCTCGGTGACAACGACGCCGGCGGTCGCGTGGTCGAATCCGGCCGGCCAGCGGGTCTGCTCACTGGCCAGCGCACCGGTCAGACGTGCCTGGGCGAGGTCGGCGGTGCTCAGGTCGGAACCACGCAGGTCGGCCAGGCGCAGGTCGGCGCGGCGGAAGACAGCACCGCCTGCGTCGGCCTTGCGCAGGTTCGCTTCACGCAGGTCGGACTCGGTGAAGTCCGCGTCGCGCAGGTCCGCCTCGACCAGCCGGGCGCCTCTCATGTCGGCCAGGACGCAGCGTGCCCGGCGCAGGATCGCCGTCTTGAGGTCGGCGTGCCGCAGGTTGACCGAGACGAGAGACGCCTGGGTCAGGTTGGCGTGGTACAGGCCCGCCGCCTCCATGCAGGACCGGTCGAGGTTGACCTCGTGCAGCCACAGCCCGTCGCAGTCGGCCCGGCGCAAATCCGTGACGCTGAGGTTGACCCATGAGTGCTCCCGCGGCTGCAGCAGCAACACGCCGAGTCCGGTCAGCGCCACCTGGGCGTCGGCCGCACGGACTTCCAGCGGCACGACGTCATTGATCGGCACGTCACTCGCCGGAGCTTGTGGCCCGGCGGGCGGCCAGGGCAGGTGTGTGCGCAGGTAGGCGGCCTGGATGGAGATGACGGCCTCGCGGTCGCGGGCGGAGTGCTCGGCGATCCGCCACAGCGCGTGGAGCCCGCCGATGCGTGTCTGCAGCTTGTCACTGCCGAGCTGATCGACGGCCGTGCTGAACCGGTCGGTGACATGTCCTTCCTGGGTGGCTCGCAAACCCTCCTGGCTGACGCGTAGTTGCCGCCAGGTGGCGTATGCGCCGAACAGTACGACCATGCCGCCCACGGCCTGCAGCAGTGTCGTACGGACGTCGTTCACCGCTTTCAACCGGTCCTGCGCGGCGACGCTCGCCCCGGCTAGATCATGGTCGACCACCGCACTCGGCAAGAGGACGAGCACGGCGCCCATCACGGTCACCCCCGCTGCCCCGGCCAGCAGTGCCCCCACCGCACGATGCCTGACCAGCCGGTCACGCCACGGCCTGCGGCCGCGGTCCGGCTCCCCCGTCTCCATGAGCATGGGAGCCTAGGCCCGACTCAAAAAGTGATCAAGACCGAACGGCCCGCTGCGGCCGGAACGACTCCAACCCGCTGGGAGTGCGCCGACACAGGGAGAGGCCCTCGTCATCAGCCTCGACGTGCCCGCCGATGGCACTCCCCGGCCCACCGGGTCCCGGTCCGTCCCTGATCCGGCGGACAGGCCCTGGCCACCTCGACCTGCCGCGCCCGCTCCTCCCTCTGCCCCGACAAGTGAACCGTGCTTAATGCAAGCCTAAAGAAAAGTCGTGTCAGACTCCTTGACCGAATCTGACACGGCGGGCAAGGTGCCGGAGAGCGCTCTCCCATGTTGCCCATTTCGAGGAGCCCCACATGCCCGCAGTCGGCATACCCCCAGCCGCGCCGGAGCCACGCAGACCCGGTCGCCGCCCCGCGGCCCTGATGTCCCGCAGACCCGGCCGCCGCGGTCTCGTCGGAGTGCTGGTCACCGCACTGGCCGCCACACTTCTCGCCTTCGTCCCCGCCACCCAGGCCCAGGCCGCGCCCGTGCTGCTCTCCCAGGGCAAACCCGTCACCGCCTCCAGCCAGGAGCACTACGGCACCCCGGCGACCGCGGCCGTCGACGGGGACAACGGGACCCGCTGGTCCAGCGCGGCCGCCGACCCGCAGTGGCTCCGCGTCGACCTCGGCGCCCCCGCCGCCCTCAGCCAGGTCGAGCTGCGCTGGGAGGCCGCCTACGCCAAGTCCTACCGGATCGAGACGTCCCAGAACGGCACCGACTGGTCGACGGCCTACTCCACCACCACCGGCGCCGGCGGCGTGGAGACCGTCAACGTCTCCGGCACGGCCCGCTACGTCCGCATGCTCGGCACCGCCCGGGCCACCGGATACGGCTACTCCCTCTGGGAGTTCAAGGTCTACGGCACGACCGGCGACGACCCGGGACCGGTCATCCCGGGCGGCGGCGACCTGGGCCCGAACGTGCACGTCTTCGACCCGTCCACACCCGGCATCCAGGCCAAGCTGGACCAGGTCTTCCGGGAGCAGGAGTCCGCGCAGTTCGGCTCCGGCCGGCACGCCTTCCTGTTCAAGCCCGGCACCTACAACAACCTCAACGCCCAGATCGGCTTCTACACCCAGATCGCCGGCCTCGGCCTGCGCCCCGACGACACGACGATCAACGGTGACATCACCGTCGACGCCGGCTGGTTCAACGGCAACGCCACCCAGAACTTCTGGCGAGGCGCGGAGAACCTCGCCGTGAGCCCGGTCAACGGCACCAACCGGTGGGCGGTCTCCCAGGCGGCGTCCTTCCGCCGGATGCACGTCAAGGGTGGCCTCAACCTCGCCCCCAACGGCTACGGCTGGGCCAGCGGCGGCTACATCGCCGACAGCAAGATCGACGGCCAGATCGGCAACTACTCGCAGCAGCAGTGGTACACCCGCGACAGTTCCATCGGAGGCTGGTCCAACAGCGTCTGGAACCAGGTCTTCTCCGGTGTCGAGGGCGCGCCCGCCACCAGCTTCCCCGAGCCCCGCTACACCACGCTCGCCACGACGCCGATCTCCCGCGAGAAGCCCTTCCTCTACCTCGACGGCAACGAGTACAAGGTCTTCGCCCCCGCCAAGCGCACCAACGCCCGCGGCACCACCTGGGCGAACGGCACCCCGCAGGGCGAGTCGATCCCGCTGAGCAGGTTCTACGTCGTCAAGCCCGGCGCCACGGCCGCCACCATCAACGCCGCCCTCGCCCAGGGCCTGCACCTGCTCTTCACCCCGGGCGTCTACCACGTCGACCAGACCATCAACGTCAATCGCGCGAACACCGTGGTGCTGGGCCTCGGGCTCGCCACGATCATCCCCGACAACGGGGTGACCGCGATGAAGGTCGCCGACGTGGACGGCGTGAAGCTCGCCGGCTTCCTCATCGACGCCGGCCCGGTCAACTCCCCGACCCTCCTGGAGATCGGCCACCAGGGCGCCACCACCGACCACGCCGCCAACCCGACCACCGTGCAGGACGTCTACATCCGCATCGGCGGCGCGGGCGCCGGCAAGGCCACCACCAGCATGGTGGTCAACAGCCACGACACGATCATCGACCACACCTGGGTCTGGCGCGCCGACCACGGCGAGGGCGTCGGCTGGGAGACCAACCGGGCCGACTACGGCGTCCGCGTCAACGGTGACGACGTCCTGGCCACCGGACTGTTCGTCGAGCACTTCAACAAGTACGACGTCGAGTGGTACGGCGAACGCGGCCGGACGATCTTCTACCAGAACGAGAAGGCGTACGACGCCCCGAACCAGGCCGCCATCCAGAACGGGGCGACGAAGGGGTACGCCGCCTACCGCGTCGACGACTCCGTCGACACCCACGAGGCCTGGGGCCTGGGCAGCTACTGCAACTACAACGTCGACCCGAACATCCGCCAGGACCACGGCTTCAAGACCCCCGTCAAACCGGGAGTGAAGTTCCACAGCCTCCTCGTGGTCTCCCTCGGCGGCATGGGCCACTACAACCACGTCATCAACGACACCGGTGCCTCCACGGTCCCGGCCGGCACGACGACCGTGCCGTCCACCCTCGTCTCCTTCCCCTGACCGGCCGTCCCCCGGCCACCACTTCCCTCCGGGCCGGAACTCGTCCCCGCGCCCCGGCCCGGAGGGACTCCGGGCGGTGCCCCCGCCGCCCCGCCCCGTCGGCCTTCCCCAACCCGCCAGGAGCAGATGTGTCCACAGCCCTCTCGTACCGCAGACCAGCCGGTCGCGCCGGCGTACCCCTGCTCGCCCTCGGCGCGCTGGTGGCGTCGACGCTCGCCGTGGCAGCCCCGCCCGCCCAGGCCGCGGAAGCCCTGCTCTCCCAGGGCAAGCCGGCCACCGCGTCATCCCAGGAAGGCGGCGGGTACGCCGCCTCGGCGGCTGTCGACGGCAACCTCACCGGCACCCGCTGGGCCAGCCAGTGGAGCGATCCGCAGTGGTTCCAGGTCGACCTCGGGCAGCGCGCCGACCTCAGCCGGACCGTGCTGACCTGGGAGGGCGCGTACGGCAAGAGCTACCAGATCCAGGCTTCCGACAACGGCACGGACTGGCGGACCCTGAAGACCGTCACCGGCGGCGACGGAGGCACGGACGAGATCGCGGTCTCCGGGGCCGGCCGGTACGTGCGCATGCTGGGCACCGAACGGTCCGGTGGCTACGGCTACTCCCTCTGGGAGTTCCAGGTGTACGGGAGCACCGACGGCACGCCTCCCGTCGGCGGAGGGGCGGTCGAGGTCACGGGATCCCAGGGGAACTGGCAACTGACCGTCGGCGGCCAGCCGTACACGGTCAAGGGTCTCACCTGGGGCCCCGCCATCGGCGACGCCCCGAAGTACATGCCCGACGTGAAGTCCATGGGCGTCAACACGATTCGCACCTGGGGAACCGACGGCGGCACCAAGCCGCTGCTCGACAGCGCCGCGGCCAACGGCGTCCGTGTCGTCAACGGCTTCTGGCTGCAACCGGGCGGCGGCCCCGGCTCCGGCGGCTGCGTCAACTACGTGACCGACACCACGTACAAGAACAACATGCTCACCGAGTTCGCCAAGTGGGTGGAGGCGTACAAGAGCCACCCGGCGACCCTCATGTGGAACGTCGGCAACGAGTCGGTGCTCGGTCTGCAGAACTGCTACAGCGGCGCGGAGCTGGAGGCACAGCGCAACGCCTACACCGGCTTCGTCAACGACGTGGCCAAGAAGATCCACAGCATCGACCCCGACCACCCCGTCACCTCCACCGACGCCTGGACCGGAGCCTGGCCCTACTACAAGCGCAACGCGCCCGACCTCGACCTGTACTCGATGAACTCCTACGGCGACATCTGCGGTGTCCAGGAGGACTGGGAGGAAGGCGGCTACACCAAGCCGTACATCATCACCGAGGGCGGACCCGCCGGCGAGTGGGAGGTGCCTGACGACGCCAACGGCATCCCCGACGAGCCGACCGACGTGCAGAAGGCCGAGGGGTACTCCAAGGCCTGGGACTGCGTCACCGGCCATCGGGGCGTCGCCCTCGGAGCCACCCTCTTCCACTACGGCGTCGAGCACGACTTCGGCGGCGTCTGGTTCAACCTCCTGCCCGACGGGCTGAAGCGGCTGTCCTACTACGCGGTCAAGCGGGCCTACACCGGCTCGACCACCGGCGACAACACCCCGCCGGTCATCTCGAACATGGCCGTGAGCCCCGCCTCGTCCGCGCCGGCGGGCGGTGAGTTCACCGTCCGCGCCGACGTCCGGGACCCCGACGGCGACGCGGTCGAGTACAAGATCTTCCTCAGCGGGAACTACGCCAACGGCGACAAGCGCCTGGTCGAGGCCCAGTGGCGCGCCACCGGCAACGGCACCTTCGCGGTGACGGCCCCGGAGAAGCTCGGCGTGTGGAAGGTGTACATCCAGGCCGAGGACGGCCGCGGCAACGCCGGCATCGAGACCAAGTCGGTCAAGGTCGTCGCCCCACCCGTCCCCGGCACGAACGTGGCGCTGAACAGGCCCACGACCGCGTCCTCCTACCAGCAGTCCTACGGCGACTGCCCGTGCGAGCCGACCAAGGCGACCGACGGGAGGACGGACACCCGCTGGGCCAGTGACTGGAGCGACCCGCAGTGGATCCAGGTGGACCTCGGCGCCGCCACTCCCGTCCGCAGGCTCCAACTCGTCTGGGACCCCGCCTACGCCAAGTCCTACGAGGTGCAGGTCTCGGACAACGGCACCTCCTGGCGCACGGTCCACACCACCACCGCCGGCAACGGTGACATCGACACCATCGACGTCACGGCGACCGCGCGGTACGTGCGACTGCACCTGGCGGCGCGTGGCACCGGCTGGGGCTACTCGCTGCACGAGTTCGGCATCTACAGCTGACCGACGGCGTAGGGCGCCCGTCGGCGCCCTACGCACCACCCCCACTCGGTACCTCGGCGGGCAGGAGGCCCCATGAGACCACGTTCGAAACTCCCCGCGCTGCTGCTCGGCACCGCACTGCTGGCCAGTGTGCTGGGCGTCGGCACCGTCGCCGCGGCGGCCGGTCCGGACAGCGCTCCGGCCGTCTCGGCCGGCGCCCACACCGGACACGCCATGGCGGTGTCGACCGGGGCGTCCGCCGACGATCCCGACGGCGACGGCTACATACCGGCCGTCCCCCAGGTCACCGGCGTGACCCCCTCCCAAGCCACCCCGCCGCCGCGCTACCACAAGGAGTTCCAGGCCAACTGCTCGGTCACGCACACCGCGCCGGACGACCCGATCGTCTACCCGGGGCAGCCGGGCAAGTCCCACGACCACACCTTCATGGGCAACAGGACGACGAACGCGGGCAGTACCACGGCGAGCCTCTACGGCGGCGCCACCACCTGCCTCGCACCGGCCGACGCCTCCGCGTACTGGATGCCGTCCCTGTACAAGGGGGACAGGAAGATCCTCCCCGTCGGACCCCAGGTCATCTACTACAAGTCCGGTGTCACCGACTACACCAGCGTGCGGCCCTTCCCCAGGGGACTGCGGTACGTCGTCGGCAACCCCATGCAGAGCGCCCAGCAGTTCCGCGCCCACAAGGGGTTCGTCGAGGGCTGGGAGTGCGGTGACAGCTTCTTCAACGTCGACATCCCGGCGAGCTGTCCGAGCCGGCCCGACGTCCAGCTCAACATCCGCTTCCAGGCCCCCAGTTGCTGGGACGGCAAGTACCTCGACACCCCCGACCACCAGAGCCACATGGCCTACCCGGTCGTCAAACCCGGCACCAACGACAACATGTGCCCGGCGTCCCATCCCGTCGCCCTGCCGATGATCGAGTTCAAGATGGCCTTCCCGGTCAACGGCGACATGAGCGACGTCCGACTGGCCAGTGGACGGGGCTACTCCTTCCACTACGACTTCTTCAACGCGTGGGAGGAGAGGACCCTCAAGGCGCTGGTCGACCACTGCATCGTGGGCGGTCTCCAGTGCGACACCCGCGGCTACGACCAGAACCACCCGGAGCGCGGTGCCGTGCTGAACGCGGACCACCGGCTGCCCTGACCCGTCCGGCCTCCAGGGCCCGGCGACACCCCACGGTGCGGGTGCCGCCGGGCCCCTTCCGCCTGCCCGAACGCCTCCGCCCCCCTCGGCACGGGAGGACTTGACGGGGGTGAGGTGCACGTCGGACGGTTGGGAGAGCGCTCTCCCAGTGAGGGAAGGGCAGGAAGCGGGGCGGACATGGACGACGGGGCACTGGATCGGCTCATCGGCAGGCTGAGCCTCGAACAGAAGGTGCGCCTGCTCACCGGCGCGACGACCTGGCGCACCGCAGGCGAGGACGCCGTCGGTCTGCGGGAGATGGTGACCTCGGACGGACCCGCCGGGGTGCGCGGCGAGGCATGGGACGAGCGGCGCACCTCGGCCCTGCTGCCCTCCGCCTCCGCCCTGGGCGCGATGTGGGACGAGGGACTGGTCGAGCGGCTCGGCGGCCTGCTCGCCGCCGAGGCCCGCCGCAAGGGCGTCGACGTGGTCCTCGCCCCCACGCTCAACCTGCACCGCAGTCCGCTGGGCGGCCGGCACTTCGAGTGCTTCTCGGAGGACCCGGAACTGACCGGCCGTACCGGGGCCGCACTCATCCGGGGCATCCAGGCGCACGGTGTGGCGGCCACCGCCAAGCACTACGTCGGCAACGACTCCGAGACCGACCGGCTCACCGTCGACGTCCGGGCCGGTGACCGCACCCTGCGGGAGGTGTACCTCGCGCCCTTCGAGGCGGCCGTCGAGGCCGGGGTGTGGCTGGTCATGGCGGGCTACAACGCCGTCGGCGGCACCACGATGACGGCCAGCCCGCTCCTGGCGGAACCCCTCAAGGAGGAGTGGGGGTTCGACGGTGTCGCCGTCTCCGACTGGGCCGCCGTACGCACCACCGAGGAGACCGGCCGTGCCGCCCTCGACCTGGCGATGCCGGGGCCGGAGAGCCCCTGGGGTGTCGCCCTGGTACGAGCGGTGAAGGACGGGCAGGTCGCCGAGGAGGCGGTCGACGAGAAGGTACGTCGGCTGCTCCGGCTCGCCGCCCGCGTGGGCGCGCTGGAACCACGTCGCCCGCGCAGGGCGCCCGCAGTGACGTCCCGCGACACCCGGGCGCTACTGCGCCGCGCCGTCAGTGCCGGTTGTGTGCTGCTGCGCAACGACGCCGTCCTCCCGCTCGACCCCGCCGAGGTGTCCACCGTCGCCGTCGTCGGCGTGCACGCCGCGTTGCCGCGCGTCCAGGGCGGGGGCAGCGCGGGTGTGTTCTGCTCCGACGTGGTCACTCCGCTGGCGGGCATCCGAGCGCGACTGCGGGGCCGGGCCGAGGTGGTGTACGCACCCGGCCCCGCGCCGGGATCCCCGCCCGCTCCCCTCGGCACCGACGACTGCGGCGACCCGCGCTCGGGCACCCCCGGCGTGCTCCTGCGGGTGCTGGACGCGGCGGGGCGGGAACTCTTCGCCGAGCACCGGCTCTCGGGCCGGCAACTGGAGCCGGCCCTGCCGCCGGGCGCCCACACGGTGGAGATCGCGGCGGTGCTGCGTCCCCGGCAGGCCGGGAAATGGACCTTCGGCGTCGCGGGATTCGGGCGCATGACGCTCACCGTCGACGACCGCGTGCTGGTGGACGGGGAGTTCCCCGGTGACACGGACGACCCGGCCGTCGTCCACGTCAACCCGCCCGTGCACACGGCGCGCACGGTACTCGCCACCAAACGGCCCGTGCACGTGGTGGCGCGGCGCGAACTGGTGCCCGGCCGAGGGCGCGCCACCGTCGTCACCGCCGCGCCGCCGGAGCCGGACCCGGCGACCGCGCTGGAGGACGCCGTGCGGGCGGCCGGCGACGCCGATGCCGCGATCGTGGTCGTCGGCACCACCGAGCACAGCGAGACCGAAGGGTACGACCGGGCCGGGCTGTCGCTGGGCGAGGTCCAGGACGGGCTGGTCCGCGCGGTGGCCGCCGCGAATCGCCGCACGGTGGTGGTGGTCAACAGCGGCGGACCGGTCGAGCTGCCCTGGCGCGACGAGGTGGGCGCCGTGCTGCTCATCTGGTTCCCGGGACAGGAGGCCGGTGGCGGCCTGGCCGACGTCCTGTTCGGCTTCGCAGAGCCCGGCGGCCGGCTGCCCACGACCTGGGCGGCGTCCCTGGCGGACGCCCCCGTCACGCGTACCCGGCCGGTCGACGGCCGACTGGAGTACACCGAGGGCCTGCACATCGGCCACCGGGCGTGGCTGCGGTCCGGTCGCGAGCCCGCCTACTGGTTCGGCCACGGGCTCGGCTACACGACGTGGGAGTACGCGGGCGTGGAGGCTCCGGCGCGCGTCCTGGCCGACGAGCCGTTCACGGTGCGGGTGGAGGTTCGCAACTCCGGTGAGCGCGCCGGGCGCGAGGTCGTACAGGTCTACCTGGCTCGCCCCGGATCGGCGGTGGAGCGTCCCGTGCGCTGGTTCGCCGGTCACGCGGCGGTGCGCGCGGAAGCGGGCGGGACCGCGAGCACCGAGGTGGTGGTGGGCCCGAGAGCGCTACGGCACTGGTCGGAGGCGGACCAGGGCTGGGTGACGGAGCCCGGTCCCTACCGTCTGATGGTGGGCAGGTCGGTGGGGGACGTGCGGTGGGAGGGGACGGTCACGGTCAGCGGCCCGTGACGGGCGGGGCCCCGCCTCGCCCGGGGTTGCGGCGCGGGGTCGGGGCCGTGCGGCGCCCGGCGCTGCGGCGCCTGGAGCGAGGGGTGCGACGGAGGCCGTGACGCACGAACACGGTCGCTGCTCGCGCGCGGAGGCTGTGACACGCGCAGACGGCTTCTGCTTGCGCGGGTGCTTGTGGGCGGGCGGTGGGTGGTTGCGGATGGCGGGCGGCGGGTGCCTGTGGGCGGCGAGTGGTGGCGGTCGGCGGTCGGGTCGCGGCCGGCGGGAGGCAGCCGGCGACACGGCGCCGCTCACTGCACCGACCGCTCCCTCAGCGCGGTCCGCCACGCCGGGTCCTGTTCCACCGGCTCGGCCTGCTCCGGCCGGCCACCCCGGGCGAAGAAGTCGGCGAGCGGCAGGATGGCGGCTCCCACGGTGACGGCGTCCGGCCCCAGGGTGCCGAGGTCGATGCGGACACGGGCGGCGGGATACGTCAGGGCGTAGGAGGTGGCGTGGGCCGTCACCGCGTCCAGGAAGCGCCGGCCGAGCTGCAGTCCGGCCCAGCCGCCGACCAGGATGCGTTCGGGCTGGAAGAGGTTGATCAGGTCGGAGAACCCCGCACCGAGGTATTCGGCGGTCTCCTCCAGGACGGCCAGCGCCGTGGCGTCGGGTTCCGGGCCGGTCCCGGACGCGCAGGGTTCCGGGTAGGCGGCCGCGAGCATCGCGGTGAGCGCGGTCTCCTCGTCCACGCCCGCGGGCGGCCGCCCGCCCGCCTCCGCCCAGCGCTGGAGCAGGGCCTCCGCACCCGCGTACGCCTCCAGGCAGCCCTGGGCGCCGCAGCGGCACCGGCGCCCGCGTACGCGCACCGTCAGGTGCCCCCATTCCACGGCTCGGCCCGGTCGCATGTCGTCCCCGACGACGCAGGCGCCGACTCCGGAGCCGAAGAGCACCACCGCCGCGCTCTGCGCGCCGCGGCCGGCGCCGAACCACATCTCCGCCTGGCCGAGCGTCTTGGCCCCGTTGTCGATGTAGTACGGCACGGTGTCGGGCAGGATCCGGGACTCGCGCAGCAACCGCTCCAGCGGGACGGCGTCCCAGCCGATCGTCTGGCCGTGCACCACCGCACCGTCCTCGGCGGTCCTGGCGACGATTCCCGGCACCCCGATCCCGACGCCGAGCAGCCGCTCCGTCGCGATGCCGGCCTCGGCCAGGACCTCGGGGATGCCGTCGCGAAGGTGCGTCATGACGAGGCCGATGTCGTAGCGGTCGACGCGGCGCGGGCCCGTGGCCTCCAACGGCCTCTCGACCCGGGCCAACTCGGTCAGGGCGAGGTCGAAGAGTTCGATCCGCACCCGGGTCTCGCCGATGTCCACGCCGATCATGTAGCCGCTGCGCGCGCTGATGCGCAGCAGCGTGCGGGGACGGCCGCCGGCGGAGTCGATGCTTCCGGCCTCCTCCACCAGTCCCTCGGCGACCAGCTCGGAGACCACGTTGCTCACCGAGCCGGAACTGAGCCCGGTGGCCGGTCCCAGGGAGAACCTGCTGAGCGGCCCGTCGAAATACAACCGTTGCAATACCGCGGTGCGATTCTCCCGCCGCAGGTCACGCACTGTACGGCCGCTGCGCACTCTCAACCTCGCCCCCTCGTCCGATACTCCTCACCGCAACTTACATGCGGTAAGGCCCTTGACGCGACCTTCACATGAGGTTTAACTCACATCCTAAATTAAGCCGTGGGGGATTTCAGGGACCGTGGGGCGACGCTCCGCACCCCTCCGCGGGCGACCCCGTCACTTTCCGGAAGGCCTCTGGAGTCATGCGCAGAATCAGAGCCGCAGCCGTCGGCGCCGTCACCCTCTCGTTCGCCCTCACCCTGGCTGCCTGCGGCGGGGGATCGTCCGGTTCGGAGGGCTCCAACGAGCAGCCGAAGACCCTCACCTACTGGGCCTCCAACCAGGGCGCCAACCTCGAGGTCGACAAGAAGGTCCTCCAGCCGGAACTCGACAAGTTCGAGAAGGAGACCGGCATCAAGGTGAAGCTGGAGGTCGTGCCCTGGGCGGACCTCCTCAACCGCATCCTCACCGCCACCACCTCCGGCCAGGGCCCCGACGTCCTGAACATCGGCAACACCTGGAGCGCCTCACTCCAGTCCAGCGGCGCCCTCCTGTCCTGGGACGCGAAGAACTTCGAGGCGATCGGCGGCAGGGACCGCTTCGTGGAGTCCGCGCTCGGTTCCACCGGCGTACAGGGCCAGGACCCGGCCGCCGTCCCGCTCTACTCCATGGCCTACGCGCTCTACTACAACAAGAAGATGTTCGCCGACGCGGGCATCGAGAAGCCGCCGGCGACCTGGGACGAGCTGGCCGAGACCGGCCGCAAGCTCTCCAAGGACGGCAAGTGGGGCCTCGGCGCCGAGGGCTCCAACCTGTCGAACAACATCCACCAGGTCTTCGTGCTCGGCAAGCAGCACGGCGCGGACTTCTTCACCGCCGACGGCAAGGCCGACTTCACGTCCGACGGGGCCGTGGCGGCGGTCAAGCAGTACGTCGACCTGATGGCCAAGGACAAGATCGTCGCGCCCGGCAACGCCGAGTACGCGCAGAACCAGTCCCTGAGCGACTTCGCCAAGGACAAGACGGCCATGGTGCTGTGGCAGACCGCGTCGGCCACCTTCAAGGCGCAGGGTATGAACGACGACGAGTGGGGCGTCGCGCCCGCTCCCGTGCAGTCCGGCGAGCCCGGCCCGGGCAAGGCCACCAACTCCATGGTCGCGGGCATCAACATGGCCGTCTTCAAGAACACCAAGAACATCGACGGCGCCAAGAAGTTCGTGAAGTTCATGACCAGCGACGAGGAGCAGGTCGTCCTCAACAAGGCCTACGGCTCCATCCCGCCGGTCAAGGCGGCCCAGCAGGACGAGGCCTTCAACGGTCCGGCCCTCACCGTGCTCCGGGAGACCCTCGCCACCAGTGCCGCCGCGCTGCCGCAGGTCCCCGAGGAGTCGCAGTTCGAGACCGTCGTCGGCACCGCCGTCAAGGAACTCTTCGCCGACGCCGCCGCCGGCCGTGCGGTGACCACCGAGTCAGTGCGGGCCAAGCTCGAGAAGGCCCAGCAGCAGATGCCCAAGAAGTGAGTGCGGACACCCACATGACTACGACCGCTGACCTCGACGCAGGCGAGCGGACGGCACGCAAGGACGACCCCGGAGCGGCGCCGCGCAAGCGCCGCTCCGGGCGGCTGCGCCGCATCGGACTGCCGTATCTGCTCCTGTTCCCCGCGATCCTCCTCGAACTACTGGTCCACCTGGTGCCGATGGTGATCGGCATCGTCGTCAGCTTCAAGGAGCTGACCCAGTTCTACATCCGCGACTGGGGCACCGCGCCCTGGGCCGGTCTCGACAACTACAAGCTGTCGGTCGACTTCGACGCCCCCGTGGGCGAGGCGCTGCTCAACTCCTTCTTCACCACCTGCCTGTTCACGGTTCTCTCCGTCGGCCTGTGCTGGCTGCTGGGTGTCGCCGCCGCGATCTTCCTGCAGGAGTCGTTCCGCGGCCGGGGCTTCCTGCGCACGGTCTTCCTCGTCCCGTACGCGCTGCCCGTCTACGCCGCCGTCATCACCTGGTCGTTCATGTTCCAGCGGGACAACGGACTGGTGAACCACGTACTGCACGACCAGCTCGGACTCACCGACAGCGCCCCGTTCTGGCTGATCGGTGACAACAGCTTCATCGCGCTGCTGGTCGTCTCGGTGTGGAAGGGCTGGCCCTTCGCCTTCCTCATCATCATGGCCGGCCTGCAGAACATCCCTAAGGACATCTACGAGGCCGCGGCACTGGACGGCGCGGGAGTCTGGCAGCAGATCCGCCGCATCACCCTGCCGGCCCTGCGCCCCGTCAACCAGGTCCTGGTCCTGGTGCTGTTCCTGTGGACCTTCAACGACTTCAACACCCCCTTCGTCCTGTTCGGCAAGGCCGCACCGGAAGCCGCGGACCTGATCTCCATCCACATCTACCAGTCCTCGTTCCAGACCTGGAACTTCGGAACGGGCTCCGCGATGTCGGTCCTGCTGCTCCTGTTCCTGCTCGTGGTGACGGGTGCGTACCTCTGGTTCACCTCCCGAGGAAGGAAGGCCTCCGATGTCTAGCCCCACCGCCCGCCGGCCCCGCTCCCCGATGGCGGCCCCGCGGTCCTTCCTGTGGAGCCGCCGTGTCTTCCTGACCCTCCTCACGGTCTTCGTCCTGCTGCCGGTCTACGTGATGATCTCCAGCTCGCTGAAGCCGCTGGAGGACGTGTCGGGCAAGTTCGAGTGGTTCCCCTCGGGCCTCACCGTCCGCCCGTACTTCGACATCTGGGAGACGGTCCCGCTCGCCGACTACTTCATGAACTCGCTGATCGTGGCGGGCGCGGCCACGGTCTGCTCCGTCACCATCGCCGTGTTCGCGGCCTACGCGGTCAGCCGGTACTCCTTCCGCGGCAAGCGCGTCTTCACGGTGACCGTGCTGTCGACCCAGATGTTCCCCGGCATCCTGTTCCTGCTGCCGCTGTTCCTCATCTACGTCAACATCGGCAACGCCACCGGCATCGCCCTCTTCGGTTCCCGCGGCGGCCTCATCCTCACCTACCTCACCTTCTCGCTGCCGTTCTCCATCTGGATGCTGATCGGCTACTTCGACTCCGTGCCCAGGGACCTCGACGAGGCGGCCAAGGTGGACGGCTGCGGACCGCTCGGCGCCCTCTTCCGGGTCATCGTGCCCGCCGCGATCCCCGGCATCGTCGCCGTCGCCGTCTACGCCTTCATGACGGCCTGGGGCGAGGTGCTCTTCGCCTCGGTCATGACCAACGAAACCACCCGCACGCTCGCGGTAGGTCTCCAGGGCTACTCCACCCAGAACGACGTGTACTGGAACCAGGTCATGGCCGCCTCACTCGTCGTCAGCCTGCCCGTCGTCGCCGGCTTCCTGCTCCTCCAGCGCTACCTCGTCACCGGCCTCACCGCCGGCGCCGTCAAATAGCCGCCCGGACCACGACCCCCGCCGCACACCACCCGCCCACCTCAGAGAGGCCCTCTGTGTCCGATTCGCCTGACCTCGCCGCCTTCCCCGCCGACTTCACCTGGGGCACGGCCACCTCCGCCTACCAGATCGAGGGCGCCGTCGCCGAGGACGGCCGGGCACCGTCGATCTGGGACACCTTCTCCCACACCCCGGGGAAGATCGACAACAACGACCACGGCGACGTGGCCTGCGACCACTACCACCGGTGGCCCGAGGACATCGCCCTGATGAAGCGGCTCGGCGCCGACGCCTACCGCCTGTCCATCGCCTGGCCCCGGGTCGTGCCCGGCGGTGACGGGCCGGTCAACGGGGCCGGACTCGACTTCTACGACCGGCTCGTCGACGGCCTCCTCGACGCGGGGATCACCCCCAACGTCACCCTCTACCACTGGGACCTCCCGCAGACGCTGCAGGACCGCGGCGGCTGGACCGTGCGCGAGACCGCGGAACACCTCGCCGCATACGCCTCCGTCGTGGCCGGCCGCCTCGGCGACCGCGTCACCCAGTGGGCCACGCTGAACGAACCCCTGTGCTCCGGCTGGATCGGCCACCTGGAGGGCCGGATGGCACCCGGCCTGACCGACCTGACCGCCGCCGTACACGCCTCTTACCACCTGCTCCTCGCACACGGCCTCGCCACCCAGGCGGTCCGGGCGGCGGCACCGGGCGCGCAGGTGGGCCTGGTCACCAACCACTCCACCATCGAGGCCGCCTCGACCCGTCCGGAGGACCTCGCGGCGGCCACCCGCATGGACGGTCACACCAACCGCTGGTGGCTCGACCCGGTCTACGGCCGCGGCTTCCCCACCGACATGCGCGAGCTGTACGGCGTGGAACTGCCCGAACGCCCCGGCGACCTGGACACGATCGCCGCGCCCCTCGACTGGCACGGCCTCAACTACTACTTCCCGGCCACCGTCACCGACGACCCGCAGGGACCCGTCCCGTACGCGCGTGAGGTCCGGCTGCCCGACGTACCGCGCACCGACATGGACTGGCAGATCGACGCCGGCGGCCTGGAGGCCCTGCTGCTGCGCCTGACCGACGACTACGGGGTACGCAAGCTGTACGTCACCGAGAACGGCTCCGCGTTCGCGGACACCGTCCGCCCCGACGGCGAGGTCCATGACCCCGACCGGGCCCGCTACCTGGAACAGCACGTGGCCGCCTGCGCCCGGGCGGTCCGCAAGGGCGCACCCCTGGCCGGCTACTACGCCTGGTCCCTGCTCGACAACTTCGAGTGGGCCTACGGCTACGACAAGCGTTTCGGCCTCGTCCACGTCGACTACGCGACCCAGGCCCGCACCATCAAGACCAGTGGCAGGCGGTACGCCGACCTCGTCCGCGCCCACCGGGAGTCCCACTCCTGACCGCGCCGGTACCGGGAAGGGCCCTGTCGTCGGTCACCTAAAGGGGAAGCCCGCCGGCAGGGCCCCACGTCGCCGCGCGGCGCCCGTGGCCGGTGAGCGCGTCGTCGCGCGCTGGCACCCCGGACGCGACCTGCCCCTTCAGCCGCTTCCGCTGCCGCCCGGGAGCAGGTGAGGGCGCCCGCGCTACGGAGCTTGGCCAAGACCTACGAGGGTCCGATGGAGACGCTGGGGTTACTCGGAGCGCCACCAGCCCTGCCCGAGGTGTCAGTCCCTCACCCAGCCCAGGAAGCCGACTCCAGGTTTTCCGGACGAAGAATAGGGTGCGGCGCATCCGTCTCTGAGCAACCACACCTGGCGGCGTTGCGGGCCAGTCACCACCAACGTCCAGTAATCGCCGAGTTGATCACTGCCCAGTAGCACCGAGCCGTGCTGGTAGGTCTCATGTAGTGGCGACGAGTGGGGGGCGTTGTCGTCGTAGTCGTACTCCCACTGCCAATCCTCCACAAGCGGGAAGGGTCGGCCGGGCTTGCGTACGGTGGTGCCGTCGAACAGCTGAGGACTCATCCAACAGATGCCAGCCCAGCGGCCGACGACGGGACTCTGCCGCGAAGGCGGCACCCAGCAGGGCTCTCGCACGTGGGATCCCGTCTTCCACGCCTTACAGATATCACCAGCAACCGACCTACTGTCCTGGCGCACAGCACAGTAGGTTAAAGATCAAGTTAGGGCCTGTCGTCAAACCCCCCTCGCGGGGCTGCGTGCGCCGCCGAGGAAGGCCGCGAGCCCCGTGTCGAAGTCCATGGAGGACGGGACGAACAGGACGGTCCGGTCCGGTGCGACGTACACCTTGCCGCCACCACGTCCAGCCTGTACTACGCACACGCCCGCGCCGCCCGCCAGCTCGACGACGTTCGCCCCCGCGCCCGGTGCGAGGCCGAGGAACGCCCTGCCGGCCTCGGCCAGTTGTCCCGTGCCGGCCCTAGGCGGCGGGGGCGGAGGAGGCGGAGGAGGCGGGTCCGTCGTGAATGCCTTCAACTCCGGGGCCTTGCAGCCGCACCCGCCGGGCGGCCAGGCGCGTGAGCTCGCCGCCCCCTGCTCGGGGAAGCAAACCTCGTCGTTGCTGTGCACGTGGATCTGCCCCAGGCAGGGGGGACCGCCGAGCGCCGACTGCCGGCACACGACCTCACGCCGGCAGTACGCACACCTCATGCCTTCCCCTCGTCCCCTGGTCACTCCCCCACCCACCTCTCAGCTCGCCTCGACGCCGCGGGCCGCGAAAATCTCCCACTTGCCCCGTGCGACCAGCGTGCCGTCGTCCACGGCAGTGACGCGCTTCAGATTCGGCAGCAACGCGAGGTCGTCGAGAGAGCGGATGTCGAAGAGGTCGTCCTCGCCGCCCCAGGCCGGGGCGCAGTGCCGGTAGATCTCCTGCCCGGCGTCGAAGCAGAGCGTCTCGACTTCGGCCAGGAGCTCGTCGCCGATCTCCAGTTCCTCGAAGAAGGTGCGCGACTCGTCGAGGACCTCGTCGTCGATGTCGTTCTCCAACACGTACACCGCGGGTAAGTCGATGCCCCGCTCCCGCATGCGGGCACCGGGATCGAAGGCAGGCGTGAGGAGAGCCTTCTCGTACATGAGCACGTCGATCACGACAAGCTTGAAGTTGAAGTCTTGGAATGTGGCCACGCGACAGATCTATCACGCGGCTCCGACTGGCTGGTGTCGGTGGACTCGACAGTGGTTCGCGCTCACCAGCACGCTGTGGGCGGCCAAAGGGGGCGATCGATCCGGACGAAGCGGGTGATCACTCCCTCGGCCGATCCCGTGGAGGACTGAGCACCAAGATCCACCTCGCCTGTGACGGCCGGGGCCGCCCCCTCGGCTTCGCTCTTCTCACGTTGCGGCCGACCCATCGGATTCGACCGACAGACCCACCATCTCCGCAACGTCGTCGAACGCTGCTTCAACCGGCTCAAGCAGTGGCGGGGCCTGGCCACCCGCTACGACAAGACTCGGGAGTCCTACCAGGCCACCGTCACCACCACCTCGATCCTGCTCTGGCTCTGATCTTTGAAGACGATCCCTAGTCCGCCCGGCTTGACCAGCCGCCTACGCCCCTTGGCGAACAGCGCGCCCGGCTGCGCTCGAAGCAACGGCTGAGCCTGCGGTACGTCGAAGAGCCACCAGACGCTGCGCTTGAGGACCCAGCGCCGTCGAGTACGTCGACGGAGCTCCCGCTCAGCTGTAGTAGGCGATCTTCTCGTCGAGGACCTCCATCGCCCGGCGCAGGGCTGCCACCCGTTGCTCCAGGGTCGCACGGCGCTCGCGGAGGAAGGCCACCCGCTCCTGCGCAGGGTGCTCGGCGCGCAGGAGGGAGACGAACCCCCGCAGGTCCGCGATGCCGAGTCCCGCCTCTCGGAAACAGGTGACCAGGCCGATCCAGAAGAGGTCGTCCTCGGTGTACTCTCTGCGCCCGCCGACGGAACGCCGGATCGGGCCGATGAGCCCTTCGCGCTCGTAGTAGCGCAGCGTGTCGATGGAGACACCGGTGCGGTCGGCAGCCGCTGCTGGGGCCAGGGCGGTCATGGGGCTCCTTGGGTCCTTGTCCCTAACGTGCTTCGACGAAGCGCGCCAGGTGATCGTCGCTGAGTCGCACACGGCGTGCGGCGAGTGCCTGTTCGATCTGCTCCACCCTGCTCACGCCGACGATGGGATCGATTCCCTGCCGCAGCAGCCACGCCAGGACGACCTGGTTCCTCGTGGTCGAGAGTTCGTCGGCGATGTCGTCCAGTACCGCGAGCACCCGGGTGGTCCCAGGGTGATCATAGGTTCGCGGAAGTGGCTTGTCCGCGCGCTCGTAGGAACCCCACATCAACGAGGTGTACGACCACACGGCGAGCCCTTCCGAGCGCGCGAGATCCAGGTCCTCGGCGGCGAGCATGCGGTGGCCGGCCTCAGCGAGGGGAGTGAGCGGCCGCGGTTGGACGAGTGAGTGGCGCAGTTGCAGGGCCGTCCACGGTTCCACGCGCTGCTCCCGCGCGAGTGACCGGGCGCGCTCGACGCGCCAGGCGGCGTGGTTCGCCGCTCCGACCCGCAGGGCCACTCCCTTCGCGACCAGTTCACCGAAAGCGCCGACCGTCTCCTCCAGCGGCACGGTGCGGTCCTCGGCATGGGCCCAGAGCAGATCGACGTGGTCGACTCCCAGGCGTCCCAGGCTCTCCTGCACGCCGACGTGGACGGCGCGGGCCGAGAGCCCTTCGGCGCTTTCCGGCCAGGAGTGCGGAACGAGCGGGTTGTGCCGGACCTTCGTCGCGATCCGCACCGAGTCGCGCACGCCCGGACGGGCCTGGAGCCACGCGCCGATGAGGCGCTCACTGGCCCCGCCGACGCCGCTGGGGTCGGCCCAGAAGGAGTAACAGTTCGCGGTGTCGAGCCAGACACCGCCGCCCGCGACGAAGGAATCAAGGATCGCGAAGGCCCGGTCGGGGTCGACGCGGGTGCCGAAGTCCATTGTTCCGAGGACGATGTGAGGGTCAGTGCTCTTCATGCCGCCCATCCTCGGATCTGGAGCGCGCTCCAGGTCAAGAGACGGTCCGCGCGAGAGAAGCAGCTGTGGCCGTTCGCCCTCGGTACCGACCCGGACATCACTCAGCCGTCGTCCACACCCTGGCCGTTTGCGCATGGGTCCCAGAGAGGATTTGCGCTCTGCCTCGACACCGGCACCGGCACCGGCACGCCGCCCTGCTGACCCGCTCGACGCCCAGGCCGCTACGGTCGGTTTCCGGCCCGGTACACACGCCACCACACTGGTCGACGAGTTGGTCGAGGCTCGAACGAGAAGCTCCTCACCTGGACCGTCGCCCGCCACGGACGCGTCGCTCTCCCATGCACGGACGAACTCGGTTGCATGGAGCTGACCCGCAGGGGCGCCGGGTTGCTCACCGCCGTGGTCATGGAGGGCTCTACGCCGCGGTAGCCCGCGGCCGAGTCGATGCCGACCGGCTGCGGCGGGCCCTGGCCGCAGTGCCCCTGCCGCGGGCTGCCGACGGCCGGCTGGTCCTGGCCATCGACAGCACCTGCTGGCTGCGACCGGCCGCCCACACCTCGCCGCAGCGGATTCCGTGCCCCACCTACGGTCGCGGCAAGGACCCGCACATCCCTGTCCCCGGCTGGCCGCACGGCCGACCTACGGTGCCTGCCCTGGCGGCTGCGCCCGTCCGTTCTCCGGCTCCCCGGTCAGACGGCTGGCGAGGTGGTAGCCCACGGTCACGTCCTGGTACTCGGACCCGGGGTTGACCCTTCGGGGCAGGTTGGTCCGCGCACTGCGGGACACCGACTCGCGCGCTCCGGTGCCGGGGAAGGAGACCCGGGTGCGCGGCGCCTCCTCGAAGCGGAGGCGCTCGCCGCTCACGACCGCGTCGAAGGAGACGTCGGGTCCGGAGTCTCCGGTGGAGGCCTCTGCGGCCGGGCGCGGCGGCGAGTCCCTTCACGGCGGCTCGTCGCGCTTCTCGGCGCGGCGGCGCCCCGTGGGTCGCGGGGCGCCGGGCTCGTTGTCGTTGGCGCGGCGCCGCCGCACGGCGGAGCCTCCGCTCGCGGAGCCCTCACCGGTCCGCCCGGCCGTCCGCCGCGCTGCCGTCCGGCCCGATGCCCCAGCGGTCGCACCCGCCCGAGAGGTCGTTCTGCGCACCTTCTCCCCGCTTCCGGACGCCGCGTCGGCTACGCTCCTGCCGCCCGGGTCGACCGCCTCGTCGGTGCGCTGCGCGGTGCGCCCGGCACTGCTGCCGGCCTGCTCGGCCGTCCGCCCGACGGCCCGGCCGACCTCCCCGGTCGCGTCGCCGACGTCGTCCACGGCCCGGCTCGCTGCCCTGCCCGCCTCTCCGACGGCTTCGCCCGCGCTCCCGCCGACGTCGTCGATCGCCTCCCCGACGCCTTGTCCGACAGCCCCGGTGGCCTGCCCCAGGCCGCTGCCGGCGTCCTCGACCGCGGAGCCGACGCCCTCTCCGATGTCCTGAACGGCCGATCCCGCGCCCTCTCCGACGTCCCGTACGGCGGATGCGGCACCGCGGGCCAGCTCCTCCAGGATCTGCGGATTGCGGTCGAGCGTGGTGAGGACGCGGTTGATGATCAGTGCGACGTTGTCCAACCGAACCCTCAGCTGGGCCTGTGCCTCCACCCCCGAGATGCCGAGATGGACCTTGCCGAGCGCGACGTCGGCGCCCACGTTCAGTTTGAGCAGGTCGAGTACCTCGGCCTGGAGGGAGACGCGGGCCCGCAGATCCTCCACTTCGAGATCGATCTCGTCGACCTTGAGCTGGGGGACGTCCAGGAAGACGTCGGGACTCCGCTCGTACGGCGCACCGCCCTCCCGGACCGCGGCCGCCGCCTCCTCCACGTCCTCGTCGAGCGGCTCCTCGACCTCCTCGGCGTACGGCTCCTCGACCTCCTCGTCGTACGGCTCCACGTCGTCGTACGTGTCCGGCTCCTGCTCGGCGTCTCCCGTGTGGTCGGCACCGTTCCTGGCGTGGTGCTGCATCCGCTGCGCCTCCGCGAACTCGCCCGGGCATTTGGTCCTCTTTGGACCAGTATGACCGGTCAGGTCGGCCGGAACGAACCAGTGGGCAGTGGACCGCTTCCGTACCGGGGCCGCGCCGCGGAGCATGGGGCGGATGGAGCACACGTTCGCTGGGAGGCGGCCGACCGGGCCATCGGCCGTGCGGCACCGGGCCGTCCTGCCCCGTCACCGGGATGGCCGGATGGGCACCGCCACCACGCTGCGCCGACACTTCCACCGCACCCCCGGAAAGGACTCCCGGCGATCGACGGCTGGGCTGCCCGGTGACGGCCGGGAGCCCGAAGTTTCCGCTGACGCCGGGAGCGCTCCCAGACACCGACAGGGCTGCGGGCGCACCCGGAGCCCTGTCGGGGATCAGCTGGTCGGGAAGTTGTCAGCGGTGCTGATGCGGCCCTTGATCAGCGCCCCGGACTCGGTCAGCACACCACTGCTGCTGTAGTCGCTGCCGTTGCAGGTGCCCGGCTTGAACGCCGCGCTGCCCTCGTTGGCGTCGGAGTACGTCCAGTTCGCGTAGCTGATCTTCAGCTGGTCGAGGAGGTCCAGCCACGCGATGCTGCTCGCCCGGTCCATCGCACCACCGCCGGTCGCGCTCACCGTTCCGAACTCGGACACGAACAGGGGCAGTCGCGAGGCGGCTCGGCTCACTGCCGCGCGGTAGTTGTCCTTGTGGCTCGCGGCATAGAAGTGGAACGCGTACATGATGTTGGTCGCGTTCACGGGGTTGTTGACCACCTCGCTCTCGTTGGACCCGTCCGAGACACCCAGCGAGGACCAGCCGCGGGTACCGACGATGATGACGGCGTCCGGGTCGGCGGCCCGAATGACCGGAATGACCTGCTCGGCGTAGTTCTTGATGGCCGTCCAGCTCACGCCGTTGGGCTCGTTGGCGATCTCGTAGATCACGTTCTTCTTGTCCGCGTTGCGGGCGGCCACGGACGAGAAGAACGTCTTCGCACGGTCGAGGTTGTAGTTCGGGTCACCCGGCGTCAACGTGTGGAAGTCGATCACCGCGTACATGCCGCGGGCCTCGGCCATGTCGACGAGGCCGTTCACCCGGCTGGTGAAGCCTGCGGGGTCGGTCTCGTAGCCCTGCTCCTGCACGTACATGGCGACGCGGAACAGGTCCGACTTCCAGTCCTCGGCGAGGGCGTCCAGGGAGGCGCCGTTGTAGCACTTGGCGAACCACTGGATGCCGTGCGTGCTCATACCGCGCAGCTGTACGGGGCGGTTGTACTGGTTGCACAGGTTCACGCCGCAGACGCGCAGTTGGCCGTTCGTGGCCACCGGCGTGCCGGCCGCAGGGGGGTCGGTCGGGGGGTCCGTCGGCGGATCGGTGACGGACCCTGTGCAGGTGACGCCGTTGAGCGTGAAGGAAGCGGGCTTCGGATTGGACCCCGTGAAAGACCCCACGAATCCCAGATCGGCCGAAGCGCCGGTCGGCAGCGTGCTGTTCCAGCCGGTACCGGCGGCGCTGACCGTGGAGCCGGACTGCGACCAGGTCGCGTTCCAACCCTGGACGACCTTCTGCCCGGCATCCGGCATGGCGAACTGGAGGTTCCACCCGCTGACGGGGTCTCCGAGATTCGTGATCTTCACGCCGGCCTGGAAGCCGCCCTGCCACTGACTGGTGATCGTGTAGTCGACCCTGCAGCCGGTGGCCGCCTGCGCCGAGGGCCCGGCGAGCGTGGTGAGGCCGACGGCCGTCGCACAGGTCGCCAGAAGGGCCAAGATGCGTTTCAATGCGTTCCTCCTCGTACGAAGCGGACACAGTCGGATGGGAGCGCTCCCAAAACCCGTCGGCCCGAGAACGTACACCTGCGCGCTGTCGCGCGATAGGCATCGGACCGCCGAAGTTCGGTGCCGGTGAGCAGCACGCGTCATAGGCGGCGGTTACGGCCTGCTCAAGGAAGCAGCCGCGGTGGCTCTCGTTTCCGGACGCGACGACGATGGCAACGGGGCGAACGGACAAGTACCGGTGCAGTGCACACGTTTCGAAGCCGACCTCGCGGACGGCGTGCCGAGGCCGTCGGCACGCGCGGCCACCGCCGCTGTCACCCGATGGGTCGGGCCGGACTACCGGGTGTACGCCGTCGGAGCGAACCGGTGTGTCGGACACAGCAGTGACACGAGCCCGCTTCGGTCACTGCCGTAATGCCGTCCTGCCGTCCTGCCGTCCTGCCGTCGTGCCCGAACCTCCCCCTGGAACAGGGCTCAGGCGTCGGCGGGCGGCAGGGCCCTCAGCAAGGCTTCGAGTGCCGCCCGGTAGGCGTGCTCCGCCGGCGTGGCGCAGCCGATGACCAGACCGTCACCGGTCGGTACGGTGGCACGTGGAGGGCGGAACTCGGAGAGGCCGTCCAGCGCGATCCCCTGCCAGGCCGCGGCCTTGACCACGGACGCCCTCCGTGCCGGACGGCTGCCGAAGCACCGCGTGCAGGCCAGCCGCGATACCGGTGACCGTGATGCGTGGGGCCGTTCGGCGAGGGCGGAAACGAGCTGGTCGCGGCGCCGCCGGTAGCGCTGACGCATGCGCCGGACGTGCCGGTCGTACTGACCGCACGCGATGAAGTCGGCGAGCGTGAGCTGGTCGAGGACGCTCTCCCGGTCGTAGCGAACTCCCCGTCGTAGTCGTCCTCGAGGACCAGGCCACCGCTGGTGCGGGCCGAGTCGACGACTGCGGCACGCTGGGCCGCGTGCAGGGGTCCACCCATCGGGGACCGGTGCGGGATGAGGACCTTCCAGCCTAGCTTCATCAGTGCCTTCTCCCCGCCGCCGCTGTGGCGGCTGGGGCCGGTAGACCGAGCAGAGGGTGCGCACGTCGGCAGTGTGCCTGCCGTGCCGGGCGCCTACGGGCCGGCCAGCTGAGATGATCAGGCAGACGGGCGGCCGGTAAGAGCCGGCAGAGTCCTTGTCCTGATCCGGCGGTACGTCCTGAAGCCGTGCACGGTCAGCGCGGTCCAGATGACGGTACTGGCCAGAGGCCACCACAGATCCCAGCCCTGCTCGCCCTGTACGAGATTGGCGATCCAGCTCACCGCCCAACTGGCCGTGAGGACCAGGGCCGCCCACCTGGCCCACCGCCAGATCCGCATCGTTCCCCGGGCCCGGGTCTCCTGTGAACTCTGCTCGCCCTATCGAAGTCGTGTGCCATCCATACCTACCCGCCTACCCCGCACTCGCCCCTTGCCTCCTGGCCCCTTGGAGAGGGCCGAAAACGGGAGGCCTCGCCGTGGGCGTTTGTTACCAGTACGAAGGTGACCGTTACTTGACGAATTCTCCGTCCGCTGCATCGACCCGACACAGGGTCAGGAAGCCGGTCGCCTCCTCGTGCACTGGAGCCTCAAATGGTTGATGTCACGGGCCTTTCTGACGCCGGCCACCTTGCCTCCCCGCTGGGCACGTCATCTGACGACGGCAGGGACTACCCGTGCGAACGGCGATCCGTCATCGCCACAAGTAGCGCATGAACCTCACGGAGCCGTCAGGGCGGTCGAAACTATTCGGACTGTTCGCCCCCTGTTCCCCGGTAGTCACGGCCCCCACTATTTGTCATGCCGCTTTTCAAATGAGAGGTGAGAGGGGTGTGTCATGTCTGCGCACGTCAGTCGCAGGGCTGTCCTCGGGGTCGGGCTGGCCGCGCTGCCCGCGGTCTCGTCGGCCGTCGCGCTGCCGGCACCGTCCGCGTCGGCGGCGGGTGACGGGGATGGGACCGGCCTGCGGACGACGGACCCGGGGGCGTACGTCTCCCTCGCCGCCCACCGCCCGCACCCGGGTGCATTCCCCCTGGTCGGCGCCCCGGTCCTGGTGAGCGACGACGACCACCCGGGAGTCGTGCGGGCGGCAGCGGACCTGCGCGCCGACATCGCGCGCGTCACCGGGGTGCGTCCCGGCACCACGGTCGCCCGCTTCGCCGTGCTGGTCGGCACCCTCGGTCGCAGCCGGCTCGTCGACTCCCTGGTGACCTCCGGGAAGTTGGACGTCACGGGTGTGCGCGGCCGTTGGGAGACCTCGTTGCAGACGGTGGTGGACCACCCGATGCCCGGGGTCGAGCAGACCCTGGTCATCGCGGGCAGCGACCCGCGCGGCACGATCTTCGGCGCCTATGACGTCTCGTACGGCATGGGTGTCTCCCCCTGGTACTGGTGGGACGACGTACCGCCGGTCCGCCGCGACCGCGTCTGGATCCTCCCGGGCCGCCACACGCAGGGCACCCCGGCCGTGAAGTACCGGGGGGTGTTCATCAACGACGAGAACCCGGCGCTCGGCACCTGGGCTCCCACGTACTTCGGCCCCGGCAAGGCCGAGGGCCACCCGGGCGGCTTCACCGCCGACTTCTACACCAAGGTCTTCGAACTCCTGCTCCGCCTCAAGGCCAACTACCTCTGGCCAGCGGTCTGGGGCCGGGCCTTCGCCGAGGACGACCCCGACAACCACCGGCGCGCCGCGGAGTACGGCATCGTCATGGGCACCTCCCACGAGGCGCCGATGATGCGCGGTATCGAGGAGTGGAACCGGCACGCCACCCCCGCCGTGCGCGACGCCTCCGGCGCGATCGTCACCGAGGGCCACGACCCCTACGGCGGCACCGGCGAGTGGTCGTACGTGCGCAACGCCGAGGCGATCAGGAAGTACTGGCGGGCCGGTGTGCAGCGCATGGTCGACCAAGGCTTCGAGGGAGTGGTCACCCTCGGCATGCGCGGCAACGGTGACACCAGCCTCCCCGACGGCGACGGCATCGAGCTGATGCGGGAGATCATCGCGGAGCAGCGCCGCATCATCGAGGCGGTGACCGGACGGCCGGCCGAGGAAACCCCTCAGGTGTGGACCCTCTACAAGGAGGTCCAGCGTTACTGGGACCGCGGGCTGCGCGCTCCCGACGACGTCACGGTCGTCCTCACCGACGACAACTGGGGCAACATCCGCAAGCATCCCGACCCCGCCGCGCCGCCCCGCGGCGGCGGCTACGGTCTCTACTACCACTTCGACTACGTAGGCGTCGGCCGCAACTACAAGTGGGTCGACACCGCCAACCTCACCAACACCTGGGACCAGCTCCACCAGGCGCATGCCTACGGCAACCACGGCCTGTGGGTGGTCAACGTCGGGGACCTCAAGGGCAACGAGCTGCCCACGGAGTTCTTCCTCACCTACGCCTGGGACCCGGAGCGTTGGCCGCAGGAGCGGCTGCGGGAGTGGGAGCGGCGCTACGCCCGCCAGAACTTCGGCGAGGGTGCCGCCGAGACGGTGGCCGGGATCCTCTCGGCGTACGGCCGCCTCCAGGCCCGACGCAAGCCGGAGTTGCTCAACCGGCGTATCACCGTGCGCGACGGCGAGGTCGTGTACGACGACCGGCAGACGCCCTACTACTTCGCCCACCGGGAGCTCGAGCGGGTCACCCAGGAGTGGCAGGACCTGGCGAAGAAGGCGGACCGCGTGGCGCGGAGCCTGCCCGCACGGCTCCAGGACGCATGGTTCGAGCTGGTCGGCTACGAGGTCGCGGCCACCGCCAACCTGTACGCCCTGCGTAGGGCGGAGTTCACCAACCTCCTCTACGCCGCCCAGGGCCGGGCCGCGACCAACGACCAGGCCCGGCGGGCGGAGGACGGACTGGCCCAGGACCTCGCCCTGGCCGACCACTTCAACTCGCGCGTGGCGCACGGGAAGTGGGCGGGTTTCCAGACTCAGCCGCACATCGGCTACGGCGACGTGGACCGCTACGGTCCCAACGCCCCCTGGCAGCAGCCGGAGAAGGACGACGTAGCCCTGCCGGACGTGCTGTTCCCGGCGGTGCGGCGCATCGAGGTGCCCGCGGCGGCCGTCTTGGGCGTGTGCGTGGACGGGGCGGAGGACGCGGGCCTGTGGTGGCCGGGCGGGGCAGGCGGCAGACAGGCGGAACTGCCCGAGTTCAGTCCGTACCAGACCCGCCCGCAGCAGTATGTGGAGATCTTCAACCGGGGCAGTGTCCCCTTCGACTACCGGGTGGAGACCTCCGCCCCCTGGCTCACGGTGGACCGGCCCCGGGGCCGGGTACGGCAACAGGTGCGGCTGGAGGCCCGAGTCGACTTCACGCGCGTCCCACGGGACGCGGCACGGGCCACCCTCACGGTCACCGGCGCGGGCGCATCGGTGACCGTGAGCTGCACCGCACGCGTGCCGTCCCGGCGAGGCCTGCGGGGCTTCGTCGAAGCGGGCGGCTACGTGGCGGTCGACGCGGAACACCACGACCGCGCGGTCGGCACCTGGCGCCGCCTGGACGGCATCGGCCGTACGACGTCGGGTATGACCCTGTGGCCGGTCACGGCGCCGACGCAGGTCCCGGGGCGGGCCACGTCCGCCCGCCTGGAGTACGAGGTGACGCTGCTGACCGCAGGGCCGGGCGGAGAGGTCACGGTCTGGGCGGAGGTGTCCCCCCGCAACCCGGCCCTGGCGACGGGCGGCGGACTGCGCTACGCGGTCTCCTTCGACGACGCACCGCCCCGGACGGTCGACATCGTCACCGCGACGGGCTCCGACGACATGACCATGAACATGCAGTGGGCGCGCAACACCTCCGACAACGTCAACCGCACGGCGACGCGTCATCGGCTCGCGGGTCCAGGCACCCACCGCCTGAAGTTGTGGGCGGTGGATCCCACGGTGGTCGTACAACGGCTGCTGATCGACACGGGCGGCCTGCCGGAGACGTACCTCGGACCGGCGGAGAGCAAGCGGGTCCGCTGAGGCGCGTACCGACCGTCCGCGTCACGGCCGGAACCCGAGATGCTGCGGGCGGCCTGCCGGCACCGACTCCTGGGGCCTGAGCACCGACCTGCCCACCGGCCGCCGGCGGGCCGCGCCAGCGCGGCCTCATCGTCATTGCCGATCAGCAGTCGCGGTGTTCCCCACTGCCCATCCCCCGCGCCCCTCCTTGACTCTCCGGGCGATCCCCCACGCCCCTGCGGAACCTACAGACCTGCGGGCCCCGGACGACGACCCGATCGTCACACACGCACGCCCAGACCTATGTGCTGTGTGGCCGGCAGACCCGTCCCTCCCTCTCCAGCCGGGAACCTACGGCCCGCATGCACAACTGCTGGTTGTGCATGCGTGGCATGGAGTTGTTTGATTCAGCGCGCTGCGCGGTGATGGGATCAGCACATGTCCACTCGCACAGAGCAAGTCATGTACGTCAAGACGCCCGCGTTCAGGCGTCATGCAGACCGGATCGTGGAGGTGACCGACGCGACGTCTCGACTGAACGGGCTTCCGTTCAGCGACAGCGAAGGACGCACGAAACTACTCGCAGTTGTGTTCGGCGGCCCGCTGCCCGAGTCGGTCGTGATCTATCCCCCGTTCTTCACCGAGTACGGACTGAACACATCGTTCGGGGAGAACGTCTTCGTCAACCAGGGATGCACCTTCATGGACAAGGGCGGTATCCAGATCGGCAACGGCGTCATGATCGCCCCGAAGGTCAGTCTCATCACCGGAGGCCATCCACTACCTCGGACCGAACGCCGCGAGTACCTCTCGTTCGCCCCGATCGTCATCGAGGACGACGTCTGGATCGGGACGGCTGCCGTGGTCACGCAGGGAGTCACCATCGGTACCGGTGCGGTGGTCGCGGCAGGCGCGGTGGTCACTCGTGATGTTCCTGCCAACACCGTAGTCGCCGGAGTGCCCGCCCGGGTGATCAAGACAGTCGACTGAGCGGGCAGGGCTGCGGACTGGAGTCGCAGCACCTGGCGGACCGCCGTCGCGACGACGTAGCAGTCGTTGCCCCTGAGACGCTGTCGATCGGCTATCTCCGATCGCCGGTGGTAGTGATCGGCTCACGACCCCGCCGCGACGAGCAGGCCTGTCCGAACCCCACCAGAGCCATCGACCGCGGTGATGTCCGTATCCGTGGGACACATGGCTCTCCGGACATGGCGCGTGTGCTACCCGGCGACGAACACTGGTGAGACGCCGGTAGGGCCGGCACAGCATCCCCCACTCCGAAAGGTGACACGCCATGACTGCGGACACGACCCTCACGGCCGGAATCCGCGTGCCCGGCACCAAGCTGGCGCGCGAAGCTACGGAACTGGTCCGTGACAACACCAGCGAGCTCATCTACCACCACTCCCGCCGCGTGTACTTCTTCGGCAGCCTCCAGGGGCGCAACCGGGACCTCGGCTTCGACCCGGAGCTTCTGTACATCGGAGCCATGTTCCACGACCTCGGCCTGAACGAGCAGTTCCGTTCCAGCGGGAGACGGTTCGAGGTCGACAGCGCCGACGAGGCCCGTCGTTTCCTGCAGTCGCACGGCGTGCCCGAGGACAGCGTGCGGCGGGTGTGGACGGCGATCGCGCTCCACACCACACCCGGCATCCCCGAGTTCATGGAACCGGAGGTCGCACTGGTCACGGCGGGGGTCGAGTACGACGTTCTCGGCATCGGGTACGCGGACGTCTCCGACAGGGACCGCCAGGACGTCGTCGACTTGCATCCCCGCCCCGACTTCAAGCGGCGCATCCTGACCGCCTTCACCGACGGCATTCGCCCGAGGCCCGAGACCACCTTCGGCAACGTCAAGGCCGACGTGCTCGAGCACTACGTGCCCGGGTTCCAGCGGGGAGACTTCGTGCGCACCATCCTCGACTCGCCGTGGGCGGAGTAGCGCGTCCGGACAGCGGCGGCGTCGTCGTGATCGTGGCCGTCGACCAGGTGCAGCTCCTGCACGTGGCCGGGCCCCTCGAGGTCCTCACGGCGGCCAACCGCTCCGGCCCCCGGTACGACGTACGGGTCGTCTCCCCGAACAGCCACGACGTCGTGACGTCCTGCGGACTGCGCATCCGCGTCGACGCCTCCCTGGAGGAGCTGCCCGAGAACGCGCACACGCTGGTCGTTCCCGGCCCCCGGCCGCAGGGACTGGCAGACCGGCACCTCAGCACATCGGCGGGCGTGACCGCGGGGATCCACATGGCGCTCGCCCTGGTCGAGGAGGACCACGGAGCCGGCGTGGTCGCCGAGATGTAGAGCGATTCGGGATCGGGTCGGAGACCCAGTGCATGTGTGTGAAGGGAACCGAAGAGAAGGACCCGCCGTGAGTGGTGGAAGATCAGGGGATTCGTTCGCTCCCGCAGGAAGTCGGTGGCCTCGGCCGCAGCCGAGGGTTTCGGGTACTTCCACTCCTGCGATGATGTCGGTCATGACGTGCGTGCTTTCCGATGCGAGGTGCTACGAGTGGACCGTGTGTCCCGCCTCCACGGTGCCGACCGTGCGGCCCTCGGCGCTGCGCCGGTCCGGTTACGAACCACCCGAATCCGGTCACCTCAGGATGGGCCGGTGAGTACCGGCGCGCATCATGTGGCGGTCCTCGTCTACGACGGCGTCAAGCTGCTGGACGTCGCCGGACCCGCCGAGGTGTTCGGGGAGGCGAATTCACTCGGTGCCGATTACCGGATCTCGCTGGTCTCGACGACGGGCGACGGCATCGCCTCCTCGATCGGCATGCGGATCGCGGTCGACGGCAGCGCCGCCGCGGAGCCGGACCCCGGCACGTTCCTGATGCCGGGCGGCGACGTCCATCCCCGCACCCCTGTCGCACGCGACCTCGCCGAGGCAGCCAAGGATCTGGCCGCCCGTGCCGGCCGGGTCGCCTCCGTGTGCTCCGGTGCCTTCGTCCTCGGTGCGTCGGGGTTGCTCGACGGCAAGCGGGCGACCACCCACTGGAAGCTCGCGGGCGAACTCGCCGCCCGGCACCCCAAGGCCCGAGTCGAACCCGACGCCATCTACGTGCGTGACGGTACGACGTACACCTCGGCGGGTGTCACCGCGGGCATCGACCTCGCGCTGGCCCTCGTCGAGGAGGACCACGGTCCCGAGGTGAGCCGGGAGGTGGCCCGATCCCTGGTCGTCTATCTGCAACGGGCGGGTGGCCAGTCCCAGTTCTCCGCTCCGCTGCAGGGCCCGCCGCCTCGGTCGCCGGCCCTGCGCAGGGTCGTCGACCTGGTCACGGCGGAACCCTCCGGGGCCTACTCCCTCGCCGAACTGGCCGGGCACCTCAGCGTCAGTACCCGCCATCTCACGAGGCTGTTCCGGGAGGAGCTCGGCACCACGCCCGCCCGGTACGTCGAGTCGATCCGGTTCGACATCGCGAAGTCACTGCTCGACCAGGGGCACACCGCGACGCAGGCGGCGTCCTTGGCCGGCTTCCCGAGCTACGAGAGCATGCGCCGTGTCTTCGCGCGGGAGGTGTCCATCTCCCCGACCGCCTATCAGCGCCGTTTCGGCACCGCTCGCCGTGACCAGGCCAGGTAGCGTCCGACGGGCGGAGCCGAACGGTCATCGAGAGCGTCGCCCCCCTCCGTACGGGCAGAGGAAGCGACGCCTGCTCGGAAGTTGCTGCCGCTGATGGACGACACCCCGCCGTGGGCGGAGCCTCGAGCGGCCCTTGCGCGAAGGCCCCCGGAGCCGCCTTCCTCGCGCCCGAGCTCTTTCAGAACCCGGTGCCCACAGCTGCGCGTGACCCGAACGCCAGGCTGCTGGACGGTCGGACGAGATCACCCGGCGTGCTGACGGACCCTAGAGGGCGGCCTCGGCTTCGGGGTCGAAGGGGGCACCTGTGAGCTGTTCGCTCGCCGTCCACAGCCGCCTGCCCTCCGCGGGGTCGTCGGCGCCCGGGGGGAGCTTCGCGGGCTTGGGCGTGCCGGAGGTCTGGTCCCGTCCGGCGGGGCCGATGAACTGGCCCGTCCGAGCGTACGGGCTGGTCGCCGCGTACAGGGAGGGCCAGGCCGCACCCTCGGCCGAGCCCATAAGCAGGCGTGCGGCGATCGGGGTCACCATACGACTCAGGGCGCCGGTGCCGTGCTGCTGCAGATGGACTTCGTGACCGCCCTGCGGGAGATGCTGGCCACGCTCGTTGTGGGCACCGTCGTCCGCGCCTCCACCTGAGCGCGTCCAGGCAGGAGCCGTGGGCCGGGCCGCGGTGGCGGACCGCGACAGGTGCGGCGCCACCGCCGCCTTCTGCAAGGGTCAGCGTGGTACCGCCCATGGGCGGGCCCGGCAGAGGCGGGGCGGTCGACTGCGCCCCCCGGGAGGGGGACGAGGCCACCTTCGTCCAGCGCTCCGCACTTCGGTGACGTCGCTCAGTAGATGCTCAGTCCGTACGCCGACAGCCACTCGACCACCGGCTGGTAGTAGGTGAAGCCTCCCGAGCTGCAGTTGCCGCTGCCGGCGACGATGATGCCGAGCGCGGTGGTGCCGGAGAAGGCAGGGCCGCCCACGTCTCCTGGTTCGGAGCAGGCACTGGACCGGAAGAGGCCGCTCACGCTTCCTCCGCCGTAGTTCACCGTGAGGTTGACCGCCTGGACGGTCCCGCAGCGGAGGCCGGTCGTGCGTCCGACGTGGCAGACCGACTGGCCGACGACGGGCTGGGCCGCGGCGGTGATGTCACGGGTGCCCGCCCCGGCGCCCAGGGAGACCTCGCCCGGACGGGCGACCGCCGTGCCGGTGTACCGGACGGTCGCGTAGTCGTTGCCGGGGAAGCTGCCTCCGGCGGTGACTCCGACGGGGACGGTGAGGGCGGCGTCGGCATACCAGGAGGTGCCGCCCGTCTGCGCACACCGGCCCGACAACAGCGCGTACTCGGCGGATCCGGAACGGGCGTTGAACCCGACGGTGCACCGGGAGCCCGCGCTGTACAGGGTGTCGCCGCCGCGCACCGCGAGCGCGGCCGGCCTCTCTCGCGGCGCGGCGTCCGCCACCGGACCGAGGACGGTGGTCCAGCCCAGGAGCAGGGCCAGGAGGACGACGGCGTGGACAGTGACGTGCGCGAGGCGGTAGGAACGCGTGCGAGCCACAGCAGCCTCCAATGTCATGTACTGGCCATTATGGCCCTCCCGGAGCCGGGCGGTCAGGCCCAAAGCCGCCAACCCCCGGTCGGTCACAGGCAGGGTCGCCATGGCCCGTTGTCACCGTTGCTTCGCCTTGTGCGATGTGCGAGCGTGACCGCGACCGTGTTGCCCAGCCCGTCGCGAGGGGAAGATCATGCGTGCACGTCGAGTCGTCGCGTCCGTCGGTGTGGCCGTAGGAATCGGGCTCGGTGCTCTGACCGGCGCCGCCGCTGAGGCCTCCGAAGGGGCGGCGCCTCAGGTCACCGCACAGCCGGCGGCCTGCAGCCAGATCACCTCGCGGCCCGGAGACACCTTCTCCCAGTACTCGGCAAGCTTCGGCATCAACGTCTACAAGCTTCTCTACGACAACAGCAACTGGTTCCACGGGGGTCCCGACGACCTCGTCCCCCCGGGCAACCGCGTCTACATCTGCCCCTGAGCCCGGATTCTGTGTGAGAGGGCCCCTGAACCCGGCGTGTGGACGCCGTGCCCCGCAGAGTCAGCGCGGAAAGCAGGCCCACCACGAGGCGAACGGCCTTGTCCGGGCCGTTCATGAGCCGGACCGTCGTGCCAACCGCTCCGGAAGCAGGCAACAGGGCTGCTGGTATGCGCAGTCGGGGCTGCTCGAACACGGCCGCCGGCGGCAGGAAGTAGGGCCCACGACACCGCGATCAGCGCGCTTCGACTGGTGCACTCGCGGCCTGCCCGAGGGCCGTCCCGGCCGCCGCCCCCGCTGAGGAAGTGCCGCTGCGGCGGGTTCAGAGGCTCTTGCGCAGGAGAACGCACATCGTCTCGTGGCGACGGATCGACCCGTCGGGTCCTTCCTCGTCCCAGGCGTCCGGCTCACGGCCGTATGCGACATAGCCGAGGCGCTCATACAAGGCGCGCGCCCGGGGGTTGTCCTCCTCTACAGCGAGTGCGGCCCTGCGCAGCCCGCGGTCCCGGATCCGTTGCTCGGCTGCTAGGACGAGCAGTGTCCCCAGGCCGCAGTCTGCAGCGCCGGCAGTACGGCGAGCTGCCACAGGGTTCCGGCTCCCTCGGCGACTTGGTAGTCGATACCGCCGATCGCCACCGGCAGATCCGCAGGAGTGCAGACAGCCAGGTATTCCACCTCACCCGCCCCAGCGCGCTCCAGGGCCCGTTCCACGTGGCTCAGATGGGTGCCCGAGCCCGACCATGTGCACGCCGGAAGATCCTGGGGCAACAGATCGCGCACCCTGACCGGCAAGGTGACGGCGGCCTCAGTGAAGTCGTCTTGAGTTTTCACGCACCGAAGCATGCGATGACAGCGACGGCACCACAACGGACTTATGACGGGCCGTTCCGGTAGGTCGGAGACAGCGATCCTGGCCCCCGAGATGGTGTGCTGTCGTTCTTCCTGAGTAGAACCGGCTGTTACTGCCCAGCCGACAGATCGAGGTCAAGGATCATGTCGAGCGACCGCACACCGTTTGTCCCGGTGAAGGAGCCGACCGCCTGGAAGCCGTTCTTCTGGTAGTAGCGTATGGCGCGTGCGTTGTCGGCGAGAACACCACCCAGCAGAATGATCCGTCTCTTGCCGAAACCTCGTGCAACGTCAGCGATGAGAGGAAAGATCTGCGTCCCCACACCTTTCCCCTGGTAGTCGTCGGCCAGAGTAGGGCCGAAGCGGCAGTCGGTCGCTGAAAGTTGGATATCGGCCTCGAGAAAGCGCGCGATGTCGTGCGGGTGGAGATCGAGACTCAACTCGAGGAGGCCGACGATCCGTCCGGCCAGTGCTTCCTCCAGCACCAGCCTGAGCTTGTCGTAGCGCGCGATCGCGTCACACAACTCCTGAGCGGTTGCGAGGTCGTATCCGTCGAAGGTACTCAGCCTCCTCGATTCGGGCGACAGGCCCGCCAGGAAGCTCGCGAGAAGCTCCGGGTCGGCGTGTGTCAGGGGCCGGAAGATCACATCCGAACCGTCGATCCGCATCAGCCGGCGGGTCAGAAGTGACGGATCACCGGCGATCTCCGGCAGCGTGAACACTCCAGCGCCCCCACCTCATCAGTCTTTCGGTGACAAGAACCTACTGGTGATCATCTTCCACGGCAATGGGCCGACCTCCAGCGCTTCTACATCTACCGCGACGTACCCGGCAGTGCGAAGATCGGCGTGCGGAACAAGTACACCGGTTCCATGATGGGCCACGACCAATACGCGGACGGCGAGTTCATACGCCAGTACTCCAGCGGCAGGCAGGACGGTACGGGCACCTACTCCTTGATCGGAGTCTGACGGCCCACATGCTGTGAGTGGCCATGCTTGTGAGCACCTCGGACTCCAGGATTCGTGTGGCCTCACGCTTCCTCGGCTCATGTCGCAGCTTGGTCACCGGCCGCGGCGGTGTCCGCCGGTCGAGGAGCCCTCAGGCGGTGAGCAGCCGCGTGGGTGGGCACTCGGCGTGTGTGTGGGAAGGAGCCCGTGATGAACAGTCCAGGTCACGAGATGTCTCATCCGCTGGAACGGGTCACCGGCGACGAGCCCGCCTGTGAGAGCGGCCAGGCACCGGGCACCGAGGAGGGAGAGGAGCCATGACGGTCTCCATCGCCGGGCAGGACGCCGCATTGCTCGGGGGCCGGAGGAGCATTCTGTGCCGCCAGCGCCGTGATCACGCGGAACTCGACGCCATGATGGACCGCTACCGGTCCGGGGGTATGGCCGGCACGGAGCGTGACGCCTTGTGGCTGGACATCGTGCAGCTGGTGTTCAGCCACGCCTTCGCCGAGGAGACCGTGCTGTGGCCGATCCTGCGGCGCGTCCACCCCGCCGGCGAAGAGCTGACCGAACAGGTCGAGCAGGAGCACCAGGCGATCAACGAGCTGATCGCCCGCGTCGAGCGGACGCCGGGCGATCCCCGCCGTGCCGGGTGGATCGAGGAGGCGTTCGTACTGATCTCGCAGGACATCCGTGACGAGGAGGACGAGCTCCTCCCCTGTCTCAAAGACGCGTTCAGTGACCGCAGACTGCGGAGCATCGGTGCCGCCTGGGAAGCGGTACGGGCCACCGCACCCACTCGTCCCCATCCTGCGGTGTCACGCCGGCCCCCGGGCAACGCGCTGAGTGGTGTTCCGCTGAGCGTTTTCGACCGGCTGCGGGACCTTTCCCCCGTTGCCTCCCCGGCTGCCCGTCGTACCACCGTGCTCCTCGCGGGCATGGCCGCGGCGGCCGGCTGCTCGGCTGTGGCCCGTCGCGCTGTCCGGCGCCGACACCCCGCGGGAAGACCACGCCGGGCTCGCCGTGCCTCACGCGATCTCGCCCTTCATCCGCTCGGGCGCGCCATGACTGCGGGACGCTTGCGGAAGCCGGGCGCCAGCAGGTGACCGGCCTGCCGCTGATCCTCGTCACGCCGGGGCTGACCGCCGCGCCCTGCATCGGGGGTCAACCGGACACCGCCAAGGGCCCCATTTGCCCACGCCCCGCACGTGGGCGGAGGCGGGGTCACCGCCTGTGCGGGTCTGGGCCAGGTTGCTCCGGCCGGTGCCGGCCGGTGGCCCGTCCCCGGCGTGAGCCGGCATAGGCGGCGTCGCGCAGACGGCGCAGTCGTCCGGTGGGCCGCAGGCCGGGCAGGCTGCGGGCGTACGGGTCGTAGGACACGGTGCTGGTGGCCGGGGCGGCGTGCGCGGCTTCCAGGGACAGCGACGCGAAAGTGGTCCACGGCTCGTCGGGGGCGGCCGCGCGCAGGTCGAAGCGGACCGGGCAGCGGGCGAGTTCCTGCCACAGCGTCGGCAGGGTGTTTCCGGAGGCGCCGTGCACCTCCGGGACCGGGAAGGCCGCCAGCACTCGTTCGCGCTCCCCCACCCGGTAGGGCAGCAAGGTGGAGTACGGGCCCTGCAGGGCGTTCGGGCGCGGCAGCGGCAGGTGGCGGCCGAGTCGGCCGCGGCGGCTGGAGGTGAACAGCAGGTCGATCGCGTTGCCCAGGCTGTCAGCGTCCTCGACCCGTACGGCCAGGCCCAGGGCGTCCGGCAGCGGCCGGGGCAGCCCGAGCGCACGGGACCAGCGCACCGTCGCCGTGTAGGAGCCGGGGCGGTCCAGCCAGGGCACGCCCCAAGGGGTGTCCCGACGGCCGGTCACGGTCAGCGTTCCCGTGCACAGCACGCCGTGGGGGTGCAGGGCCGGTGCCGAGCGCCACCGGGCCACCCGGTCGGCGACACGGTGGGCGATGCGCCTGATGATCACGTGGCCCCTCGGGGTTGGGAGCGGATGACGGCGCGGACACAACCGTCGGTCCTCTGCTTGCACATGTCTTACGTCGCGGGTGCCTGGCTGAGCGGGTGGGTGTGGCTCGCCGGGCGGGCCGTCTCCATCCCGCCGGCGGCCCTCTGGCCGGCTCCGGGTTTCCGTGACCGCCGAAGTGAAACGGCACCGCGTCCCGATGCCGGCTCTCTTACGGGCCCATCGCGGTCGCCGGCCCGCTCTGGCCGGTCCAGGCAGGGATTCAGGCGCTCCACCGGTGGGGCCGGGAGGAATCGCCCGGCCCCACCGGTGAAGTCAGTCCTTGCCCATGGCCTTGCGGACGGTGTCCTTGGTGCGGTCCATGAGGGCGGCGACCGGCCCCAGTGCCATGTTCTTGGCCGCGGACTCGACACCTGGATGGGGCCGGGTCGGCGCCATCGCCTCGGCGGCCTTGATCGCCTTGGCCATGGTGGCGAGGCCGGCGGCGTCGGTGCTGCGGCGGATGTGGGTGAACTCGTAGCGTTCCTCGGCCCGCGCGTGCTCCTGCACGTCCTTGCGCAGCTTGAGCAGCTGGGGCATGAACTTCGGGTCGTCGGTGTCCATCTCGTCCAGCGCGGACAAGGTCTCCTTGGCCGCCTTCTCCTCGGCGAGCCGGTCCTTCACCACCTGCTCGCCGCCGGGGAAGCCCTTGCGGGCGAAGGGGTGGACGACCTCCTCCTCGGCGGTCTCGTGCACGGCCAGCAGCCGCACCAGACGGTGGAAGGCGTCGCGGCGTTCCTCGCCCTTGGTGGCCTCGACCTCGTCGAAGAGGTTGCGGATGTCGCCGTGCTGGCGCATCAGCAGGGAGACGACGTCGTCGTCCTTGGAGAGGTCGTCCCCGGCGTGCGGGGTCTTCAGCTCGGACATGACGGCCTCCCTACTTCTCGCGCTGCGCGGGGTCGGGGTGCTCGCCTTCGCTCTGGACGCGGTACTCGCGCCCGAACATCTCCTGGTGCTCGTGGATCACCCGGTCGCTGGGGGGTGCCTCGCCGCCGTGGATCTGCTCCTGCATCTGCTCGAACCGCTCGTGCGCCTCACGCACGTAGCCCGCGCCCAGGGTCGTGAGGTCCATCTGGGTGTCGAGCAGCTCCCGCAGGTACCCCTTGTTCGGCTCGAAGGTGAGCACATTGGGCAGCTCGGGGGCCAGCACGGAGGCGGGGTCGCGGCCGTCGTGGCGGCGCATCAGGTCGCAGGCGGCGTGCAGGTGCTCCAGCTCCATGTTCAGGTGCAGCTCCCAGATCGCCTTGACCCTGGGGTCGCTCTCCTGCTCCATGAAGGAGTAGTACAGGTAGCACTCGTTGTACTCGTGGTTGACCAGCTGCTCCCACCACGTCTCACCCGGGTCCACGAGCGACTCGTAGTGGGTGACGTGCTCCTCCTCGATCAGCCCGATCTCCTGGTAGAGCTGGCGGGCGATCGGCTCCATGTAGGTGGGGCCGGTGTTCATGTAGAAGTTCATGGTCTGCTGCTCCGCCGACATGATCGTCAGGGCGTGCAGCTTGGACAGCGGGTTCGTCTGGTCCTTGGCGTACGGGTCGCGGACGTTGTCGACCGGATCGCGGTGGTGGTACCTGGTGGGCCGGCCGGGCATGACCTCGGTCAGGCCGTCGACGATCGACTCCGCCTTGCGGTGCTCGATCATCTCGTACAGGTTCGCGTACCGGTACAGGTGGTCGAAGTCCTCCAGCACCCCGAACTGGTACGCCTGCTTCAGGTACGGGTCCGGCTCCATCCGTGCCACCCACGCCGTCAGGTCCACGGCGACCTGCTCGTAGGCGATGGTCGTCTCCAGCACCGAGGAGACTCCGGGGAGCAGCCAGTTCACGACCTTCTGCTGCTGCGCCTCGATGTAGCGCACCCGCGCCAGCTGCCGCTTGACCTCCGGGTCGACCGTGTTCCGGGCGATCTGGTGGCTGAAGAGGATCGCCTCCACCTCGATGCCGTTCATCGTGATGATCCGGCACCGGGTGTACGGGTCGCAGTGGTCCGGGTCGATCGGGTCCACGTTCAGCTCACGCCAGTTGCGCAGCTGGCGGTCCAGCGGGATACCCCGCTGCTCCAACGGATTGAACGTCATGGGGCACTCTCCTCATTGAAAGGCCGAGCGGATGGAGTACCCCGGGCTCGCCGTTCCACGTCCGCCGAGTCGGCAGGGCGATGCCCATGCTTCGCAGATCGACGGAGCCCACGCCACACCCCACGCCCGGCCGGCTGCCTCTGTGCCCCTTCTGACCTAGTCGAGGGCGCGCGTACGCCGGCCGGACTCCGGATGCCGGCCGAGCGGCGGCGCGGGCTCTCCAAGCGGTTGGCGCTCAGCCGCCGACGGGTTCTCCCACGTTCGCCGGGACCGGCCGATGATGTCGCCCGCCGGACCGTAGCTGCACACGATGAACGTCTGGTGGGACTCCCCGCCGTCCGTCCTGCGGACTCTTGGCCCGCGTGACGGTCGCGGCTGTCCCGGCCGACGGTCGCGGCCTCCTCGGCCGATCGCGGGGTGACGCTCGACGGCACGGGGGTCCGTCAGGCGAGGAGCGTGCGGTGCGGGTGGAGGGTGACCGTGGCCCCGCGCGGGCTGTCCCATCGCTGTCCCGGCCCGTTGTAGCGGCCGCAGTAGTGCGACCAGTGCGCCGTGCCGAACACGACGTACCCCAGGGCATCGACGTGGCGTACGACGACGTGGTCCTCAGCGGTGCGGCGGGGTGCGTGCAGGAGGGCCGCAGCAGGTGAAGGCCGCCTGCGAGCCGCAACAGCTGTTCACCTTCCCGCAGCCGGTGACACCAGGACCGGGCGCAGGCTGATCTCCGCCTGGGTGGCCGGCGTCGTCGGCGAAGCGCCCAGGGACAACGTGAGGCACGGGCGGCCTGGCCTCGGGGCCGCAGCAGGAGCCCCAGCTGGACGGTGAGGTCGAGGGGGGCGGCTCGGGGCGGTACGAGCAGTCTCGGGTACCTCCGTCCGCAGCCAGGTCATGCGCCGCGTGACAACGGGCAGGACCCGGGGCACGGCACACTCTGGCTGACAAAACAGGGGCGGCGTGGGCCCGCGCCCACGCCGTTCCCATCTGTCTCTGTGGACGAACTCTCACTTCGTCCCCGGCCTCGAGTGGTCCAGAAGCTCCTCGCGGTGTCGAGTCGAGTCTCCGGCGCGGAGGGAGCTCTGGACGGTCACTCGTCGCGGCGAGTCGGTGAGGCGCCCCGACTCTAGAAGAAGTGCTTGCGTCCACCGACCGCGCGACCGGTCGCACCCAGGATCCACAGGATGGCACCCACCAGAATGAGGATGCCACCGATCGTCGTCAGCAGTCCCATGCCGACAAGCAGGCCGATGATCAGCAGAATAAGGCCAAGAATGATCATTTCAAAGCTCCATCGTCATTTCCGACTCTGACGCGTGTGCGTACAAGCTTCACAACGGTTCGAGTGCGGCCTGAGGTGTGGGGTCCCGGCCGGCTCCGAATGCCAGGACCTTCGTGCGATAGCCCTTGTGCCCGGCGACACGACGTTCACACACCTCCTCGAAAATTCGTTCACGAAAAGGCTGCTGAACCGGTCCGAGGCCACCCGGAACCCCGGCCGGCCCGCGACTGACCCGCCACGCGGGCTCTCACCGAGCTGATCCTGCTCAATGATCTCCGCACGACCGCCGCGTCCATCCCTGCCCGACGCATCGCAGCGTCGAGCAGGGTCGGGAAAGCGAAGCGCCGCAGTCTGCTCCGCGGCGTCCGGCTTCCGTGCCGTGTGGTGTGCGTCGGCCGAACCGCCGGACTCGGGCCGTGACGAGGAACCTACTGCGCGTGTTCGAGAGCTGGATGCCCGGCCTTCAGCGAGTGCCGACCGGGCGGGTCAGATGCCCATGGAAGCCATTTCAATGGCTGAGCGGTAATTGGCCGCGGCGGTGACCACGCACGCACGGTAGGTCCGGTCACTCTTCACGGCCAGGAAGTAGTCGCGCAGGTTCTTCCAGTAGTTGACCAGATACCCGAGTCCAGGCACGAAGCCGGCCGGGCGCGGCACGAGGGCGAAAGCCTCGCTGCACTCGAGGATCTCGCCGGTGGCGGTGGACAACACGCCGGCCACCTCCGCGTTCATGTTCCAACCAGCAGCCAGCTGGGGCGTCCAGATGGCACCCGCGACGGCCCGTAGCTGCTCCTGCTCCTCAGGCGTCGGGTCGCTCGTCACCGTCGCCTGCGCGCTCAGCGGTGCCCCGGCCGGCGCACTGCCCGCGGCTGCCGCGGCCGGTCCCGCCACGGCCGTCGCCACCAGGACAGCCGCGACCGCGACAGCGATCCTGGCGCCATGACGTCTGCTGTTTCCGCTACCTGTCGTCACCGTGTGTCCCTCCCCTGGAAAGCCTTCGACGCCCGAAGGTGACACGGCTCCGACCGCACGGTCAACGGCGACAATCGCGCCACATTCTCAACGAAGCACTGCGGCTCCTGCAGGCCCGCGGCCTGGTCATCGTGAGGCCCGGGCCGGGCGGCGGCCTGTTCAGCCGAGCAGTCCCCGATGGTGCGCCTGGGCAACTCCGTTCCCGCGCTGGACGCCCAGGCCAACGACGTCGCCGACACCGTCCGCATCCGCGACGCCCTCGACCCCCTCCTGATCGAGGACGCCCTCTGGCACGCCTCACCCGCCGACATCGCGGGACTGCGCCGCCACATCACCGTCATGGAGCACACCGTGGGCGCCGCCGGTCCCGTGGCCTTCGTCCACGCCGACTGGCGCCTGCACGCCGTCATCGCCGCGATCAGCCCGAACGCACTGCTCAGCTCGCTGTGCAGCCATCTGCTCGGCCTGATCGAGAGCCACACGCTGACGGTGCTGCCCGCGAGCGAGCAGCCCCTGGGCGAGTACATCGCGCATCGGCACGATCTCCACCGCGACCTGGTCGGCGCGCTGGACCGGCGGGACCGGGACGAGGCACCGCGGCCGATCCACGAGCACAACACCGGTCTCCAGGCCTCACAGGACCACGCCGGAGAGCGCTGACCTTTTCGTCCACCTCCAGGTGACGGGCCGAGCGCGTCCACGCGCCCGACCCGCCCCAGGCCGGAAGCCATGATTATTGCGTGGCTTCTTTGTCTTTTTGCGGATGCATGACTGACCCTTGCGGTTACATGCTCACGTCAATACGCTCGGCGGCAGCATCCCCGTCATCGCTGACATGACCGATGGGCTGACCGATCAGCTGCGTCGTCGGCGACCGATCAGAGGAGATCAGATGGCTGTCACGCGTCGTGCGATGCTGCAGGCCGCGACCGCGGCGGGGGTCGCCGGGGCCGTCGGGCTAACCCGGCCGGCGGTCGCCGGGCCCGCCGCGGCGAGTCCGGCCGGTGACGTGGTCGGCAAGGTGACCGTCGGCTACCAGGGCTGGTTCGCCTGTGCCGGCGACGGCGCTCCGATCAACGGCTGGTGGCACTGGTCGCACCACTGGAGCCAGGCACCGTCCGCCACCAACAAGGCCATCGTCGCCTGGCCCGACGTCCGCGACTACCCGGCCACCTACCGCACCGCCTTCAACGCCCTCGGCAACGGGCAGCCCGCCTCGCTGTTCTCCTCCTACGACCAGTCGACCGTCGACGTGCACTTCCGCTGGATGAAGCAGTACGGCATCGACACCGCCGCCCTCCAGCGGTTCAACCCGACCGGCGGCGAGGGCCCCACCCGCGACGCGATGGCGGTCAAGGTGCGCGACGCGGCCGAGGCCCACGGCGTCAAGTTCTACGTGATGTACGACGTCTCCGACTGGACGACCATGCAGACGGACATCAAGGCCGACTGGACGGGCAAGATGCGCGCCCACACGTCCTCCTCCGCCTACGCCCGGCAGAACGGGAAGCCGGTGGTGTGCGTCTGGGGCTTCGGGTTCAACGACAACCAGCGGCCATTCGCCCCGGAGCCGTGTCTGGACGTGGTGAACTGGTTCAAGGCCCAGGGGTGTTACGTGATCGGCGGGGTGCCCACCTGGTGGCGGACGGGCGACCGGGACTCACGGCCGGGTTTCGCCGGGGTCTACCACGCCTTCGACATGCTCTCCCCGTGGATGGTGGGCCGCATCGGCAGCGTCGCGGACGCCGACAACTTCTACAACGTCGCGACCGTCCCCGACCTCGCCGAGTGCACGGCACACGGCATCGACTACCAGCCGTGCGTCCTGCCCGGCGGGGTGACGGAGCGGCAGCGCGCCCACGGCGACTTCATGTGGCGGCAGTTCTACAACATGGGGCGGGCGGGGGTGCCGAGCGTGTACATCTCGATGTTCGACGAGTACAACGAGGGCAACCAGATCGCCAAGACCGCCGAGTCCCAGGCCTGGGTGCCGACGGGATCCGGACTCCTCGCCCTCGACGAGGACGGCACCCCGTGCTCCTCCGACTACTACCTGCGCCTGACCGGCGACGGCGGCAGGATGCTCAAGGGCCAGATCCCCCTCACCGCCGTCCGGCCGACCCCGACCACCGTCGTCGGGGGCGGCGACACCCTCCCCCCGACCGCCCCCGGCAACCTGCGGGTCACGGCCGTGACCGGTACGACCGTCACCCTGGCCTGGATCGCCGCCGGTGACAACGTCGGCGTGACGGGCTACCGCATCCGCCGGATCACCGGCGACACCGCCACCCCCGTCGCCGCCGCCGGCGCGAACGCCACCACCCTCACGGTGACCGGGCTCACCGCCTCGACGTCCTACACCTTCGACGCGCAGGCACTCGACGCGGCCGGTCTCGCCTCCGAGCCGTCCGGCCGGGTCACCGCGACCACCGCCGGTGACTCACCGAACACCGACCTGGCACGGCATCGGCCTACCACGGCGAGCAGTCACACCCAGGCCTACGGCTCGGCGCATGCCGTGGACGGCGACCCGCACACCTACTGGGAGAGCGCCAATCACGCCTTCCCCCAGTGGCTCCAGGTCGACCTGGGCGCCGCCACCGGAGTCGGCCGTGTCGTCCTCACCGTCCCGCCGTCCCCCGCCTGGGCCGCCCGCACCCAGACCGTCGCCGTCCAGGGCAGTACCGACGGTGTCTCCTTCAGCTCTCTGCGGGGTGCCACGGCCCTCACCTTCGACCCGTCCCGCGGAAACACCGCCACGCTGTCCCTGCCCGCCGGGGCCACCGCCCGTCACGTGCGGCTCGTGTTCACCGCCAACACCGGCTGGCCGGCCGGGCAGGTCGCCGACCTCCGGGTGTACGGCGCCTGAGCCGTACTCCTCCCCGACAGGCACCTGAACGTCCGGACGCGAGGAGGGGGGTCGCCGGTCCGCTACGCTGCCGTGTCGTGCAGGAGACGCGTCTCGACACGGCCCGGATCCGGGCGGCCCGCCGGACGATCGACCCGGTCTTCCTCGACACTCCGCTGTACCGCTGCGAGGCCCTGGAGCCCGACCTCGGGTGCAGGGTGAGCATCAAGCTCGAAACGGCGAACCCGGTCCGCAGCTTCAAGGGGCGCGGCACCGAGGTCGTCGCGAGCCTGCTCGCCGACAGCGGCCCGCGTGCCGTGGTGTGCGCGAGCGCGGGCAACCTCGGCCAGGCGCTGTCCTGGTCAGGGCGCCGCCGGGGACTCGACGTCACCGTCGTGGCCTCCCGCTTCGCGACCCGCGCCAAGCTCGATCGCATCCGCGCCCTGGGCGCCGTACTGGAACTGGTGGACGGCGACCACGAGACGGCCCGCGACCGCGCGGCGACCTTCGCACGGTCCGAGGGCATCCGCCTGGTCGAGGACAGCCTGGACATCGAGACCTGCGAGGGCGCGGCCACCATCGGCCTGGAACTGGTGGAGGCCGCGCCGTCGGTCGACGCCGTCCTGATCGCTCTGGGTGGTGGGGCGCTGGCCACCGGCGTGGGCCACGTGCTGAAGGCACTGGCACCCGAGGTCGAGGTGATCTGCGTCCAGCCACGGGGAGCACCGGCACTGACCCACTCGTGGCACCGGCGACGTGTCGTCACCACGGACACGACCGACACCATCGCCGACGGCGTCGCCGGCCGACGACCCATCCCGGCCGTCCTCGACGATCTCCTCCTGGTCGCCGACGACGCCGTCCTGGTCCGGGAGGCGTCGATCATCGCCGGCATGCGCATGCTCCTGTTACACGCCGGACTCGTCGTCGAGCCGTCGGCCGCCCTCGGCATCGCGGCGCTCCTCGAGGACCGCCAACGCTTCGCCGGCCGACACGTCGTCACCATCGTGTGCGGCAGCAACGTCGACGCGGACGCCTACCACCGCTGGATCGGCGGCCGGGACTCAGGGAGCCCGTAGTCCGCCGTCCCTCACGGGGTGTCCCCCCGGCCGGACCCGGTCGCGGTCGACTGCGCAGGCGGGCCGGTGGAGAGGAACTGCCCGCCCACCGGGTTCTGAGCGCTGCGCAACGTACGCCGTCCACGAGGGACGACGCCGTAGGCAGCCGGGAAGGAGCCGCTGAAGTGAGCCGACGAAGCGCCCGGCTGGCACGGCGACCTCGCATCGATGGCCGCCGACTCGCTGGACTGGAGCGCTGGTCCACCGTCACCGTCCCGACGCTGCTCATGCGGGGTGCGGACACCTGGCAGCCGATGCCGGCGGCTCTCGACCGGCTCGCGACCGCACTGCCCCATGCCGTCGATGGTTCCCGAGGCCGTAACGGAGGAGATCGCCGGCTTCCCGCCTCGTCCCTGAACGGTCACAGCACTATCTCCGGCTGCGCGTCATCGACATCAACCGCTCATGGGTCTCGTCGTCGGCGGCCACCACGAGTCCACGGACTCCTTCACCCATCGGGGCACCGTCGATACCCGTGACGACACAGCCGGCAGCACGGCACACGGCGATACCGGCCGCGAAGTGCACGCTCCCGAACAGCTCGTCGCCATCGGTGACATACGCGGCGCGCCTGCCGGCGGCCACCCAGGCCAACGCCAGCGTCGTGGACACGACGCGCGGGCGGAAGCCTTCGACGAACCCGGGGTGGGCCAGCAGATCAGCGGCCCGGAATCCCGGCGCGCTCGGGAACGGCGGATCCAGGTTGACGTCCACCAGTCGGGAGGCGGATGTGGGCGTCAGCGGCGCGTCGTCGGCCCCGTCATGCCTCACCCAGGCGCTCTCCCCGTCGGTGAAGAACACCTCGCCGCTGAACGGATCGGCCACGGCCGCAGCCCCGTCGCGCAGCGCCACGTTGACGGCCACCAGCATGTTGCCGACGGCGTAGTTCAGCGTGCCGCACAGAGGGTCGACCAACCACTGTCGTCCGGCGTCGGCGGCGCCCTGCTGTCCGCCCTCCTCGCCGAGCACCGCGTCACCGGGCCGTGCCGCACGGATGACGCCGAGGATCGCCTTCTCGGCCTCCACGTCGGCGGCGGTGGCGAAGTCCCCCGCACCCTTGTCGATGCGGTCGAGTTGCCACCCGTACAGGGTGCGGACCACGTCCGCACCCGCCCGGGCCCCCGCTGTCGCGACTGCGGCATCACTCGATCTCGCGTATGACTTGATCACGGTGAGCAGACTATCGAGGCGTGGCCACCGTATTGGTTGCCCGAAGTCGGCCGAGTCCTTCGGCCACGAGCCGGAGCGAGCAGTACCGCCTTCGTGCACACCCCCACCGAAATGGGCTCGCGCGCGAGTGGCCCTGCGATCTACCCTCGCGGCCATGACGTCACACGATGCGCCCGCGGGCCCTCGGATCGCTCCCGTCGCTCCCGTCGCTCCCGGGTTGGTGATCCGCCGAGAGACCGCTGACGATCACCGCGATGTGCGTGAGGTCCAGGCACGCGCCTTCGGTGGCGACGAGCGGATTCCCGGGCTCGTGGGCGCACTCCGCGTGGCGGAGGCTGCCTTGGCACCCCTGTCCTTCGTCGCCGTCGTCGACGGCCGGGTGGTCGGGCATGTCCTGCTGAGCGCCGCCCGGTTGGACGCTCCGCGCCGGATCGTGGACGTCCTGACGCTGTCACCGCTGGGCGTGGTCCCGGAGTTCCAGGGGCAGGGCATCGGGACGCGGCTCGTCGCGCATGCCCTTGAGTCGGCCGATCGTGCGGGCGTGCCGTTGGTGTTCCTGGAGGGTTCACCGGGGTACTACGGCACGCGCGGCTTCGAGGGCGCCGGCGCGGTGGGTTTCCGATCACCGTCGCTGCGTATCCCCGAAGCCGCGTTCCAGGTCGCCCGGTTGTCCGCGTACGAGCCGTGGATGACGGGCTCGTTCGTCTACTCCGACATTTTCTGGGCCTTCGACTGCGTGGGCCTGCGCAGTCCCGAGGAGTGAAGGCTCTCCTCGACTCGACCCGATCTTCAGGACCGTCCCGGTGGCGATGTCCGGCTGAGGGCCCCGGGCCCCCTCCCCCGGCGTCAGGCGGTGTGGTCGAGGGCCCACTCCAGGGCGTGGGCGGCTACCTCCTCCCAACCCTGCTGGGCGGGCATGAGGTGGGACCGGCCGGGGAGTTCGACGTAGTCGGTGACGGTGCCGGGCGCCGTGTGGTGCTTGGCGTTGGACCGCTGGATCTTCGGCGGCATGAGGTGGTCGTTCTCACCTGCGACGAACAGCAGGGGTGCTCGGTCGGCGTTGTGTTGGTTCACGTGGGTGTCGCCGTGGCCGGGGTGGACGTTGGTGAGGGCGCTGTCCCAGAAGACGTGGCCGGAGGCGGGACACGGTAGCGCTCGTAGAGGGCGCGGGCCTGGTCCTCGGGGAAGGTGTTGGTGAAGGCGTAGCGCCACTGGTCGTAGGTGCAGCCGACGGCCTTGTGCCGGTTCGCGGGGTTCCTCAGGACCGGGAAGGCGGCCTTGAGCTGCGAGAACGGGAGCATGGTCACGCCCTCGGAGGGGGCGGAGTTGAGGGCCACGCCGACCGATCAGCAGCCGCTTCGCGGAGGGGGCGCGCATGAGGGCTCCTTCGGGAGGTGGGACGGGCCCCGGGGGCGGGGTGTCCGTGACACCCCGCCCCCGGACCGCCGTCGGCGACGTGGAAGGGCACGTCGGTCGAGCAGGCGGAGCGGTGGCCGGTCGGCCGGGAGGGCGAGCGGAGGAGCGGCCGGTCAGTCGGCCAGGAAGGCGAGCAGATCGGCCTCGAACTGCTCCCTGAAGGCCCCCATCAGGCCGTGCGGGGCACCCTCGTAGACCTTGAGCGTGGCGCTTTCACCAGTTCGGCCGACGCACCGGTGACCTGTGAATCGGTGTTCCTGCTCGACGCACGCGGGCACCCTCGGCCCATCGCACCGGGTCGACGGCAGAACGGATCCGGCCACGAGCGCAGGGCAAGCGGTCCCCGCAGCGTCCCTGTCACGCTCGTGTCCTCCACGGGCTCGGCATGGACCGGTCAGGTGATGCACGGGCACCGGTGACGGGCTGACCACCCTCCCCGACCTGGGCCGAAGCGCGCGGCACCCGGGTGTTTCACACGGTGCCTCCGGTTTTCACATACGAGAGAGCCCGTTCCGCACCCCGCCCGGGCAACGGCCCGCCCCTTGATCAATGGCTCGATTACGTCTACCGACTGTCAGTGGCGTGAGCAATGGTTGCGCATGTCCGGGCCTCGACCGGAGCCCCGGACGTTCGAGTCCGTGCACCCCACCACCCAAGGGAGAAGCATGCGTACCGAGATCATCCTGTCCAACGAAGCCCCCGAGCTCGACCTCGACCTGGACCTGCGCGTCTCCGACCTCCCGGAGCAGGCCGAGTCGTTCGGCCAGGGCACCTTCACCTCGCCGAGCAGCTACGCGATCGGCACGCGCTGCCCCGTCTGTTGCTGACGGACTGAGGCCCCCTCGGGGCTCTTCCGAGCGGGGCGGTCCCGGATCCGCCCCGCTCTTCCGTACGACGGCGAGGAGCACACACGTGGCGGCGGAGTCCGAAGTCCACCGAGCATCCGCAGTATTCGAGGTACGGGAACCCGTGCTCGTCCGCATGGCGAGTCGGCCGCGTGGCACGGCTGCGGCCACGATCGACGCCGCCGATCCGGTGTCGGGGGCGCGGCAGCTCGCCTCCGATCCCCTGCTCGGCCAGGCGGTCCGGGTCGCCAGCGGCTCGCTGGCCCACAACCTGGCCGGTCTGACCAGTGACGAGGGCGCCGCCGCACTGGGCCGCAAGCGGACCCTGAGTGCCGCGCGGACCCTGACGCGGTACGCCCGCCGTGCCGGGGCGCGCCCCACGCCGTTCGGCCTGTTCGCGGGTGTCGGTACCGCACGATTCGGTTCCGCGGCCAAGGCGGAGCGGGGTACCGGCGAGGTAGCGGTCCGGCTCGACGGGGCATGGCTGCGCCGCCGGGTACGGGCCTGGCTCGCCGAGCCCTCCGTCCGCCGGCGCGTGGACGTCGTCCTCAACGACCTGTGCTTCCTGCGGGACGGACGGCTGTACCTGCGCACCGGCGGGCAGGAGCAGTCCGTGCGCGACAACGCACTGGTCGGCGCCGTGCGCGAGGGAGCACGGACCCCGGTGCCGTACGCCGATCTGCTGGTCTCGCTCATGGAACGCTTCCCGGCGCTGGACGCCGAACGGCTCGACCGTCAACTGGCCGGTCTCCTGCAACACGGCTTCCTGCTCACCTCGATCACCCCGCACCGCATCGACGCCGCCCTGCTCGACGGCATCGAGGCGGTCCTGGAGACGGCGCTTCCCGGCGACGCGCAGGCGCTGCGGGATGTGCGCGCGGCGTGTGCACGGCATCAGGAGGACCCTCCGGGGCTGGGCGGCGACTCCTGGCAGCAGCTCCTGGACGAGGTCCGCCGCCTCGACGTACCCGGCACGCGGGACGACGCGCACGCCCGGCCGCCCCTGCACGTGGACCTGCACATACCCGGCGAGTTCGTCGTCCCGGAGGCGGTCGGCCGGGAGGTGTGCGGGTACGCGGCCGCGATCTGGGCGATCACTCCGGAGTGGACGACGCTGGCGTACATGCGGGACTACCGCGAGCGCTTCATCGAGCGCTACGGCACCGCCTGCGCCGTACCCTTGGGCGAGCTGGTCGACCCGCACCGCGGACTGGGTCTGCCCCCCGAGTACGGTGCGGAGCCCGCGTACGCACGCAGCGGCCCCGGCGACGCGGCGGACGGTCCCCGGCGCGCCCTGATCGGCGAACTGCTCCAGGAGGCCGTCCTGTCCGGCGGTGACCTGGTGCTCACCGACGACGTCGTGCGGCGCCTCGCCGAAGTCGCCGGGCACGATCCCGCCGCCACGCCGCCGCGCAGCCTCGAACTCTGCTTCCAGGTGCTCTCCGAGAGCACGGCCGCACTGGACCGCGGCGACTTTCGCCTGCTCGGCAGCCCGCACATCGGGGCCTGGACGGCGGGCGCCACCGCGGGCCGCTTCGCGGCGTTGACGGGCCTCACCGACGAACTGGCGCGGCTGGCCGCCGACACGGCCGACCCCGACGAGGGGGTGATCGCGGCCCAGGTCGAGTTGATGCCGCACGAGCCGCGCGGTCTCAACATCGTCCAGGTGCCCCGGCTGCTGCCGTACCGCATCCCCGTCGGCGTCGCCGACGACCGGGACGACCCGCGCTGTCTGGACTGGCGCTCGCTGGTCGTCGCCGCCGGCTCGGACGGACTGCGGCTGCTGTGCCCGCAGAGCGGCCGTCCGGTCCGTCCGGTGCTGCCGCACATGCTGGCCCTGGACACACAGGCTCCGCCGGTGGCGCGGTTCCTCATGGATATCGCGACGGCGCGGCCGCGGGTGTGGTCGGGCTGGGACTGGGCAGGGCATGACGCCCTGCCGTATCTGCCGCGCATCCGCTACGGGCGGGTGGTGGCGATGCCCAAGCGCTGGCTGCCGGGCCGCCGACTGCGCGACGCGGCCCGGTCGCGGGACGCCGAGGCGTGGGAGCGGGGCCTCGACGCGTGGCGACGGCGCCTTGCCGTGCCGGACCGGCTGCAGATCGCCCGCAACGACCAGATGTACCCCGTCGATCTGCGCGAGTGCTGGGACCGGAGCCTGCTGCGCGCCGAACTGACCGCCGCGCAACCCCAGTTCGTCCTCTACGAGGATCTGACGGCCGACGGTGCGGGGCTCGGCTGGAACGGCGGGCACAGCACGGAGATCGTGGTCCCCCTCGCGGGGGCGCGGCGGTCCTCCACGCCTACCGTGCGGGAGAGTGCCGAGCCGGCGCGGACCGCCCCGCGGGTCGCCCCCACCCGTGTCCATCTTCCGGGTGAGGACTGGCTGTTCGCCAAGTGGTACGCGGAGCCGTCGGCCCAGGAAGCCCTGCTCGCCGACCATCTTCCTGCCGTACTCGCCGAGGTCGAGGATGAGGTCGACCGCTGGTTCTTCCTGCGCTACCAGGATCCCGAGCCGCACCTGCGGCTGCGTTTCCACGGCGATCCCGGGGCGCTGTACGGACGGGTGCTGCCCGCGATCAGCCGTGTGTCACGGGCCCTCGTCGAGAGCGGGGCCCTGCGCACGCTGACCCTCGACACGTACCGGCCCGAGAGCGACCGGTACGGGGGTGAGGCCCTGCAAGCGGCGGCCGAGCGTCTCTTCTGCACGGACAGCCTGTCGGCGCTCGTGCAGGTGCGCGCGCTACGGGGCACCGCGCGGGCGCTCCCCGACGCCGTGCTCGCCGGGCTCGGCCACGCGGTTCTCCTGGAGTCCCTAGGGGACTGGGACTGGTGCGGCTGGGTCGACCGGATGTTCACGAAGACCGCGGAGCACGAGGTCTACCAGCGGCACCGCGCCGTCACCGACCGCCTGATCAGGCCGGGGAGCACGGTGTCGTCGGCTGCGGAGGCACTCGGGACGCCGTCCTTCGGCGCATTGTGGTCCGAGTCGCCCCACCCGCGCGCGTACGGGCAGCAGATCCTGTCCGCTCCGGAGGCGGACCGCGACGAGGCCCTGCTGTCACTGCTGCACATGCGGCACAACCGTGTGTTCGGCATCGACCGGGCGGCCGAGGCTCGCGGGTACGCGGTTCTGCGGGGCGCGGTGCGCACCCATGCCGGCCGCCGGCGGCTCGAGAGCGGGAGGGGCCGATGAAGGGGAGCACCGGTGGCGGGACACGGGAGGACACGGTGAACGGGGCACGGGAGGAAACGGCCGACGGGACCACCGACGGCGGGACGCGGCGACACCCGATCGACCGGTCCACCCAGGACCTGCGGGAGCCCCGGTCCACCCATGACCTCAGGGAACGTGCCGCCGCCGTCTCCGCCGAGATCCTGGACCGGCTCGCCGATCCCGCCGCCACGATGGCGGCCACCCGCATCCCCGCCCACGCCGCGGACGACGGGGTGGCCGAGCCGATCTGGGCCGAGCTCACCCTCGGCAGCGGCAGCCCGGGGCTCGCGCTCGCGTTCGCGGGAGCCGCCCGGGACGCGGCACGGCAGGTGCCGCGCGCCCATGCGTACCTCACGACGGGTACCCGGGCCGTCTCCAGCCGTCCCGGCACCGCGGGCGGGATCTTCAAGGGGCCGGGGGCCCTGGCGTTCGCCGTGCTGGTCGCCCACCGCACCACCGGAGGCTACGTCTCCGCGCTCCAGCGCTTCGACACCTACCAGCGCGATCTCGTGGGGGCCGTACTGCCGCCCGTCGAGGACCGGCCGCTGCCGACGATCGGACACTATGAGGTGGTCCGCGGTCTGACCGGGGTCGGCCGCTATCTGCTGGCCCGGGCGGAGTGCTGTGAGGCGCCGCTGACGGCGGTGCTCGACTACCTCGTCCGGCTGTCGCTCGGCACCGTGGAGCACCGCGGCGCGCACGTGCCGCGGTGGTGGGCCCTGGACGCGCCCCGGGTCGGCTCCGAGGCGGCGTTCCCCGGCGGCCACCTCAACCTGGGCCTCTCGCACGGCGTCGCCGGGCCGCTCGCCCTGCTGGCCCTGGCCTGGGAGGAAGGTTTCCGGGTGCCGGGGCAGCAGGAGGCGATGGAGGCGACGGCGGAGCTGCTGCGGACCTGGGCGGTGGCCGACCGGTACGGCCTGTACTGGCCCGGCTACCTCTCCTTCGCCCAGTGGCAGCGGGGTCCTGCCGCCTATGACGGAAGCGCCAAGTGGCCGGCCTGGTGCTACGGGGCTCCGGGGGTCTCCCGTGCCCTGCAGCTGGCCGGACGGGCGCTCGGCCGTACGGATCTCACGGACCTCGCCCGCGCCTCGATCGACCGGCTGCTCGTCCTTCCCCGGTCGGCCTGGGGCATCGACGACCATGCGCTGTGCCACGGTTGGGCCGGTGCCCTGCACCAGCTCGGCCGGCTCGACGAACCGTGGCGGGACCCCCGGCTGGCCGAACTGCGCGACGACATCGCCGCCGAACTCGTCTCCGCCTTCGATCCGGCGCTGCCTTTCGGACTGCGTTTCACGATGACGAAGGTGCCGTTCGGCTCCGATGTCTCCGGCTACCTCGACGGAGCCGCCGGTGTAGCGCTCGCCCTGGACTCGTACGCGGTGGGCGGCACACCGGCCGACTGGGACATGCCGCTGCTGCTGGCTTAGCGGCCCCGACGGAAGGTGTGGAACACCGGGCCTCAGTACCAGGCCGTCTCGGCCGAGCTCCGGTTGTCGCGGAACGGCACCGCCTCGCTCTGCCGGCCGTCCGGGGGCGGGGCCGCCTGGACGGAAACGGTGGCCCTCGCTCACCCCGACTCGCTTCCGCCGGAGAGCCGGCGTCGCCACCACCGCTCCGGGTGCCACTGCCGGCAGTGGGCGGACGGGTCCGGCAGGGTACGCGTCCTGGGGACGGAGTCCAGGCGAGCCACGTGGCGGCTCAGCTCCGAGCGAGCCCGGACGGGCCGTTGCCGCATGATGTCGTCCAGCACGTCGCGGGCGTGGCGTACGTCGTCGGGGGAGCAGCCTCGGCACGGGCACTGCGCGTCCCGCGGATAGAGCGGCCGACGGCCCACGGGCTGCAGGAACGCCCGGTATCGCCGCAGCGCGAGGTCGGTGACCCCGGGGAAGATGACGTGGTCGCCCGAGAGTCTCTCCGCACGGTGGAGCGACATGCTGGTACGTGGGGAGAGTCCGCGGATGCGCTGCGGCGGCGGTTCGTCCCAGGCCCGAGGTGTGGATCGTCCGGCGCGCAGAGCGCCTGGCCGTCTACGCGGCATCGGCCTTTCGACATGCGGTCACGCACGCCAAGCCGCCCTGTGCGTCCCCGCGGGCGCACATGATCTCCGTGACGCTTGAGCACCGGCGGGGAGGGCGCGTCGACGCGTCGCAGGCCGCCTCGCCGGCCGTGGGCACGACGGCCCGAGGACGGCGGAGCGTGTCCGCCGTCCTCGGCTCCGGGCCGCCCGTGCTCGGCTTCCCTTCTCGCTACTTCTTCTCTCGCTACTTCTTCTTGCGGCGCAGCAGCACGCAGGCGACGACGAGTGCCGCTCCGGCCGCCACGAGCGGCGTGCGGTTGTTCCGTACGGGTTCGGGAGCCTGGTCGTACCAGGCCTGCCGGGCCTGTCCCGCCTTGGCCTTGGCCTGCCCCGCCGCTGCCGCGGCCTTCGCCGTGACCGGTTCGGGCAGCTTCTCCTGCGCCAGCTGTACGGCCTGGGCCGCCTTGGCCTTGACCTCTCCGGTCAGCTCCGTGGCCTTCGCCGACGCCTGCTCCTTCGCGGCCACCGCCTTCTCCTGGACGCGGGCCTTGACGTCGGTCTTGTCGGCCAGGGCCTCGACCGTCTCCCCCAGTCGGTGGCGGGTCTGCTCGACCTGCTCGCGCAGTTCCTCCGGGCTCTGGGCGGTGGGTTCGTCGTGGGGCGGCTGGGTCATCGCTTGGCACTCTCCTTGATCTCGGCCACGTCGGCCTTCACGCTGTCGATGGTCCGCTCGGGTGCCGGCGGGGCGGCCCGGCTCACTTCCTTCTTGCCCGTCATCGCCAACACACCCGTGACCGCGCCGAGAACGGCGGTAACGATCAGGGCAGCCGCCCATACCGGCAGCGGTACCGCGAGGGCGGCGATCGCCGTGGCGATCAGCGCCTGCAGGGTGAAGAAGCCGGCGAGACCGGCCCCGCCGAACAGGCCGCCGCCCTTGCCGTAGCGCTTGCCCTTCTCCCTCATCTCCGCCTGCGCCAGCCGCATCTCCGCCCGCACCAACTCGGTGAGCTGCTGCGACGCACGCTGCACCAACTCCCCCACCGGCTCACCACTCGAGGAAGAACGCCCGGAATGGCCGCCGGAGGCGGGACGGCTCGTCTCAGCCATCATCAACACCCTCCTGCCGTAAGGACCGTCCGGGTCCCACGGGACGGCGAAGGAACACCTGCCCGTCGCCGCCCTCACAAGCCGTTCACAAGAAGGGACCGCGCACCCCGGGTTGCCGCCGGCGCACCGCCGGGACGGAGGTCAGGAGGGCCCGAGGGCGTACCACCCGCACGACACCGTCGTCCGGAGTGAGGAGGCCGCCACCGTCCGGGAGGGCGGCCTCCCTCGCGGAGTTACTCGTCGACCGCCGCGCCGAAGCGCGCGTCCGCCGTCGGCGCCCCGAGCCGCGCCCCGTCGTAGGTCCACGTGCCGTGGGCGACCAGCCCCGACGACGAGGCGGGTACGACCCATACGAAGCCGTCGTCGGTGTTCTCGCCCGGTGCCGCCGCCAGGAGCCCGAAGAGGCCGTCCTTGTTGGCGTCGATCAGCCGTACCTGACCGCCCCAGCGGTCCGACTTCTCCGCCGTACCGGGGATGTCGGCGAGTTGCTGGTCGAAGCTCTTCACCCCGACGTCGCTGAATCCGGTCCGGTCGCCCCGCAGCACCCACACGGCACCCGCGTCGGGCACGCTGCCGATGTCCTCGCCCGGCGCACCCACGGCGAGGTCCGGGTGGCCGTCGCCGTCGGTGTCCCCGGCCGACAGCTCGGCGCCCCACTGGTCGCCCGCCTCCGAGGTGCCGGGCACGCCGGTGGAGTCCTGGGTCCAGTACTGCGCCGGCTCGGGTTCGAGACCCGACAGGTCACCGCGGCCCAGATAGAGGGTGATCCCGCCGCCCGTCGGCGCGCCGGCACCGGTGTCACCGATGACGAGGTCGTCCTGCCCCGTGCCGTCCCAGTCCCCGGAGACGACAGCCGGACCGCCCGGGAACGTCCCCCCGTCGCCGAGGCCCCCGACGTCCGGCGCGCCGTGCAGTACGCGCACGGTGCCGGCACCCGGTTGCTTCCCGGTGGTGACGCCGGAGACGGCCAGGTCGGCCCAGGGGTCCTCGTTGTAGTTGCCGTGGCTGAGGCTGCGGAACTCGAATCCGGTGTCCCCCGGCGCGACGTCGCTCGCCCGTATCCTGCGGTCCGACATCGTCAGCCCCTGCGCGTCCTGGCCGGGCGCGTGCGTGAAGAAGAGCAGGGCGTCGTTCTCCAGGACGGCGATCGAGTCCCGTAGGTCGGCATCCGGGTCGGCCGGGTCGGGGGCGAAGTAGCGCGCGGCTTCGACGGCCCGCCCGAAGCGGGCGCCCGCCCGCGGGTCGTCGTTCTCCAGCCAGGTGCTGTCGGAGCCGTGCAGTCCGGTCGGCGATCCCCAGAAGACGACGGCACCGCCGGCGTCGGGCAGACCGGTGAGATCTTCGTCCGGGACCGCGACGACGGCGTCGTCGTACCCGTCGTTGTCCAGGTCACCCGAGGCGACGGCCGCTCCGAAGCCGTCGCCGGCCTCCGCGGCGCCGGGCACGCCGGAGACGTCCTGGTGGAGCACGCTCTTCTTCGTCGTACTGAGACCGCTCGACGAGCTGTACTGCACCGTGACGTACCCGGCGCCCGTGGCACCGTTCACCGTGGCGCCCGGGGCGCCGGTGAGCACGTCGTCGAACCCGTTGCCGTCGTAGTCACAGTTGCGCTGCTGCCAGCCGATGGACGGGAAGGGCACGGCGGCGGCTGCGGCCTGGGCCGCGGGGGCCGTGACGACCGCGCCGCCGCCGAGGGTGAGGAGTGCCGTGGCCGTGACGGCCAGTTCTCTGATGTGACGCACGGAAAAGTCTCCTTGGTCTCCGGGACTGCCCACGACTGCCGACGGGCCGTGTCGCGGGCGCGATGTGCAGCCCTCTGTCCGGGCGTGGCGCCGTGGCGGAAACCGGTACGAGTGCCGGAAGGCACCGGTCCCCGCCGCGGCCCCCACCACGGAGAAGGGGCGTGCGACCGTGTGCATCTCCCCGCCGTCGGACAGAGCGGTGAGGGCACGGACCTTGCTGCGTTCACCGAGGAGACATCCGCGCGCCACCGAAGGTTGTACCCACGCCAGTGAGGAGCCCCGGGGCGCGGAGCAGTCCCGCACGGCGTCGTCGGGGCACCCGCGCCCACGGAACGAGGGCCTGCTTTGTCTAGACCTATTTTGTCTAGACCTCTTGCCCGGCTCGTGACCTGCGGGCTACGTTTCCCGCTGTTCGGAAGTCCTTTGCGTTTCCTTCGACTCCCTTGACGAGCAAGGCCGGAAGGAGCATGCCCGCATGCAGGACCGAAGCCTGTCCAGACGAACCGTTCTCGCCTCCGCGACCCTGGTCGCCGCGAGCGCGGCGGGTGTCGTGGGCACTGCGGCCACCCCCGCGGCCGCACACGGGCGCGACCACCGCCTCAAGAAGATCATCTCCAGGATGAGCGTCGAGGCCAAGATCGGCCAGCTGTTCGTGCCGTACTTCTACGGCACGTCGGCGACTTCTCCCAGCCAGGTCGACCAGGACCGCAACCTCAGGGAACTCGGCGTCCGCACCGTGGCCGAGCTGATCGCCAAGTACCACATCGGCGGTGTCATCTACTTCTCCGGCTGGGCGAACAACATCCAGGACCCCCGCCAGATCGCGGATCTGACCAACGGCGTGCAGCGGGCCTCACTCGCCCTGCCCACCCCCGTTCCGTCCCTGATCTCCATCGACCAGGAGCACGGGGCCAACGTCCGTATCGGCAGCGGCGCCACGCAGCTGCCGGGGGCGATGGCGCTCGGCGCGGGCCGCTCGCTCTCCGACGCGCGCACCGCCGGACTGATCTCGGGCACCGAACTCGCCGCCCTGGGCATCCACCAAAACTTCGCCCCGGTCGCCGACGTCAACGTCAATCCGGCCAACCCCATCATCAACGTCCGCTCCTTCGGCGCCGACGCCCGTGCGGTCGGCCGTATGGTGGCGGCCCAGGTGACGGGTTACCAGCGGGCCGGCGTCGTCGCCTGCGCCAAGCACTTCCCCGGCCACGGGGACACCGGGGAGGACAGCCACACCGGACTGCCCGTGATCACCCACACCCGCGAGGAATGGGACCGCATCGACGCCCCGCCCTTCAAGGCCGCGATCGCCGCCGGCGTCGACTCGATCATGACCGCGCACCTCCAGGTCCCCGCGCTCGACCCCAGCAACGAACCGGCCACCCTGTCATCCGCCATCCTCCAGGGCGTGCTGCGGGACGAACTGGGCTTCGACGGCGTCATCGTCACCGACGCGCTCAACATGCAGGGGGTGCGCACCAAGTACGGCGACGACCGTGTGCCCGTCCTCGCCCTCAAGGCCGGCGTCGACCAGCTGCTGTTCCCACCGAACATCGACGTCGCCTACCACGGCGTCCTGGCCGCCGTCCGCAGCGGAGAGATCACCGAGGACCGGCTCGACGAGTCCGTCCTGCGCATCCTGCGGGTGAAGGACAAGGTGGGACTGCTCAGCGGCAGCCCCTACGTGTCCGCGAAGGAGGTCGACCGGGTCGTCGGGGCCCGGGGGCACCGCCTCGCCGCCGCCCGGATCGCCGAGCGCACCACCACCCTGCTGGTCAACGAGGACGAGGCGCTCCCGCTGCGCCGCAGGCAGCGCAAGCTGCTCGTGGTCGGCGCGAGCCCGGCCTTCCCGACCGACGCCACCCGCACCACGGTGCCCGAACTGGCCGGGGCCTTCGACGAACTGGGCTACAGCACCACCCACCTCGCCACCGGCCGGGCCCCCGACACGGCGAAGATCGACGAGGCCGTGGCGGCCGCACGGGGACGGGACGCGGTGGTGGTCACCACCGACAACGTCGGCGCCACCAGCACCCAACGCCTCCTGATCTCCCGGCTGCTCGCGACCGGCGTTCCCGTCATCCACCTCGCCGTGCGCAACCCCTACGACATCGCCCACCTCGGCGAGGTCCCGGCATCACTGGTCTCCTACTGCTGGACCGAGGTCGAACTGCGCGCGGCCGCCCGGGTGATCGCCGGCCGGGTCGCGCCGCGCGGCAAGCTGCCCGTGCCCATCCAGCGGGCCGACGACCCGAGCGAGGTCCTCTTCCCCGCCGGGCACGGGCTGTCCTACGACGACTGACTCCGCGCGCCCCGCCGGACTTCCCGCCCCGGTGCCTCCGGAAGAGGAGCACCGGGGCCGGCCGGGCCGCCGTCGGCGGAGCACCGGCACGCCTCCTGCGGGCGGCACGGGGCAGCAGAGCCCTGATTCACCCGCCCGTGGTGGGCCCTCCACAGGCGGGTGGGGTGGGTGGCGAGTCGGCGGTGGTGGGCGTTCAGTCACCGCTGCCGACGATGGCGGTGACGCGGATCTCCACGCGCATGGCGGCCAGGCCGAGGACCGTGACGCCGGTCTCGGTCCAGATCGGCGCACGGCCACCGAGACGACGCCGGAACTGCTCGGCCATGACCGCGTTGTGGTCCTCGCCGATGACGTCGTCTCCCGGCGCGACCTTGTGGTACGAGTTCACGTGGATGACGTCCTTCCACGTCGCGCCGACCGTGGCGAGCGTGCGCTCCACGTTGTCGAACGCCTGGATGATCTCGTCCTCCAGCGAGTCGGGAACGACCAGGTCGTCGTCCACGCCGGCCTGGCCGGAGATCTCGACCCGGTCGCCGACGCGGACGGCCCCGCTGTAGCCGAGGGCCGCGTGCAGCTTCTCGCCGAAGCCCGGGGTGATACCGAAGGTGACGGTGCCCATGGTGCTTCCTCTTCCCATCCATAGGGGTGCGCGCCCACTCGAATGAGTTCACGCATGAAGTGAACTTAACACGCAACGACTTCAAGCGTAAAGTGATTCCCATGGCCCGGCCGGCCGGAGGGACGGGACGATTCATGAGCAACACGGGAGAAGCAATGGGCGGCACGGGCCCGCAGGAGGACGACGAGGAGCCGCGATGGCTCGACGAGCAGGAGAAGACGGCGTGGACGGGGTTGATCTCCCTCGTGCTGCTGCTGCCCGGCAAGCTGGAATCGCCACTGCGGCAGGAGCACGGCCTCACCCTGTTCGAGTACCTCGTGCTCAGCCACCTCTCCGAGGCCCCGCAACGCACGTTGCGGATGGGAGAGCTGGCCTTCCTCGCCAGCGGGTCGCTCTCCCGCCTGTCCAACGTCGTCAAGCGCTGTGAACAGCGCGGCTGGATCGTGCGGGCGCCCGACCCGGAGGACGGGCGTTACACCCTCGCCGAACTCACCGCCGCCGGCTTCGACATCGTGCACCGAGCGGCGCCCACGCACCTGCGCGCCGTGCGCCGCGTCGTCCTCGACGAACTCAACTCCACCGACCAGAAGGCCCTCGCCCGCATCGCGAACAAACTCCGCGTCGTCCCCGACGACTTCGGCTGACCGCCGTCCGGGCGATGCGGCACCGGTCCGGTCGTCCCGCCTGCTCGCCCGCGGTCCGGACCTGGAGGTGCGGTCGTCGGTCGGGCACCGGCCGGCGGGCTCAGCGGGTCCGGTAGTGCGCGTAGATCAGTCCGCTGGGGAAGGCGCGCTGCTGCACCAGCTCGAGGTCCAGGCGCACTCCGTCGGGGAAGAAGCGCTTGCCGCCGCCGACCACGCTCGTGGTGATGAACAGGTGGTACTCGTCCACCAGGCCGGCCGAGATCGCCTGGGAGGCGAGATGAGGGCCGTCGACGGTGAGGTCGTGCTCCGCCTCCGCCTTGAGCCTGCGCACCGCATCCGGGTCGAAGGTCCGCTCGATCCTGGTTCTGGCGCTGGACACGGCGTCGAGCGTCGTGGAGTACACGATCTTCTCGGCGGCCTGCCAGTCGCGGGCGTACTGCAGGATGTGCGGCGGCTGGTCGGGCTCGGTGTGGGCGGTCTCCCAGTAGACCATCGTCTCGTACATCCGCCGGCCGTACAGGTACGTTCCGACGGGGCGGAAGAGGTCGCCGATGAAGGTGTGCACCTCCTCGTCCTCGGCTCCGGCGCCGAGGTCTCCCTGCGCCGCCTCGGCGTACCCGTCGAGCGAGGTGAGCATCGAGTAGATGAGCTTGGCCATGGGGCTCCTTCGGTCACGAGGGCGGCACTTCACCGCCGGTCGTCGGGACATACGGAATCGGACGTCACTCAGTGGTGTACGCGGCCGGACACGAGAAGGCGTGCACGGCGCCGAACGTGTGCGAGGGTGCGCGGCACGGTCACAGGGACCAGAGGTGCAGAGCGTTGTCGCCGGGCGACACGGTGTACCAGGTGCCGTCGCCCAGGGCCCTCGGCAGGCCGGACACCTCGAAGGGGTGGACGAGCCGGTCGGTGAGTCGCATGCGGGCCGCGTCGACGAGCCAGTGCCGGCCCGTCCTGGTCGTGGGTCACGGTGTGCAGGCGCTTCCCGGTGGGACTCACCGCCAGCAGCACCCGGTCCGCCTCGCCGAAGGTGTCGACGGCCAGGGTGCGGCCGTCCCAGCGCCCCCAGCGCAGCGGAGCACCGTCCTGGCCCTCCCCGATGGTCAGACCCATCTGACGGGGGTCCGGATGCGGAACGTGGTCGGAGCCCACGGCCGCCGTGTGCGTCGCCGCGCGAGCCAGTACGGTGCCGCCCTCGGGGTCGATGACCTGCCACTCGTCCGCTCCACGGCCCCGGTCGTTGGCCAGGGACCCGCGGACGTGGGCCCACACCAGCGATCCGTCCGCGGAGAACCCGGCCGAGCCGCTGCCGGCGTACCGATGGTCACGCTCCTCGGCGTAATCGGCGAACGCGTCGTGCCCCGCGCAGCCCGCCCAGCAAGGGTGCCGCACCTCCCAGCGCACCTTCCCGGACCGGTCCACGGCCCGGAGCGCGTGGAGCCCGGCGAAGACGGCCAGGTCCCCCGCGGGCGACACCGCGCAGGAGCCGTACCGGCGCGGCCGGGGCGCCGGTAAACGGACGGCCGCCGCCGACGGCGCCAGGTCCTGGACGACCAGCGCCGTGTCACCGCGCTGCACGAGCCGCCGCGTCCCACCGCGCCGCTCCAGGCGTGGGGCGTCGCCGACTCCGGAGAAGGCCAGAGGGGCGACGATGGTGCTCACCGGACGAGCTGGCTGCGGCACGGGGGCTCCAGGAGGCCGAGGCTGGCGCTTCTTGCCGGGACGATACGACAGGCCACGGACATCACCCCTCCGCCTGCCGCTCCGCTCGCCGAGTGCCGGGGCGCCTCCGCGTTGCGCCCGGTGGTCCGGGCACCCCGGCAACCGGTGCACCGCTCGACGCGGCTCGCTTCGGCGCCTGGGCGGAGCGACTTGAGGGCATCGGCGGAACCTCGGAGAACCCGGACGGTCCGCTTGTCTCAGGTTGGCTCAGGTCCACTTGGGTTCGATGCCCGCGGCGGCGCGACGCCACGGCTGTCCGGTGTTTCGTTCGGGCGGGTGAGGACGGCGCGGAGGAAGGGGGCGGCGGCCGACCGCTGCCCGGACGGCCCCTCGGTGATGACCTGGCCACCGCGGAAGTCAGATGCGGAACTCGAACTCGGGACGGTCCCACGGCACGGCGGGCGGATTCGCGGACACGGTGCCGGTCCGTACCGCGCCGACGCGGTGGTAGAAGTCCTCGGCGGGAACGTGCGACACGACCTTGACCCGGTCGACTCCGGCAGCACGGGCTTCGGACCGCATGTGCGCGACGAGCAGCCGCCCCATACCCCGTCCCTGCGCTTCGTCCGCGACGAACAGCAGGTCGAGCTCGGGCGGAGCGAGGACGAGCGAATAGAACCCGAGCACCCGGTCCTCGTGATCGTCAGCATCGGAGGCCACGAAGACCCGGTGGGCCTCGATGTAGTCGGGACCGACCCGGTAGCCCGCGACCGCGGACGCGTACAGGCCCTCGTAGGCACCCGATCCGCGCACGAGCCGCGTCAACCGTTTGGCATCCCGCGCGACGGCTCTCCGGATCGTGACCGGCCGGCCGGCCGGGAAAGCGCGTGTACCCATCGATCAAGTATTCCGCATCGGGCAGCGCCTCCGCGCGGTGGGTCGATCCGTTCCCCCCCCCCCGTCCCGACGGCTGCGGCCAGCCCTCTCCCCCACCGGCCGGATCCCACCGTGCGCGCCGCTCGCCCGAACGCAGGACGAGCAGACTCGCACCCACAGCCCCTGGAGGAAATCTGTAGCGTCGAGAGTAGACATTGCCGCCGAGGAGAGTTAGTGTTTCTGCGTACCCAGAAGTCGAAGGGCGCGGCAGAGACGACTGCCACGCAAGCAGGAGCGGCCCTGGGGCCGCACAGCCATATAGGTAAGTCCGGCAGTACAACGAGGTAAGGAGCAGAGCGCCATCAGGATCGCCCGGGCGAGGAAGCAGTCCGCCCGGGTACCGCAGACCCCGGAATGGAAGGTGGTCCCCGGTCACGCATCCGCGATCCCCGCAGCCCCGCCCCTCCGGGCGGACCTGCGGACACAGAAGGTCGGCCATAATGGCCGGCAGATGGTGTTGAAAGCTCGGGGCCCGGGTGCCAGTACGGCACTCGGGCCCCTCGACGCGTCCCTAGAAAGAAGAGGCCTATGCCCTCTGGCAGTCCCCAGCCCGTCATCCCCCTCGATGACGACGACTACCCCGCCTACACCATGGGCCGGGCCGCCGACATGCTCGGCACCACCCCCGCCTTCCTCCGCGCGCTCGGCGAGCACCGCCTGATCACCCCCCTGCGCTCCGAAGGCGGCCACCGCCGGTACTCCCGCTACCAACTGCGCATCGCCGCCCGCGCCCGCGAGCTCGTCGACTCCGGCACCGCCATCGAAGCCGCCTGCCGCATCATCATCCTCGAAGACCAACTCGAGGAAGCCCAGCGCATCAACCAGGAACTCCGCAACACCCACAACGCCCGCCAACAGCCGAAGACCCCCACCTGACGGCGCGGACACCACCCCGGCGCGTCCAGGCGCGTAGCTCCCCAACCGTGGGTCCGCCGGTACACGGGCGCGCGCCGCGGATCGGGACCGCCGGCTCCAGAGGAACTGGCACGGCGATGATCGCCGGGCGGGCGGCCGTACCGGCGGCGCGGGCGCCGGCGGTGTCCTCGACGACCGCTTGACGGGCCCGTCGTTCGGCCGGCGTCGGGGCACGTCTCAGGGACGGGGCTCCAGCACCTCCAGGGCACCGGTCACCGTGTCGTAGCTGCGCAGGGTGCTGAGCCGGACGGACAGCGGCGGCGCCGGAAGCAGTTCGGGGATCTGCCGGCCGGCGAAGGCACCTGCCCGCCTGGTGCGGCCGAGCGTGACGTGCGGGCTCCAGCGCCCAGGGGCATGGAACGGGCTCAGAGTCCCGGGCGGACTGTCCGAGGCCACCGCCTCCCACACCCGGTGGTGCAGACTCTCCAGCACGGAGTCGAGGTCCAGCGCCCAGGCCAGCACCGAGGTGGGCCGCTCGAAGCGGACCACTCCGGTGAACCGCACCGGCAGCGGCAGGGAGGCGGCCACCTGAGCCAGCTCCCAGCGGATCGGGGCGGTCAGCTCCGGACAGGCCGCCAGGGTGAGGTGCGGGCTGTTGGTCGGGGAACGGTGACGCGCCTGACTGGGCAGCCCCGCTTCCGCGAGCCGCCGCCAGGCCTCCCGGACCGCCAGCTCCGCCGCCTCGTCAAACAGAAGCTCGACCGTACGCACCGCCGCATTCTACCGGCGAGAGCAGAACGCCAGGAGAGCAAGAAGCCGCAGCGGGTCGTGCGCCGGGGGTTCAGGTCGCCGTGGCCGAGGCCGTCCGGAGGGCCACTCGCTGACAGACGATTCCACGGCGATGTCGGCGGGTCGGGCGGCTCGTACACTGGCGAAGATGGAGGACCACACGGCCACCGAGATCGCTGCGCGTCCCGCGCCCGCCCTGCGGCAGTACGTCGACTCGTATCTCGGCTTCGACCTCCGCGGACTCCCGACAGGGGTGCACTGCGGCCCGCCGAGCCGCTCGCTCACTGCGGTGATCAGCCTGTCAGGTCCGTTGGAAGTGGCGGCGGGGGTCGACGACGGGTCACCGGTCACCCGATACGGCAGCGTGGCCGGTGGTCTGATGTGCCGGTCCGTCGCGATTCACCACGACGGACGCCAGCAAGGTGTTCAGGTGTCGCTGACACCGCTCGGGGCCCGGGCCATCTACGGCATGCCGTCCGCCGAACTCGCTCACCGAATGGTCCCACTCGACGAGCTTCTCGGAGCGCTTGCCGTAGAGCTGGTCGATCGGCTGCGATCGGCGACGGCATGGGGGGAGCGGTTCACCGCGCTGGACGCTCTGCTCCTCCGAGCTGTCGGCCGTGGCGCCTGCGGCGACCATGTGCGCTGGGCACGTCCCGAGGTGGTCGAGGCATGGCACCGGCTCGTCGCGGCGCGGGGTTGCGTCCAGGTTGGTGCGGTCGCCGCGGAACTCGGCTGGAGCCGTCGTCACCTCACCGAGCGGTTTCGCACTGAGGTGGGCCTGTCGCCGAAGACCTTCGCCCGAGTCCTACGCTTCGAGCACGCGCACGAGCTGGCGGCGGTGCAGAACCCCCTCCCGTGGGCCGAGGTGGCAACCGCCTCCGGCTACGCCGATCAGGCCCATCTCGTCCGGGACTGGCGCGAATTCACGAACCGATCACCGACGGCGTGGCGTCGCAGCGAGGTCCTCCTCGGAGGTGGGTAGCCGCCAAGCGTCTGCCCGTCGCGTCGGCTTCTCTTCCCTTTCCTTCAAGACCGCCCGATCGCTGTCGTGGACGATCGCCGACATGAGACTCGTGGACCACGAACGCAACGCCATGGACCTGCGGACCACCCCGGTACACCTCGGACTGGGTTCGAGGGCTAAACCCGTCGAGGGCTTCGCCTGGGACCCGGAGGTGCTCCAGGCCTACAGCGCCGCTGTCGCGGCGGACGGCGCCGAGGGCCGGATGGTGATGATCTTCGACGGCGACGGCCTCGGCGACCATTGGGAGAGCCACCCCGCAGGTGACGAACTGGTCGTGTGCCTCAGCGGATCGGCGACGGTCACCCGCGACGTGGACGGGGTGGTCGACCGCGTTCTGCTGGGGCCGGGCGAGGCCACCGTCAACCCGGCCGGGGTATGGCACGTGGTCGACATGGAGGAGCCGACGTCCATCCTGTCCATCACCGCGAGCCTCGGCACCGACCACCGTCCGCGGACCGACACCCGCCCGACCGACCGCGTCGGTACGCCGGGCCGGGAGGAGGCGCCGTGACGATACGCATCGCGTGCCTCGGCGACAGCCTCACCCGAGCGCAGTTCAGCGTCGACTACCTGGATCTCCTCGGACGACGTCTTCCTCCCGGTGCCGTGCAGCTTGCCCGTTTCGGCGTCAACGGCGACTTCGCCCACAACCTCTTGCAGCGCCTCGACGCCGTCGTCACGAACCCGCCTGATGTGATCACCGTGTTGATCGGGACCAACGACGCGCGAGCGAGCCTCGTCGGTTACCCCGTCGAGCAGGCCATGAAGCGCAAACAGCTCCCCCGTCGCCCGTCAGCCGGATGGTTCCAGCAGTGCCTGGGGACCGTCGTCGCACGGCTGCGAGCGGAGACCGACGCGACGATCGGTCTGCTGTCGCTACCGGTACTCGGCCAACAACTCGACGGGGCAGCGGCTCAGGCATCGCAGGCGTACAGCCGGACGATCGCCGAAGTCGCCGCCACCCACGAGGTGGTCTACCTTCCGCTCCACGAACGCCAGACGGAGGAACTGCGCCAAGCGGACCCACCGCCGGTTCCCTACCGGGAGGTGACGCCCGCAGCGGCCCTCGGCGTCCTCGTCCAGCACGCAGTGCTCCGCCGCAAGCTCGACACGATCTCACAGCGCCGAGGTCTCGTGCTCACGACCGACCACATCCACCAGAACAGCCGCGGCGCCGGCCTTGTCGCTGAGGCCATCGACGCCGGTCTGCTGACCCGGCGCACGTAGCTGGTTCCCATGCCAAGCCGGTCGGATGCCGTCCTCCGCGCGGAGGTGGCATCCGATCCAGGCGGTCAACGCCTACCGCACCAGGATCGGCCAAAGGTTCTACAACGGGGAGGGGTTGGACGGTCCGCAGCGCGAGAAGTCCGGAGCCCGCGGCCGCAAGGACCGGTGGGGCCACCACGAACCCCGGTCGCGGCATGTGCGGTGAGCGAAGCGCTGAAGCTCGTCGTGGGCGGGGAGCGGCCTTGCCATGCGCCGCGCACGGCACCGGATCCGTCGCGGAAAGCCCCCGAGCGCATCGTGCGGCCGTCCGGCGGGTCCGTGCGGGTCTCAGGACATGCTGCCCCGGCACACCGTCCCCGCGGCCGGGGTGCGGCCCGTGCGGAGGTAGGTGTCGACGGCCTCCGTGACGCAGCGGTTCTGCGGGTATGTGCCGTGGCCCTCTTCCTCGGCCGTCAGGAGCACGCCGACACCGTCGCCCAGGGCGCGGGCCATGTGGCGGGCGCCGGGATACGGGGTGGTCGGGTCGCCGGTGCCGCCGACCACCAGGATGGGGGCCGCGCCGTCGGCGTTCACCTGGGGTGTGAGGCGCTCGCCGTCGAACGGCCAGTCGTAGCAGAGGTAGACGCCGGTGGACCAGGCCGCGCCGAAGACGGGCGAGGCGGCCTTGACGCGGGCCTCGTCCCGGTCGAGGCGTTCGAAGTCGGGGCGCAGGCTCGAGTCCGCGCAGGTGATGGCGGTCTGGGCGGCGGTGCTGCTGTCGGGCGGGGTCTCCGTGCGCTCGGCGGAACCGGTGTGGGCCGCGCCGTCGTTCAGCGGGCCGCCGTCATTGTGGTCGATCAGCGCGGTGAGGGCCTTGGCGAGCGGTGGCCAGCCGTCCGTGCCCAGGACGAGGTGATCGCCGACGCTGTGCGCGAGGTCGTCGGCGTCCAGGTGGCTTCCGTCGCCGGCGGGGGCGGGCTTCTTCTCCAGGCGGTCGGCCAGGCGCGCCATGCGTCGTGCGGCCTCTTCGGGCCCGTCGCCGGTCGGGCAGTGGCGGACACGGGCCGCGCAGTGCGCGGCGAACCGGTCGAACGCCGCCTGGACCGCCTTGACCTGCGACACCTGCTCCTCGCTGAGGTCCTCGGTCGGATCGACGGGCGCTTCGAGGACGAACCGCCCGACGTGCGAGGGGTACAGGTGGGCGTAGGCCGCGCCGAGCGCCGTTCCGTACGAGACGCCGAAGTAGTGCAGCCGCTCGTCGCCGAGGAGGTAGCGCATCAGGTCGAGGTCGCGCGCGGTGTGCGAGGTGCCGAGGTACGGGAGGAGCGCCCCCGAGTGCTCGGCGCAGGCGTCGGCCCCGGCGAAGGCCGTGTCGTCCGCGGTCTTCCCGCAGCGCACGGGGATGGTCGCGCCGACGCCACGCGGGTCGAAGGAGACCAGGTCGTAGCGGTCGAGGAGGGGCTTGTACTGGTTGAGGTGCTCGGGCAGTCCGTTCACTCCGGACACGCCGGGGCCGCCGAAGTTGAGGACGAGCGAGCCGATCCGCCGGGCGTTCGGGCCGGTGGCCTTGCGGCGGATCAGGGCGACGTCGATCGTCCTGCCTTCAGGTTTCCGGTAGTCGAGGGGGGTCTTCATGGTGGCGCAGTCGTAGCCCGTGCGGGCGGTCGGCGGCGAGGTGCAGCGGGACCAGCGGAGGTGCTGGCCGGTGGTGAGCGCGGTGGGCAGGCCGGCGGGCGGGTTGTTCGCGGTGAACTCCGTACGCGGCTCCGCACTCCGGCCGGGAGCCTCGTGCTGGAGCCAGGCGGCGACGGCTCCGATCACGGCGAGGACGACCGCCGCGGTGATCCGCGCGCCGACCGAGAGACCCGGTCGGCGGCTGCGTATCGGATGTGCGTCACTCATCGAATTCTCCCCGCTCCCGTCCTGGACGCCCGTGGCATGCCCGTCGGCCCGTGTCCGTGATCGTCCGATCGTTGAATGAGTGCAGGGTACAAGTCGTCTCTGCCAGCGGCTCAGCTCCTGGCCGACGCGCGCGCAGCGACATCGCCGGTGGTCACCGGTCGGCCGAACTGGCGGCTCCCGGACTCTTCGGCAGCCACCGGCCGTCTCCGGCGCCGGGGTTCACCCCTTGCCGCGGGCAACCGGTCGCCGTACCACCAGTCGCTCCACCTCGTAGAACAACTCGGTGGCGCCGTCCTCGGGTGGCGGGTGGTAACGGCCCGCGCAGACGGAGAGGTTCACGATGAGACTGGCGTGCCAGCGGCTCCCGACGCCGCGACCGTCGGAATGGACCTGCCGCCCGTTCAGCGACCAGACCACGCTGTTCCGGCCGAACAGCACGGCGATGTCGATCCGGCCGCCGGGGCGTACGGCTTCGTCGCGCACGTAGGCCTGCCCGCGGCGTACGTGGTTGGTGAGTTCGAGAAGGTCGGGGTTGTCGGGGTGGTACTCGAAGACGTCCACCTCGTTGCCACCGTCCCGCCAGGTCCAGATCGCGGGCCAGGCGCCCAGGCCGACGGGGAGTCGGACCGTCGTCTCCAGGAGGTCGCCGGTGCGGACCATGAAGCCGTCGGGGCTCTCCTCCGTGGTCAGCAGTCCCGCCTCCCACAAGCCGTCCGGGCGCCGCGTGGCACGGAAGCGGCCGGTGCGGCTGTAGGCGGGGTCGGATGTCAGGTGATCCAGCTTGTCGTCGTCCGGATTGACGGGGCCGCCGTCGGGATACGCCCAGGAGCGGCCGGCCACCCATTGCCGGTCACTGGAGAAGTCGGCCCTGAACACCACATCCGTCATCGGTGACCTCCTGGGGTCCGGGCGACGGAATGGTCGCATCCGCGATCGTCCCCTTATGTCATGCCGGGCATGCGCCGGGACAGCGAAGGCGGGCCGGGATTCACCCTGGTGAGTGAAGCCTGGCCGTCGTGCGGTGCCACGGGGGGCCGCCGTTCGCGTCCTGCCGCGGCCGTCGCCGGGGACTCCACTCCCCTACTCGTAGCGATACTTCAGCGAGTCCGCCTCCGCCCGCTCGATGTCGGCGATCGTCAGCTCCGGCATCCGCAGCTGGGCCAGCGTCACCTCGGCCGAGGTCGGCTGTGCGTCCGCCGGCAGCCACTGCTCCGGCTTCCACGCGCCGCTGCGCAGGAGCGACTTGGGGCAGTGCGGGTAGACCTCCTCGATCCCCAGCACCAGCGCACTCGCCGGCGGCCTGCCCACGGCGGTCAGCTGCGACAGCAGCTCCGGGCGGGTGGAGACGCAGGCCCGGCCGTTGACCCTGAGCGTCGTGGTGCGCCCCGGAATGACGAACAGCAGCCCGGCCCGACCGGTGGCGATGACGTTGTGCAGGGTGTCCAGACGCTTGTTGCCGGTCGCGTCCGGTATCGCCACCGTCCGGTCGTCCAGGACGGCGACGAACCCGGCGGGGCCGCCGCGCGGGGAGACGTCGCAGTTGCCCTCGGCGTCCGTGCTGGCGACCAGGACCAGGGAGGAGCAGCCGATCAACCTCCGGGTCTGCTCGGTGAGTTCGTCCATCTGCTTGCGCCAGGCCGTCTCCCTGGGGAGCTCGTAGACACGACGCAGCGCCTCCTGGTCGGAGACGGCGTCGAGACGGAGCGAGTCGAAAGCACTGTTGGCCAGGGTTGAGGTCATGCCCCGACCTTAAGGGGCCCGCCTACGGGTCAGCGGGCGGCCGACCGGGGGCACGGGTCCGGCTTGCTCGCCGGACGGTGAACGAGGACCGTCAGGACCGCGACGCCCGTGCGCACTCGTCTCCGGAGGAGGCGTCCTGTCCGACCGGGGCGCTGCGGTCGTACGGATCCACCTCCGCGCCGATCACGTCCGCCGCGCGGTCCTTGCCGAAGGGCGGGGTGAAGTAGCCCGTGGGGGTCCCGCAGCCACCGTTGGTCATGTCGTACTTGTACGAGACGATCGAGAACGTGCCCGGCTCGGTGATCACCTTGCGGGGGTCGTCCCAGTTGAGGACCAGTTCGCGTCGCACGATCGTGCGCACGACCTCGTCGCCGCCCCCGTCGGCACGGGTGACCGGATAGACGAAAGTGACGTCGGCGGTCACCTGGAGCGCGCCGCGCTCGCCCTCCCGGTAGGTGAGCCCGCCCCGGGTCTTCACGACGTCACCGACCAGGCGGCTGTGGGAGGGCCGGAAGCGGCTGAACAGCAGGAGGGGGTCGTTGTCCTCGCTCGGGCTGCGGAACGCGGTCCCGAGGAGGTCCTGCACGTCCTCCTGGTGCGGGTTGATCTGTGCGATCGCCTTCGCGGGGCGCTCGCCCCGCAGTACCGCACGGTCCAGGCTGGTCCGGACGAGGAAGTCCCGGCTGCGGGCGAGCGCGCGCTCGACCTCGGTCTCGCTCATCCAGCCGACCGCCCTGGCCTCGGGCATGCTGATCCCCGCCGCTCCGCTCGCCCAACTCGCGGCCGGGGAACCGCGGAAGGGCTCGTCCACGGTGGGGCGGTCGGTCCCGCTCGCCGAGGCCGGGGGGCCGGCGTCCTCGTCGCCGGTCACCAGGTCCGTCATCCGTTCCGGCGCGAGCGCCACGGCGAGCAGCACCAGCGCGGTCAGCAGCCCGCCCACGTACCAGCCCGTACGCCGCTTGGGGCGCGCGGGCGAATGGCTGCGCCAGGCCTCCGCCTCGCGGCCGGGTTCCGCACGCAGCCGCTTCGCCACGTCGCGAGCCCGCGCCGACGGCTCCTTGGGCGAGTCGGCGACCCCTTCCACCGACTCGCGGAGGAACCGCTCCCACTCCTCGTCGGACCTGGACGAGCCGTCCGGCTCGGTACCCGCACCCATGCGCAAACCCCCTGGCAAGCAGCACGCGCCCCACTCCTGGGACGCGTCCGCATCATGACACGGGCCGCTGACAGCGAGGACGGCACGGGGGCGACGTGAGCGCGCGGCCGGTGTCGTGCGAGCCGTGCCGCTACCGGTGACAATGCGGTACACGCATAAAGTGTTGCCCGTGACGCAAGAAGATGACGATCTGGACGGCCTCGTCCGCAAGCGGATCCGAGCGCTTCGCCTGGCGCAGGGCTGGTCCCTCGAGGAACTCGCCACCCGCGCGCGGCTCAGCCAGTCCTCGTTGAGCCGCATCGAGAACGGCCGGCGCCGCCTCGCACTGGACCAACTGGTCACGATCGCCCGCGCCCTGGACACCACGCTGGACCAGCTCGTGGAGACCGCGGCCGACGACGTGATCACCAGCCCCGTGATCGACAGCGCCCGCGGCTCGATGCGCTGGCTCGTGAAGGGAGATCCCGGCATGAGCGTGGTCCGCCAGCGCATGACCGAGCCTCCCCCGCAGAGCCCGGCCCGCATGCGGGCACACCCGGGGCGCGAATGGCTCGTCGTCCTGTCCGGCACCGCGATCCTCATGCTGGGCCAGCGCCGCTACCGCGTCGAAGCCAACCAGGCCGCCGAGTTCCCCACGATGATGCCGCACGCGATCGGCTCCGAAGGCGGGCCCTGCGACATCCTGGGCATCTTCGATCGCGACGCGCGCCGCGGCCACCAGCGCGAGGACGGCGACGGCAGTCCGCGCGGCACCGGGAGGTGAGGGGGCGGACCCGCGCCCCGGCACCCTCTTGCGCGGACGGCAGCGCGCACGACCGTCTTCTTGCGTAAACCGGGAGACGTCATGCCGCGTGCGCATGATGCTCCTAGGGTGGCGGGCATGGACCGAACACACCCGCATCCGCTCCCCCACAGCGCACAGCAGGGGCACCACGACCACGACCACGACCACGACACGGACGGCCTGGCCGAGATCCTCGACCTGGACGCCGAGGTGCTCGCCGAGCACCTCGGCTCCCTCACCGCGTGGCTGCCGCTAAGGACCGGTCCGCGTCGGATCGTCGATCTGGGCTGCGGCACGGGCACGGGCACCTTCGCCCTCCTCGAACGCTTCCCCGACGCCCACGTCATCGCCGTCGACGCCTCGGCCGCGCTCCTTGAGCGCCTGAGGGCGAAGGCACGCGAGAACGGTCTGGACGAACGCGTGAGCACCGTGCAGGCCGACCTCGACGCCCCCGACTGGCCCGACCTCGGCTCCCCCGACCTGGTGTGGGCGTCGGCCTCCCTGCACCACCTGTCCCACCCCGACCGGGCGCTGCGCACCGTCCGTGACGCGCTCGCGCCCGGCGGGCTGTTCGCCGTCGTGGAGCTGGCCGGCTTCCCCCGCTTCCTGCCCGAGGACGCCCCCGAGGGACGACCCGGTCTGGAGGACCGCTGCCACGCCCTGACCGACCGTCACCAGGCCGAGCACACGCCCCACCGCGGCGCCGACTGGGGGCCGCTGCTGACCGCCGCCGGCTTCACGGTCGAAGGCCGACGCACCCTCGCGATCGACATGGCGGGTTCCCGCAGCGAGGCCATCGGCCGCTACGCCCTCGCGGGCCTGAGACGCATCCGCCATGCCACGGCCACCGGGCTGCACCCCGAGGACCTCGCCGCGCTCGACCAGCTCCTCGACACCGGCAGTCCGCACAGTCTCCTGCGCCGCGGCGACCTGGCGGTGCGCACCGAACGCACCGTCTGGGCCGCCCGTGCCTGAGAGCGCTCAGGGGGTTCCGTGCTGCGAGGTCGCCGCCATACGCGGGGCGGCATGGTGTGCGGGCCGTCGCGGGGCGGCGCTCTCCAGGCGCCGGACCCAGGTGGTGGCCGTGAGCAGCAGGCCGGTGAAGACCCCCAGCAGGAGCAGGGCCACCCACATCTGCCGGCTCCCGGGAGACTCCAGTCCGGTCCAGGCGGCCGATGCCGCCCACAGGGCGAATCCCGCCGCGTAGAAGGCCCTGATGCGGCGGAGCTGGCGGATCTGACGCGTACGGGGCGACGCTGCCCGGTGATCGTTCCTCGATGCCATGGCGGGCGTGTACCCCCTCTCGCGGCTCGCTACCTGCCGCGGCCCTCGAAGTCCCGGCGGATCGCTGCTGCCCGGTCCTCCGTCAGCCCGGTCTCGGCCGGGAGTTCCAGGACCCTGCCGCAGTGCTCGCAGAGCTCGCCGTCCCCGGCGGGCGTGCCGCAGGCGATGCAGGAGCGGATCCGGGTCTTGTCCTCGTGCTTCTCCGTCATGATCTCTTCCGGTCGTCGTGAACACTTGTGGTTACCCCTACGCGCGTACCCGGCACGTCCTGCCGAATGCCCGGGGCCCGCCTGAACGCCTGAACACCTCGGGGAGGTCAGACGAAGGCGCTCTCCCCGGTGATGGCCTTTCCGACGATCAGGGTGTTCATCTCCCGGGTGCCCTCGAAGGAGTAGATGGCCTCCGCGTCGGCGAAGAAGCGGGCGACATCGTGGTCCAGGACGATGCCGTTGCCGCCGAAGATCTCCCGGGCCCAGGCCACGACCTCCCGCATGCGGGCGGTGACGTGTGCCTTGGCCAGCGACGAGTGCTCGTCCCGGAAGACGCCGGCGTCCTGCATCCGGGCCAGCTGGAGCAGCATCCCCCAGCTGGAGGTGATGTTGCCCAGGCTCTTGACCAGGAGGTCCTGCACCAGCTGGAAGCCGGCGAGCGGCCGGCCGAACTGCTGCCGCTCGCCGGCGTAGCGCAGGGCCAGTTCGTAAGCGCCGATCATGACGCCCAGGGCCTGCCACGCGACCCCGCTGCGCGTGGCCCGCAGGATCTCCGCGACGTCCCGGAACGACGACACGCGCTGCAGCCGGTCGGCCTCCGGCACCCGCACGCCGGCCAGGGTGACGTCCGCGTTCTGCACGATGCGCAGCGACGTCTTGTGCGCGATGGGCTCCGCGGTGAACCCGGGCGCACCGCGGCCGACGACGAACCCCTTGACCTGGTCGTCCTGGACGTCCCGGGCCCAGACGACGACGTGGTCGGCGAAGGTCGCGTTGCCTATCCAGCGCTTGGCCCCGTCGATCACCCACGTGTCGCCCTCACGCCGTGCGGTGGTGCGCATGCCGGCCGCGATGTCGGAGCCGTCGAGCGGTTCCGTCAGCGCGAACGCCCCCACGGTCTCCATCCTGGCCATGCCGGGCAGCCAGCGCTCGCGCTGCTCCTCGTCGCCGCCCGCCTGGACGGAGTACATCGCCAGTCCGTTGTGCACGCCGAAGAACGTGGCCACCGACGCGTCGACGCGGCTCATCTCCATCGCCATCATCCCGGTCAGCAGATGGCTGGCGGCCGGTCCCGGTTCGCCGTAGCCCTCGTACGGCAGGCCGACCAGCCCGCTCTCCCCGAAGCGGGTGATCAGCTCCCTGGGGAAGGTGCCGTCGGCCCAGTGTTGGGTCACCAGGGGCCGGACCTCGTCGCGCATGAACTCCCGCGTCCTCGCCAGGACCTTGCGCTCCTCCTCGGGCAGAGCACTCTCGAAGTCGTAGAAGTCGGCGACATTCTGCTGTTCCTCGTGTGACGTCATGCGGCCCTTCTTCCACGGTTGGGCCGTGCGATGCGTGCGTCACGCCGAGGGTGCGGGCCCGTTCAGGCCGGGCAGGTCGGCTCCGGCCCGGGCGCCTCCGGGTCCGGACCGGGAGAGGCGCCGGTGTCCGGGGAGGGGCTCGCCGAGTCCGTGGGGCAGTCCTGCGGGGTGGACGGGTCGGGGGTCGGGGTGGGTGAGTCGGTGGGGGTCGGGGTGGGCGAGGGGTCCGGTGACGGGGAGTCCGTGGGGGACGGGTCGGGAGACGGGGAGGGGGCGGGCTTCGTCGCGGACGGGGACGGCCGCGGGGAGGACGAGGGCGGATCGGAGCGGGAGGGGGACGGCTCGGGAGCGCCGGGATCGGGGCCGATGATGATGTCGTCCCCGCCCTCGCCCGCGCCCCCGCGTCCGTCCTTGCCACCGGCGCCCCCGCGCTCGCCCTTGTCGACCGGCTCCGTCGCCGGAGTGTCGCCGCCGGCGCCGGGAGACCGCGGGACGACACCCTTGCCGTCGGGGACGGCGTGCACGCCCCCGCGGTAGAAGTCCAGCCAGTGACGGACCAGTTCGAGGTAGGAACGGGAGTGGTTGTAGCTGAGGACCGCCCGGTCGAGGTCGGCGGCCCGGCGCAGGTCGCGGTCCCCGGCGCACAGGTAGTGCCCGGCGGCGAGGGCCGCGTCGAAGATGTTGTTGGGGTCGTCGCGGCCGTCGCCGTTGCCGTCCGCGCCCCAGCGCGCCCACGTCGACGGCAGGAACTGCATCGGCCCCACCGCCCGGTCGTACACGGTGTCGCCGTCGTGGACTCCGCCGTCGCTGTCCAGGATCAGGGCGAAGTTGCGGCCGTCGAGGGCCGGGCCGGTGATCCGGCCGAGCGTGGTGCCGTGCCGGTCGACCGCGCCGCCGCGTGCCTGCCCGGACTCCACCTTGCCGATGGCGGCGAGCAGTTCCCAGGGCAGCGCGCAGCCCGGGTCCGTCCGGCCGACGGACTTCTCCGCGGCGCGGTAGGCGCGCAGCACGGTTCCCGGTATGCCGGACTCGGCACGCGTGCGGACGGCCTGGCCGGCGCGCGGCGCGACGTTCGGGGTGACCAGCGGCGGCAGTTCGGTGTGGTACGAACCGTCGTCGGGCGGGGCGGGATCGGCGCGGGGGAGATCCGCGACCGGGGCGGCGGAGCGGGCCTCGGAGGCCGGACGGGCGCTCTCCTCCGTGGGAAGCCCGGGGGCCTGAGAGGCGGTCAGCGCCGCCACCGCGGTCACGGCGGCGGCGGTGGCCCGCAGACCCTGCCGGGTCCGGGCGGGTACGCGGCGGTCGCGCGTTTCGGGCATGGTCTGTCACTCCCTGGTGGTGAGGCGCGTACGGGGTTCAGCGGCCGAAGGTGTCGATGCCCGAGACGAGCCACCGACCGTCGCGTCGCTGGACGTCGACGGCGAACATCGCCCCGGCGTAGGTGCCGTCGTCCTCGGCCTTCTTGCCGCCCGCGGTGCTGACGCTGCTCTGGTCGGCGTAGACCAGGACGCGGGCCCGGTCGCCGTCGATGCGCTCGACCGCGCTGTCGGTGACCGTCGTGGTGATCACCGCCTTCTGCCGGTCGGCCTGGGTGCGGACGTCGCCGAACAGGTCCCGGTGCTGGGTGACGGCGCGGCCCGTCAGCCATTCCTTCGCGGCCTTGTCGAGGCCGTCGGGTTCGGCGTGGTCGTACGAGAAGAGCGCGGCGACGGCCTTGGCCGACTGCCCCTTGATCTCGCTGGTGCGGGCGGTGTCGGAGAGGGCGGTGTTGCGGGCGGCCGCGGTGTCGCGGAGGGCCTCCGCCCGGGAGTGCGCCCAGCCGGCGAAGCCGCCGAGGACCAGCGTCAGCAGGCAGAGGATGAGGAGCGCGGTGCGGTGGCGGTGCGGGGCGGACGGGCGCGGGGGCGGCGCGTCCTTCGCTTCGGGTGCGTCCTGCGCATCCGATGCGCGCGGGGCGTCCGGTGAGTCCGCGGCCCCGCTCCGAGCGGGCGAGGGCTTGCGGGCGGTGGTGACGGAGGCGCCGGCACGCGCCGGGCGGGGCCGGTCGAGCAGGGGGCCGCGCCCCTCGACGGATTCCGCGCCGGCCGGGGCCCGGGGGTTCCCGCGCTCCTGGGGCTGCGCGTCCCCCGGGGCGCGCAGTGCCTCGCGGGCCTGGCGACGGCGGAGGTTGTTCAGGTGGTGCCGGGTCGTCGGCATGGTGGGTCGTCCTCTCCTCCGGCCGGTCAGCCGGCCGGTGTACCGCCGACGGGGGCCTGACCCAGGGCGCTGAGCTTCCAGTCGCCACCGGTGCGGGTCAGTTCACCGAGCATGCGGCTGTCCTTGTCGGTGCTCGCGTCGCCCGGCGTCTTCACCGTCACCCGAAGGGCCACCAGGACCCGGGCGCGGCCGGCGCGGTCGTCGAGTTCGGTCAGGGCGCCGGACAGCACCCGTGCCGTGGTGACCGTCTTGGCGCCCTTCACCTGGGTGGTGAACTCCTCGCGTCCGGCGACCAGTTGTTCGTGCAGGTCTCCGGTGGTCGAGGACTCCCAGAGGTCCAGTCCCTGGTCCAGCCTGCGGTGGTCCAGGGTGTTCAGGTTCTGCACGGCCTGCTCCCCGGCCGCGAGCGCCTCGTCGCGCTGCACGGCATAGGCCGTCGTGTCGTCGTGGGCCGTCTCGTACCAGTCCCAGCCCGTCCACGCCGCGAAGCCCCCCGCCACCAGGGTGAGGGCGAGGGCGAGGACCGTGACGGACCTCCCCCGGGGCCGGTCCTGTGATGCGGCCGCGCGCTGCACGAGTGCTCCCCTCCGCCGCTGTGGTCTCAGTGGGTCCTGATGTCGACGATCCGCCACTGGTCCTCCTCCCATCGCGCGGTGACCGTGAGTTGAGCCGCCGCGGAGGTGGTGCCGTCCTTGCCGCGGTGGGAGATCTGGTCGAGGAAGACCAGGAGCCGCGCCCGGTCGGCGTCGAGTTCGATCACTCCGGTGCGTACGGGCTGGGTGCTCAGGGTGACGCGCTGCTCGGCGAGGTCGGCGCGGATCCGTTGCATCAGGTCGGCGTACTGCCGGGCCGCCCGTCCGCCGAGGACGGTGCGTGCGGATCGCTCGGTCGCCTCGACCCCGTCCGGCGTGTACGAGAAGACGCGGGCGAGGGCGTTGCCCACGTCTCCGGCCACCCGCGTGCTCGCCGCGGTGTCGGTCAGCGCCGCGTTCTCGGCCGAGGGGGTGGACCGGAGCTGGTGCGCGCCGTAGAAGAAGCCGCAGCCGGCGAGGAGGAGGGCGCATGCGCCCACCGCGGGTGCGGCCCTGCGGAGCCGGCCCCACCGAGGGCTACGGCGTCCCGTGGGCGACGCCCCGGGGTCCTCGTCCCGCTCGGCGGCCGTGCCGCCCCCGGTCTCCTCGGCGTCTTCGGCGTCCCGGTCCGGCTCGGCCACCGTGTCGTCGTCGGACCGCTCGCCCGCCTCCCCGGGGGCCGCGCCCGCCTCGCCGCGGGGTGATGGCTCGCCGGCCGCGGAGTCCCGCGCCCGTCTGATGTGCAGCAGCCGTGTCATCGGCCGTCGTCCTCCTCAGCCGTCCGCGCGAGCGGTACCGCGCTCAGTGCCTTGACCTTCCACTCGCCCGGCCCCGTGCGGGCCAGGACCGCTTCCAGGCGTTTGCGGTCCGTGCTCGCCCGGGCGGCTCCGGCGGGCGTGACCTCGACGCGCACCGTCGCGATGAGCTTGGCGGTGCCGGCGCGCGTGTCGAGGGCCGTGAGGGCCACCTCCGTGACCGTGCCCCGGGCCGAGGCACCCTTCTCCGGCTTCGTACGCCCGAGTTCGGCGCGCAGCGGGCCGGTCGCGGCGGTGCGCCAGGCCCGGATGCCCTCCTGGGCGTGCTCCCGCGAGGAGGCGTCCAGCGTGTGGAGGACGGAGAGGCGCTCGCGTCCGTCGGCGAGCGCTTCGTCGCGTTCACGACCGTAGGCGAGCGAGTCGTCGCCGCGTGCCTGCGCGTAGGTCCACGCGCCGGCGCCGCAGAAGGCCAGGGACAGCGCCAGGGCCGCGCCGACGGCGATCCGGGCCCGGCTCACCGGCCGTCCTCCCCGCCCGCTCCGAGCAGCCCGGCCAGGTCCGGGGCCGCGGCTCCGCCCACGTCCGCCAGCGCGAGGGCGCCCGGCAGCGGCCCTGCGGCGGACGTGCCCGTGGACGCCGACGGTTTCGCGCTGCCGGAGGGCAGGGAGCCGGGCCTGGCGGGTTCGGGTACCGGGCCGCCGCGGGGGGCGTTGGCCGAACCGCGCACGTTGACGCCGCTGCCGGGTGGGGCGGTGCAGGAGGCGCCGGTGTTGAGGGCGGGGGCCGTCCCCAGGTCCAGGCCGTTGCGGTAGCGGGTGCCGCCGTATCCGGCGGTGCACGGCAGGGGCTTGAAGAAGGTGACGGCCAGGCCCAGCTTCATCTTTCCTCCGTCGACGGCGGTGGCGCCGGCGGAGACGGCCGCCGGGTACTTGACGAGCAGCTCCTCGATGCCGCGCTGCCGGGTGACGGCCACCTCCGAGGTGGTCAGGAGGTTGGCGAGCACGACGCCGAGGCTGGGGTCGAGGTCCCTGAGGAGTCCGCTGACCTGGGTCGCCGCTTCCGGGGTGACGGTGAGCAGGCGCCGCAGGTCCGCGTCGGAGCCCTTGAGGGCGCGGGCCAGCTCCGTCGCGCCGTCGGCGAAGCCGCGGATCGCCTCCGCCTCTTCGGCCTGGGTGCGCAGCACGGTCTCGCCGTCGGTGAGCAGGCGCGTGGTGGAGGGCAGTGCCCGGTCGGCGGCCTCGACGAAGGCACTGCCGTTGTCCAGCAGCGCCTGGAGGTCGTCGCCGTGGCCCTCGAAGGTCTTGCCGAACTCGTCGACGACCGTGCGCAGGTCCTCCAGCGGCACCGACCGGGTGAGCGCGTCGACACTGGTGAGGACGTCGGTGACGGGTGCGGGCACCTCCGTGTCGGGCAGCTCGATGCGGGTGCCGTCCGCCAGGTAGGGGCCCGAGTCGCTCTCGGGTCGCAGGTCGATGTACTGCTCGCCGACCGCGGAGAGCCCGGCCACGACGGCGCGTGTGTCGGCGGGGATGGAGGGGGCGGACTTCTTGATGCGCAGGTGGGCGACCACGCCGTCGGCGGTGAGGTCGATCGGCCCGACCCGGCCCACCGAGACACCCCGGTAGGTCACGTCGGAGTGGGTGAACAGTCCTCCGGTGCGGGGCAGTTCGACGTCCACGGTGTAGTAGTCGGCGGCTCCGACGTACCGTCCGAGGTCCGCGTACCGGATGCCCACGAAGCCGAGGACGAGGACGGCGATGACGAGGAAGGCGAGGTTCTTCAGCCGGACGGCGAGGGTGATCATCCCTGGGCACCTCCGCCCGCCGACGGGGTCGGGACGGAGGGCAGGGGCAGCGGGGCCGAGGGGGTGGGCCTCTTCCCGGCCCCGGCCCCGGTCTCCGATCCGGTTCCGGTACGGGCGTCCTCACCGGCCCCGCGCCGGGGGCCCTTCCCGGCCGCGCCGTCCCGTCCGCTCTGCGCGGTGGCGGAGGAGGTCGGCGAGGGGGAGGGCGTGCTCCCGGGCACGAGCGGCGGGATGATCCGGGTGCCGGGGGCGGCCGTCATGTTCAGGTACACGTTGAGGTAGTCGCCCTTCACCCCGTTCAGCACCTCGTCGGTGAAGGGGTACGTCAGCAGCACCTCCAGGGAGTCGGGGAGGTCGGTGCCCGCGTCGGCAAGTGCCTTGAGGGTGGGCGCGATGGCTTTGAGGTCGGCGACCATGTCGTCCTTGCTCGCTTCTACGGTGGAGACGGCGACCCCGGAGAGCGTGTCCAGGGAGCGCAGCATGGTGAGCAGGGAGCCGCGCTGTTCGTGCAGGGTCTTCAGCCCGGGTGAGAGGTCGGTCAGGACGGTCCGCACGTCGTCCTTGCGGCCGGCGAGGGTGGAGGACAGGCGGTTGACGGCGTCCAGGGCGTCGGTGATGTCTCCCCGGTGGTCGTCGAGGTTGCCCACCAGCTTCTCGACGCGTTCGAGCATCGAGCGGACCTCGCCCTCGCGGCCGCCGAGGGCCTTGTTCAGCTCCTGGGTGATGGTCTTGAGCTGGTTGACGCCGCCCCCGTTGAGGAGCAGGGACAGCGCGCCGAACACCTCCTCGACCTCGGTGTTGCGGCCGGTGCGGGCCAGCGGGATGACGGCGCCGTCGGCGAGCCGGGCCGCGGCGGCCGACGTGCCGGGCGCGCTGAGCTGCACGTACTTCTCACCGAGCAGGCTGGACTGTTCGAGGCGGGCCGTGGCGTCGGCCGGCAACCGTACGTCTCCGTTGATCTCCATGGTGACGCGGGCCGTCCAGGCGTCACCGTCGAGGCGGATGGCGGTGACCCGGCCGACCGCGACGTCGTTGACCTTGACCGCGGCCTGCGGCACGAGGCTGAGGACGTCGCCGAGTTCGGCGCTGACGGTGTACGGGTGGGAGCCGAGGTCGGCACCGCCCGGCAGGGGCAGGTCCTCGATGCCACCGAAGCTCGGGGCCGTGGCGGAGAACGCGCCGAGGGCCAGGGCGAAGCCGAGTCCGAGGGCGAGGAGTCCGCCCAGTCCGGCGCCGACGGCCGTGGTGGTCGTGAGCGCTCCCCGCTTCACCGTGCCGTGGACCTCGACGCGGTCGGCCCGTTCGGTCTCCACCTGGTCCTCGCCCGGCGCATCCACCGGGTCGGTCCCCCGGCCCCGGCGTCCCACGACGCGCTTCATCGCGCCCCCTCCCCCGAGCTCGCCGCGCCTCCGGTGACCGGCAGGGGCAGCAGCGGGCCGCCCATGCTGATCTCGTTGAGGTTGGCGCGGCCGTCGAGCATGCCGGTGCCGGTGTCGTAGGCGTTCACCACGTTGCCCGCGGCGAGCGGGGCGACGTCCAGGGCCTCGGCCAGGGACGCGCGCCGCCTGACGAGGGTCTCGGTGATCGGCACGAGCTTGTCGACGTTCTTCTTCAGCTCGCCCCGGTTGTCCTGGATGAAGGTCTTCACCTGGGCGAGGGCGGTACCGAGTTCCTCCAGAGCGCCGGCCAGGTCGTCCTTGTTGTCGGCGAAGAAGCCCACGACCGTGTCCAGGCGCTCCTGGGCAGTGCGCACGTCGGTGTCCTTGTCCTTCAGCATGGTGGTGAAGGTCTGCAGGCTGCCCAGGGTGGCGAACAGGTCGTCGCTGGAGCCGTCGAGGGTCTTGGCGGCCTTGCCGAACTCCTCGATGCCGTCGCCGATCGCCTCGCCGTTGCCGTCGAGGTTGGCGGCGCCGGTCCTCAGCAGTTCGGACAGGGCGCCGGAGGAGTTGGCGCCCTCGGGCCCGAGGGCCTCGCTGAGGTCGGTGAGGGACGCGTAGAGCTGGTCGATCTCGACGGGGGTGCGGTTGCGGGAGGCGGGCAGCACGGCGCCGTCGGCGAGGGCGCGACCGGAGCGGTAGGCCGGGGTGAGCTGCACGTAGCGGTCGGCCACGACGCTGGGTGCGACGACCACGGCGCGGGCCGAGGCGGGGACCTGTACGCCGTCGTCGAGGGCGAGTTCGACCCGCACCCGGGTGCCCTGGGGCTCCACGGACTCCACCTCGCCGACGCGGACGCCGAGGATGCGCAGGTCGGAGCCGGCGTAGATGCCGACGGCGCGGTCGAAGTAGGCGGTGACGCGGGTGCCGTCGTCGTCGAGGGCCCGGACCGTGGCCAGGCCGGCGGCGACCACGGCGAGGGCGATCGCGGCCGACAGGAGTCTTCTGCGTCTGCTCATCGCTCACCGCTCCCTGGGGCCGCCGCCTGCTGCTTCGGCGGCATGCACCCGTTCGTGGGCTGGGACTGTGCGGGCAGGTAGTCGCGGGGCACGACCCCGCAGAGGTAGCTGTCGAACCAGTGGCCGTTGCCCAGGGTGTTGCCGACCAGGCGGTAGTAGGGGCCGACCAGCGCGAGCGTCCGGTCCAGCTGCGTGCCGTTCTTCTCCAGGACGGTCGTGACCCGGCCGAGCGCCTTGAGGGTGGGCTCCAGTTGCTTGTCGTTGTCCTCGACCAGGCCGCCGAGTTCGATGCCCAGGTCGCGGCTGCCGTCGAGGAGGGCGTCGATGGCGTCCCGGCGGTCGCGCAGCTCACCGAGGAGCGGTCCCGCGTCCTCGATGAGGGTCTCGAAGCTCGACTTCTTGGTCTCCAGCGTCTTGGTGAACCGGGCACTGCCCTTGAGCAGTTCGGACAGTTCACGGTCGCGCTTGGACACGGACCTCGACAGGTCGGACAGGCCGGTGGCCGCCTTGCGGACGTGCGGCGGCGACTTCTCGAAGGTCTTGGAGATGGTCTCGAAGCTCTCGGCGAGCCGCTGGGTGTCGATGGCGTCGACGGTGCCGCTGAGGTCCTGGAACGCCTGGGTGACGTCGTACGGGGAGGTGGTGCGGGTCCGTGGGATGCGGGCGCCGGGGTCCTGCCGCCTGGAGCCGAGGGGGTCGAGGGCCAGGTACTTGTCGCCGAGCAGCGTCTTGATGGCGATGGCCGCGGTGGTGCGGTCGCCGATCCAGGCGTCCTGGACCTCGAAGGTGACCTTCACCCGGTCGCCGTCGAGGTCGACGGAGGTGACCTCGCCGACCTTGACCCCGGCGACGCGCACCTCGTCGCCGTCGTCGAGGCCGGCCGCCTCGGTGAAGTCGGCGGTGTAGGTGGTGCCGCCGCCGGTCAGGGAGAGCCGGTCGGCGTTGTAGGCGAAGACGGTGAGCAGCGCCAGCAGCAGCAGACCGACGATCGCCACGGTGACGGGGTTGCGGTCCTTGACCGGCTTCATGCGGGGTGCTCGGGGGCGGCGGGGTGTGGCCCGGCTCCCGGCGCCGCGGTCGGGGCGCGTCAGGGTGCTCATGTGCCGCACCTCGCTTCGGTGACCGCGATGCCGGTCGGCGCGTCCTCGCCGGTGGAGGTGGTCACGGGGCCCACACGCGCCTCGCACAGGTAGAGGTTGAACCAGGAGCCGTACGAGGACAGGCGGCCGAGCGCGGTCATCTTGGCGGGGGTCCGGGCGAGGAAGTTCTCGATCTGCGGGGTGGCGTCGCCGAGGTTGCCGGAGAGCCGGCCCAGTTCGCGGATGTCCTGCTTGAGCGGTGCCCGCCCCTCTTCGAGGAGGTCGGCGGTCACGGTGGTCAGGTCGCCCATGGCCGCGACGGCCTTGCCGAGCGGTTTGCGGTCCCCGTTGAAACCGGTGACGAGCTTCTGGAGGGTGTCCACGAGGTCGTCGAAGTCGGCCTCGCGGTCGTTGAGGGTGGTCAGGACAGTGTTGAGGTTCTTCACCACCTCGCCGATGACCTTGTCCTTGGCGGCGACCGTCGTGCTGACGGAGCCGATGTGCCGGATGAGGCTGTCGACGGTGCCGCCCTCGCCCTGGAGGACCTGGACGATGGAGCCGGCCAGCTCGTTGACGTCCTTCGGGGACAGACCCTCGAAGAGCGGCTTGAACCCGTTGAACAGCAGGGTCAGGTCGAGCGCGGGGGCGGTGCGGTCCAGCGGGATCGTGTCGCCGGCGTCCAGCGTCCCAGTGAGGTCGCCGCTGCCCCGGCCGAGGGCGATGTAGCGCTGCCCGACCATGTTGAGGTACTTCACCGCGGCGGTCGTCGAGCGGGGCAGCGTGCGGTCGTCGCGGACGCTGAAGGTGACCTGGGCGGTCCGCCGGTCGACGACGCGGACGTCGGTGACCTCGCCGACCTCGACGCCCGAGATGCGCACGCTGTCGCCGTCGGTGACGCCGGTGGCGTCGGTGAACAGCGCTCGGTAGGAGAGGCTGTCGTCGTCGACGCCGGTGCCGGAGACGCTCAGTCCGAGGACGGTCGTGGCCAGTGCGGTGACGACGAGGAAGGCGAGGGACTTCAGCAGTGGTCCGGTCAGTGGACGGCGCCGGGTGGGGGCGGAGCGGGCGGACGTCATCGCAGGGTCACCTCCGTGCCGCGCAGCGCCGGGCCCGCCAGGAGGCTGCTCCACTCGGGGAGGTCCGCGGGGGCCTTGCCGGTGGCGGGCGCGAGGAGTTCGTTCACGAGGTCGTTCTCCTGCGGGGAGTTGGCGGGGCCGAGGTTCTGGCCCGCCGACGCGGGCACCTGTGCCGCGGGTTTCGCGGAGACCCCCAGGTAGGGCACGGGGTAGCAGCGGGGGCCGCCGCCGGCGTCGTAGGAGGGGGTGTCGCTGCCGGGCCGGTAGGCGCCGCGGGAGGTCACGGTGGTGACGTCGACCCGCAGGCCGGGCCGGTCGGTGCCCTTGCCGAGGGCCTTGTCCATGGCCGGTACGAAGTCGGCGAGGGTGCGCAGTGTGCAGGGGAAGGCGGAGGAGTACTCGGCGAGGAGTTCCAGGGTCGGCCGGGAGGACGCGGAGAGCCGGATGATGTTGTCCCGGTTCTGCCGGAGGAAGGCGGTGACGTCCTCGGCCGTGCCGGTGGTGGCACCGAGGGTGCCGGCCAGCTCGCTCTCCTTCTCGGCCAGGGTGCCGCTGGTGGTGGTGAAGTCGGTGAGAGCCGTGATGATGTCGGGCGCGGAGTCGGCGTACACGTGACTGACCTTCACCAGCTCTTTCAGGTCGCGGTTGAGGGTGGGCAGTTGGGGATTGAACTCCCGCAGATGGGAGTCGAGGAGGCTGAGGGTCTCCCCGAGCCGGTCGCCGCGTCCCTCGAGTGCCTGGGAGACGGCGGAGAGGGTGGCCGAGAGCTTCTGCGGCTGGACCGCGGTGAGCATGGGCAGGACGTCGTCCAGCACCTGCTGGAGTTCCACGGCGCTCTCCGAGCGGTCCTGCGGGATGACGGCGCCGGCGGCCAGCGGCTGCGGGGAGGGCGCGGCGGGGGGCACCAGGGCGACGAAGCGCTCGCCGAAGAGGGTGGTGGGCAGCATCTGGGCGCGTACGTCGGCCGGGATGTCGTCGAGGGCGCCGGGTCGCAGGGCGAGGGTGAGCCGGGCGCCGTCGTCGGTGGCGTCGATGTCGCGGACCTCGCCGACGACGACGCCGCGCAGCTTGACCTCGGCGCCCAGGTGCATCTCGTTGCCGACGCTCGCGGCCTCCACCACCACCGGGTCGGAGTCCGTGAACTTCTTCTGGTAGACGGCGATGGCGAGCCACACCAGCAGGGCGGGGACCACGAGGAACACCACGCCCGCGAGGCGGCGGCGCGCGGTCGCGCCCCGTGCCGTGTTCACAGCGGTCATCTCAGCCCGCCACCTTCACGGTCGTGGTGGCGCCCCACAGGGCCAGCGACAGGAAGAAGTCGGTGACGCTGATCAGCACGATGGCGTTGCGCACCGACCGGCCGACGGCCGTGCCGACGCCGGCCGGGCCGCCGGTGGCGCGGTAACCGTAGTAGCAGTGGGCGACGATCACCATCACGCTGAAGATGAACACCTTCAGGACGGACAGCAGCACGTCCGTGGGTGAGAGGAACAGGTTGAAGTAGTGGTCGTAGGTGCCCCGGGACTGGCCGTTGAAGAGGACCGTGACATACCGGGAGGCCAGGTAGGAGGAGACCAGCCCGATGGCGTACAGGGGGATGATGGCGACGACGCCGGCGATGATGCGGGTGGTGACCAGGTAGGGCAGGGAGCGGATGCCCATGCCCTCGAGGGCGTCGACCTCCTCGTTGATGCGCATGGCGCCGAGTTGGGCGGTGAAGCCGGCGCCCACGGTCGCGGACAGGGCGAGTCCGGCGACGAGCGGCGCGATCTCGCGGGTGTTGAAGTAGGCGGAGACGAAGCCGGTGAAGGCAGCGGTGCCGATCTGGTCGAGGGCCGCGTAGCCCTGGAGGCCGACGACGGTGCCCGTGAACAGGGTCATCGCGATCATCACGCCGATGGTGCCGCCGACGACCCCGAGGCCACCGGTGCCGAAGGCGACCTCGGCGAGGAGCCGCTGCACCTCCTTGAGGTAGCGGTGCAGGGTCCGCGGGATCCACAGCAGGGAGCGGACGTAGAACAGGAGTTGGTCGCCGGAGCGGTCGAGCCAGACGAGCGGGGAGGCCACGGACCTCAGCCTCCCTTCGGCGGGACGAGTTGGAGGTAGACGCCCGTCATCACCATGTTGACGAAGAACAGCAGCAGGAAGGTGATGACGACGGACTGGTTGACCGCGTCGCCGACGCCCTTGGGGCCGCCGCGCGGGTTCAGGCCCCGGTAGGCGGCGACGACGCCCGCGATGAACCCGAAGACCAGGGCCTTGAGTTCGCTGACGTACAGGTCGGGAAGCTGGGCGAGGGCGGAGAAGCTGGAGAGGTAGGCGCCGGGGGTGCCGTCCTGGAGGAAGACGTTGAAGACGTAGCCGCCGAGGATGCCGACCACGGAGACCAGGCCGTTGAGCAGGACCGCGACGCCCATGGTGGCCAGGACCCGGGGGACCACCAGGCGCTGCACGGGCGAGACGCCCATGACCTCCATGGCGTCCAGCTCCTCGCGGATGGTGCGCGAGCCGAGGTCGGCGCAGATGGCGGAGCCTGCCGCGCCCGCGATCAGCAGGGCCACGATCAGGGGGCTGGCCTGCTGCACGACGGCCAGTACGCTGGCGCCGCCGGTGAAGGACTGGGCGCCGAGCTGCTGGGTGAGCGAACCGACCTGGAGGGCGATCACGGCGCCGAAGGGGATTGAGACCAGGGCCGCGGGCAGGATCGTGACGCTGGCGATGAACCAGAACTGCTCCACGAACTCCCGGAACTGGAAAGGCCGCCGGAAGATCGCCCGGGCCACCTCGGCGGCGAGCGCGAAGAGCCGACCGGTCTGCCGCAGGGCGCCGGTGATCATGCGCCGCTCCCGGTGGCCGGCATCCGGAGCGTCGGGGCGGTGGCGCCGGGTGTGCCGGTCGCGGTGGCCGCGGGGGTCGCGTAGGTGCGTTCGATGGCGGTGCGGGCGGCGGGCGGCAGCCTGTCGAGCATGCCCAGCACCCGCTCCCGGCGCCGGGTGACGGCGCGGCGCGGCGGGAGCCCGGGGGACGGCTCCAGCTGGGGGGTGATCTCCCGGGGGCCGTCGGCGCCGCGCGCTCCGGCGGCCTCGGCGGCGAGGGTGGCGGCGTCCTTCTCCTCCGACATCCCGATCGGTCCCTCGCGTCGGCCGGCCAGGAACTGGGCCACGACCGGCTCCTCGCTGGTGAGGAGCACCTCGCGCGGGCCGAAGGTGACCAGTTCGCGCCGGAAGAGCATGCCCATGTTGTCGGGGACCGTGGCGGCGATGTCGAGGTTGTGGGTGACGATCAGCATCGTCGCGTCGATCTGTGCGTTCAGGTCGATCAGGAGCTGGGAGAGGTAGGCGGTGCGGACGGGGTCGAGTCCGGAGTCGGGTTCGTCGCACAGGATGATCTGCGGGTCGAGCACGAGCGCGCGGGCGAGTCCGGCCCGCTTGCGCATGCCGCCGCTGATCTCTCCGGGCAACTTGCCCTCGGCGCCCAGCAGACCGACGACCTCGATCCGCTCCATGACGATGCGGCGGATCTCCGCCTCTTTCTTCCGGGTGTGCTCGCGCAACGGAAAGGCGATGTTGTCGAAGAGGGACATGGAACCGAAAAGGGCGCCGTCCTGGAACATGAGCCCGAATTTCTTGCGGGTCTCGTAGATATCGCGCTCCGGGCTGTTCACCATGTCGACGCCGTCGATGAGGACACGGCCGTGCTCCGGTTTCAGCAGTCCGATGAGCGACTTGAGGAACACGGTCTTTCCGGTGCCGGACGGACCGAGCATGACACTCACCTCTCCGGCCGGCAGGGTGAGGCTCACGTCCTGCCAGATCTTCTGCCTGCCGAAGGACTTGGTGAGGCCCTCGACCACTACTTCGATTCCCATATCACCTCCAAAGCAGGTGAGAGCGGTGCGTGCCGCGGAGCGCACGCCGAGTCGCTGCGCGGTGTGCTGACAACCGGTGGGACGCCGGCCTCCTCGCCTTTTGTCACTGCGTGGACAAGTCGCGTCCGGCGCTTTGTCCGCCGGGTGCGGGGCAGGGTCGCGTGGCTCCGGGAGGGAGGAGCTCCACGCGGCCCTGCCGACGGATGTCCGCCCCTGAAGGAGGGCAAGGCCGGAAAACATCCATCGCGCCTCCTCGGCATGGGGGGGCACCCACCAGGAGATCAGCGCCGTGCCCGGCACGCTACGGCTGAGTAACCTGAGCGGGCAAGAGGAGGATCCGACTTTCCCGAAGGATTCGGTTGACCCATCGCGCGTTTGTCAGCGCGGCGACAAATACGCGCCTTCTTCTTGTCACTCGATGAGTACGGCGAGGCCGGCCGGAGCCCGTGGACCGCCCCCCACCTCCCCCGGAGCGGACCGGCTGCGAACCGTGCGCGGGCGCCCTACTTAGCAGCGGATGACTATGCCGGGCTCCGGACCGCTCACTTGGGGAACAGATATTTCCCGTTCTCCAAAGAATCATGACCGACGCCATTGTTCGTCTAAGTTTCCCGCAAGTAACGTCGTGGCTCGCGGTCGATGATTTCCGGGCCGCACCGCGTCCGTCCCCACTCCACAGGTACGGGCGAGATCCCTCTCTGCCGGTCAATCCACAAGGGAGTCCCCACGTCATGAAGAAGTCCCTGTCAAGAATTGCCGTCGTGGCGGGCGCGGGTGCCGCCGCCTTCGCCATGACCGTCGCCCCCGCCTCGGCCGTCCCATCGACGGTCTGGACCGTCACCCCGTCGCCGGCCAACTTCTCGGCGACCAACAGCGGGAACATCGTGCTGACCGCCAACATCCCGATGACGTGTACGACGTCCAGCGCCTCGGGCACCATGGCGAGCGCCACCGGCAACCCCGCGACCGTGGCCAGCATCAACGCCATCAACTTCGGCACCAGCGGGGCGCCGTGCACCAGCGTCCTGGGCAACGTCACGACCGTCGCGACCACGCCCTGGACCGTCGTCGCCCAGGACTACACCGCGGCCACCGGTGTGACCAAGGGCTACGTCGGCAACGTCAAGGCCAAGGTCACCGCCGGCGCCTGCGTGTTCAACGTGCAGGGCAAGGCCACCGCCACCTACACCAACTCGACCGGCATCCTCGCGGTCGCGAGTGTCAGCGGCGACCTGGTCGTCACCTCGGCCTCCGGTTGCGGCTCCGTGGTCACCACCGCCACCAAGCCCACCTTCAAGGGCAACTACGCGGTCAAGGTCACGGGCACCAGCACCATCCCGAAGATCGTCGGGTCCAACCCGTAAGCAGGAGGGCGGCTCGCCGCCCGGCCGGTGACCCCGGCCGGACGTGCGGGCCGCCGGCACGCCGCGGCCGCCACCGGCCGTCCGGTCCGTGGAACGACCCGAGCGGAGTGAGAGATGACAGGCCCCCGTACCGCCGTCCGACGGACGGTCCGCAGCCGTGCCCGCAGCGCGGCGATCGCCGCGTTCGTCGTCCTGGCGGCCACCGTGCCGGCGGCGGCGGGGGCGGCCGGTACGCAGGAGGTTGATGCCGCGTTGCCGTACACGTGCCTGTTCCCCTCCGGGCAGCAGCCCGCGACGGTCGAGGTCTCGGCGGCCTTCCCCGAGCGGGTGGCGCCCGGTGAGCCGATCGAGCCCTCGGACGTGACCACGACCGTCGAACTGCCGGAGCCGGCGGTGGCGGACCTCACGGCACTGGGCGCTTCCGGCGTACGGGCCACGACCCGGCTCTCGGTCGGCGTGGCGCAGGGCGAGGCCACCGCCGAGGCGACGTGGCGCGGCGGCACGGAGCCGACGCAACTGACCGCGACCGGACCGCTGACGCTGACCGCGACGGGGGACGTGCCCTCGGTGACCGGCCAGGGGACGGGCGAACTGACCATGACCGCCGGTGGCTTCGCCCTGGACCTGGCCCTGACCACGTCGGACGGCGGCTCCACCGATCCCGGCTCGGTGACCGTCGACTGCACCCTCGCCGACGAGGCCCCGGACGGCGGACGGCTGGCCACCGTCCAGGTCGGCACGGACGAGGAAGGCCCCGCGGGCACCCCCAGCGGATCGCCTTCCGGATCCCCCTCCGCCTCCGGTACGCCGGGAGAACCGACGGACGAACCGGCGGAGCGCCAGGGCGAACGCGCCCCGAAGGTCGCCGAGCCCGCGCCGGACGGCGCCGCCGCCGAGCGGAAGGCACCGCCCTGCAAGTACGACGACAAGCACCCGGCCGGCCCGATGTCCCTGAACGCCTACATCACCGGCTACTCGAACGTGAACAAGCTCGACGGCGCCGCGCTGGTCCCGCCGTTCTGCACGCTCATCACCCAGGGCGAGCCCGAGTTCGAGTTCTTCCCGGACTTCAGCGGCGCCTACATCAGGCAGCACTCCACCGCGGACCTGTACTACCAGCAGCGCAAGGAGACCCCGCCCTTCCAGGCGACCTTCCTGACCTTCGACTTCACTCCGACCACCGCCACGATGGTGCTGGAGCAGACGGGTCCGATGACCATCGACTCGAACGGCACCACCGACTTCCTCTTCACCAGCACGGACACCTACGTCCGCGCACCGGTCGTGCTGCGTGTGACGTCCCTGAAGGTGAACGGAACCCCGCTGGACGTGGGGACCGGGTGCCGGACGAGGACGTCCCTCGTCTCGCCGGAACCGGACCCGGAGAAGTTCCCCGGCGACCACCTGGTCCTGCACGGCCGGGGTGAACAGGTCACCGGCGAACCCGCCACCGGCTACCTGCTGCTCTCCGGCGGTCCGCTGACCGGCGAGGTCACCATCCCGGCCTTCACGGGCTGCGGCACCGCGGGGGGCGAGAACCTCGACCGCCTGCTCACGGCCTCCGTCTCGGGCCCCGGCAACTACGTCAAGCAGATCCAGGGGCAGGCCTGTTACGTCTGGGCCGAGCAGCCCAACCCGGACGAGTGCACCCCCGACCGGCAGCCCCTGGAGATCCCGGTGGCCGAGCGCTGACCGCCCTCGCGCCGTACCGCCCCGTCCCCGGATCCGTCCGCACCCTTTCACGTGCGGCTCCGCCCGCACCCTCCCATCCCCTGACACGGAAGGCCTCATCATGCGGTTCTCCCTCGGCGCCAGAGTCGCCACCACCGCCACCGCCCTCGGTACCGCCCTCGGCGCCTTCGCCTCCATGGGCACCGCGACCGCGGCGGCGGCCGCCGTGCCCAACGGCGAGTGGGCGCCCTTCACCCGCTGCCCCGTGGACGCGCCGGCGATGCTGGCCGCCGACGGTCTGGCCCGCACCCCGCAGTGTGTGGTCTCCACCTCGCCGAGCGGCTCCATCAAGCTGGGCAAGACCACCGTGACCACGGGCAGGACCAACCTCCAGATCGGCGTCGTCCAGAACTCCGACGGGACCAGCACCGTGGTGGCTCCCGCGGGCGGTGCCCTGGTCGCCGACTCCGCGACCGTCCCCGGCGGACTGCTGGGGCTGATGTGCCCGAGCAACATCCCCGCGATCACGGCCATCTGCGAGCAGCTCAGCAACAGCACGCTCAACAAGATCACTGCGACGGTGGAGTCCGTGGGCGCCCCCTACGACTTCGACCAGACCGCCGGCATCCTGACCGACCAGCCGATCGTCGCCATCCCGGTCCGCATCCACCTGGAGAACCCGTTCCTCGGCAGCAAGTGCTACATCGGCACCGCGGCCAAGCCGATCGTGCTGCGCCCGGAGAACCGGCAGTTCCCCGAGTTCGGCATGTCGTTCTTCCGGGGTGACGGCACGGTCGCCGAGGACGGCGAGATGAGCCGCATCAACCTCACCGGGGCCACGCAGAACGACAGCTCCTTCGCCGTGCCCGGTGCCAGCGGCTGCGGGCTGGGCCTGTTCGGTCTGATCGACGCCGCGGTCAACGCCAAGACCGGGCTGCCCTCCGCCGCCGGGAACAACAGCCTGACGCTCAACAACGCCCAGACCCACCTCGCCGGCCTGAACGCCCCCGGCACGGTGGCCCCCGACGCGGGCAAGCACCTCTCGCGGAACTGGCACTCCGCCGTCGAGTAATGGCCGCGGGACGGCGATTCCCAGCCGTACCGGGAGCCCCGCCGCGTCCCACCGCACCTAAATGTGCACAGACTGTGTACGTCCCAACGAACTTGATTTAGCTTCAGCAGCCCAGCCACACATCACGTCAAGTCCGGTCGTGTGCCTCCTTCGTGAAGGACCGGGGCACACGACCGGTGCACCGTGGGCACCGGAGAGCAAGGGACGGCACTCATGCCTTCAACCACGCGGCCGCCGGAAGTCGGTGAACCGCTAGAACCGCTCCCCAAGGAGTTCGCCGCCTTCATGCGGCCCGAGTTACCCGGCCTGATGAAGGAGATCGGCGCCGAGGTCACCCGTGCCTACCCGGTGTACGGGCGGCTGCTCAACGGCCCCAACGCCGACGCCATCCGCCAAGGCGTCGAGCAGGCCCTGTACGCGTTCGTGGACCGCGTCGCCGATCCCGGCAAGAACGCCGCGCTCCGCGACGAACTGCTGCGCAGGTTCGGCCGCGTGGAAGCGTACGAGGGCCGCGAACTGGACACCCTCCAGGGGGCGTACCGGCTCGGCGCGCGCATCGCGCTGCGCCGGGCGAGGGCCGTGGGCCAGCAGTACCGGCTCTCCCCCACCCTGATACTCGCCTTCGCCGACGCTCTGTTCGCCTACGTCGAGGAGCTGGAGCAGATCTCCCGCGAGGGCTACGTCGAGGTACAGTCGCGGGCTTCGTCCGAGGTGCCGGCACAGCGCAGACGGCTCCTCCACCTCATCCTCACCGGACCGCCGCTCCCGCAGGCCCTGTCCGGGCTCTGCGAGGCGGCCGCCTGGCCGCTGCCCGCCGACGTCACCCTGGTCGCCCTGCGCCCGCCGCTCCCCGAGCACCTGCAGGCCGGGCTGGCCGACGACGTCCTCTTCGACCTGGACATCCCCCATCCGCACCTGCTGATACCCGGAGCCCTCACCCCCGAGCGGCTGGCCATGCTCGACGCCGCCCTGGCGGGCGCGCACGCCGTACTGGGGCTGACCGTGCCGCTGGCCCAGGCGGCCGACTCCGTCCGCTGGGCCCGCCGTGTGCTCAAGCTGATCGACGAGGGTGTGGTGGCCGACGCCCCCGTGGTCCGCTGCGAGGACCACCTGGTGACCCTGTGGCTGCTGTCGGACCCGGCGCTCGTCACCCATCTCGCGGCCGCGGAACTGGCCCCCATCGAGCAGCTGCCGGCCAGCCGCCGCGACCGGCTCGTGGAGACCCTGCGCGTGCACGTCTCGACGCGCGCGCCGGCGGAGCAGGTGGGCGAGATGCTGGGCGTGCACGCCCAGACCGTGCGCTACCGCCTGCGGAACCTGGACGCCCTCCTGGGCGACCGCCTCGCCGACCCCGACCACCGCTTCGCCCTGGAGGCCACGCTGCGCGCCCTGCACCTGCTCTCCCGCGAGACCGGGAAGTAGGGGCGGTTCGGGCGGCCGACGGCCACCGGCGCGGCGTCACCCACCCGGTCAACGGTGACCCCCGCGACGCCGGCGCGGACCGCGGGACCGGGCGTCGCCGCCGAGTGCCCGGCCACCCCCTGTACGGAGTCGGCGGGTGGCCAGGCCCTCGGCAATGAGGACGCAAGCCCGGACGCCTCACCGGCGGCGCGCACGGCGGAGCGGCAGCGCGGCCTGCTCCCTCCCCGGGCGCGCGGTGCGCCCGCCGGACGCGCATCGTGAGGGCCCCACCGACCGGCCCCTCGCCCTCATGTGCCATACTCAGCGCCGCTCATAGCAATATCGGACCGGGGGGCCGCGCCGCGTGCACGCTGTATCTCTGCAAGCTCCCTATCTGGACACGGCCGCGGACCAGCTCTGCTTCTCACTGGACCTGACCGAACGGCCTGCGCTGGCCGAACGTGAGGTGCTCGTGGGGGGACTGGCCGTACGCATGAGACTGCTCGGTGCCTCGCACCAGGTCTTCGCCGGGCCGGTGCGGGAGACGGTGGCCTGTCTGCCACGGGCCGTGCGGGGGCTGCCCGCCCGGCACACCCGGCAGCTGGCCGGCTGGTCCTACGGCTTCGGCGCCACCACCGCCCGCCTGGGCCCCGTCGAGTTCAGCACGCGGGTGGCGGGGATCCTCGACCGGGTCGCCGACGCCGAGCACAGCCTGTGCGGAGTCTTCCCCGGTTCGCCCGAGGCGGTGACGGCGGTGGTCGTCGAGGCGTCCGCCGAGCCGTCCCCTGCCGGACTGGCGTGGCGCACCTGGCACACCTATCCGCAGGACGGGCACATCGTATCGACCCACACCCGGCTGGAGGCCCGATGAACAGCGCCCGACTCGTCCGCGGAGCGGTGGCGGCCACGCTGGTCGCGCTCCTGCTCTCGGCCTGTTCGAGCGACGGGGACGACGGCGTCCCGCGCTCCTGGATCCGCGACACCTACACCGTCAGCGGGTCCCGGTGGATCGACAAGGACAGTTCCCCGTCCCGGGTCTCCGACGCCATCCACAAGCACCGCAAGGCCCTCGACCGGTCCTCCGGGGGCGGCATGCGCTTCCTGCGCTACGGCGACGACATGGTGACCGTCTCGCCGTACCGGGGCGGCAGCCTCATCGAGATCGAGGACTACCGCAACGGCTACCGGCGTCACCAGCAGCACCTCGTCAACTGGCCGAACCCGAACAGCCAGAGTTACCGCGGCGGCGGCCCCGGCGAAGGCAAGTGACACCGGCGCGCGACAGCGCCTCCCCACCCTGACAACGCCCCCAGAAAGGCAACCCAGTGACCGAGATATTCGAGTCGGCCGGCCAGGCCCTGCTCTACGGGGTCGTGGGCCTCGCCGTGATGGCCGTCGGCTTCGTCGCCCTCGACCTCGTCACCCCCGGCAAGCTCTTCCACGTGGTGTGGCGGGATCGCAACCGCGGGGCGGCCGTGCTGCTGGGCAGCCAGTCCGTCGCGGTGGGTCTGGTCATCATGGAGGCCATCCGGGCGAGCGAGTCGGAGAGGGGACTGGGCCAGGGCCTGCTCAGCACGCTCCTCTACGGCCTGGCAGGCGTCCTGGTGATGACGCTGGTCGGCATCGTGATCGGCATGCTCACCCCGGGTCAGATGGGCGCCGTCGCCCTGGAGGACGGCGACGACCGCCCGCACCCCGCCGCCTGGGTCCAGGCCGGCATGTATCTGGGCACCGCCTTCATGGTCGGCGCGGCCCTCTCCTAGGACCGCACCCATGAGCTCCACCGCCCTCGGCGACCGCGACACCGCGACGCCTCAGAGCCCCCCGGCCGGCCGTCCGACCCGGGGGGCTCGGTTCCTCCTGCTGCTCGCCGTCTTCCTCTGCGCGGCCTGCGGCCTCGTCTACGAACTGGCCCTGACCGCACTGGGCAGTTACCTCATCGGCAACTCGGTGCTCCAGACCTCCGTGGTCATCTCCGTCATGGTCTTCGCCATGGGCCTGGGCTCCCTGGCCGCGAAGCCGTTCCGCGACCACGCCGTCGTCGCGTTCGCCGTGCTGGAGGGGGCCCTGGCCCTGATCGGCGGCCTGTCCGTCCTCGGGCTGTACGCGGCCTTCGCCTGGCTCCAGCTCTACATGCCCGCGATGATCCTGGTGTCCCTGGTGATCGGCCTGCTGATCGGTGCCGAGATCCCGCTGCTGATGACCCTGCTCCAGCGGATCCGCCGGCAGGAGGCGAGCAGCGCCGTCGCCGACATGTTCGCCGTCGACTACATCGGCGCCCTCGTGGGCGGCCTGTGCTTCCCCCTGCTCCTGCTCCCGACCTTCGGCCAGCTGAAGGGCGCGCTGGTGGTCGGCGCGGTCAACGCCGTCGCCGGCGTCATCGTCGTGGTGTTCATCTTCCGGCGCGAGACCCGTCGCGCGGTGCGGGCCTGCCTGCTGGCCGGCGTCACCGCGGTGCTCGCCGTGCTCGGCACCGCGTACGTGCTGGCGGACGACCTGGAGGTCACGGCGCGACAGCACATGTACGCCGACCCCATCGTGCACTCCGAGACCACGCAGTACCAGGACATCGTGATCACCCGCGCCACCGCCTTCACCGGCGACCCCGACCTGCGGCTCTTCCTCAACGGCGACCTCCAGTTCAGCTCGGTCGACGAGTACCGGTACCACGAGTCGCTGGTCCACCCCGCGTTGTCGGGCCGCCGCTCCCACGTACTGATCATGGGCGGGGGTGACGGGCTCGCGCTGCGCGAGGTGCTGCGCTATGACGACGTCGAGCACGTCACCCTGGTCGAACTGGACCCCGCCATGACCCGGTTGGCCCGGACCTACGAGCCCCTGCGCGAGCTGAACGGCGACGCACTGGAGGACCCGCGGGTCGAGGTGGTCAACGCCGACGCCTTCACCTGGCTGCGCGACGCGCGGCAGCGGTACGACTCGGTGATCATCGACTTCCCCGACCCGGACTCGGCGTCGCTGGCGAAGCTGTACTCGGTGGAGTTCTACCATCTGCTCGGCCGGGTCCTGGAGCCGCAGGGCAAGGTCATGGTGCAGAGCGGGTCGCCGTTCTTCGCCCCGAAGACGTACTGGTCGATCGCGAAGACGATCGAGGCGGCGGGGTACGCGACGACGGAGTTCCAGGTCGACGTGCCGAGCTTCGGCAACTGGGGCTTCGTGCTCGCCGCCGACGGCACCGCTCCCCCTCCGCTGAGGCTCGCCGCGGACGTCCCGAAGCTGCGCTACCTGGACGACGCGGTCCTGCGCGCGGCGACCGTGTTCCCCGTCGACCGCCGTCGCGCCGACGTACGGCCGAGCACGCTGATGGACCCCGCGGTCCTCGAGTACGTCCTGGACGAGTGGCGCAACTACTGAACCCGTCGGCGGCGGTGTTCACGGCCAGCCGCCGGGACGGGGATCTCCTTTCCCGGCGGCGCCGTTGACGCGCGTAGCTCGTTGCCCCACGCTGGGCTTCGGTTGTTGTCGACTCAACGGTCGGGAGGCCGGGATGATCAGACGCGTGTCACGCCTGCTTCTCTCTCTTGTCATGCTCACGTCCGGTGCGGTGATCGGGGTGGGCGCCACCGCCGGCACCGCGCACGCCGACTCCTGCTACACGTGGAACCGCACCCTCTCCCAAGGGTCCTCGGGCAGCGACGTGACCCAGCTCCAGATCCGCGTAGCCGGGTGGGTGACCTCCGGTGAACGACTCTCCTACGACGGCCAGTACGGCGCGCGGACGGCCGCCGCGGTGAAGAAGTTCCAGGCCGCGTACGGCCTGTCTGCGGACGGGGTCGCCGGATCCGCGACCTTCAGCAAGATCTACTCCCTGCAGGACGCCGACTGCACACCCGTCCACTTCACCTACGCCGAACTCAACAAGTGCAACTCCGACTGGTCCGGCGGCGCGGTCTCCGCGGCCACCGCCAAGGCGAACGCGCTGAAGACCATGTGGAAGCTGGAGGCGATGCGGCACGCCCTGGGCGACGTGCCCCTCACCGTCTCCAGCGGCTTCCGCTCCCGCGCGTGCAACAACGCGGTCGGCGGGTCCGCCACCAGCCGTCACCTGTACGGCGACGCGGCCGACCTGGTCGGCTCGCCGTCCCTGTGCCGGCTCGCCCAGCAGTCCAGGACCCACGGCTTCTCCGAGATCCTCGGCCCGGGCTACCCCGGCCACAACGACCACACCCACGTGGCCTTCGACCCGTCGCCGTACTGGTCGGCGCCCACCTGCGGCATCTGAACCGGCCAGGACCGGCACGAGGGCAGGCGCTCGGCACAGGACTCGTGCCGAGCGCCTGCCCTCGTGCGCACCGGGCCCCAGGACCCTGCGTCAGGGCCGCCGACTGTCGATCACTCGACCCGGGCGGCGATGGTCCGCGCGCACGCCATGGCCTCGGTGTGCGTGGTGTCCACTTCCAGGTCGTAGCTCACGCCCCGGTGGACCGCTTCCGCCTGGGAGGCCGCCATGCCCACGGTCCGATCGCCTCGTGCGACCTCACGTCCCGCGGCCACCGCGGCGTCGCACCGGACACCGACCCACAGCACGCCCAGTCCGCCCAGGGCGTCCTGCCACCGGCGCTGGGAGTCCGCGCCGCCGAGGAAGACCTCGTCGACGATGACCCGGGCGCCGGCTCGGACCATGGCTGCGACGCCTTCGATCCATGCCCGTTCCATGGTCCGGAAGGCCGGACCGACGAGCACCGAGCCGTCCGCCGCGAACTCGATCCCGCCGTCCGACCTTTGCATGGACGCGGGCATCGCCTCGACCAGCGTGTCCGTTCCCAGGGCGAGCCAGGGATCCGGCAGGACCGCCTGCAGGCACCGGATGATCCCGGACTTCCCCGAGCTGGAGCCACCGTTGAGAACGATCACCTGAGTCGTCACGGCGCCAGAGTAGAGGCCTGGAGCGGGCCGCGCTACGGGGTGTCGGACCGGTCAGTGCCGAGAGGCCGCGTCGCTGTCGGAAAGGAGTCCGAAGACCTGGTCGAGGCCGACCATGCGCAGCACGCGGAGGGTGTGGTCGGGGACGGCGGCCAGGGCGACGTCGGCCCGGACGGCCCGGGCGTGGTTGCGGGCGACGATCAGGGCGGTGATTCCGCTGGAGTCGCAGAACTCCATGCCGGCCAGATCCAGGACGAGGAGCTGGCCCGGCCGGAGGGTGAGCGTGGTGAGCAGTTCACGCAGCCGGCCGGCGGTGGCGTAGTCGAGGTCGCCGAAGATCGACAGCACGGGCCCGGCCGGGGCGTCTCGGGTGGTGATCTTCACGGGGCTCATTCGGTGACTCGGGTCTGCGGGGCAGGGGCGGGGACACCCAGCGTGAGGAGGGCGGTGTCGTCGTCGAGGCCGTCGCCGAAACCGTCCAGCAGGCCGGTCAGGGCGTGCAGGACGGCCTGCGGGGACTCGCCGGCGTGGCCGGCGGCGAAGTCGAGCAGGGCCTCGTCCCCGAAGAGGCTGTTGCGGTCCTCGCCGGTGCGGGCCTCGGTCAGACCGTCGGTGTACAGGACGAGGGAGTCCCCGGGACCGAGGACGGTCGTGGCGGTGACGAAGGTGGCGGTCGGCAGGACGCCCACGAGGAGGCCGCCGGGGGTGGGCAGGAAGTCCGCCGTCCCGTCCGCACGCAGGACGAGGGCGGGGGGATGCCCTCCGGAGCCGATGTGGACGCTGACCTGGCCGGTGGCGGGATCGGGGTCGAGGACGCCGAAGACGACGGTGCAGTAGCGCGGGTCACCGCCGGTGTAACGCTCGTGCAGGACCTGGTTGAGCGTCGTCAGGGCGGAGACGGGGTCCGGGTCGTGCACAGCGGCGGCGCGCAGGGTGTAGCGGGTCAGGGAGGTGACCGCGGCCGCCTGGGGCCCCTTTCCGCACACGTCGCCGAGGAAGAAGGCGAAGCGTTTGCCGTCGATGGGGAAGAGGTCGTAGAAGTCACCGCCGAGCCGGTCGGGCGAGGCGGTGCGGTAGTGCGCGGCCGCCTCCACACCGGGTACGGGCGGCAGGGTGGCCGGCAGCAGCGACTGCTGGAGCACGGCGAGCGCGTCCTGCAGCCGGGCGCGATCGGCCTCCGCCTCCTTGTGTGCCTCCTCCGCCGCCTTGCGGGCTCGCAGGAGCTCCTGCTCGTAGGCCCGGCGGTCCCGGGCGTCGAAGACGGTGGTGCGGATCAGCAGGGGCTCGCCGGTGCTGCCGTACTTGACGGCGGAGGAGACGAACACGGGTATGCGGCCGCCGCCGGTCTGCTTCAGCTCCAGCGCCACCCCGCTGATCTCCCCCTGCATACGCAGCAGCGGCGCGAAGTGCGTCTCGTGGTAGAGCTTGCCGCCGACGGTCAGCAGGTCCGTGAACCGCATCCGGCCCACGACCTGCTCCCGCTCCAGTCCCAGCCAGTCCAGCAGCGTGCTGTTGATCTTGGCGATGACGCCGTCCATCAGCGTGGACAGGTACCCGCACGGCGCGCTCTCGTACAGCTCCTCGGCGCTGTCCTCCAGCAACGACGCGAACACCGCACCCGCCGCGTCCGGGTTCTCGGGGTCGTACGGGTCGGGTTGCTGGTCCGTGCGGCACATCACTGGAGACGCTCGAGGAACTCGACGATCGCCTCGTTGGTCGCCTCCGGGGCGGACAGGTGCGGGCAGTGCCCGGTGGCGTCGAGGGTGACCAGCTCCGAGCCCGAGATCGCCTGGTGGACGAAGGCGCCGACCTCGCGCGGAGCGATGGCGTCCTGGGTGCACTCCAGCACCAGCGTCGGCACCGTCACGGCCTTCAGGTCGTCCCGCGAGTCCGACAGGAACGTGGTGCGGGCGAAGACACGAGCCATGTCCGGGTCGGTGGCGCAGAAGCTGTTCTTCAGTTCCTCACCCAGCTCGGGCCGGTCCCCGTTGCCCATGATCACCGGTGCCATGGCGGCCGACCAGCCCAGATAGTTCGACTCCAGGGACGCCAGCAGCTCGTCGATGTCCTCGGCGCTGAAGCCACCCCGGTAATCCTCGTCGTCCACGTAGCGGGGGGACGGCGCGACCATGACCAGCGCCCCGATCCGCTCCGGCACCATCGCGGCCGCCAGTACGCCGATCATCGCGCTCACCGAGTGCCCCACGAACACGGCGTCCCGCAGGTCGAGCGCCTCGCAGACCTCCACCACGTCCCGGGCGTAGCCGTCCAGCGTTCCGTAGCGGTCCTCGGAGAACGCGGCCAGGTCCGAGCGGCCCGAGCCCACGTAGTCGAAGAGCACCACGCGGTAGTCGCGAGCCAGTGCGGGCACCGTCAGCCGCCACATGTTCTGATCGCAGCCGAACCCGTGCGCCAGGACCACCGTGCGCCCTTCGGGGTTACCGGTGATCGTGACATTGTTCCTGCGATCGATATCCATACGCCTACTCTCTCAGGTTCCGAGCGCTTACCCGCACGGGCTCCTGTCACCGCACGTCATCCCCGCCTCTTTTCCCACGCGTCGCGCACACGGCCCGAGGGGGCTCGACGCGGTGGCGCGGACGGCGCGGAGGTCAGTGACGCGGGCGGGGCCAGTCGGCGAGCTCCTCGGCTCCGGCGGGCTGTGCGGTGGCCCGGTCCACGGAGTCGTGGAAGGAGTAGACGGAGCGCAGTCCGCCGAGGGAGAAGACGCGCAGCAGCCGCTCGTCGCCACAGGCGATGCGCAGCGAGCCGTGACGGGCCCGGATGTGCTTGGTGACCGCGACGATCATGCCGAGCCCGGACGAGTCCAGGAACGGGGCACCGCACAGGTCCAGGACGAAGTGCCGATGGCCGTCGGCCAGCAGCCGGACCACCGCGGCCCGCACGACGGGGGCGAAGGCGATGTCGATCTCGCCACTGGCGTCGACGACGGTCCAGCCGTTCGTCACGCGGCATCCGACCGATCCGTACGGTCCTACGAGGCCCTGCTCACACACGTATCTGTCCCTCACATCGCCGGCTGCATCCGTTCCCTCCAGGAGACGGGTCACGGGGGCCCGGTCACAAGGGCCCCGTTTTCAGATGGTGAGCGAGAGTCCGCGGGACACGCGCTCCGCGGTCGCGACCAGTCGCGTCACGGCGGCTTCGAGGCGGTCGGTGCGGCCGGCCCGCACCGATATGCCGAGCGCGCCGATGGTGTCGCCCTGGCGGACGGGCACCGCCACGCACGCGGTGCCGAGGGCGTACTCCTCGACATCGGTGACGGCGGGCGCCTGTGCGGCGGCGTCGAGGCGTCGGAGCAGTTCCGCGCGGTAGGTGATGGTGCGCGGGGTGAGATCGTTGAGCGCGTGACGGGAGAGGTAGTCGGCGCGGGCCTCCGCGTCCAGGTCGCGCAGCACGCACTTTCCCAGCGCCGTGGCGTGTCCCGCGTCCTCGAAGCCGACCCACAGGTCCACGCGTGGGGCCTTCGGGCCGTCCACGATCTCCGCGACCCGGATCTCACCGTCCTCGTAGAAGGTCAGGTAGGCCGCGGCCGACAGTCCGTCGCGCAGCTCCGTGAGGGTCGGACGGACCCTGCTGAGGGCCGCCTGCTCGCGGCTCCCTCCGTGCAGCGCGCCCAGTTTCTCGCCGAGGACGAACGTGCCGTCGTCGAGTTTGCGCACGTAGCCGTCGTGCACCATCGTGCGCAGGAGGTGGTAGGTGGTGGCCGGCGCCAGCCCGGTCTCGCGTGCCAGCTGCTTGGCCGGGACGCCGCCCTCGTGCGCACCCACGGCTTCCATGAGCCGGAAGGCTCGCTGGACCGACGAGATGAGCGTGGGGCCGTCCTTACCACCCATCTCTCCACCGTGCTCGCGCGCACCGCCGCCCGCAAGTCCGCCGGCGGGTACCGGAGCGGAGGTCGGGACGAGGCCCGGGATCACAGTCCCCCGCACAGCACACGCGTCCGCCCCGGCCCGCCCGCGCCGTCTCCCGATCCGGGCCGGGCGCTGGGCCGGGCGAGGTCGGTCTGGCGGGCGGGCGGCACCGGGGCGGGTGCGGGGCGTGGGTGCGGCCGGAAGGGCCTGGGTCAGCCCACGTTCCAGGTGAAGCTACCGCCGTTGTTGGCCGCCACGGTGAACATGACGATCATGAGGATGATGTCGACCACTCCGAGGCCGATGGCCCACTTCGCCATCATGGAGCCGGTCTGACGCAGCGCGACGGCGCCGAAGATGATGGCCAGCGGGCCCAGGATGATCGGCAGCAGGAACAGGCCGACGATGCCGCAGACCAGTCCCGCGATGGCCAGTCCGCTCGTACGGCTCGTCTTGTGCGCGCTCGTTCGGCTGTAGGACGACATCGTTTTTCTCCCCAACTGATGCGGTTGGTTTCCTTTGCTCTTCCGGTTCCCATCTGGTTGCCCGTCCTGGCCGGTTCATGCCTGTCCGGGTGAACGTCAAACACATCCGCGTGGACGGGAGTTGCCCGGTGCCGGTGCGGTCCGTCCGGTCACACCGCTCCGGGACCGGAGCCGGCCCGGGGTGCCCTGGGGCGGCCGGTGCCGGGCGGCGGCCCGGGCGGTGCCGGCAGGCCGACGACAGCGCCCACGGGCGGGACCTCGTCCGGTTCCGGGTCGGCGCTCTCGCCGAGGAAGCCGCCCGACTGGTGCTGCCACAGCTTGGCGTAGGCACCCGCCGAGGCGAGCAGTTCCGCGTGGGTGCCCTGCTCCACGACGCTGCCGTGGTCGAGCACGACCAGCCGGTCCATACCGGCCACGGTGCTCAGCCGGTGGGCGACCACGAGGGCCGTACGTCCCTCCATCAGCCGCCACAGAGCGTCCTGGACGAGGAGCTCGCTCTCCGAGTCCAGCGCGCTGGTCGCCTCGTCGAGCAGCAGGACCGGGGCGTCCCGCAGCAGTGCCCTGGCCAGTGCGACCCGTTGGCGCTGGCCGCCGGACAGTTTCACCCCGCGCTCCCCCACCAGCGTGGCGAAGCCCTCCGGGAGCTGCTCCGCGAATTCGGTGACGTGCGCGGCCGCGGCGGCGGCGTGGATCTCCCGGTCGGTGGCGCCGGGCCGGGCGAAGGCGATGTTGTCCCGCAGGGTGCGGTGGAACATCGCCGGTTCCTGCGGCACGTAGGCGATCAGTGAGCGCAGCTCGGCCTGGCGGAGCCGGCTGATGTCCTGGCCGCCGATCAGGATGCGGCCGGCGTCGATGTCCGCCATCCTCAGCAGGAGCCGGGTGAGGGTCGTCTTGCCGCCACCGGACCTGCCGACGAGCCCGACCCGTGCGCCGCCGGGAACGTCCAGGTCCAGGCCCCGGAAGATCGGTTTCGCTCCGGCGTGCGCGAAGGTCACCGCCTCGAAGCGGATGCCGGCGTCCCCCGGTGAGAGGGGTTCGGGGTCGGCCGGGTCCAGCACGGTGGGAGGTGCCAGCAGCAGCTCGGTGAACTGCGCGGCCTCGGTCATCGAACTCTCCAGACGCCGGTAGATCTGGTTGAACTCGAACATGATCTGGGTCGCGTTGGAGTAGTAGGTGAAGGCGACGACGATCCCCTCCACTCCCTGGCCCGACCCGGCGAAGGCGATGGCCACCAGGAGGCCCAGCACGTTCGTCAGCACGGACATGGGGGCGACCAGCGTGTCGACGCGCAGGTTGCCGTAGTCCCACGACTTCAGCGTCAGGCGCCGCGATTCCGCGACGCGGCTGCGGTGTTCGTCGGCCTCCCGGCGCTCGGCCGCGAACGCCCGGATGGTCTCCATGTTCACGAGACTGTCGGCGACGTGTCCGGAGACCCGGGCGACCGCCACCTCGCGCTCGTTGACGAGGGCCTGCCGGCGGCGGATGAGCGGCGCGGCGGCCACCACCGTCAGTGCGATCATCAGGAGCAGGCCGACGACGAGCAGCGGTTCGTAGTGCCAGAGCACGACGGCGCCGAACAGCAGGGGCACGAGGCTGCCGATGATCCGGTACGTCAGGGTGTCGACGAAGTCCTCGAAGCGCCTGCCGAAGCTCAGCACCCGTTTCGTCAGGGAGCCGGCGAAGTTGTCGTGGAAGAACGCCGCGTCCTTGGCGAGGAGTTCGTCCATGCCGAGCACGTACAGGTGTTCCGCGCCACAGGCGTCGACGCGGTTCAGGCAGTGCTGCCCGATGCGCCACACGGCTTCGGCGAGCAGCAGCACGGCACCGAACCCTAGGACGTACGGCAGCGCCGAAGCGAGGGTGATACCGCCGTCGGCGGCCTGGCCCGCCAGTTTGGCGACGAGCAGGGGGGCGACGTAGCGGATGCCGATGTTCCCCACGGCCGGAAGCAGCAGGGCGGGCAGGGCCGTTCGTCGTTGTCGCAGCAGTTCCATGCCGTAGTGGCGCAGCGCGAGAACCACCGCGCTCCTGCCCGGCGTCGGCCTTTGGGTGTCTTTTGTCGCCATCACACTCCCGAGGTTGGGAGTCAGAAGTCTCCCGTCGCGCGACGACGGCAGTCCAGGCATTTACCGCGGACGGGCGACAATCGGACACCCGTGGCGCCCGGGAGAGCCCCCGCACGCCGACGGGGTCCGGGGCCCGTGCGCTGTCGGGTTCGGCGCCCTCGGCCGCTCACTCCCCCGAACCGATGGGCTGGAGAAGCTGGTCGACAGGCGCGTGGTCGTCGGTGAGCGGTCGGGCGTCGCCGGTCCAGGCGCTGAGGGCACCGCCGGTGACGATCTTCCACCCGGTCCGCCGGGCGTCCAGCGCCTCCCGCACCGCGCGCGGGTCGAGCGGCCGGCCGGAGGCGAGGAGCACCAGGTTGCCCCCGTCGGACGCGGCGGTCGACTCCAGGCCGATGTCGGCCGGTTCGCCCACGAGGGCGACGTGGTCGAAGGTCGCGTCCAAGGTGGCCGCTTCGGCGCGGGCGAAGGCCATGTCGCCGTGGTCGATCAGGTTGGCGACGTACAGACCGTCCTCGTCGAGCACCCGCCGGACGTCCGTCATCGCCTCCACCGTGGTGAGGTGCCACGGCACACTGACGCCCCCGAAGGCGTCCCCGACGACGAGGTCACGGCTGCCGGTGTCCAGTCGCCGCAGGCCGAGCCTGCCGTCCTCGGTGCGCACGTCGATGCCGGCCTGCGGCTGCGCACCGAGCAGCTCGCGGTTGACGCGCACGACCCCGCCGTCGATCTCGGACACCAGGCTGCGCGTTCCGGGCCGCTCGGCCGCGAGATACCGGGGGAAGGTGAGCCCACCCCCGCCCAAGTGGTGGGCTACGAGCGGCTCCTCCCCGGGGAACGCGGCGTCGACCACCGCGGCGAAGGCGCGCACGTACGCGAACTTCAGGTAGGTCGGATCGTCGAGGTCGACGTAGGAGTGCCGCACGCCGTCCAGCACAAGGGTGCGTCCGCCGTCCCGGCCGGGATCGGCGACGACCCGCGCGCAGTGGTACTTGGTCTCCGTGTCGCAGCCGCCGGGCGCGACGACGGCGGCGAGGCCGCCGGCCAGGACCACGAGCGCCAGGGCGGGGGTGCCGCTCCACCCGCGGGTGCGCCACCCGACCAGCGCCGAGCCGAGCACCAGCAGGGTTCCGAGACCGATCAGAATGCCGCTGACCGGCCAGCGCGACACGAGGACGAAGCCGGTCAGCACGGTGCCGACGATGGCGCCGACCGTTCCGACGCCGGACAGCCGGCCGACGACCGTTCCGGTCTCCGCGAGGCTGGTCAGGCGCAGCTTGGTCACGATCGGCGTCACCGCGGACAGCAGGGCGCCCGGCACGAGGATGGTCAGCGACGCGATCAGCAGCAGCGCCGCCGGTGCCCATTCCGCGGTGGTGCGCAGCACCGCGGGGGTGAGGGCCACGACCACGCCCGAGAGCCCGAGGCAGGGACCCATGAGCCGACGTGGATCGACCTGGTCGGCGAGGCGCCCACCGAGCCAGGAGCCGAGGGCGATCGCGGTGAGGGCGATCCCGATCACCATGGTGCTGGTCTCGAGGGTGAGACCGAGATAGGGAGCCAGCAGCCGCAGGGCGACGATCTCGACCACGAGCACGGCGGCCGAGGACCCGAACACCAACCCGGCAGCGGTGCGGGGGCCCAGACCGCGACTGCGCGGCGCGCCATCGGTGGCGGGCAGGGAGGACGAAGCGGTCACGGGCCACATCCTCGCACGAGGCGGTCACGGGGCGGTCACGGAACGTGAGACGTCGGCAGTGCGGACGGCACGGCACGGCCGTCCAACCGGCCGGTCGGCAGGGGGAGATGACGAGCGCCGACCGGGAACACGACCGGGTGGCACTGCGCCTCGCGCGCCCCGGCGACCTGGACTCCTTCGAATTCGTCGCCCAGACCCCCGCCGGCCCCGGGCCGGGCGAGGTGGAGGTCCGTCTCGACGCCACCGGCGTCAACTTCACCAACGTGCTCCAGGCCATGGGCGTGTACCAGCGTTTCACCGCCGGCGAGGAGTGCCCCGAGGTCAGCGCGTTCGACGGTGCGGGTGTCGTCACCGCCGTCGGAGAGGGCGTCCGGGAGGTGCGCGAGGGCGACCGGGTGGCCGCCATGTGCGTCGACGGTGCCCAGGCGGCCGTCATGTCGTCGCACGCGACCGTGCGCGCCGCGTGCGTCCTGCCGGTACCGGACGGGACGAGCACGCGGGACGCCGCCGCCCTGCCGTGCGCCTGCCTGACCGCCTGGTACGCCCTGCGGCACCGGGCCCGGCTCCGGCCCGGCGAGAAGGTGCTCATCCACTCGGCGAGCGGCGGCACCGATCTGGCCGCGGTGAACCTCGCGCGGATCTGCGGCGCGGAGGTCTGGGCCACCGCGGACAGCGACGCCAAGCGGGACTACCTGCGCTCCCTGGTGTCGACGTGGTCCTCGGCGCCGGGATGCGCGCCAGCAGCGCGTTGACGGACCTCTTCACCCGCACTCCCGGCGTGATCCACACCGCCCTGACCCGCCTGCCCCTGGCGTGGCGCCGTCTCGACGCCTACCTCGCCGGCCGGACCAGTGTCGCCGGGATCATGACCCTGCCCGCGGCCCGCACCGCGGTCGCCCTGGCCGCCCGCCTGCCGGGAAGGGTGCGCGCACCCCGGTCCCCTCCGCCCACGCGGCTTCGTAGGCACCGTGCAGAGCCTCGTGTCGGATGCGGCGTTCCTATATGATCCTGCGTCCGCCCGGGGCTCGAAGGCGGTGATCCTGGCACGGGCCTTGACGTGGGGACGGACTCTGACCGAGCATCACGACAACTGAATCCTATGGGATCCGGTGGGGCGTCCCGGCGGTGAGGTGAGGGACCGTCGGCGTCGGACCGGACGCGTGAAGAGGGCGATGGACAGCAACCGCACGCCGCGCATCACGGACGTCGAGGTCGTCGACATCCGCTTCCCCACCTCACGCGAATTCGACGGCTCCGACGCGATGAACCCCGACCCCGACTACTCAGCCGCCTACGTCGTCCTGCGTACCGACGCGGCTCCGGGTCCGGGCGGCCCGCTGGAGGGACACGCCTTCGCGTTCACCATCGGACGCGGCAACGAGGTGCAGACGGCGGCCGTCGCCGCGCTGCGCGAGCACGTCGTCGGTCTGTCCGTGGACACCGTGTGCGCCGACCCCGCAGTGGTGAGCCGGGCCCTGAACGGTGACAGCCAACTGCGCTGGCTGGGCCCCGAGAAGGGCGTGATGCACATGGCCGTCGGCGCCGTCGTCAACGCCGTCTGGGACCTGGCGGCCAGACGGGCCGGCCGACCGGTGTGGAAGCTCCTCTCGGACGCCGAACCGGAATGGCTCGCCGACCAGGTGGACTACCGCTACATCGAGGACACGCTCAGCCGTGCGGACGCCGTCGCGCTGCTCCGCGCGGGCAAGGAGGGCGCCGCCGACCGCGAAGCGCTGTTGCTCTCCCGCGGGTACCCGGCGTACACCACCTCCCCCGGCTGGCTCGGCTACTCCGACCGGAAGCTCGTGCGGCTGGCGAAGCAGGCCGTCGCCGACGGCTTCACGCAGATCAAGCTCAAGGTGGGTGCCGACCTCGCCGACGACGTCCGCAGGCTGCGCGCGGCCCGCGCGGCGGTCGGCCCGGACGTCCGCATCGCCGTCGACGCCAACCAGCGGTGGAACATCGGCGAGGCCGTCGAGTGGACCAACGCGCTGGCCGACAGCGATCCGTACTGGATCGAGGAGCCCACCAGCCCCGACGACGTCCTCGGTCACGCGGCCGTACGCCGGGGCGTGGCACCCGTCAAGGTCGCCACCGGGGAACACGTGCACAACCGCGTCGTCTTCAAGCAGTTGCTGCAGGCCGACGCGATCGACGTGCTGCAGATCGACGCGGCACGCGTGGGCGGCGTCAACGAGAATCTGGCCGTGCTGCTGCTCGCCGCCGCGTTCGGCGTCCCGGTCTGCCCGCACGCGGGCGGCGTCGGCCTGTGCGAACTGGTGCGCCACCTGGCGATGTTCGACTTCGTCGCCCTGAGCGGCACGACCGACGACCGGGTCATCGAGTACGTCGACCACCTGCACGAGCACTTCGAGGATCCCGCGGTCGTCTCCGACGGTCACTACACGGCGCCCACGATGCCCGGCTTCTCGTCCCGGATGCGCCCGGAGACGATCAGCACGTACCGCTATCCCGACGGCTCCTTCTGGGCCGCCGACCTCGCCGGTCAGGGGAAGGACCTCCGCACATGAGCGAACTGTCGGGCCGCACGGCCCTGGTGACCGGCGGCGCCTCCGGCATCGGCCGGGCCACCGCGGACCTGCTGGTCGCCCGCGGCGCCGACGTCGCCGTGCTCGACCTCGACCCGTCCCCGGTCGGCGGGCCGCTGCGCGGTTACGTCGCCGACGTGTCCGACGACGCCTCCGTACGCGCCGCCGTCACCGCCGCTGCCGACGCCCTCGGCGGCATCGACATCCTGGTCAACAACGCCGGCATCGGGGCCACGGGCACGGTCGAGGACAACGACGACGCCGAGTGGCACCGGGTCCTCGACGTCAACGTCCTCGGCATCGTCCGGACCACCCGGGCCGCCCTGCCCCACCTGCGCGCCTCCGCGTACGCGGCCGTCGTCAACACGTGCTCGATCGCGGCCACCGCCGGACTCCCGCAGCGCGCCCTGTACAGCGCGAGCAAGGGCGCCGTGCAGGCGCTCACCCTCGCCATGGCGGCCGACCACGTCCGCGAGGGCATCCGCGTCAACTGCGTGAACCCCGGGACGGTGGACACCCCGTGGGTGGGTCGCCTCCTCGAACGGGCGGCGGACCCCGCCGCCGAGCGGGCCGCGCTCGACGCCCGCCAGCCCGTGGGCCGCCTGATCTCCGCCGTCGAGGTGGCCGCCGCGATCGTGTACCTGGCGAGCCCGGCCGCGGCCGGTGTCACGGGCACATCCCTCGCCGTGGACGGCGGCATGCAGGGACTGCGGATGCGCCCGGAGGGACGGTGACGGCGGGGGGTGCCGCGGCGGGCGCGCTGCCGGCTCGGACCCTGGGCCGCGGCCAGGTCCCCGTCACCGCACTCGGTTTCGGCGCCGCCGCGATCGCCGGTCTGTACGAGGAGGTGGGCGACGACGAGGCGGCGGCCGCCGTGGAGGCCGCCTGGGACGCGGGCGTCCGCTACTTCGACACCGCCCCCCACTACGGCCTCGGCCTGTCGGAGCGCCGGCTGGGCGCGGTCCTCGGCACCAAGGACCGGGACAGCTACACCCTGTCCACCAAGGTGGGCAGGGTGCTCGACCCGTACGACGGAGGCGGCGACGACCTGGCGCACGGTTTCGCCGGGCCGGCCACCCACCGGCGGCGGTGGGACTTCAGCCGCGACGGTGTACGCCGCTCGCTGGAGGACAGTCTCAGCCGCCTCGGGACGGACCGCGTGGACCTGGTCCTGCTCCACGACCCCGACGGGCACGAGGAGCAGGCGTTCCGGGAGGCCTATCCGGCGCTGGAGGAGCTGCGGTCGCAGGGCGTGGTCCGGGCGATCGGCGCGGGCATGAACCAGAGCCGGATGCTGACGCGTTTCCTGACGGACACGGACGTGGACGCCGTCCTCTGCGCCGGCCGCTACACCCTGCTCGAACAGGGTGCGCTGGAGACGCTGCTGCCCGCCGCGGGCGCGAGGGGCCGGAGTGTGATCGTCGGCGGCGTCTTCAACTCCGGGCTGCTGGCGGCCCCCGCCCCCGGGGCCACGTACGACTACGCTCCGGCGCCCGGTGAGGTGCTGCGCCGGGCGGAGCGGCTGCGCGAGGCCACCGAGGCGCACGGCGTGCCCCTGCGTCGCGCCGCGCTGCGGTTCCCCTTCGGGCACCCCGCGGTCGCCTCGGTGCTCGTCGGCGCGCGCTCCGCGGACCAGGTCCGGGACGCCGTCGCGCAGTACCGCGGGCCGGTCCCAGGGGCCTTGTGGGACGGTCTGCGCGTCCAGGGGCTACTGGGCGGCGGGGTTCCGGTGCCGACAGGGGGCGGGGTGTGAACGTCGTCGACGCCCACCACCACCTCTGGGACCTCGCCGTACGCGACCAGGCGTGGCTGGACGGCCCCGGGCTCGCGCCACTCCGCCGGTCCTTCGCGCCGGCGGAGTTGGAGGCCGAGGCCCGGGCGTCGGGGGTGACGGCCACCGTGCTGGTGGAGACGGTGAACGCGGCCGAGGAGACACCGGAGTTGCTGGCCCTGGCCGCGGGCAGCGAGCTGATCGCGGCGGTCGTCGGCTGGACCGATCTGACGGCGCCCGGTGTCGCCGAGGAACTGGCCCGGCTCGCCTCGCTGCCCGGGGGCGCCTTCCTGCGCGGCGTCCGCCACCAGGTCCAGGGGGAGCCCGACCCCGACTGGCTGACCCGTCCGGAGGTCCTGCGCGGCCTGCGTGCCGTCGCCGCCGCCGGACTCGTCTACGACCTGGTGGTGCGGCCGCACCAGTTGCCCGCGGCGACCCGCGCGGCCGCCGCCGTGCCCGGTCTCACCTTCGTCCTGGACCATCTCGGCAAGCCGCCGATCGCGTCGGGGGCACGGGAACCCTGGGCGGGACGGGTGCGGGAACTGGCCGCTCTGCCGAACACGGTGTGCAAGCTGTCCGGCATGGTGACCGAGGCCGACCGGGCGTCGTGGACGGTCGCCGACCTCAAGCCGTACGCCGACACCGTGTTCGATGCCTTCGGCCCCCGACGCGTCATGTTCGGCTCGGACTGGCCGGTGTGCACCCTCGCCGCACGTTACGGCGAGGTCGTCGCCTCGGCACGGGACCTCGCTGCGGAGCTGGACCCGGCCGGACGGGCCGAGGTGCGGTCCGGCACCGCGACGCGCGTGTACCGCCTGGACGGTGCGCCCGCCGGGCGGGCGACACCCGGAACCGCCCCTGCCGTGCCCGTCATCCCTCCAGCCGACCGAGCTGGCGCTCCAGACTGCGGGTGAGGTGTTCGGCCATGGCCTCGGCCGCGCGTTCGGCCCGGCGGCGCAGGATCGCCCGCACCACCCGCTCGTGCTCGTCCGGGGTCGGATCGCCCGCGTCGTGGGAGCTGTTCAGGCGGAAGATGTGCAGGTGCGCGTGGAGTCGCTCCACCGCGTCCGCGAGCAGCGGCCGGCGCGCGGCCCCGGCGACGACCTCGTGGAAGCGCTGGTCGAGGGCGGCGAAATCGCGGTACGACGCGTAGGGCCCGCCGGGGCCGGGGTGGGCCCGCATGGCCTCCAGCGTCTCCTCCAGGGCGTCCAGTTGCCCTTCGTCGGCGTGCAGCGCGGCCAGCGCGGCGGCACGCGGTTCCAGGAGCAGCCGCATCTCGAACAGCTCCTCCACTCCCCGGCGGGTCAGCAGGGCCGTCGCCCGGTACCCGGACAGGGAGCGCTTGACGACGAGGCCGTCGGCCTCCAGCCGGGCCAGCGCCTCGCGCACGGGCGTCGGTGAGACGTTGAGCGTACGGGCCAGTGCCTCGATGCCGACCCGCGCGCCCGGGGCGATCTCGTGGTCCATCACCCGGGCCTTGATGTCCTCGTACACGCTGTCGGACAGCACCTGGCGTACCGGCGCCGGTGCGGCCGGGTCACGCGTATCGCCGGCCCCGCCCCTCCCGCCCGCACCCGCCGCCCCGGCCGCGCCGACGGAGCCGCGGACGGACGGGTCGTGTGCCGGCATCGGGGTCTCCTTGAACTCGGTGCGCTGCCCGGCGGCAGTTTATCGAGGGGGGCGCGCACCGTGGCTGCCCTGTGGAGGCCTTCGGCCCGGGGATGCCGAGCAGGTGTTCCCCGGGCCGCGGGGCGTCCGGGAGCATGAGGCATGATCTCGGATGACTGGCACCTCACCCAGGACGTCGACGCGTTCCTCGCCCGGGCCGGCGGCTTCCTGCGCTCGCGCCCCGCACTGCACAACACCCCGCTGACGGACATCGAGAGACTGCGCACGCGCGCAGCGGCCGACCACGACGGAGAAGTTCCCGTCTTCGGCCTGCTGGAGTCGGACTGCGCGGTGCGCGCCGTCTTCTATCGCACTCCGCGCGGTCGCCTGGGCCTCACCCCCCTCTCCCGCGAGCAGGCCGACGCCCTCGCCGCCCACCTGGCCGCCCTCGGGCACAGCCCTTCCGACGTCATCGCCGACCACGACACCGCCGGTGCCTTCGCCGACGCGTGGCAGCGGCACACGGGCGCTTCCGCGGTGCCCTTCTGGCGGACGCACCTCTACCGCCTCGGCACGCTCACGCCGCCGCGGCCGCACCCGGAGGGCCGGGGGCGCGCAGCCGGCGGGAAGGACCGGGAGCAGGTCGTGGGCTGGTGCCGCGAGTTCTGCGTCGCCGTGGGGGAACAACGGTCCATCGACCTGATCGACGCCGGCTCCTGGGACGACTCGCGCTTCGGCGACCGGCACTTCACCTTCTGGGAGGACCCGGACGGCACCCCGGTCTCCATGGCGGCCGCGACCTCGGTCGTCGGCGGCATGGTCCGGGTGGACCCCGTCTACACCCCGGCCCGCCGCAGGGGCCGCGGCTACGCGGGGGCCGTGACGGTCGCGGTGAGCAGGGCCGCGCTGGCCGCGGGCGCGACGGACGTCGTCCTGTTCACCGACCCCGACAACCCGACCAGCAACGCCCTCTACCGGCGCCTCGGGTACGTCCGCATCGCCGACTTCACCGGGTACCGGTTCTCCTGAGGCGCCGGCCGCCGGTCGGCGCCTGGCGTCAAGCGCCGGATGCCGGTCCGTAACGGGTGGCCATCTCGGCGGCGCGGCGGTGCAGGGAGGTGCGCAGCGACTCCGGGGTCAGGGCCTCCGCGTCCGAGCCGAGCTGCCAGAGCGCCCACTCGGCATGCCGCAGGTCCTGGAAGGTCGCCTCGAGCCGCAGCCGGCCGTCCGGTTCCGGGCTCGGTTCCGGGCTGGGGCTCGGTTCCGGGCTGGGGCTCGGTTCCGGGTCCGCGGCGCGGACCGCTACGGCGGTGTTCAGCAGGTCCTCCCTCCGCTCCGGGTTCAGCCGCATCAGCACGGCGATGTGGTCGCCGGACAGGAACCGCGCGCAGCGTTCCCGCCAGACCCGGTCCAGATCGACCCGGTCCGGTCGCTGTGCCGGCTCGGGCAGCTCCTCGGCGGCCAGGATCCGGGACAGCCGGTAGGTGCGGTCCGCGCCGGACCGCGTGGCCAGCAGGTAGCCCCGGTCCCGCACGGTGACCAGGCCGATCGGGTCGACCGTGCGCCACTGCGGTGCCCGGTCCACGGCCGCGTAGTGGAGGCGCAGTTTGCGGCCCGTGAGGACCGCGCGCCGGATCTCGGCCATCGTGCTGCCGGGCACCTCCTCCATGGGCGTCCGGCGTGAGAGGAGGTCGGTCTCCGGTGCGACGAGGATGCGTGCGGCCGCGTCGCTCACGGCGGCCTGGTGGCTCTCGGGCAGAGCGTCGACCACCTTGCGCGTCGCCGAGGCGAGCGCCGAGCCGAGACCGAAGGCCTGCTCGCCGCGCGCGGTCCCGGCGGTCAGCAGGGCGAGGGCCTCTTCGTGGTTCAGTCCGGTGAGCTCGGTCCGGAAGCCGGGCAACAGCGCGAACCCGCCGTGCCGACCGCGTTCGGCGTAGACCGGGACGCCGGCCGCGGACAGCGCCTCGATGTCACGCAGCACGGTGCGGGTGGACACCTCCAGCTCGCGGGCCAGCGTGTCCGCGGTCAGCCGACCGCGCTGACGGAGCAGCAGCACCAGGGAGACCAGCCTGTCGGCGCGCATGGGGGGACCTTATCCAATACATGACGATCGGTGTCATGAATGGTCGGCAGGCTCTGGAGCAGCGGCGTCCACGACGGCGGCGACCGCGCCGCAGGGCGTACGCATGCCCGATCGAGCGACAGGAGTCGATGTGACAGTGGAAGGGCCGTGCTCGGACGGGCCGGCATGTCCCTCGCGCACCTGGTCCGGCTGGGCGTCTTCACGACCGACGTCGATCTGCTGATGCCGCACTACGGCGTGCTGGCGTCGCGGCTGGGAGCCGCCGGGTGGCCCCGGCCACCACGATGCTCGAGGTGAGGCGGCTGGCGGTGCCTGGCCGGCTGGTCGAGCTGGAGGGGACGGCGGTCGCGTGACCCGGCCCCGCCTGCCGCCGGGCGCGATCCCGCCCCGGCGAGAGCGGCAGGCGGGTGGGTCGTGAGGGCGGCTCCGCCGTGGCCCGGGTCCCGTTCTTCCCTGGTGATACCCGGAGCCCGCGCCGTCACTTCCGCCAGAACAGGTGGTGCACCACCCCGCTGGGGCTGGGGACCACGTCGAGGTGGAAGCGGTCGGTCAGCTCGCGCGGGGACTCCCACAGGCGGGCTCCGGAGCCGAGCGTGACCGTCGGAGCCACCACCACGTGCAGGGTGTCCACCAGGCCCGCCTCCAGGAAGGCGCGGATGGTCGTGGCACCGCCACCGAGGCGGACGTCCTTGCCCTGGGCGGCCTCTTTCGCCCGTGCCAGGACCTCGGCGGGGTCGTCGTCGACGAAGTGGAAGGTGGTGTCCGAGAGGGTGAAGGAGGGGCGGACGTAGTGGGTCATGACGAAGACCGGGGTGTGGAACGGCGGCTCGTCGCCCCACCAGCCCTGCCACTCCTCGTTCTCCCAGGGGCCGCGCTGCGGGCCGAACTTGTTGCGACCCATGATCTCGGCGCCGACGTGGTGGTCGTGATCGCGGATGAAGTAGTCGTCCAGTCCGCGGCTGCCGCCCGGCTCCGTCCGCATCTTCCAGCTGGCCGTGGTGCCGGCCCAGCTCATCAGGCTCAGCGGATCGGCATGGCCGAAGGGTCGCTCCAGGCTCTGCCCCTCGCCCGCGCCGAATCCGTCACTCGAGACGGTGAAGTTCTGGACCCGCAGCAACTGCGTCATGGCGCTACCCGTTCCGTTCGGTGATCTCCGGCCATCGCTGCCGGAAGGGTAGACCCGCGGGCCCGGAGGATGTCATCGCCGTGCCCGCGGCACCTCCGCGTTCTCGTCCGTCCGCCGCGCACCGGCCGCGAAGCGGCTGAGGAGCGAGGCGCACACGTACACGTCGTCCGCCCCGGGCGGCGGCCCTCGTCCGGGCCCGGTGCTCCTGAGCCCAATGCTCCTCAGCCCTGTCTCGGATCAGTCGAGTGCCCCGTCTCCGAGCTGGTCGCGGATCAGGTTGATCAGCTCGTCGTCGTCGGCGGCCTGGATGCGGTCGGTCGCGGCGCTGTCCGCGGCGGCCGGCCGGTCGGCGGTCCACTTGTCGAGGAACGCCTGCAGGCGGACGGTGACCCGTGCTCTGGACAGTCCGTCCGGCGGCGAGTCGGCCATCGCCGCCTCCAGGGTGTCCAGTGCCCCGATGAGCGGCTCGACGTCGGTGACCGGATCGCCGCCGGGCAGCATGTCGTGCAGGTGGTCGGCGAGGGCGGCCGGCGTCGGGTGGTCGAAGACGATCGTCGACGGCAGCGGCGTACCGCACTGGCGGGCCAGCAGGTCACGGAACTCGACGGCGGTCAGCGAGTCGAACCCGAGGTCCCGGAAGGGGCGGGCACCGTCGATCCGCTCGTCCGCGTCGTAGCGGAGTACGACGACGAGCGCGCTTCTGATCAGCTCCGTCAGTTCGGCCAGCCGCTCAGCGGTGCTCAGCGTGGCGAGTCGGTCCCGTAGCCCGGTGTCGGCCTCCTCCTCGGCGGGTGCCCCGGTCCGCGCTGCGGCGTCGGCGGCCTCGGGCAGTTCGCGCAGCAGCGGGCTCGGCCTGCCGGAGGTGAACGCCGGGGTGAACCGGGCCCAGTCCACATCGGCGACGGTCACGTTCGTCTCGCCGCCGTCGACCGCCCGGGCCAGCGCGGTGATCGCCAGGGCCGGGTCGAGCGGTGTCAGGCCGCGGCGGCGCAGGAACTCCTCCGCCTCTCCGGACACCGCCATGCCGGCGCCGGCCCACGGTCCCCAGGCCACCGAGACGGCGGCCAGTTTCCGGTCCGCGCGGCTCTGGGCGAGCGCGTCCAGATAGGCGTTGCCGGCCGCGTAGAGCGCCTGGCCGCCGCTGCCCCAGGTGGCGGCGATGGAGGAGAAGAGCACGAACAGCTCCAGATCGGCGTCCCTGGTGAGCTGGTCCAGATGGGCCGCGCCGAGCACCTTGCCGTCGGTGGTCTCCGCGATGTCCGCGAGTCCGGTGGTCTCCACCGGGCCGGACCGGGCGACGCCTGCGGCGTGGACCACGCCGAGCAGGGGGCGGTCGGCCGGTACGGCGGCGAGGAGTTCCGCCACCGCGTCCCGGTCGGCGACGTCGCAGGGGGCGACCGTGGCATCCGCGCCCAGGGCCCTCAGCTCGGCGAGCAGTTCGTCGGCTCCCGGTGCCCGCGCACCGCGACGGCTGGTGAGCAGCAGGTGCGACACCCCGCGTCCGGCGAGCCACCGCGCGACCGAGGCGCCGAGTGCGCCGGTGCCGCCGGTGACCAGGACCGTGCCCGGTCGGGACGGCGTCCAGGACGTGGTGGCGGGGTCCGGTCGGTCGGCCCGGACCAGGCGCCGGGCGTGGACCCGGCCGTCGCGCAGGGCGAGTTGGTCCTCGTGGGAGTCCCCGCGCAGTACGGCGGCCAGCCGGGTCAGGTCCTGGTCGCCGTCCGTGGACAGATCGACCAGGCCGCCCCAGCGCTGCGGGTGTTCCAGCGCCACGGCCTGCCCGAAGCCCCACAGCCCCGCGTGCTCGGCCCGGGTGACCCGGTCCGCCGCGTCGACCGCGACGGCGCCACGGGTCAGGGTCCACAGCGGAGCGGCGCACCCGGCGTCGCCGAGGGCCTGGACGAGGGTGAGGGCCACCGCCAGGCCGGCCCGGTGGCCCGCCGGGTGAACGACTCCGCGCAGGTCGCCCGCCATCGCCGTGCCGATCCGGGCGGCCAGCTCGTGCCGGTCGGGACGGGTCGCGTCGACCGTCAGGGGGATGACGTGGGCGCCGGCCGCGCGGAGGGCTTCCCCGACGTCGCCGCCGTCCTCGTCGCCCGCCTCGGTGACCAGGAGCCAGGTGCCGTCCAGGGGGGCGTCCGGCAGGGCGACCGGTGTCCACTCCACCCGGTAGCGCCAGCCGTCCACCGCCGCGTGCTGCCGTGCCTGCCGTCGCCAGGACGACAGGGCCGGCAGCACCTCCGCGAGCGCGTCCGGTCGGGTGGCCAGTCGTAGGGCGCTCGCGACCTCGGTCACGTCCTCGCGCTCCACCGCCGCCCAGAACCGGGACTCGACCGCATCCTGGGCCGGTGCCGGTTCCGGTGCCGAGGTCGCCGGCTCCGGCCAGTACCGGTCACGCTGGAACGCGTACGTGGGCAGTGCGATCCGTCGGCCGTGCGCGGGCACCGCCGCCGCCCAGTCGACGTCCACGCCCACCGCCCAGATCCGGCCGAGCGCCTCCCACGCCGTGCGCACCTCGTCTCGGTCCCGCCGCAGGACCGGGGCGAAGGCGCCGGTCGCACCGGACCGGCGGGTCATCGCGCAGAGCACGCCGTCCGGGCCGAGTTCCATGAAGCGGGTGACGCCCTGTTCGGTCAGCTGTCGTACTCCGTCGGCGAACCGTACGGTCTCGCGTACCTGCCGCACCCAGTAGTCGGGGGCGGTCAGCTCCGCGCCGGCCATCGCGGGGATCACGGGGATGCGGGGCTCGGCGAACGTCATCGCCTCCACGACCTCGGCGAACTCGGCCAGCATCGGTTCCATCAGGGCCGAGTGGAAGGCGTGCGACACCGTGAGACGACTGGTCCTGCGGCCCTCGGCCGACCACTTCGCGGCATACTCCTCGACCACCTCGGCCGCACCCGAGACCACGAGCGACGACGGGCCGTTCACCGCGGCGATGTCCAGTCGGCCCCGTACGGCGTCGAGGATCTCGGCCTCGGTCGCCTCGACCGCGAGCATCGCGCCGCCGGCGGGCAGTGCCTGCATCAACTGTCCGCGCTTCGCGACCAGTTCGCAGGCGTCCTCCAGGGAGAGGACGCCTGCGCAGTGGGCGGCGGCGATCTCCCCGATCGAGTGGCCGAGCAGGACGTCGGGGACCACGCCGAAGGACTCCAGCAGCCGGAAGACGGCCACCTCGACGGCGAACAGGCCGGCTTGGGCCCATACGGTCCGGTCGAGCCCGTCGCCGTCGAACACCACGTCCCGCACGGGGCGTTCGTACTTCAGGTCCAGCTCGGCACAGACCGCGTCGAAGGCGTCGGCGTAGGCCGGGAAGGCCTCGTACAGCTCCCTTCCCATGCCGGCCCGTTGGGCACCCTGCCCGGTGAACAGGAACGCCGTACGGCCCTCGCCGGTCGTCTCCGAGATCAGGTCGGCGGACGGTGCGCCGTCGGCCAGTGCGGCGAGGCCGGCGAGCAGGTCGTCGCGGCCGGTGCCCATGACCACCGCGCGGTGCTCGAGGTCGGCCCGGGCCAGCAGGGACCTGGCGACGTCCGCCGGGGCCGCCTCCGGCTGCGCGGTCAGGGCCGCGTGCAACCTCCTCGCCTGTGCGGCGAGCGCGGTGGCGGACCGGCCGGACACCAGCCAGGGCGGTGTCGTCCCGTCGCTCAGGCGCTCGTTCGGGGCGGCCTCGTCCGCCGGGACGGGTTCGGCCTCCAGGATGATGTGGGCGTTGGTGCCGCTGATGCCGAACGAGGAGACGCCCGCCCGGCGCGGGCGGTCCGCCTCGGGCCACGGCCGGGCCCGGGTCAGCAGCTCCACCGCGCCGGCCGACCAGTCCACCTGCTCGGTGGGCTGATCGGCGTGCAGGGTGGGCGGCAGGGTGCCGTGCCGGAGCGCCAGCACCATCTTGATCACGCCCGCGACACCGGCGGCCGCCTGGGTGTGGCCCAGGTTCGACTTGACCGAGCCGAGCCACAGCGGCCGGTCGGCGTCCCGGTCCTGGCCGTAGGTCGCCAGCAGCGCCTGTGCCTCGATCGGGTCGCCGAGCCTGGTGCCGGTCCCGTGTGCCTCGACCGCGTCGACCTCCGACGGCGACAGTCGCGCGTCCGCCAGGGCCTGCCGGATGACCCGCTGCTGGGAGGGTCCGTTGGGGGCGGTCAGGCCGTTGGAGGCGCCGTCCTGGTTGACCGCGCTGCCCCGTACCAGCGCGAGGACCTGGTGCCCGTTGCGGCGGGCGTCCGCCAGCCGCTCCACCAGCAGTACGCCGACGCCCTCGCCCCAGCCCGTGCCGTCCGCGTCGGCCGAGAAGGCCTTGCAGCGGCCGTCGTCCGCCAGGCCGCCCTGCCGGGCGAACTCGGTGAACGCCGCCTCGGTGGACATCACCGACACACCACCGGCGAGCGCCAGATCGCACTCGCCGCGCCGCAGCGCCTGTGCGGCCAGATGGAGCGCCACCAGCGACGACGAGCACGCCGTGTCGACGGTGACCGCCGGCCCTTCCAGGCCGAAGGCGTAGGACACCCGGCCGGACAACACCGCCGCCGCGTTGCCGGTGGCCGTGTGGGCGTCCAGGCCCTCGTCGGCGGATGCGGCCAGCACCACCGGGTAGTCCTGTCCGTTGGTGCCGACGAACATCCCGACGGAGCGACCGCGCACCGCGCGCGGGTCCACTCCGGCGGACTCGAAGGTCTCCCACACCGTCTCGAGGAGCAGCCGCTGCTGGGGGTCCATCGCCAGCGCCTCGCGCGGGCTGATCCCGAACAGGCCCGCGTCGAACTCCGCGGCGCCGTCGACGAATCCGCCGCGCAGCGCGGGGAGGCCGGGGAGCGCGGCGAGGTCCCAGCCCCGGTCGGTGGGGAACGTCGTCATGGCGTCCACCCCGCCGATGAGCAGTTTCCACAGGTCCTCGGGGGAACCGACGCCGCCGGGCAGGCGGCACGCCATGCCGACCAGCGCCAACGGCTCGTCCGCCTCGGCGGCGGCTCCCGTCGCGGTCGCGGGGACGACGGCCGGTGTCGGCGCCGGTTCGCCGCCGAACAGTTCCTCGCCGAGGTACCGCGCCAGCTCCGCCGGGGTCGGCCGGTCGAAGACCAGGGAGGCGGGCAACCGCAGCCCGGTCCGTACGCCGGCCAGGTTCCGGAACTCGACGGCGGCGAGCGAGTCGAAGCCGAGGTCCCGGAACGCCTGGCCGGCACCGACCGCCTCCGCCGAGCCGTGGCCCAGCACCGTCGCCGCCCACGAGCGGACCGCCGCCAGCAGCAGCGCGCCGCGCCGAGCCGCCGGTGCCGCCGTCAGCTCCGCCCGGAACTCCGTGGCCGGGTCGGCCTCGGCGGCCGGGGTACGGGCGGACGCCGCCTCGGGCAGTTCGGTCAGCAAGGCGCTGGGGCGCGCGCCGGTCAGCCCGGCCGCGAACAGCGGCCAGTCGATGTCGGCTATCACCGGGTCCTGGTCGCCGGGGACCAGGGCACCCGCCAGCGCCGCGACGGCCAGTTCGGGGTCCAGCGGCGACAGGCCACCGCGCCGCAGCCGGTCGGCGACCGCCTGGTCGTCGGCCGCCATACCGTCCTGCGCCCAGGGGCCCCACGCGACCGAGACCCCGGGCAGCCCGCGGGCCCGGCGGCCGTGCATCCACGCGTCGACGAAGGCGTTGGCGGCGGCGTAGTTGCCCTGTCCGGCGCTGCCCACCGTTCCGGCGAGCGAGGAGAAGGCCACGAAGAACTCCGGTTCCGCTCCCCGGGTCGCCTCGTCCAGGGCGACCAGTCCGGACACCTTGGCGGCCAGTACCGTCTCGAAGCGTTCCGGGGTGAGCGCGTCGAGCGTGCCGTCGTCCAGTACCCCGGCGGCGTGCACCACACCGATCAGCGGGTGTGTGGCCGGGAGCCGCTCCAGGGCGCCTGCCAACGCAGCGCGGTCGGTGACATCGCCGGTCTCGACCGTGACCCGGGTCCCCGCGTCGGCCAGTTCGGCGACCAGCTCGGCCACTCCCGGAGCCCGCTGACCGCGTCGGCCCATGAGGACCACGTGGGGTACGCCCCGGTCGGCGAGCCAGCGGGCGACCACCGCGCCGAGCGCTCCGGTGCCACCGGTCACCAGCACGGAGCCGGGCCGCGACGGCGACCACGGGGTGCTGCCGGCGGACTCGGCGCGCACCAGGCGACGGCCGTACACGCCGGCCGCGCGTACCGCCACCTGGTCCTCACCGGTCCCGCCGGCGAGGACGGCGGCGAGGCGTGCCCCGGCTCTGGCGTCCAGCACGGGCGGGAGGTCGAGGAGGCCGCCCCACCGGTCGGGCTGTTCCAGTGCCGCCACCCGGCCGAGTCCCCAGAGCTGCGCCGGCACCGCGGCGGGCGACGCGTCCGACCGCCCGACCGAGACGGCGCCGCTGGTCAACGCCCACAGGGGGGCGTCGATTCCGGCGTCGCCGAGCGCCTGGAGCAGGCACAGGGTCAGTCGAAGGCCGGCGGACGGCTCGGTGCGAGGCGTCCGGTCGTCCGCCCAGGCCGCGAGGGAGACCACCCCGCTCACCGGTCCGGCCTCGGCGAGCTGGACGGCGAGGGCCGCCCGGTCCGCGCCGGCGGGGACGAGGTGGACGGCCTCGGCGCCGGCGCCGACCAGCGCTGAGGAGACCTCCTGGGCGGGCGCGGGGGTCGGCTGGGACTGCGGGACGACCACCAGCCAGCGTCCGGTCAGTACCGGGGTCGGGGACAGGTCGGTGATCGGGCGCCAGGTCGCGAGGTAGCGCCAGGAGTCGATCGCGGACTCCTTGCGCCGCTGTCGCCGCCACGAGGAGAGCATCGGCAGCGCCGCGCCGAGCAGGTCCAGGGTGCGGGGGTCGTCCAGGAGGTCGGCGAGGGCGTCGATGTCCTCGTGCTCGACCGCGTCCCAGAAACGGGAGTCCGTCGTACGGGCGGCCGGTGGCGCGGCGGCGGTGACGGCGCGCGGCCAGTACCTGTCGCGCTGGAACGGGTAGGTGGGCAGGGCGACCCGGCGGCCGCCGGGTGCCGTCGTCGACCAGTCGGCGTCCGCGCCGCCGGTCCACAGCCGGGCCAGGGCGAGCAGCGCGGTGACGGTGTCGTCCCGGTCGGCTCGCAGGAGCGGGACGCACACGGCGTCGGCGTCGGTCTGCCGGGCCATCCCGCACAGCACTCCGTCCGGGCCCAGCTCCACCAGGCGGGTCACGCCGTCGAGCCGCAACCGCTCGACCCCGTCGGCGAACCGCACCGTCTCGCGAACTTGTCGTACCCAGTAGTCGGGGCTGGACAGGAGTCCGGGTTCGGCGGGCCGACCGGTCAGGTCGGACACGACGGGGACGCGGGGCTCGGCGAAGTCCGTCTTCTCCAGCACGGCGGCGAACTCGGCGAGCATCGGTTCCATCAGCGCCGAGTGGAACGCGTGCGACACGGTCAGCCGGCGCGTACGACGTCCCTGGTCGCGCCAGAGGGCGGCAAACTCCTCGACCGTCCCGGCCGCGCCGGACACCACCACCGACGACGGGCCGTTCACCGCCGCGACGTCCAGCCGGCCCTCGATCGCTTCGACGACCTCGGCCTCGGTCGCCTCCACCGCGAGCATCGCGCCGCCGGCGGGCAAGGCCTGCATCAGCCGCCCGCGTGCCGCTACGAGTCGGCAGGCGTCCGGCAGCGAGAACACCCCGGCGCAGTGCGCGGCGGCCACCTCACCGACCGAGTGGCCGAGCAGCACGTCCGGGACCACGCCCCAGGACTCCAGCAGCCGGAACGCCGCGACCTCCACGGCGAACAGTCCGGCCTGCGCCCACACCGTCCGGTCCAGGCCGGTGCCGTCGAACACCACGTCCCGCACCGGCTGGTCCAGGTGCGGTTCCAGTTCGGCGCAGACCGCGTCGAACGCGTCCGCGTACACCGGGAACGTCTCGTACAGTCCACGTCCCATGCCCGCGCGCTGCGCGCCCTGGCCGGTGAACAGGAACGCGGTACGCCCCCGCGTCGCTTCCGCCGACACCGTGTGGGCGGCGGTCCTGCCGTCGGCGAGCGCGGCGAGCCCGGCGAGGAGTTCGTCCCGGTCGGTGCCGACGACCACCGCCCGGTGGTCCAGGGCGGCCCGGGTGGTGGCCAGCGACCAGGCCACGTCGTACGGGTCGACGTGGGGGTCGGCCACCAGCCCGCGCAGGAGCGCGGCCTGGGCCCGCAGACCGGCGGCGGTCTTGGCGGACAGCGTCCAGCCCAGGGGGCGTGGGGCACGCGCGGGTGGGGACGCTTGGTCGTCGGGCGCCGGTGCGCCCTCCAGCAGGACGTGCGCGTTGGTGCCGCTGATGCCGAACGACGACACCCCGGCCCGGCGCGGGCGGTCGGTGACCGTCCAGGGCCGGGCCTCGGTGAGCAGCCGCACCGCGCCGGCGGACCAGTCGACGTGCGGGGTCGGCTCGTCCACGTGGAGGGTGGCGGGGAGTACGCCGTGTCGCATGGCCATGACCATCTTGATCACTCCCGCCACGCCCGAGGCCGCCTGGGTGTGGCCGATGTTGGACTTGACCGAGCCCAGCCACAGCGGGCGGTCCTCGTCCCGGCCCTGTCCGTAGGTCGCCAGCAGCGCCTGTGCCTCGATGGGATCGCCCAGGCGGGTTCCGGTGCCGTGTGCCTCGACGACGTCGACCTCGTCCGGAGCCAGGCCCGCGGTGGCCAGCGCCTGGCGGATGACGCGCTGCTGGGAGGGGCCGTTGGGTGCGGTCAGGCCGTTGGACGCGCCGTCCTGGTTGACCGCGCTGCCGCGTACCACCGCGAGGACGTCGTGGCCGTTGCGGCGGGCGTCGGAGAGGCGCTCCAGTACCAGGACTCCCACGCCCTCGCCCCAGCCGGTGCCGTCCGCGCCGCCCGCGAACGACTTGCAGCGCCCGTCGGAGGCCAGTCCGTCCTGCCGGTCGAACTCGGCGAACGCCGCGGGCGACACCATGACCGTCACACCGCCGGCCAGCGCCAGCTCGCACTCCCCGTTGCGCAGCGCCTGCGCCGCCCAGTGCAGCGCCACCAGTGACGAGGAGCACGCGGTGTCGACGGTGACCGCGGGTCCCTCCAGGCCGAAGGTGTACGCCACCCGGCCGGAGATCACGCTGTTGGCGGTGCCGGCCAGCAGATACCCGCCGGCGCCTTCGAGGCCGTCGCCCGGACCCCCGTACCCGGAGGAGGAGGCGCCGGCGAAGACGCCGACCGGCCGGCCGCGCAGTGAACGCGGATTCAGTCCGGCGGACTCGAACGCTTCCCAGGAGGCTTCGAGCAGCAGCCGCTGCTGGGGGTCCATCGCGAGCGCCTCGCGCGGGCCGATCCCGAACAGACCGGCGTCGAACTCCGTGGCCCCGTCCACGAATCCGCCCCGTGCGGCCGCTCCGGCCACGACGTCCCGCGGCCACTCGCGGTCGGCCGGGAACTCGGCGGTGCCGTCGACCCCGTGTGCGACGAGGTCCCACAGCTGCTGGGCGTCGCGCACCCCGCCCGGATAGCGGGCGCTCATGCCGACGATCGCGATCGGTTCGTCCGCGGCGCCGACGGCGGTGGTGCCGGCGACCGCGCCGGTCGGCTCCAGTAGTCCGGCGGAGAGGTGCTCGGCCAGTGCGGTGGGGTTGGGGTGGTCGAAGACCAGGGTGGCGGGCAGGGTCAGCCCGGTGTCCGCGCCGAGCAGGTTGCGCAGCTCGACGGCGGTGAGCGAGTCGAAACCGGCGTCGCGGAAGGACCGGTCCGGCTCGATCGCCTCCGCGGAGGCATGCCCGAGCGAGACGGCCGCACGGGCCCGGATCAGGTCGAGCAGCATGCCGTGGCGGCGGCTCTCGGGTGCCGCGACCAGCTCGTCGCGGAAGGTCGAGCCGCGGTCGGCGGCGACGGTCGCCGGTGCCAACGCCTCTGTCGCGTCCGGTAGTCCGGTGAGCAGAGCGCTGTCCCGGCCGGAGGTGAAGGCGGGCGCGAACCGCTCCCAGTCCACGTCGGCGACGGTCACACAGCTCTCGTCGAGGTCCACCGCGCGTTCCAGCGCGCGCAGGGCGAGGTCCGGTGCCATGGCGACCAGGCCGTGGCGGTACAGGTACTCCTCGGCTCCGCCCTGCGTGGCCATCCCGTCGCCCTCCCACGGCCCCCAGGCCACGGAGGTGCCGCTGCGTCCGTGCGCCCGCCGCCGCTCGACGAGCGCGTCGAGGTGGGCGTTGGCGGCCGCGTAGACGCCCTGGCCGCCGCTGCCCCAGGTGGCCGCGATCGAGGAGAAGACCACGAACAGGTCCAGGTCCGTCTCACGGGTCAGCTCGTCGAGATGAGCCGCGCCCGTCACCTTGACGTCCAGGACGCGGGTGATCTCGGCCTCGTCGGTGTCGGCGAGCGGTACGGCCTGTGCGGCGCCGGCCGCGTGCACGATGCCGGTCAGGGGGTGCTCTTCGGGGATCGCGTCCAGGACGGCCGCCAGCGCCGTCCGGTCGGTGACGTCACAGGCGACGACGGTCGCCCCGCAGCCGTGCGCGGCCAGCTCGGCGACCAGCTCGGTGGTGCCCGGTGTGTCGGCGCCGCGACGTCCGAGCAGGACCAGGCGCGGTGCTCCTCGTTCGGCCAGCCGGCGGGCCACCCTCTTGCCGAGGGCTCCGGTGCCGCCGGTGATGAGGACGGTCCCGGAGGGCGTGTACGGGGTGCCGGTCGGTTCGCCGGCGGCGGCGCGGACCAGGCGGCGGCCGTACGCGCCGGAGGTCCGTACGGCGACCTGGTCCTCGCCCGTGCCACCGGCCAGTACGGAGACCAGGACGCGGGCGGCACGGGCGTCGAAGTCGGCCGGGAGGTCGATCAGACCGCCCCAGCGGCGCGGCTGTTCCAGTGCCGCCACCCGCCCCAGTCCCCAGGCCTGCGCCTGGGCCACCTCGCGCAGCGGATCGGAGCGGCCGATCGACACCGCCCCGCTGGTGAGCATCCACACCGGCGCGTCCAGCTCCGCCTCGTGCAACTGCCGCAGCAGCGCCACCGACTCGGTGACGACGGCGGACGTCGGGGCCAGGGCGACGACTCCGGCGACGGTGGCACAGGCGTGGGCGCCCCGTGGGTCGGCCTCGCGGTCCAGGGGGGCGACCTCGGCTCCGGCGGCGCGCAGTGCCTCGGCGAGGCGGGCGGCCGGTTCGGCGTCGGCCGGGGCGGCAGCGACCAGCCAGGTGCCGGTCAGGGGGGCGGTGGTGCCGGTGAGGTGGTGGAGCGGGGTCCAGGTGACGCGGTAGCGCCACGAGCCGATCACCGACTCCTGCCGACGGGAGCGCCGCCACCGGGAGAGTGCGGGGACCAGGGCGTCCAGGGGGGTGGTGGCGTCGGGCAGGCCGAGGGTGTCGGCGAGACCGGCCGGATCCTCGCGGTCGACGGCCTCCCAGAACCGCGCCTCGTCCGCGTCGGCGGGTGCGGCCGGGTCGACCGCCGCCGCCGGCTCCGGCCAGTACCGCTCCCGCTGGAAGGCGTACGTCGGCAGGGCGACCCTGCGCCCGGCCGGCAACACCGCCGGCCAGTGGACCTCCGCACCGGCGGCCCACAGCCGGCCGAGCGCGGCCAGGGCGGTCTCGTGCTCGTCCCGGTCACGGCGCAGTACCGGCGCGAACACGGCGTCGCCGGCGCTCTGCTGCGCCATTCCGCAGAGCACCCCGTCGGGGCCGACCTCGACGAACCGGGTGACGCCGCGTGCGGTCGCCTCCCGTACGGCGTCGGCGAACCGGACGGTCCCGCGTACCTGGCGCACCCAGTACTCGGGGGTGGACGGCTGCCCGCCCTCCGTCGCGGCGACCAGGGGGATACGGGGTTCGGAGTAGGCCACCGACTCCGCGGCCGAGGCGAAGTCCGCCAGCATGGGCTCCATCAGCGTCGAGTGGAAGGCGTGCGACACCGTGAGCCGGCTGGTCCTGCGCCCCTCCCCCGACCACTTCGCGGCGAACTCGTCGACGGTCGCGGCGTCACCGGAGACCACCACCGACGTCGGTCCGTTCACCGCCGCGACGTCCAGCCGGCCCCGTACGTCCTCGACCACCTCCGCCTCGGTCGCCCGCACCGCCAGCATCGCCCCGCCGGCGGGCAGTGCCTGCATCAGCCGGCCCCGTGCGGCGACGAGCGCACACGCGTCGGCGAGCGGGAACACGCCCGCGCAGTGGGCGGCCGCGATCTCACCGACCGAGTGGCCCACCAACACGTCGGGGACCACGCCCCAGGACTCCAGCAGCCGGAACACCGCGACCTCCACCGCGAACAGCCCGGCCTGCGTCCAGACCGTCCGATCGAGGTCGGTCCCGTCGAAGACCACGTCGCGGACCGGGCGTTCCAGGTGTCGGTCCAATTCCGCGCAGACCGCGTCGAACGCCTCGGCGAACACCGGGTACGCCTGGTACAGCCCTCGTCCCATGCCGGCCCGTTGCGCTCCCTGGCCGGTGAAGAGGAACGCCGTGCGCCCCTCGGCGACCGCGCCCGAGACCACGTGCGCGGCGGGGTCGCCGGAGGCCAGCGCGGTCAGCCCCGCCACCAGCGTGCCGTGGTCGTCGCCGACGACCGCCGCGCGGTGGTCCAGCGCGGTCCTGGTGGTGGCCAGCGACCAGGCCACGTCGTGCGCTCCGGCCGGCGACGCGGCGAGGGTGGTCGCCAGTCGTGCCGCCTGGGCGCGCAGGCCCTCGGGGGTGTGCGCGGAGACCAGCCAGCTGACCGGGCCGGGCGTCGGCATGGGCGTGGGCGTGGCGTCGGAGGGCGTGGGTCCCGCGGCCTCCAGGATGACGTGGGCGTTGGTGCCGCTGATGCCGAACGACGACACACCGGCCCGGTGGGGCCGGTCGGCCAGCGGCCACGGGCGGGGCTCGGTGAGCAGTTCGACCGCGCCAGTCGACCAGTCGACGTGCGGGGTGGGCTCGTCCGCGTGCAGAGTCGGCGGCAGCACCCCGTTCCGCATCGCCAGCACCATCTTGATGACGCCCGCGACGCCGGCGGCGGCCTGGGTGTGGCCGATGTTGGACTTCACCGAACCGAGCCACAGCGGACGGTCCGCGTCGCGGCCCTGTCCGTACGTGGCGAGCAGCGCCTGCGCCTCGATCGGGTCGCCGAGCCTGGTGCCGGTGCCGTGCGCCTCGACGGCGTCGACGTCCGACGGCGCGAGCCGCGCGTTCGCCAGCGCCTGGCGGATCACCCGCTCCTGGGAGGGGCCGTTCGGTGCCGTCAGACCGTTGGACGCGCCGTCCTGGTTGACCGCGCTCCCCCGCACCACGGCCAGGACCTCGTGGCCGAGCCGCTCCGCGTCCGACAACCGCTCCACCAGCAGCAGGCCGACGCCCTCGGACATCCCGGTGCCGTCCGCGCCGGCGGAGAAGGCCTTGCAGCGTCCGTCCGAGGCCAGACCGCGCTGGCGGTCGAACTCGGTGATCACACCCGGGGTCGCGAGGACGGTCACCCCGCCGGCAAGCGCCATCCCGCACTCGCCGTTGCGCAGTGCCTGCACGGCCAGGTGGAGCGCCACCAGCGACGAGGAGCACGCGGTGTCGACGGTGACGGCCGGTCCTTCGAGGCCGAAGGTGTACGCCAGCCGGCCCGACGCCACGCTGGTCGCGGTGCCGGTCATCAGATGCCCGAGCGCGTTGTCCGTCAGGCGCATGCCGTGGCCGTACTGCGCGTGCGCGGCACCGATGAACACGCCGGTGGAGGAGCCGTGCGCGTCCGAGGTCGCGATACCGGCGGACTCGAACGCCTCCCAGGCGGTTTCGAGCAGCAGCCGTTGCTGCGGGTCCATGGCGAGGGCCTCGCGCGGCGAGATCCCGAAGAGGGCGGCGTCGAAGTGCGTGGCCTCGTCCAGGAACCCGCCGCGCGCCGCCTCGGCACCGACGAGGTCCCGCGGCCAGCCCCGGTCGGCCGGGAAGCCGGAGGTCGCGTCCACGCCCTCGCTGACCAGCGGCCACAGATCGGCCGGCGAGGCGACCCCGCCGGGCAGCCGGCAGGCCATGCCGACGATCGCGATGGGTTCGCCGGGTGCGGCGGCGGTCGTCGGGGGCGTCGCCGGTACGGGGGCGGGCTCGCCGCCCAGGCGGGTGCCGAGGTGTTCGGCGAGCGCGGTGGGCGTCGGGTGGTCGAAGACGAGGGTGGCGGGGAGCCGGAGCCCGGTCGCGGCGTTCAGCCGGTTGCGGAGTTCGACCGCGGTGAGCGAGTCGAAGCCGAGGTCGCGGAAGGCCTGGCGGACGCCGACGGCGTCGGTCCGGGCGTGGCCCAGCACGGTCGCCGCGTTGCCTCGGACGAGGTCGAGGAGGAGGTCGCGCCGGTCGGTGGCGGAGAGTCCGTGCAGCCGGGTGGCGAGGGCGTTGTGGGTTTCCTCGTTCCGGCCGGCCGCGCGTCGGCCGGCCGGGCGGATCAGGCCGCGCAGCAGGGCGGGGACGTCGCTGCTCCGGGTGAGGTCGAGGGGGAGGGGCAGCAGGTGCGGGATGTGTGTCGCGGCCGCGACGTCGAACAGCGCCAGGCCCTGCTCGGTGCCGAGGGTGGAGCCCGTCCGGCTCCCGGTCGGGGTGGCGTCGCCGAGGAGGTGGCCGGTCATGGTGCTGGCCTGCTGCCAGAGGCCCCAGCCGAGGGACTGGGCGGGCAGTCCGCGGGCGCGGCGGTAGGCGGCGAGCCCGTCGAGGAAGCTGTTGGCGGCCGCGTAGTTGGCCTGGCCGCCGGTGCCGAGAGTGGCCGAGGCGGAGGAGTAGAGCACGAACAGGGCGAGGTCGGTGTCCAGGGTGAGGTCGTGCAGGTGGACGGCGGCGTCCACCTTGGGGCGGAGCACCGCCGCGACCCGCTCGGGGGTCATCGACTCGAAGACGCCGTCGTCGAGGACGCCGGCCGCGTGGATCACTCCGGTCAGCGGATGCCGGTCCGGTATCGCCGCCAGTACGTCGGCCAGCGCGCTACGGTCGGCGGCGTCGCAGGCCGCCACCGTCGCCCGGGCGCCCGCGGCACGCAGGTCGGCGAGGAGTTCGGTCGCGTCGGTGCCGTCCGCGCCCCGGCGGCTGAGCAGCAGGATGTTCCGTGCCCCGTGGGCGGTGACCAGGTGCCGGGCGAGCAGACCGCCGAGCGTGCCGGTGCCGCCGGTGATGAGGACCGTGCCGTCGGGGTCGAGCGGCCTCGGGACCGTGAGCACGTTCTTGCCCACGTGCCGGGCCTGGCTGATGTGCCGGAAGGCGGACACCGCGTCCCGTACGTCCCAGGCGGTGACCGGCAGCATGTCCAGTGTGCCGGCGTCGAACAGGGCGAGGACCTCGGCGAGGATCTCCCGTATCCGGTCTGCGCCGGCCTCGGCGGGGTTGAACGCCTGGTAGCGCACGCCCGGGTGGTCGGCCGCGACCTGTGCGGCGTCGCGGAGGTCGGTGCGGCTCAGGTCGGCGAACCGGCCGCCGTCGCCGAGGAGCCGCAGGGACGCGTCGACGAACTCGCCGGCGAGCGAGTTCAGCACCACGTCCACGCCCCGGCCGTCGCTCGCGGCGCGGAAACGCTGCTCGAACGCGAGGTCCCGGGAGGAGGCGATGTGCGCGTCGTCCAGGCCGGCGGCGCGCAGGGTGTCCCACTTGCCGGGCTTGGCGGTGCCGAAGACCTCCAGGCCGAGGTGGCGGCCGAGTTGTACCGCTGCCATGCCGACGCCGCCCGCGGCGGAGTGCACGAGCACCGACTCGCCCGGCCGGGCGCGGGCCACGTCCACCAGCCCGTAGTACGCGGTGGCGAACACGACCGGTACCGCGGCCGCCTGGGCGAAGGTCCATCCGCTGGGCACGGGGGCCAGCAGTCGCCGGTCGGTGACCGCGCGGGAGGCGATACCGCCGGTGAAGAAGCCGAACACCCGGTCGCCCACGGCGAGGTCGTGCACCTCGGGGCCGACCTCGGTCACGACGCCGGCCGCCTCGGCGCCCATCTGCGCCCGGTCCGGGTACATACCGAGGGCGATCAGGACGTCGCGGAAGTTGACACCGGCGGCGCGTACGGCCACCCGCACCTGGCCGGAGGTCAGCGGGGCGTCGGCGTCGGGCGCGGGGAGCATGGCCAGGTGGTCGAGGGTTCCCTCGTCGGTGACGTCCAGTCGCCAGGCGGCGGGTCCCGCGGGGAGGGGCAGACCGGCGTCGGCGGGCGGGCGGACGAGGCGGGGTGCGCGGGCCCGGCCGTCGCGGATCGCGACCTGTGGTTCGTCGTCGGTGACGGCCCAGTTCGGCCAGATGTCGCCGTCGGTGCCGGCGGGGTCGCGGTCCAGCAGGAGGATACGGCCGGGGTGTTCGGACTGGGCGGAGCGCAGCAGGCCCCAGACCGCCGCCCCGGCGAGGTCGGTCACCGTCTGACCGGGCACGGCGGGGACGGCCCCGCGGGTGACGACCACCAGACGGGTGTCGAGGTACCGGTCGTCGGCGAGCCAGCTCTGGACGGTGCGGAGCACGTTCTGGGTGGTGAGGTGGACGGTGTCGGCCGACAGGGTCGCGTCGGGCGCGGATCGGGGGAGGGTGAGGAGGGTGACGGAGGGCGGCGGCGTGTCGTGTGCCGGGGCCGGTCCGTCGGGGTCGAGGCGCAGCCATGCGGAGGGGTCGGGCGGGGCGTTGCCGGGGTCGGGGTCGGGCAGCACGGTCCAGTCGACGGCGAACAGGGCCTCGCGCACGCGCTGTTCACCGATCTGCCGCAGGGCGTCGGGGGTGATGTCGCGCAGTACGAGGGCGTCGACGGTGACGACGGGTGCGCCGGTGGGGTCGGTGGCTCGTACGTTCAGGCCGTCGGGGGTGGTGGTGAGGGCGACGCGGAGTACGGTCGCCTCGGTGGCGTGGAGTGTGACGCCGTGCCAGGCGAAGGGGAGTCGGGTGCCGGAGTCGGCGTCGGCGGTGACCGCGACGGCGTGCAGGGCCGCGTCCAGCAACGCCGGATGGATGCCGAAACCCGCGGCGTCGACCGCTTCGGGCAGTTCCACCTCGGCGAGGACCGTGTCCCCGTCGCGCCATACGGCTCGTAGGCCCTGGAACGCCGGACCGTAGCCGTAGCCGGCCTCCGCGAGTCCGTCGTAGAAGCCGGCCAGGTCCACGGGACGTGAGCCGGGCGACGGCCACGTCGTCGACTCCGTGGGCGCGTCCGCGCCGGACTCGCCGAGCAGTCCGGTCGCGTGGCACACCCATGCGGCGTCGTCGGAGGGGCGGGAGCACACCTCGATGGAGCGGTCACCGGATTCGTCGGGCGCCCCGATGCCGACCTGGAGCGCGACACCGGCCCGGGCGGAGAGCACCAGCGGCGTCCGCAGCACCAGTTCCCTCAGGAACCCACAGCCCATCTGGTCACCGGCGCGCAGTGCCAGCTCCGCGAACGCGGTACCGGGGACCAGTACCTGGCCTCGCACCGCGTGGTCCTGGAGCCAGGGGTGCGACGACTGCGACAACCGCCCCGTCAGCACCGCACCGCCGCTCGGCAGGACGACGGCCGCGCCCAGGATCGCGTGGTGCAGGCCCTGTTGGCCCACCGCGGACACGTCACCGGACATCACGGGGCGCGGCCAGTAGCGTTCACGTTGGAAGGCGTAGGCCGGCAGTTCCACGCGGCGTCCGGTGGGGACGACGGCGGACCAGTCGACCCCGGCTCCCGCCACCCACGCCTCGCCCAGGGC